>NZ_LBIX01000165.1:0-178941 GCF_028128655.1 Bradyrhizobium sp. CCBAU 45394 | reverse complement strand
TTGCCACGCTTGCCGGGATTCAATGGACGCAGCAATGTCCGCCGGGAGACACTTGCATGTGCGAGCAGTCGGTACTTTGGTTGCCTTCTTTGCGCGCGCCGTCAGAAGTTCCCTCGGAATTACTGCTTCGTCTTCGGCAAGACGACGCATCAAACATGGCGACGGAGACGAGCTAGGCACCGTCGATTCCGATGGGCAGCGCATTATACGCAAAGCACGACAGATCTAACGTAGCAGTGATGTGGGACATGCTCTGCTGAGCTGCATGTCTGTCTGTGCTTTCGATCAGTTGATCGACAAATCTCTGAAAAGCGCGATGCATCAGCGACATCCCTCACGGCATTTGCCATTTTGAATCTCCGCGTGAGCCGACATAACAAATTTTCTCTGGGCAGGCGTAGAATGGTCGGTCAATTACGGTGCGATCCAAAAGGTCATGACCCTGTTATCCGCTAAGTGTGTTCCATGGTCGAGGCGTCGCCCGCCAATACGGCAAAAGCAGGAAGGCGAGGCTCTTGAGATAGCTATCTAATCTCGATGCCCGTCATGAACTGCGGTACCAAAAGCTCTAAAGCACCCGTTCGAGACTTATTGGCTGAGAGCGCCTTCCGAACGAAATCGAATACAGTTTGCCACCGCGTCGAGAATCGAAGGGAAAGCCAATCCGCGCGAGGGCGGCATTAAGCGGTCTTCGTGAGCGAGGCCCTTCAGACAAAGCTGGCTGAGGTACCGATTCAGGTCATAACCAAATCGTCGGGCTTGTTGGTTTGGAATTCTGCGCCGTCCCGGCGACAATTGCTGAATTTCTGCGCAACTTACGCCGTCTACGTCGCAGCTTTGCAGCGCTCTTCAGATAGAAATGACCTCTTAATCAGGAGATCGCAAATGAAGGTCGGCGTTCCCAGGGAAATCAAGACGCACGAATACCGCGTGGGACTGACGCCCGGCGCCGTCCGCGAATATGTGGTCGCCGGCCATAGCGTGCTCGTCGAGACCAATGCCGGTGCCGGCATCGGCGCCAGCGACGACAACTACCGCAAAGCTGGTGCAACGATCGCCAGCTCCGCTCGTGAGGTGTTCGCTTCGAGCGAGATGATTGTTAAGGTGAAGGAGCCCCAGCCGAGCGAATGGACGCAACTGCGGGAAAACCAGATCCTTTTCACTTATCTGCATCTGGCGCCCGACCCCGAGCAGGCCAAAGGGCTGATTAAGTCTGGATGCACGGCAGTCGCTTACGAGACCGTTACCGATGCGCAGGGCGGCCTTCCGCTGCTCGCACCGATGAGCGAGGTCGCAGGCAGGCTGGCGATCGAGGCGGCCGGTGCGGCCCTGAAGCGGTATAGCGGCGGACGCGGACTCCTCATCGGTGGCGTACCGGGTGTCCAGCCAGCTCGTATCGTAGTCATCGGTGGCGGCGTAGTGGGTACGCATGCGGCACGCATGGCGGCAGGGTTGGGTGCCGAGGTGACGATCCTGGATCGTTCGATACCTCGGCTTCGCGAATTGGATGAACTATTCCATGGACGCGTTCGTACGAGGTTCTCGACGATCGATAGTGTGGAGGAAGAGGTATTTGCGGCAGACGTCGTAATCGGCGCAGTGCTTGTGCCCGGAGCGAGCGCACCGAAATTGGTCAGCCGAAAAATGTTGAGCTCGATGCGCAAGGGCTCGGTCATTGTTGACGTCGCCATTGATCAAGGTGGCTGCTTTGAGACTTCGCGCGCGACAACCCATGCAGATCCGACTTACGAGGTGGATGGCGTCATTCACTACTGCGTCGCGAACATGCCGGGAGCCGTTCCGCTCACCTCAAGCCAGGCGCTGAACAACGCCACACTGCCTTTTGGTTTGGCGCTCGCCAACAAGGGCTTTTCGGCGGTGCTCGAAAACCCGCATCTCCGCGCAGGCCTCAATGTCTATCGCGGGCGGCTGACTTATAAGGCCGTTGCCGAGAGTCTCGGTCTGCCCTTCTCACCGATCGAACAGGCCGCGGCCTGATCCCAGAGGTCCCCTTGGGGACGTTTCCTCCCTGACTTGGCGGGCCACTCCTTCGGGGGGGCCCCCCTTTTTTCAGGACCCCGTAGGGGAAACGCAATCGAGGGCATCTAGCGGCTGAGGAAAGCTTCAGAGGACCCTTTTGCAGAGTTCATCCTTTGCTCTTTTCAGCAGCCGAGCCGCCTCGCTCCCGCCGGAGTTCATGGTATCTCCCCGGAGCGGGTCGGGACTTCGGGACTAGGCGTAATGCGATCTGCAGCGCCACCGACGTACCTTCTTTGCAGACTTTTCTTGCGGCTAGCTCACCGCACCGTGTTCATGCTTGCTGTGCAAGTCCTGGTCCGCGGCACGATCGGGCGCGTCTTCCTTCCAGCGTACGGATCCGAACGGACGCTCCAGCATGCGCCGGACACGCACAGGCTCCTGACCGATGTGTAAGGCAGTTGCCCGCTCATCCAGCGCGCGCTCCGATTTAGTCGCGCGGTTGCGCTGGCGCAAATAGTCGAGCCACGTTGGACAGTGATAACGCTCTGTCCATAGTTCCGGATCCGCAATGTCCCGGGCAATCGACCAACCATAGGCTCCGTTACGCTGACGGAAGAGTTGGATGTCCTGCATCAAATTATGGAATGCGCGTGCATTCTCCTGCGCGATTCGATATTCGATCTCTACGACAAGCGGACCGCTGCGTCCGGTGAGTGCCAGCCGCACTTCGGGATCCTCGAGCATCCCAGGTTCTTCCCCCCGCGCGCTGACGCGTGGCATGGGCAGCCATATCCCGAGCAGCGGAGAGGCAAGAAGCAAGGCCGCTGCCAAGAGCAGCGCCACGTCGACCCCAGCGGTCTCGGTCACATGGCCCCACGCCCAGCTACCCACGGCAATCCCGCCAGAACTGACCGCCTGATAGGCCGCAAGCGCTCGCCCTGTCACCCAGCGTGGCGCAGACAATTGCACGCCAACGCTGAAAAGTACCCACGCCATCATCCACACCGCTCCAGCCAGGACTAGCGCGACGGCCGTCAGAAGTGGCTGGCGACTCATCGCGACGGCCACAAGTGCACCGCCCATCGAAAGAGCACAGGCGCGAACTGCGGCCTCCCCCGTCATGCGCTTGCGTACCTCTGTGATGTTGAGCGCGCCAATCACTGCGCCCAAACCAAAGGCGCTGAGGATAATGCCATAGGTTTCGGCGCCTCCGTGCAGGAGATCGCGGGCGACCAGCGGCATCAGAGCAATGATTGCGCCCCCGAACACGCCCATAGCCATCGCGCGAGTCAACACGATCCTAATCGATGGCGCATTCATGATGTAGCGAACGCCCGAAACGATAGCGCGATGGAGGCTTTCGGGCGGCAAACGCGTTGGCTCAGGGGCGCGCTTCCACAGAAATAGAACGAGCATCAGTGGCAGATACAACAGAGCGTTGATAGCAAACGCTGCCACTACGCCGGCGGCTGCGACGACAATCCCGCCGAGCGCCGGCCCAACGCTCCGCGCAAGATTGTAGCTGATGCCATTTAACGCCACCGCGGCGGGCAGAGCTTCAGACGGCACTTGCTCGCTCACCGAAGACTGCCAAGCGGGATCTAATAGCGCCACTCCACTACCCACCAGAAAACACAATACCAGCAGGAGATTTGGCGTGACCAGATCGAGCCAGGCGAGCGCTGTCAACGCGGTCGCACCTATCAAACAGATCCCAAGCGAAAACAGGATAATCCGCCGCCGGTCATACATGTCAGCAATCGCGCCAGCCGGCATCGAGATCAGCATCACCGGCAGCATCAGCGCGGTCTGCACAAGTGCCACCATGTCTGCCGACGATGTCATCTGCGTCATCGCCCAAGCCGCGCCCACTCCGCGGATCAAGGCGCCAACATTGGATAGCAAACTTGCAAGCCAGATTCGACGGAAGGTGGCATGTCGGAACGGCGCGGTAATGCCTTCGGCGTTGAACGTCCGGGGCTTGGGCATTTCAGTCATACCGTTTCTGTCTTACCTTCATGCGTCCAGACCAAAATTGGCTAGCGTCGGCCGCCCGTGGTGTCAAAACGCAATTCAGAATGCGTCTGCCACGTGCATAGTCCAAATCGTCGATGCAGGCTTTTGGAAATGTGCCGGGAAAATACGCTGTTTGTAGCGCGTGCGCGAAGCGCCGCTTCTCGGACCAGCGGCCCAAAGGCGGCGATCCGCCGCGCCTCACTAATCTGATAGAGTTAGAGGCGCCGCTCAGTCGATCGGACGCGAGGGCTCGAATCAACTGAATAGAGTTGGCCGCTGTGATATCTGACATAACTCGCTCAGTGGCGATAATTCAGCGACTAATTCCGGTCACGTACCGCGTCAACACTGAATGATAGTCAGACGAGGTGGGGTTCATCAGCCAATCCTCAGACGGAGACTGGCGTTACCGCAGATCGGCTCGTCTCGTCAGAGAGCGAAATGTCCGCGACCGAACGATAGAATGTTCGTTGTCCCGGTCCTCTTTCGACGAATGGTCGGATAGACACTTTGCTCGCCTCAAGTATCGACAGCACAGTAGAGTAACCAGATGAAAGCGCAGATTTTGCGCGTTATATGGGAGTAAGCGATGAAAAAACGCACGAACGTAGATTCGGCGAGTGAGCATGGATGGATCACTGTTCGGCTGGCGCCGCGCATTGGGCCACAAAGGCTCTTCAACTGGTGGTGACGATCTCGTGGGGCTCTGTCGCTTCAGCCGAACATCAGCGAAGCGGCTCTGTGCCCGGATTTTTTCTTGGAACTCCAAGCAACGACAGTGAAAAAGAGGAGCTGTCGACGCTAGTGAATTAAGAAATGAGCGCGTTTGTGGTGTGATCTCGTCCAGAGGCCAAGCTTGTCCCGTCATTCCTCGTCGGGAATTTCAACTGGAATCGCAAAGCCCGATTTGACGCGGTCTATCACCACCATTGTCTTGAACCCTTTGATGTCCGAGTTCTCATAGAAGAAGCGGCGGGTGAACTGCTCGTAATCTTCCATGGTGCGCGAGGTGACATATAGGACGAAGTCAGCGTCGCCAGTGATGTAAAATCCATTGACGACTTCAGCTGACCCTTTGATAGCCTTCTTGAATTTGTCGATGATGTCCGAACGCTCGCGTTCCAGAGTCACCATGACCAGCATTTGGATAGGCCTTCCCACCGCTTTCGCCGAAACGATCGACACGTCGGCCTCGATGATCCCTTCCGAACGAAGTCTCTTCAGTCGTCGCTGACACGCCGTTGCAGAAAGGCCGGCCATTTCGCCGATCACTTCGGAGGTCAGGCGGTTGTTCTTTTGTACAATCTCAAGGATGCGGGCGTCAGTTCGGTCGTATTGCATTATCGAGGCTCCGGCTGGATTTCGTCACAGATTGGCATCACGACGCAGGAAACCTAGCGGGTCGCCGCGAAATGCGACGCAAATCTGTTGGCGACATTAGTATCCTGAATACTCGGTGGATTTCAACAAACGACCGCGCGGGACTTCGCAAATGCCCTTTCAAACTGCCCTGACCAAAAGTCCAGATATGGTCGGGATCGCTGCAGCATGCCTTCGGGGTCTGCGCCGCCGCGATTTTGTCGCCGGTGCCGCACTAATTGACGGTCGCTGGATTTCGGGCGGCCAAAGAGACGCGGTGGTTGATCCGGCTACAGGCGAGCAGATTGCGGAGGTTGCTCGTTGCAGTGCGGCGGATGTCGCGCTCGCGATAGAGGCGGCCGAACGATCCTTTTCTGCGTGGCGGGGATTGTTGCCGGTAAGACGCGGGGGAATCCTTAGGGCTTGGGCGTCGTTGATGCGCGAGCATTCGGAGGAGCTTGCGATTCTGGTGACGAGCGAGCAGGGCAAGCCGCTGGCTGAGGCCCGGCACGAAATCGAGTACGGGGCTGCCTTTCTCGATTGGTTCGCTGCAGAAGGCGAGCGCGCCTACGGAGAGACGATTCCCAGCCATAAGGCTGATAGCTTACTTCAGGTGCGGATGCAGCCGATCGGCGTCGCGGCGGCTATAACTCCATGGAATTTCCCCGTCGCCATGATTACGCGAAAGGCGGGCGCGGCTCTTGCGGCGGGTTGTCCGGTTATTGTGAAGCCTGCCCCGGAGACGCCGCTCTCTGCTCTTGCTGTGGCTAGGTTGGCTGAGGAAGCGGGCGTGCCGCCCGGCGTCTTTCAAGCGCTCGTAGGTGATCCCATCGAGCTTTCGACGCCTCTTTTGCGCGACACGAGAGTGCGAGCTCTCTCATTCACAGGCTCTACCCAGGTCGGTCGCTTGCTTCTTGAAGGTTCCGCCCAGAGCGTAAAGAAGGTGTCGCTCGAACTTGGAGGGCACGCTCCCTTTCTCGTCTTTGATGACGTCGATGTTGATAAAGCTGTCAAAGGGGCCATGGCCGCTAAGTTTGCTACCTCGGGTCAAGACTGTTTGGCGGCAAATCGTATCTACGTACAAAGAGGAATCTACGGGGCCTTCGTCGAGGCGTTCGGCACGGCGATGGCTAAGCTCAAGGTTGGCCATGGCCTGCAGCCAGCAACGGATATCGGGCCGATGACGAAGCTGTCCGTGGCCGACAAGTGCAGAATCCAGATCGAAGATGCGGTGAAAAAGGGAGCGAGGGTTACTTCGGCGAAAAGAGACGAAAGCTTGGGTCCGAACTTCGTTCTTCCGACTCTGCTCAGCCAAGTCACCGAAGACATGCTCATAACGCGCGAAGAAACATTCGGACCGGTAGCCGCAATAATGCCGTTCGACTCTGAGGAAGAGGTCGTCGCTCGAGCTAATGCAAGCGAAATGGGATTGGCTGGCTACGTCTACACGGACAACTTACGTCGTGCGCTCCGGCTTTCCGAGAAGGTCGAATGCGGCATGCTCGGCGTCAATACGGCGTCATTCACGGGTTCTCCTATCCCGTTCGGCGGATGGAAGCAATCAGGACTCGGCCGCGAAGGATCGCGGCATGGGTTAGCGGAATATATGGAATTGAAGTACGTGTGCTTCGGCGACTTGGCGGCTTAGGAGAAACGAAATGAACGAAATAAAAACTATTGCCGAACGAGATCGCGCAACTGTTCTCCATCCTTTCACTCAGCTCAAGGACTTCGCTACTGGCAAGATGGGGGATCCGACGATCGTCACGGGAGGAAAGGGTATCCGCATTGAAGATGCGCAAGGACATAGCTACATCGATGGTTTTGCGGGACTGTACTGCGTAAATATCGGATATGGCCGGACCGAAGTGGCCGAGGCCATTGCGCGGCAGGCTTACAAATTGGCGTACTATCACACATATGCCGCGCACACGACCGAAGAACTAGCGACTTTGTCTGACCGTCTCGTGCGCATGGCCCCTGGTAAGCCCAGCAAGGTTTTCTACGGGCTGTCCGGATCCGATGCGAACGAAACGCAGGCGAAACTGGTCTGGTACTACAACAATCTACGCGGTCAGCCTAAGAAGAAGAAGATTATCTCTCGCGAGCGAGGCTATCATGGCTGCTCGGTCATTTCGGGGTCAATGACTGGCATGTCGTTCTATCATGATCATATGGATCTTCCCTTTCCGGGCATTTTGCATACCGGCGCGCCGCACCATTATTGGGGAGCTGAGCCAGGCGAAACAGAGGTATCCTTTTCTCGTCGGCGTGCGGCAGAACTCGAAGAGCTAATCGTTAAGGAGGGTCCAGAAACGATCGGGGCGTTTATTGCCGAGCCAGTGCTTGGTACGGGCGGGATCACGCCCCCGCCTGCCGGCTACTGGCGCGAAATTCAGGCCGTGCTTAGGCGCTATGACGTTCTCCTGATCGCAGATGAGGTTATTTGCGGGTTCGGTCGAACCGGCGCTGATTTTGGCAGCACGCTTTACGAGATGGAACCGGATCTTGTCACAGTCGCAAAAGGCCTGACATCCGGCTACGTCCCGCTCTCGGCTGCCATTGTTGGCGAGAAGGTATATGCCGTGATGGAGGAGGCGGCGGATCGGGTGGGAGCATTTTCACACGGCTACACCTATTCCGGCCACCCGATTGCGGCAGCTGCTGCTAATGCGGTCCTTGATATTGTCGAGCAGGAGCGTCTCAGCGACCGCGCCAAGACCGTCGGTGCGCATTTCCAGAAGCGGCTCAAGGAAAAATTCGCGCAGCTGGAGATCGTAGGCGAAGTTCGAGGCGTGGGCTTGCTCGGCGCGGTGGAGTTTGTCGCCGACCGTCAGACGAAGCGCCGATTTGATCCAGAACTCAAGGTGGGAGCGCGAATTTCCAAGGCTGCTCGCGATCGGGGGCTAATTGCACGAGCTATGCCGCACGGTGACATCCTTGGATTTGCTCCTCCCCTTGTCGTATCCGAAGCCGAAATCGATGAGATCGTTGATCTGGCTTACAAGGCTACTAAGCAAGTCATGGATGAGCTCGCGAAGTAAGCCGGCTCCCAACTAAAAAATGTGCTCCTATGTGGACCCCGCCGTCTGTTCGTTCTTGGACAGGCAGGTCGGCCAGGGTCCACATAGCGATGTGCGTTAGACCACTATCCTTGCTAAGGCCGCCCACGCGGTTCTCGTTAAGATGAGGCTTGTTCAGAGGTCATAAGCTCATCCGGTTTCACCCGGCGAAAGAGTCCAACGAAAACATGCAGGTTTCCGCCGTCAGGCGCAGAATTTAGAATTTGCAAAGGGCTATATTGAGGAACTTCGACTTTAGTCGTCCCGTAATATTTTTGAAAAATTGGGATGAGCAAAGCCGCCTCTCTGCCGATACAGTCGCTGTGGCTCCTGCCTCTCCATACGGGAATGAACTAGCTGACGAACCTCGCGCAAATGTGAGGGTCAGCGCCGAGGGGGACCAATTGCATGGAGTACGCTGCTTGCAGTCATAAAGGGGGCGATCTCGCGACAGTAAGGCGACGCGCGGCAGCGTTTCTAGACAATTTAAGTGGCGAGGAAAGCCGGGGACCTGTAGCTCGCCAGAGCTGGATCATCAAGTGGACAAAAATCGGCGAAGAACAATGTCGCGTCGGTGATCTGAAGGCAGGGAAAGGCGACAGCAACGAGGCGGCCGAGGCGCGACTTTGTGCGCTAACTGCTTTTGAAGTGGCCAGGCGACTGCTTGACGAGAACGATCCTCAATGCGGGGAAGTGACAGCCAAGATTGAAGCTGGAATTCAATGCCTTGAGGTCGCCCTGGCGAAAGTCGAGCGAGTAAAGATTGCAAGCTGCGATTACACCGAGCTTCTAGCCTATTATGTTCCTGCGGGTAATGATCGTCTGCCTACACCCGCAGTCATTTGCATTAGTATGGAAGACGAGTCAGAAACCACCTTGCTTGCAAGGCTTCTGCCGGCGGTGATTGATCGGGGCATGTCGCTCCTCGTCGTATCTCACCGCGACGTCTCAAATCCCGCGTGGGGTCTTTCGCAAGCTTTGTTGTCGTCCTGCTTGGACTACCTCTCTGCTCGTCCCGGCGTCGACGCCGCTCGGATCGGCGTTTATGGAGAAGGAATGTCCGCTGCGTTGGCTACTGACTTCGCGGCCTCTGATCGACGTCTTGCTGCGGTGGTTTGTGATGGAGGCCTTTGGAATTGGACCCGCATGCGAGCGTCTGTCGGCTGGATGACTGGAGTTGCAGACGCGCCGGAGCAGGGGAGAGTCACGGCACATCGCACGCAATTGATGCGACGATTGCGATGCCCAGTTCTCGTGGTCACGGGCGGGCGGGGCTTTGTTAGCGTGTCGGAGGCGATGAAACTGCAGACCGAGTGTATTGAAGAACGCATTGATCTGGATCTGGCTATGCCGCGGATGATCAAAAGCTCTGGCGGATGCATCGAAAACTTCGTGACTTTGGACGATTGCATCTTCGGTTGGTTAAAGCAGAAGCTCGCGTTCAGTGCGGCTCCGTCATCAGAACCAAAAGATCTGCCGGATATCAGGTCGCAGGTTCTTGGTCCCTAATCAGCAGCGTTCCTACGATCCCGCTATTGCCCGTTTGTATGCAGGGCAACGCATGCGGCCAAAAATTCGGATAAACCGACAGAAAACGATGCGAACGTTCGCGATCCGATTCCACTTCGTTCACCGTCCGATTCCGTCCCGAACAGCTTTTCAAGGTCACATGCGATTGCCCTGCGTTTGTATGGGGCCTGTCGGTATGCTTTGCGGGTCAGAAATCGTTCATTCTTTTCGATCGAGTTTGGCCGCCTAAGATTGCCTAATGCAGTCCGCGGATGCCCGCGATTTGTACGCAGCTAATTGCGTCCCGGCGGTGCTACAATTGTGCAGGAAAACATCAACTTTCGTCAGATAGTTGAAGAATTGAGGATCATTTTCCCCTCCCATCGCAGGTTTTCATATCAAGACTTCCCTATGCTCAATAAATCTTTGGCGTATGCTTTCGCGCAGCGGCGGACGTAGGAGATGGGAATCAAAGGCGCGCAAGTGCAGCGCTTTGCGCGCCTTCCAGAACCGACACCTCGCTCAATTGCGATGTGCGCGCCCGTATCCCGTTCGCTTCGGGAAGCGCCTTGGCAAGCGCTCTCGGAGCCAACTTTGACTGAAGGCATAGGTCCGTTCCCGAGGGCGGATACGTTCCCTCGTAGCGGTATTCTCGGAACGAAACCAGGAAGGGGAAGCTATGAGCGACTTATTCAAACATCAACCGTCCGGCTTTAGCCGCCGGAGCATGCTTCGTGCCGCCGCCGCCGCGATGGCTATTCCCGCACTCGCGCGATCGACAGTTGCCTTTGCGCAGGACAAGCTCGCCGGCAGTGGCCAAGTCATCGCGTTCTCGTGGGGCGGTCTGTTTACCAAGGGTATTCGAAAATATGTCTACGAGCCCTTTACCCAAGCAACCGGGATCAAGGTGGTCGACGTCGTTGCCGATGTTGCCGAGCCTCAGGTCAAGGCGATGAACCAAGCCGGACGTGTCGATTGGGATACGGCCTTCATACAGGCATCAACCTTTCCATCGATGGACGAAGCTGGCATGTTTCTTCCGATCATTTATAACCTTTGGGATGCTGAATCCATAAAGGGGACAGAGCAATCGGCTCGTCTCAAAAGCGCGGTCCCGGTGATCGCATCTGCCATGACATTGGCCTACGATAAGCGGGCGTTTGGAAACAATGGCCCAAAAAGCTGGGGAGACTTCTGGAACGTCAAGGCCTTTCCTGGCCCCCGCGGTCTCACTCAGTTGCCGGCCAATGCAAAAAACAACATCGTGTTCGCGTTGCTCGCCGATGGGATGCCGAAATCTGATATTTGGCCGCTTACCGACGACAAGATCGATAGGGCCCTTAAGAAGTTCGACGAAATCAGGCCGCACATCACCAAATGGTGGAGTGCGGGCAGCGAAGCGCCTCAATTGCTTCTCAACCGGGAGATCGCAATGTCGAGTTGCTTCGACGGTCGTGCGATCAGCGCAATTCGCCAAGGTGCCCCCATTCAGATGATGTGGGATGGAGCATACGTGAACTACACGTATTGGACAGTTCTGAAAGGGGGCCCGAACAGTGAGAATGCGCAGAAGCTGATTGCGTTCGTAAATCGAGCAGCAGTTGCTGCTGACTTCACGATAGGAACAGGATATCCCGGCCCGAACATAAATCAGCTCGACCATTTGCCCTCTGATCAGGTTCCGTTGCTCAGCATCAATCCTGAAAATTCCTCCAAAGTGTTGCACGAGGATTCTGCTTGGCTCGCGGCCAAGCGTCCCGATGGTAAGACCAATCTCGAGCACATTGGAGATCGGTGGCTGGCATGGCGCGTACAGTGATCCTCTCGACAGGCAACGTCACGTCAGAGCCCTCAGTAGCTGCGCACTCGACCGGGCCCACGCCATGGGCTTGGCTCCTGCTTCCGGGCGGCTTCTTCCTTGCGCTGCTCTTTCTCGTGCCGCTCGCCGGGCTCCTGATGCTCTCGCTCGGAATGCCCAATTGGACCCTCGCGCGTTTTGTACGAATCGGTGGGGATCCGGTTTACCTGGCCGTATTGCGCACCACGTTACAGATAAGCCTTTCAGTGACCGCGCTGGCCTTGGTGCTTGGCTACCCGATCGCCTACTCGTTGACGACGAGCAAATCATCGAGCCTGCGCACATTCCTTCTCATTGCAGTTGTGTTGCCGTACTTCACGAGCGTATTGGTTCGCACTTTTGCGTGGATCGTTCTGCTTGGGCGCGGCGGGATTATCAATGATCTCCTGCTCAAGCTCGGCCTAATCTCCCAACCAATTTCAATGCTCTACAACCGCGCAAGCGTGATCATTGGCATGACCCAAATAGTCATGCCACTCATGATCCTTCCTATGTACACTGTCATGTCGAGTATTGATCAAAAGCTTCTACGCGCCGCCAGATCGAACGGTGCGAGCCCGATTGCTGCTTTCTTGACGGTTTTCCTGCCGCTCAGCTTACCGGGCGTGATGGCCGCAGTGCTGCTCGTGTTTGTCAATTGCCTTGGCTTTTACATCACGCCGGCACTCCTCGGTAGCTTGTCTGATTTCACCATCACGATGCAGATCTATAGCGAGGTGGTTGATCATCTTAACTGGGGCTCCGGATCCGCGTTATCAATCGTACTTCTTGTCTCGGTGCTGGCGACTCTGTGGGTTGGATCCCGCTTCTTTCCAGTCAATCAGCTTTTGGGGTTGTCCGACGACAAAGAAGGTCGGGAAACCGTTGCCAATCCCCGCATGCGAAAGCAGTGGCTGATGCATATTGGCTCCGCGGCTAATGTTCTCGACCGCTGGCTGCCCTCTCTGGGAGGGTGTAGTGTATCCATCGTTTCGTCCCTGCTGGGAGCGCTTCTTCTCTTACCGATACTGGTCGTGGTCTATCTCTCGTTCAGCTCCTCCGCTTTTTTCGAGTTCCCCGCGCCAGGTTATTCGCTCCACAATTATCAGGTGTTTATCTCCGATACGGGATGGATAAATGCGACATTTACAAGCATACGCGTCGCGCTGATGGCGACCTCCATGGCAATTGTCCTCGGGGCGACACTTGCTTTCGGTCTTGCGCGCGGCCGCGTACCCGGTCGCGGAGCAATAGTTGCTCTCGTGCTTTCCCCTATCATTTTGCCGACCATCGTGGTGGCGATTGCCACCTATTTCCTGCTCGCTCGAGTAGGACTTCAGGGCACTGAGTTCGGACTGGCTCTTGGCGAAGCAGTCTACTCGATCCCCTACGTGGTGGTCCTTATTGTCGCGAATCTCCGAGACCTCAACCCTGCCTACGAGCGGGCGGCTCGCAGCCTTGGCGCAGGGCCAGCGGCTACATTTCGTACGATCATCATTCCACTGATTACGCCAGCCTTCATCGTGGCTGCATTCTTTGCATTCCTGCACTCTTTCGACGATGTCGTGTACGTACTGTTCCTCGGCATCGGAGTGATCACCACTCTGCCTATGCTGATGTGGCAGAGCATCTCGCAGGGCGTCGATCCCACCATTTCGGCGGTGGCTACGCTGCAGGTACTATTGGCCGCGACTGTTATCGTCGTCAGTGCCCTGCTGCGGCGCAGAAAAAGCGTCTGAGGCTACGAGAGTACGTTAACAGCGAACAGAGCGCAGAGCACCAATTGGAGCCGAAATGCTGATGAAAGCCGGGTTGACCAGCACTGATTTGAAGACCGGAGGCATTGTGCTGCATAGCCTGCACAAACGGTACGGTCGCGCAACAGCCGTCGATGGTGTCAGCCTTTCGATATCGCCTGGAGAGTTCATCTCGTTACTAGGCCCAAGCGGATCAGGAAAGACGACAACTCTGATGATGATCGCTGGTTTCGAGATGCCGGACAGCGGTCAGATTTTGTTGGATGACGAGGATATCACGCGACTGCCGCCCCACCGTCGCGAACTCGGCGTCATCTTCCAAAACTACGCTCTCTTCCCGCATATGACCGTCGCCGAGAATATCGCATATCCCCTTCGTATGCGACGTATGCCTAAGGCGGAGGTCGAAGCCCGCGTGCACCGCGTGCTTGACCAGGTGCACCTGAGTGCCTTCGCATCCCGGTACCCACACCAAATGTCTGGCGGTCAACAGCAGAGAGTGGCGATTGCCAGAGCAATGGTGTTCGAGCCGCCCGTCCTGCTTCTCGACGAACCCCTCGGTGCGCTCGACAGAAAGCTGCGCCAGCATCTCAGGAATGAGATCAAGACCTTGCATAAGGAAGTCGGCAAGACGATGATCTATGTCACCCATGATCAGGATGAGGCGCTCGCCATGTCCGATCGTATAGCAGTGATGCATGAGGGACGAATACGGCAGGTTTCCGCACCGCAGGACATCTATCGCAGGCCAGCCGATCTATTTGTGGCCAGTTTTGTGGGTGAGGTGAATCTTATCCCCGTCAAGCTCAGGTCTGGCGTCATTCACGGTCCTGGTGGTGAGAACTTGGCTGCCGATCAGCGACCTGAGGCGGATACGGATGCGACGCTTTGTGTACGCCCCGAACATTTGCGCCTCGACAAAGCCGTCGAGAGCGCAAGAGGAGTTCAGGGGCGCATCGTCGATATGACGTTCGTTGGTGATGCGACCATCATCGAGTTTCGCACCGACTATGGATTGCAGCTAACGTCGAAAGTCCTCAACATTACAGCTGAATCACTACCCGCGATCGGCGATGCGTGTGTTGCCTCCTGGGCCGCGAACGACGCAAGCGTTCTGAAGGGCTAAATTGTCGATATAACTTTGCGAGGTTGAACCAAAGATGCGTTACGGCGCCATGAGCACGCCGAATACTGCGCGACGCACGGCAACAACTGCGCATCAACTCTCGTCGAGCTTCGGAGATCAAAATGGCCGCTAATGGTCCTGCACTCACCGTCCTGCTTAACCATCCTGCTGCGGAAACCTACGCTCGACTCATAGGAGAGCGTTTCCCGCAGGTTCGCGCAATCAGCGCGCCCGATCCCGAACGCCTGGAGCGCTACATAAGCGAGGCAGATGCATTGCTTGCGTCTCGCTTTCCTGTCGAGTTGTTCGATAAGGCGAAGAAATTGCGCTGGTTTCAATGTACCAATGCCGGGGTCGATTCAATGTTGCCGATCCGCGATAGGGCCGGTCACATTACGGTCACCAATGCGCGCGGAATTCACGGTGATATCATCACGGACTTTGTCATGGCCGGCGTAACGATGCTGCATTGGGATTTCCGGAGGTTCTTGCAAGAGCAGGCCGAGCGAAAGTGGAACCCGCGTTATGTGGCGCCCCTGGCCGAGAAGACCCTCGGAGTGGTCGGACTGGGCTCCATCGGAGCGACCATCGCACGCCGCGCCAAGAACGCTGGGATGACGGTCGTAGGTTCAAAACGAGATACCTCCGTACCGGTCGAGGGTGTCGACCACTTGTTCGCTTCGGACGCGCTCGCAGATTTGCTTCCGCTCTGCGACTTTGTGGTTCTGGCCGTGCCGGCAACGGCAGACACAATTGGTCTCGTCGGCGCAGCGGAACTCGCACGCATGCGGCGGGATGCCTTTCTCGTTAATATCGCCCGGGGTAACGTCGTGGTGGAAGCAGAACTGATCAAGGCGCTTCAGACGCGTGCAATCGCCGGAGCGATGCTCGACGTCTTCGAGCACGAACCGCTGTCCCAGGAAAGCCCGCTATGGGATATGCCAAACGTGATTGCGACACCTCATGTGGCGGGAAGTCCAACGAATTATACAGAGCGGGTGTTCTCCATCTTTGGCGACAACATCGGCCACTTCCTGAAGAACGAGCCGATGAGGAACGCCGTGGACATGGGGCGCGGCTATTGAGGCGCGCTGAATGCCAAGAACCGGCCTGATGCGGTCATTGAGTTGTTTGAACCGTCGTTTAGCTTTTGACGATTTCACTGGCTGTGTCTGGTCTTTTCGACAAGCGCACGCCGGTGCCGCTAAGCCGACTTGTTCACCGACATTGAGGCGACCGGCAGTGCCGCGCGGCCGGCCTAAGCGGAAGCGCTTAAGCGAAAGGAATTGAAAGGAAGCGCTCGCAACCTCCGTCGCCCTTCCTAGGTGAAAATTGCCTTGTGCTCTGCTTCATCGGTTCAGTGGCACAGGCGGACCAGTTGGGCGGACGACTTGCCGGCTGAGTCCATTTCCACTCATTCATCAAACGCCGCATTTTGGCAATTGTGTTGTTGCCGACAACCGTACGTGTCGGTGCCGCTTCGAAGGAAAAGTCGTGACTATTAGTATGTTTCCCGCAGCGCCGCTTCTGCCGGAGTTGATCGAGAAATTTCGCGCCATCGTGGGCGCCAAATATGCGGTCACCGACGCGGCCGACATCGAGGCCTACGTCACCGAGGAGCGCAACCTGTTCCACGGCCGCTCGCCGCTGGTGCTGCGCCCTGGCTCGACGGCGGAAGTCTCCGACATCTGCAAGCTTGCCTCCGAGCACAGGATCGCGCTGGTGCCGCAGGGCGGCAACACCGGGCTCGTCGGCGGCCAGACCCCGCACAATGGCGAGGTCGTGGTCTCGCTGCGCCGGCTCAATGAGATCCGCGAGGTCGACACCGCTTCCAACACCATGACCTGCGAGGCCGGCGTGGTGCTGCAGATCGCGCAGCAGAAGGCGTCGGACGTGGACCGGCTGTTTCCGCTGTCGCTCGGTGCGGAAGGCAGTTGCACCATCGGCGGCAATCTCTCGACCAATGCCGGCGGCACGGCGGCGCTCGCCTATGGCGTCGCGCGCGAGATGGCGCTGGGGCTCGAGGTGGTGCTGGCCGACGGGCGCGTGCTCAATTCCTTGTCGAAGCTGAAAAAAGACAACACCGGCTACAATCTGCACAATCTCTTCATCGGCGCGGAAGGTACGCTCGGCATCATCACCGCGGCGACGCTCAAGCTGTTTCCGAAACCGCGGGCGATCGAGACCGCCTATGTCGGCCTGAAGTCGCCGGCGGCGGCGCTGAAGCTGCTCACGATCGCACAAGGCGAGGCTGCGAATGCGCTGACGAGCTTCGAGCTGCTGTCGGAGATGGCGGTCGACTTCTCGGTCCGCCACGGCATCGACGTGCGTGATCCGCTCGCCGAGAAGCATCCCTGGTACGTGCTGATGGAATTGTCCTCCCCCGGCGACGACGCCCGCACCCCGCTGGAGACGATCCTGGCCCGCGCGATGGAAGAAGAAATCGTCGACGACGCCGTGATCGCGGCCAACCTCACCCAGCGCAACGGCTTCTGGAAGCTGCGCGAAGAGATGTCGTCGGCGCAGAAGCCGGAGGGCGGTTCGATCAAGCACGACATTTCCGTGCCGATCGCTGCCGTGCCCGCCTTCATCGACGAGGCCAATGAAGCGGTGGTGAAGCTGATCCCGGGCGCGCGGCCGGTGCCGTTCGGCCATCTCGGCGACGGCAATCTGCACTACAATGTCAGCCAGCCGATCGGCGCCAACAGCGCGGATTATCTGGCGCGCTGGCACGAGATGAACGCGGTGGTGTTCGCGATCGTGCTGCGCATGGGCGGCTCGATCTCGGCCGAGCACGGCATCGGCGTGCTCAAGCGCGACCAACTGCCTGACGCAAAAGACAAGACCGCGATCGATCTGATGCGGTCAATCAAGGCCATGCTCGATCCTCTCGGCATCATGAACCCCGGAAAAGTCCTGTGAACGCTCCTCAGCAGGGGACAGAAATCCCGAGTCAACGCAGACGATGAGGTAACATATTTTCTTCGCAGCAGCAGTTGCGTAGACGACGCTTCCATTCGGAGGAACCGACGAGGCTTCGTTCTTACTGACAGTTGCAGTGTCATCCGATTGGCTGATCAGTCACATGTGGGCGCAAATCCGCTGAAGAAGTGCGCCTTGAGACGGGATTAGAGCGCCGGCATGCGATTTTTCGCACAAATCAGTCTTCCGGTGTCGCTAACTTCTTTACCGTACACGCAGACCCAGCTGTTCTCAGTTGAAGTCCGCGCATGCCGCGTCCGCTGCTCGAATTGAACGTCGTCGGTGGGAATAAGACCAGACCACAAGTGCAGACCACCTCCACCGGAGTTTGTGAATGCAAACCATACCAGAGATAAAGGCCGCTGAAGAAGAAACGAGGGCATTGCGACGCTGGTTCCATGCTCATCCAGAGCTCGCTTTCGAGGAGACAGAAACATCTGATCTCATTGCCAAGACATTGAAAGGATATGGCATCGAGGTGCACCGCGGATTCGGTCGCACGGGTGTGGTTGGAGTGTTACGGGTCGGTGACGGAAAACGCTCTATCGGATTGCGTGCGGATATGGATGCCCTGCCTATGCAGGAACTCAATACATTCGCGCACCGATCGCAATATCCCGGAAAAATGCATGCTTGCGGTCACGACGGTCACATGGCGATGTTGCTGGGGGCCGCCCGCCATTTGGCACGTACGCGAGATATCAATGGCACAATAGTGTTCATCTTCTCTCCGGCAGAGGAAAATGGCTCGGGCGCGAAGGTAATGGTAGATGAGGGCATCTTCAGGCAATTTCCGGTCGACGCAGTTTTCGGTTTGCATAATTGGCCAGGTCTCCCCGTAAATAGCTTCGGCCTTAGGCCAGGTCCGATTTTAGCCGGCTGCACCAATTTTGACATTCAGATCATTGGCGTCGGCGCACACGCCGCCTTTCCGCAAGACGGAAAGGATCCCATCTTGACTGGCTCACAGATCGTCGCAGCGCTCCAAAGCATCATCACCCGCAACAAGAATCCAATGGATAGGGCAGTACTGTCTGTCACTCAATTCAATGGGGGCGAGGCAAGAAACATAATCCCAGATACAGCTATGCTTGCCGGCACCATAAGAGCATTCAACGAAAAGACATTGGACCTAATTGAGTCCAGGATGCGTACGATCGTTCAAAATATTGCCGGGGCACAGGAATGCAGGGCCGAGCTAGTAATCAAGCGCTATCCTCCCACGGTGAACACGTCGGCTGAAACACGCTTTGCAGCGGAAGTAATGAAATCGATTGTCGACGAAGCGAAAGTAGACACAGACGTTGTACCGACAATGGGATCCGAGGATTTCGCGTACATGCTACAGGCACGCCCTGGCGCCTTCGCATTTTTGGGAGCTGGAGATGGGGAGCACCGCGAGAGGGGCCACGGGCCGGGTCCATGCGCTCTTCACAACACCAGTTACGATTTCAACGACGAAATACTTGCGCTCGGATCGACATACTGGGTGAAATTGTCACGACGCTGGCTGAAAGGACCCGCGGCCTAATTGATCATGCGTATTTTTTCGCGCTCAACCAATGTCAGCGCGGAGTACGAGGCAGCGAGTTGCGAAAAATAGGCATAACTGGCTCGGATCTCGGTCGAATGTGCGATGGATCACATGAGGGATGGCCAGAGGCGGAGGCGAGCCATAGCTCCGGGCGAGAAGCCTCCAAACGATATAGCTTACTTTGTCGTGCTGATTTTGGATTAATCGCCGTCGCCTCATAAGCACCTTTTGCGGCAGATTTGATCTGAACCAAGAGGCACGGCACGATTGCCGTGTCGCTACTGGTGGCTATTACCAATCGATCCGCCGGGTGTATGCGTTTCCGAGCTATTCGAAAAAGATCAGTTCGAATGAGACAAGAGTTTATGGTGGAAAGCAGCATCGAGCCGTGTGTCGCTGATCGCCGGGAAGGCTCGAGTTTGGCGTATTTTTGCAGAATTCCGGCTGCGGGAGGGGTGCACGGATGGGATTCGGGCCATGAAGCGGGCTATGTTTAATCCATGACATCACAAGCTCCACCCTCACTGGGAATTCTTAAGCTCGAACGCGGGCTGCAACCGGGTGCCACGCCGCCGACGCCGCCGTTGGGCTCGATGCTTAATCCAGCTAGCTTCGACTTTCCCGTGGTCTACGAGACGGTCGAAGGTGCCTGGGTCGAGAACGTTGTACGCGGTGACCCAGCACTCGAGCCGGCTTTCATTGCAGCCGCACGGCGCCTGGCAGAACGAGGTGCCGTCGCAATCAGCTCGACTTGTGGATTTTCTATCAGACATCAGGCAGCGATAGCCGCGTCGGTAAATGTACCAGTCGGCATGTCTAGCCTGCTGTTGTTACCGACTTTGCTCCGGCACTTGCCGCCACTGGCCAAGCTTGCTGTTCTAACCTACGACTCCAAGTGTTGCGGCGAAGATCTACTCGGGCTCGATCGTCCGGACGAAGGGGCGAGGGTTGTAATCGGTGGCATCGAAGGCGGTAAGTTTTGGCATGACGAGCTAAAGCGTCCAGCACCTCCAACCGATGTGGCTGCAGTCGAAGCCGACGTAGCCAGCTGCATTGCGCGGCTCCGCGATGCGCACCCGGAGATCGCGGTCATCCTGCTCGAATGCGCTGCGTTCCCGATCGTCGCGCCAGCAATTCGTCGTATTACGAGGTTGCCCGTTTATGACATCGTGGGCCTCTGTCGGCTGATGATGGCGTCCGTTCCATAGGACATTGGCTGGCCTGAAGAGTTTCCATGGTCGACCTCGATATCATTCTGAATAGCTCCAGATATATCGCAGGTCGGATTATCCCGTGTCGCTAGCGGATCCTCCAGCACTTTCGGATGGTTGCGCAGTTCGGGTGGGCCATAAGCACGGCATGGGGCAATTGTTCCATCCGCCGTGCGGGTTTCGACGCGGGCCGAACCGGCCAAGTCATACAGTTTTTGGATGATCAGATGTGGCTCGACAAGAGCGCGCGCAGTAAGCATCCGGTGAGGACCGCGGGGCGGTCACTCAGGCTGCCTGATTGACTTTCTTATTTTGGTCTCGCCAATTCCAGGGCAGCAGTTCGTCGATGAGTTGGACTGGATGTGCAGCGATGCGCGCCAGGACATCAGCGATCCAGGCTTGTGGATCCAGGTCGTTCATTTTGGCGGTGACGATCAGGCTATACATCATCGCGGCGCGGTCGCCACCACGGTCGGAGCCGCAGAACAGCCACGACTTCCGACCCAGGGCGATGCCACGCAGGGCTCGTTCGGCGGCGTTGTTCGACAAGCAGATACGGCCGTCGTCCAGGAAGCGGGTGAACGCGGTCCAGCGCTTGAGCATATAGTCCATCGCCTTGGCGACATCGTTGCGCCGGGAGAGCTTGGCGCGTTGCTCACGCATCCAGGCCTCCAGATCGGCCACCAGCGGCGCGCTGAGCTCCTGGCGGACGGCCCAGCGCCGTTCGGGCGTCTCGCCGTTGATGCCTCGTTCGATCTCGAACAAGGCGTCGATCCGGCGGACTGCTTCCAGCGCCAAAGGCGAGATCACCGCTGGCTTTTTACCCTGCACCTTGCGGCGCGCATTCTCCGCCAGATCAGCCATCACGAAGAAGGGCCGTCTGGCATGGACCCAGCACGCGGCTTCCAGGATCGGACCCGCGTTGCGGCCCGGGTTGTAAAGCTTGCCATAGCCGCCATAGGCGTCGGCCTGGAAGATGCCGCTGTAGCCGGCCAGGTGGGCTTGGGGATGCTCGCCGGCGCGATCGCGTGAGTAATAAAATACTGCCCCGGGTGGGGCCTGCCCGCCAAAAGGTTTGTCGTCGCGCACGTAGACCCAAATACGGCCGGTGTCGGTCTTGCCTTTGGCCAGGACCGGCACCGTAGTGTCGTCCCCATGCAATCGCTCGGCGCTCAGCACATGGGCCTCGAGGCGCAGGAACAAGGGCATCAACGCGGCCGTACAACCGCCGACCTGGTCAGCGAGGGTCGACAGGCTGATCGGTACGCCTTCCTTGGCATAGCGTTCGGCCAGCCGGTTCAGCGGCTGGTGCTGGCCGAACTTCTCGAACAGCACCATCGCCAGCAAGCTTGGCCCCGCCCAGCCGCGGGCAATCACATGGAACGGCGCCGGGGCCTGACTGATCTTCTCGCAGTCCCGGCAGCTAAACTTCTCCCGGACGTGCTGGATCACCTTCCAGGATTTTGGGATCACCTCCAGCGTCTCGGTGATGTCCTCGCCGAGCTTGGACAATCGCGAGCCGCCGCAGCAGGCGCACGACGTCGGCCCTGAGACGATCATGCGCTCGCGGAGTAGATGCTCCGGGAACGGCTGGCGCGATGGTCGCTTGCGCGTGAACGAGGCTACCTTCGTAGTCTTGGCCGCAGACATTTCGGCGGCGGCCAGTTCATCCTCGGTCGCGGAGGCCTCGAGCTCCTCCAGCGTCGGTTCGAGCTGGTCCAACAGCCGCGCGGTACGCTCCGAGCGAGGGCCATAACGATCACGGTTCAGCTTTTCGATCTGCAGCTTCAGGTGAGCGATCAGCGCCTGGTCGTCAGACTGTTCGGCACGAACGCTGGCAAGTTCGGCGCGCGCTGCCAGCAAAGCCGCCTGCAGCGCCTCAATGTCTTCTGGTAGCTTCTCGGGAGCGTCACCCATGCCCCAATGGAATCACAGAAGCCGCGATTTGGCGCGGGCTTTTTTGCAATCTCATGGGATTATTGCGCAGCCTATCCGGCGCTCTGCGGCCGCCAGCTATGTTGAGGGTTGCGCCAGTCGATCGCCTCCAGCAAATAGCTCGTCTGAGCTGCGGTAAGTGACACCACGCCATCCACCGTCGCCGGCCAGATGAAGCGGCCACGGTCCAGTCGCTTGGCGTAAAGCGACAGCCCGACCCCGTCGTGCCAAAGCGCTTTGATCAGCGTGCCGGCACGACCACGGAACACAAAGACGTCGCCGGCAAAAGGATCTCGCCCCAGCCCCTCCTGCACCAGCAATGCCAGACCCTGCATGCCTTTGCGCATGTCGGTGTCACCGGTTGCGATCCAGATTCTCGCCCCTGCTGCGACCGGGATCATCGCCGCTCCAGCAGATCCAACACGCGAGACAACGCGGTCATATCGACGCCGGCATCAACGATCACGCGATAAGCCTTGCCGGAGACAATCTCCATGCGTCCGCTCGCCGACGTAGCTGTCGACTGCACTGGCGGAGGATCCGGCATCACCATCGCCGGCACAAAGCCGGGCCGAGGCTCCTCATCACCGCTCGCCCGGGCACCAAACGATCGCCGCCAAGTCAGGAGCAGCGAGCGCGAGATGCCGTATCGCCGGGCTGTCGATGAAACGGCCCGTGGGGCCTGCAAACTCTCCAGGACGATCTTGAGCTTCTCATCCTCGGTCCATCGACGACGCCGGCCAGTCTCAACAACCTCGAACCGCCCGACCTGAGCACTGCACTTATTGCTGTCCATAAGGGCTGTTACACAGCACTCGTCTTAACCTGACAAGGCGGCCGTCACCGGAGGGAGACCGCGCGCATGGGGCGGTCCCGACGAAGACGTAGATTGCGATCTCAAGATCGCGGCGCCAGATCGGGAGATCTCACGCGGAGCGAGCCGTGCAGCGGCATGCCATTGGCCATTTTCACTGGAACTCTGTTCCGGCCAAATTGGACCTTTTGCCTACCCCAACGGACAAATTCGATGGAGCCGAGACCATGATTATCAGCAAGGGGTGCAAGTATTCCCGCGATCAGAGTACCTGCGCAGGCTCGCCGGGTGAATTTGGAAATGGCACGGCGCGACATCGACGCATTTGTCGCAACGAACTCATCGAACATCACTTATCTTACTGGATACACAGCAAAATCAGCCTACGTCCCGTGTGTCGGCCCACTCATCGTCGAGCCACACGAAGTTATATGCGTTCGGCGCGTTCCAAGGGGCGCTGAGGCTTTTGCGCCCGCCAGTCGCGAAGTCAAATTGTATCGCCCGAAGTCAGGGCAACTACGGCGGGGATCTGCGGCGAGGGGCGTCACATTTTTGGACCACCGCCTTTGCGACTTTGGCGTGTGAATTTCCACGTCGAACCGCCGAAATTGCCTGAAACATGCGTGATTGAGCCGAAAGTGGTCGGATTTCTTCATCATAACGGGCTAAGTTTCGTCTGTGAATTGACCGGTCGGAAGGCGTGGATGAGAGAGCACACCGAAATGCGAGCGCGCACCAACAGCTTTTTGTCGGATGCCGAGCGCGACGCAGTGATCGAATTGCGGCATGCGATGCATCGCGAGCCCGAACTCTCGAATGCGGAATGGAAAACGCAGGAGCGGATACGCAGCGTGCTCCAGCAATTTGGTCTTAATTCTGCGAAAACCTTCCACAAGACCGGTTTGTACATCGACATTGAAGGCACCGCCTCCGGCCCAAAGCGCTCCATCGCGGTACGCGGCGATATCGATGCGCTACCGATTCAGGAAGCGCGCGCTGATCTCTCCTACGCATCACGGGTCAACGGGGTTATGCATGCGTGTGGTCACGACATGCACGGCTCGATCGCGCTCGGCACTGCACTCGCGTTCCATCGAATGCGCGGCAACTTCGCCGGGAAGGTGCGCGTCTTCTTCCAGCCGGCGGAGGAGGCCGAGCCGCTCGGAGGACGTACGGTGCAAGACGAGAAACTGCTGGACGGCTTCGACCATGCCGTCGGCTTCCACGTCGCTCCCGAGATTCCCGCTGGCAAATTTGGCGCGTGCGAGGGCGCGGTAACTAAGTCCGCCGACCAGTTCAGGCTTACCATTACCGGCAAGATGGCCCATGGCGCGGCGCCACATAAGGGTGTCGATGCCATCGCTATCGCCGCTGCCTTCGTCAACGAAGTCCAGAAGGTCGTCTCGCGCGAAATGCCGGCCGATGACGGGGCGGTTGTCACAATCGGTACCATTCACGGAGGCGAGGCGACCAACATCATCTGCCCTTCCGTCGTTATGGAGGGAACGATCAGAACTCGAAGCCCAGAACGTAGGGGGCGGCTGTGCCAGCGCGTCCGGGAAGTGGCCGAAGGTGCCGCCGCAATGCACCGTGGCCAAGCCGAGTGCGTCATCCGCTCAGGTGAGCCTCCTGTCATCAACGATGCCGAGATGGTGAGGCGTTTCCGCCAACTCGTTCAGGAAACGGCTGGCCCGGATGGCTTCAATGCCAGCAAGGAAGTAACAGGCAGCGACGATTTCGGCTTCTACTCGGCGTGCGTTCCCTCGATCTATTTTTGGTTTGGTAGTCACGCGCCCGGCAATGAATCACCCGTACACACGCCGACATTCGGAGCTTCGGATGACCTCGTCCTTCCGGCGACGGAACTCGCGGTCAAATATATCCTCGATTTGCTGAACTCCTGACAATCGGTCGCATCCGCAAGCCGAGGCTGAACGCCTCGCGATGGTAGTGCGCGAGAGTACCTATGCTGCATGCGAGGGCACCATGCCTGGTTTGCCGACCGATTGTCCGACCTGTGGGGCGGAGGAGCGGCGTGTCCGTCCTCCTTTTCATCAAAGTTCGCCGCGCTGCCCCGTGAAAAAGAACTTGAGACGCTCTGCGGCTTCAGCCTTGTGAGGGCGGTCACCATTCGCAATGCCTCGTGAAGCCGCGTCAGGCCACAGCGCGTCTCTGCGTGGGACAACACCGCCAGACCTCCCTCGAACACGTTCGTCGTAACTCTCCTCCCGCGGCGGACGCACTGGCCGCCCCCGTTTGGGGCGGCCATTTTTCCTATCGCTATGGGAGATCTCCAATCGGCGTAACGCCGACATCCTCCGATGAGTGCCCATGAACAGATCGATTTACGCCGGCCCCGTTTTCGAAATGGCCAAGCAGCAATTCGAGCATGTCGCCGATCACCTGCAAATACCTGAAATGGACAGAGATCGACTACTCTATCCCAAGCGCGCAATCGCGGTATCGTGCCCCATCACAGGGATGATGGCCGGACGGAGGTCTTTCAAGGGTACCGGGTACAACATCACCTGACGCTCGGGCCGACCAAGGGACGGAACGCGCTTCGCGCCGTCGGTCGATATCGGCGAGGTCGCTGCTCTGGCCATTTGGATGAGTTGGAAATGCGCCCTGGCAGGCCTTCCTTATGGCGGAGCAAAAGGGGGCATTACCGTTGATCCTTATGCGCTGTCGCCGCGCGAACTCGAAGCTCTATCGCGGCGGTACATGCAGCAGATGATCCCGTTCGTTGGCCCCCACACCGACGTCATGGCTCCGGATATGGGCACTAACGAACAGGTCATGGCTTGGTTCATGGATACCTATTCGATGTATCAGGGGCAGACGATCAATGAAATTGTCACCGGGAAGCCGATCTCCGCAGGAGGCACACTTGGCCGGCGCGAGGCGACAGGACGCGGCGTAGCCTATCTGGTCGGTCGCGCGCTCGACAACCGCGGGATTCGAGCTGATGGAGCAACGGCCATTGTACAGGGCTTTGGCAACGTGGCAGCGTATGCCTTGGCTGAAAGAGGTCTCAAAATCGTGGGTGTCAGCGATCACACCGCCGCATACTATGATCCGCCGGTCTCGATGTTGCTGCGCTACGCGGTCACATCACCGAACACGGGCGCCTTGCCGGCTTCTCCACTCAGAGCCTCATTGAGCCTTCGGAGTTGCTCGTCCAGAAGTGCGATGTCCTCGTACCGGCCGCAATCGAGCAGGTCATTACGGGCCGAAATGCCGCCGAACTCAAGTGCCGCATTCTTGCCGAAGGAGTGAATGGTCCAACGACGCCCGAAGCCGATGCGATCTTGGATGCACGACGCGACGAGATCTTGGTGCTGCCCGATATTCTTTGCAACGCAGGCGGCGTCATCGTCAGCTATTTTGAGTGGGTCCAGGATCTCCAGCGACTGTTTTGGGAGCAGGCGGAGGTATTCGATCGTCTCTACCGAATCCTCGAACGGTCCCTCCAGCAAACGATAGCGCGCGCGAAACGGGATCGGATTTCAAACCGAACGGCAGCCACGGCAATCGGAATTGGCGTGGTGCAAGGTGCCAAGCGAACCAGAGGTCTTTTTCCCTGATCAGGCGTCCTTCACGACCTAGACACCTCGATAGTGCAATCGAATAACGAGAGATAAAAAGTCGATGATGAGCCAGCGGATCGTGGTGACCGGTACGGATACCGGAATTGGAAAAACCGTGTTTTCCGCCGGGCTCGTCAACCTTCTCGGCGCCGATTACTGGAAACCCATTCAGGCTGGCCTCGAAGAGGAAACGGATGCCGAGTGCGTTGCACGGCTGGGCGAACTCTCACCCGATCGGATAGTGCCGGAGCGTTACCGGCTTCGGACGCCCGCTTCTCCGTATCACTCTGCGGAGATAGAAGGAGTTCGCATTGACCCGGACACGCTCGATGTCAGCCATACCGGCGAACGGCCGCTAGTGATCGAGGGGGCCGGCGGGCTGATGGTGCCGCTTACGCTGAGCTCGGTCTATGCTGATGTCTTTGAGCGATGGCGCATTCCGGTCGTGCTCTGTGCAAGAACGGCACTTGGCACGATCAATCACTCGCTGCTATCGATAGAAGCGCTACGAAAGCGCCAGGTCAGGATTCTTGGTATCGCATTTATCGGCGAACGTAATGCCGATACGGAGAGCTCAATCTGCGAAATCGGCCGGGTGCGCTGGCTGGGCCGGTTGCCTTGGCTCTCCCCCCTCACGCCAAACACCCTCCAGGCGGCGTTCAAAACTTCATTTCGTGTTGATGATTTTGTCAGATGAGCCCGAGCAAGGCGGATCCCGCTGCTTCGGTGGTGCGGCGGGATCCTAACCTCGCTGCGGGCGGGGACCATGGTGGTCCCGGAAGCCAAGTCAGCGCGCCTTTCCTGCTCCTTTCGGCCGGCTGTGCCGTTATGGCGCCACCTTGAACTGTCTTTGGACGTTTACGAAGCACTCCTCCTGAGAGAGTAATGAAAATTGGCAGAGCATTGCTTCTGGCGTCTATCGCGCACGTTGGTTCGTGCGATCAACGATCGGCATTTCGAGGATGTCGCGGTCCTCATCGACGAGAATGTCGACTGGGCGCTCTATGGTCCGATCGACATGTTTCCATTCCTCGGCCCGCGGCATGGTAGAGATGCCGCGATAGACGTGATCCGCCACATCTCAAGCCGCGTTCGAATCAGCCGTTTCGACCGCGAGATTGTCATGCTTGATGTCGAATCTGCCGCGTCCATGCTGCGCTGTTGCTTAACGGCGCGGGATTCCGACAGGCCGATCTCGATTCGCGCGGCGCAGTTCGCCCAATTCAGGCGGGCAGACTTATCAAGATGCACGTGCTCGTCGACACTCTTGATCTGGTCGAGCAGGCACTCGGTCGGCACATTCGCGTTCCCGGAGGATAAATGGCCTCGATGATGCCCTGGATTGCTTGCCTCTGGTATTTGATAAAGCCTTTGGCTAAGCGAGCAGCATTCACCTGGCCACCCGCTTGGGTGCGGAGCCTGACCCCCTACGTTTGAGCTCGAAAATTGTCAGCGAGCCGGAGAAAGTTCTCAAGCAATGCTTGCCCTTGTTCTGTAAGTACGGATTCCGGATGGAACTGTACTCCATAGGTTGGTTGATATTGATGCGCGAGCGCCATGATTTCGCCTTCCTGGGAACGAGCCGTCACCGAAAGAGTCTGTCCGCAAGACTCGTCCATCTCGACGATAAGAGCGTGATAGCGCCCTACGCAAAGCGGAAACGGGAGCCCGAAAAACAGCCCGCAACCATCATGCATTATGTACGAAGAACGGCCGTGCATAGGGCGGCGTGCACGTACAACCCGTCCACCGAAAGCACTTCCAATACATTGGTGTCCGAGGCAGATCCCGAGGATTGGGACACGGCCTGAAAGTTCCGAGACGATGGTAGTGGATATTCCCGCTTCACCTGGCGTGCAGGGCCCAGGAGAAATCACTATTGCGCGCGGTTTGAGACCAACGATCTCAGTGAGAGTGACTGCGTCGTTTCGGATAACCTCCGTTGTCTCACCAAGCCTGCGAAAGTAGCGGGTGATGTTGAAGACAAAGGAATCGTAGTTGTCGATGATCACAATCAAGATACACCAAATGTGTCGGCGGCAAATGCGTCGAAGATTCGCTGGGCCTTTGCAAGCGTCTCCTCATATTCAGCTTCTGGGTCCGATAGCGCCGTTATCCCGCTGCCAGCATGAAATTCGGCTACGTCATCGCAGATCGTTACCGTGCGGATCGCAACGTTTGTATCCATGTGTCCGTTGAAGCCGATGAAGCCGATGGCCCCGCAGTAGACCTGGCGCGCAACGCGCTCGATTTCTGCAATGACCTCCATCGACCGTACCTTGGGCGCACCGGTGATGGAGCCGCCCGGGAAACAAGCGCGGAGCAGGCTAACAGCGTCTTCGCCTTGTGCAAGCTCGCCCGTAACGGTCGAAACCAGATGGTGCACTGAGGCGTAGGATTCGAGGCCGCAGAGCACCGGAACTTCGACCGAATGCGCAGTGCAAACCCGCGACAGATCATTACGCAAGAGGTCGACAATCATGACATTCTCGGCCCGGTCTTTTTGAGACCGAACGAGAATGCTAGCTAGCCGCTGGTCTTCCGCAGAATTGGCGGAGCGCGCGATAGTACCCTTGATGGGACGCGTTTCGACTATTCGGTCATCTAGCTTTAGGAAACGTTCCGGCGAACTCGATGCAATTGTCAGTTGGCCGTAACGCAGGAACGCCGCGAAAGGTGCCGGGTTCACTGAACGCAGCCTACAGTAGAATGCGACCGGATCGAATGAAGCCGGTATCCTGGTTCTAAACCGTTGCGCGATATTTGCTTGGAAGATATCGCCGGCCAGAATCAAGTCAATCACGCGCCGAGCCGCGGCTACGTAGGTCTCCCGACCGAAGTTCGACAGCCAGCCATCTACCGGACTGGACAAACTACCCCGCAGCGGCACCGAGTTGGCGAGGAGAGTTGCAAATTCATCGGCCCGACGAAGTGCACGATACTTTTGACGCTCAGGGTCGTGTTCCGGCCAGCCGGTAGAAATGATCCAGCATCGTTTATCGGTGTGGTCATAGCTGATGACCACGTCATAGAAATGCAGTATGGATTGTGGCACGCATTGATCAAAACTTGGAATCGCCGGCAACCGTTCCAATGTCCTGTTGAGGTCGTAAGAAAAGAAGCCCGCGGCGCCTCCCTGGAAGGGCGGGAGCGCGGAACGAGGCCGCAGGGAATACTTCGCAAGTAGCGAGCGAAGAACATTCCAGGGATCGCCCTTTAAAGAAATTCCGTTCCAGGTCGCTTGTCCGTCCGCGACCATATAGGTGCCGAACGGATCACAGGTCACATATGAGTAGCGCCCAAGCGAGCCGTGCCTCGAAGCACTGTCTAGGAATGTGAGATGCGCCCGCTGCGCGAGACATCGCATCGCTGTGACAGGTTCAACCCACTTCAATTCGCGGACGTGCATCGGGCTTGAAATTAAGAACGGGGCCGTTGGGAGATGGGCGTCGCCCTATTCATCAACGGATTGTTTCTCTGGCTCAACAGGGCCAGTGCACTCGATCTCGCAGGCGCCCTGCTGTTCACGTGCGATCGGAATCCGGTGACGCCTCGTAGTCAGCTGCCAACCGGAGTTCGCGGAGCGGCCGGACCCGCCTGATCGATTCCTGATATAACTCATGCGCTTTGTAAGCTGCGAGCTGCGTCTCGTTATCAAACTCGCCATAAACCACGACGTCGACGTCGTTGCCGAGCTGATCGGCCTTGCGATTGCGGGCAACCTCGAGCCGGCGTGCATGGGGGATTCTGGCCAGTATCGATAGACCTTCGACTATCTCTTGGATGCGAGCCTCATCCTTGGCGGTGAATAAGACGACGTGGCGAATCATGAGCACTCGAGGGTGGTCGCTTGAGTGAGGCGCATGACTATCTGAAGATCAAACGGGCTGCAATACGTACAGCGCCAGCTTGCAAAAAGGGGGGCCTGTCGCAGCTATGGCTTAATTCGTGCAATTTCCATTCATGGGCCAAGGAGCCAAGAGTGTCGGCCACAATGGTGGATAGCCGTGAAAAGTTCATCTGACATGCCGAAACTGTCGTCCCGCATCTCGCGTGCCGTCCTCGATGACAAGTGAAGTGTACAAACGGTCGGTCGGCAACTGCCACAGGTCCGCGGTCCCATTGGTTCGGTTGGGATTGAATATGCTCGTGCGGCGTTCTCGAAACGAGCGATAGCCCGGTGTAGCCGAAAATCTGCGCAAAGTCCGTAGACGTTGCCTGACAACCTCGCATCTTGTCACAAGCGGAGGATTTTCTTCATGACGACACGGGTAAGGTTACGGTCTTAGACAGGGGCGCTCATGATTGCTGAAGTACCGGCGGGCGAAAACGAAAGCCGCAGGAGTCCGATGGCCCGTGGAAATTGGCTCCGCGCCGAGGCGGAAGCCGTCTACAACTTGCCCTTTGCCGACCTGATGTTTCAGGCGCAGACCGTTCATCGTGAAAACTTCAATCCGAACCGCCTCGAAGCTGCAAGCTTGTTAAGTATCAAGACCGGCGGCTGTCCGGAAGATTGCGGCTACTGTTCGCAGAGCGCGCACTATGACACGGGCGTGGAAGCGACTCGGCTGATGGATCCCGATCACGTGATCAGCGCGGCGCGGCATGCCAAGCACGCCGGCGCGACTCGGTTCTGCATGGCCGCGGCCTGGCGCAGTCCAAAGGACCGTGAACTCGATCGGGTTTGCAAGTTGGTCAGCACAATTAGAAATCTCGGCATGGAAACCTGCGCCACGCTGGGCATGTTAACGGCCAAGCAGGCTGCTCGGCTTGCCGAGGCCGGGCTCGATTTCTACAATCACAATATCGACACTTCGCCCGAATTCTACGGCAAAATCATCACGACTCGTACCTTGCAGGATCGGATCGCTACGCTTGCTCATGTTCGCGCCGCCGGCATCAAGGTCTGCTGCGGCGGCATCGTCGGCATGGGAGAAGGCGTCGAAGATCGACTTGGCATGCTTCTGTTACTCGCTAATCTTCCAAGCCATCCCGAAAGCGTCCCGATCAACCTGTGGAACAAGGTCAAAGGCGTTCCGGTCAACGACACTGCGGAACGTCTCGATGGCATCGCGCTGGTACGGTTGGTCGCGACTGCTCGCATAATGCTGCCGAAGAGTGTGGTTCGGCTGTCCGCCGGGCGACAATACATGACCGACGAATCGCAGGCGCTTTGCTTTCTTGCCGGTGCAAATTCGATATTCATCGGCGATGTGCTCTTGACAACCAAAAACCGACAGCGGGAGTGCGATGCGCAATTGCTGCACCGGCTTGGGATCACGCTTTGAGCGGTTCACCCGGTATGCACAATTCCAGATTGGGTGTCGAATGCAAGTTACTCTGATGAAGGGCAAGATCCATTGCGCTTCAGTGACCCAAGCCGATTTGCACTATGACGGATCGGTATCGATCGACCGAGCGTTGATGGAAGCGGCAGGGTTTTTAATCAACGAACGCGTCGAAATTTACAACATCGAAACCGGCGCGCGATTCGCTACATATGTGATCGAGGCGCCTCGAGGATCTGGCACGATAGACCTGAATGGCGCGGCTGCGCGACTGGCGATGCCGGGAGAGAAGGTAATCATCGTGGCGTATGCATTGTTCGATAAAGCGGAAGCCGAGACATTTAGGCCCCGCGTCGTCCTGGTCGATCGCGACAATCGCGTTTTGTCATTGGAAGTCAGCCAGCAGAGGCCGGCATCTGTTGATCTGCCCGCAGTGCACAGTTCGTAGCTACGTGGCGGGCGGACAAAAATGAATAGAACGCATACGAAAGCGCCAAGGTACATTGCTGCCTTGCATGCCCTGAAGGAGGACGGCCGATTACGTGCGCTTAGCCCCCGCGCGGGCATCGATTTTGTGTCGAACGACTATCTGGCTCTTGCGAGCGCGCCACGCATAAGAAAGGCTGTTTCCGACGCAATTGAGGCCGGTACGCCCATCGGGGCGGGCGGTTCGCGGTTGCTGCGCGGAAATTGCGAGGAGCATGAGCGTCTCGAGGCAGAAGCCGCTCAGTTTTTTGGAGCAGAAGCCGCGCTCTACTTTGGCGCAGGCTATGTCGCAAATTTTTCCGTCCTGGCGACACTCCCGCAACGTCGAGATTTCTTGTTCTAGATTCTCTGGTGCATGCAAGCATTCACGAGGGCGCACGAGCCGGCCGAGCCGAATTTCGAATAAGCGCTCATAACGATCCGCAGTCGATCGAAACCACAATTCGCGATTGGCGAACCCACGGCGGAATGGGCCGTATCTGGATCGTTGTCGAAAGTCTTTACAGCATGGACGGCGATTTGGCGCCGCTGGCAGATATCGCGGCAATCGCAGATCGGAATGAAGCGTTCCTGTTGGTGGATGAAGCGCATGCAACAGGCGTATACGGCGAACAGGGGCGCGGACTCACAGCACCTTACAAGGGCCACGAAAATCTATTGGTCGTTCATACCTGCGGCAAAGCACTGGGCGCGGCCGGTGCACTCGTCACGATGACGACCGCCATGCGCGACTTCATGGTCAACCGATGCCGCCCATTTGTGTTCGCAACCGCGCCTTCACCAATCCTAGCCGTTGCCGTGCGAGAGGCACTCCTAATCCTACAGCAAGAACCCGAGCGTCAGCAGGCGCTGGCAAGCCTGGTAACCTTCGCCCACCGAGAGATGGAAAGGCACGGTTGGTACAGTCCTTCGAAGTCGCAGATCCTGCCTTACATCGTCGGCGACAACGACCGCGCGATGCGACTCGCGTCCGCGATGCAGGCCCGCGGCTTCGATGTCCGCGGAATCCGCCCGCCGACCGTGCCGGTAGGTACAGCCAGATTGCGAATTTCGCTAACGCTCAACGTCGGAGAAGAGGAAATTCGTTCAATGCTCGATACGCTCAGTCAGGAAATACGAGTTGGTGGCTACTAGCAAATCATGCTGAACAAGAGGTCGCCAATCTGGCATCCGTACACGCAACACGCGCTTCAGTCGGAAGAAACGAAGATCGTCGGTGCTAACGGTGCCTACTTGTTTGCCGCGGATGGTCGCCGTATCATTGACGCCATCTCCTCTTGGTGGATCGTGACTCATGGCCACTGTCACCCACACATTGTGAACGCGATTCGAGAACAGGCTGGCAAGCTCAACCAAATAATCTTTGCGGGCCATACTCACGATCCGGCTGAAGAGCTCGCGGCTCTTCTTCTGGAGCTTACTCCGCCTGGTCTCGACTACGTGTTCTTCTCCGACAGCGGGTCAACCAGCGTCGAGGTGGCACTGAAGATGGCGCTTGGCTATTGGCGCAACATTGGTGAGCCACTGACCGGATCATTGTGGTTGAGCATTCATATCACGGCGATACCGTAGGAGCGATGTCGGTTGGCGCCAGGGGGGTGTTTAACGCTGCGTACGCGCCTCTTTTGTTCGATGTTGTCTCAATTCCATTCGCTGCGGCGAACCGCGAACAACAGACCCTCGACGCCCTTGAATCGGCTTGCCGAAACGAAGCACCAGCAGCGTTCATCGTAGAACCGCTTGTAATGGGCGCGGGCGGAATGCTGATGTATTCCTCATCTGTCTTGAGAGAGATGAAGCGAATCTGCGAAGCCTCGATCGTCTTGTTCATCGCGGACGAAGTTATGACCGGTTGGGGCCGCACCGGGACACTATTCGCATGCAAGCAAGCGAATGTTGCGCCCGATATCGCCTGCTATTCGAAAGGTCTGACCGGCGGCTCGCTGCCACTGGCGGTAACGCTCTGTCGCGCAGATATCTTTGATGCTCACTATTCAACGGATCGCACACGGACATTCTTCCACTCTAGTTCATATACCGCGAACCCGGTAGCCTGCGCCGCCGCGAAAGCCAACCTGGACATCTGGCGCGACCAGGAAACTCGTGAGCGCGTGGCGTTGGTCGCCACGATGCAGGAACGTGCAATCGAAACGTTTCGCGCAGATCCGCGTTTCGCAAATGTTCGTAGGACCGGCACGATTACCGCACTCGATCTAAAAACGAGCGATGTTGGCTATCTCGCGATGATTGGCCAGAAACTCCAAACGTTCTTCAAGGAGCGAGGTCTATTGCTTCGCCCGCTCGGCAAGATCTACGTGATGCCACCGTACTGCGCAACAGAATCGGATCTTGTTGAAATATACGCCGGCATTCTGGATGCGGCCGACCAGTTGGCTTGAGGACGGTGGGTTTCGCGAGCGCAACGGGGCGCTCCGTTGGACAGTGGAGTTCTGCGCAGCGTTGTCGCAGGCTTCGCGTCGCGACTCCTAGAAGAGGCCTCAGACAAACTCAGAGCAACTCGCGGACTTCCCGCGCCTGCAATTCATCGTCGCCTCGGACGCAGGGGTCGCAGATTCGAATCCTGCCACTCCGACCATTATTTCAAGTACTTATAGAATTCGCTGGCGCCGTGGTCGAAAGTCGCCGGTATCGGCGCGTCACAGGCGCCGAGCGCGGTGCTATCGTTTACATGTCCGCAGCGCAAGGGTCTTGGGTTGAACCTCAGTAGCGAGCTTACCAAGGCGGATTGAGATCAGTGTGGGCGAGCAAACCAAGACCCGGCGCGACCCCCGAGGTCATCGCGACGTGGTGATTGCGCGCGTTGAGATGGCTCAGCGCGCTCCGATATCTGCAAGGCGGCCTTGATGCAGCCATCGACCGCCTGCCACGCTAGTAGAAACTGCAAACTGAGTTTGCAGCTTGAATCAATCTGCTTACAGAATATGAAGAAGCGTTGACATCCGTGCACGTCTCGATCATTCCGCTTCTCGGCCGTGGGCGACCAGCCAACGCGCTTGAAGTCGGCACGGTTCTCTTCAATCGAGATCGCATGCTTGGCGTATTCGTCATCTGGTTACGACGGTGGGCATATCGCCATGAATGATGGTGGCATCCAAGGTCGAGCCTCCATCTCGATGGAGGCCTCGCTGGCGCGCCGCCAGCTGCTCTCAGATTGACGAAAACGAGACGGAGCGTTCTTTTACTTCGCCTTTCCGGCGGTAACCATGTCGGGATAAACCTGCCCGCTATCTTTCCGCGCATCGCGCTGAAGCGAGCGCGGCAGCAGCGAGGACTTTCCTTTGGTCAGGACGCCAGCCAGCCGGAACTCCGAGGAGCTTTAACGAGTGCAGTCCGACCGCGATGAAGTAATTTAAAGCCAAAGGTGTGCTGAACCGCGTAATCGCTGCCTTTCGCAATTCCCGGATCGGCTCGACATATTCCGGCGCCCCCGCAATGACCTGATTGGGATCGTGGAGCAATTTCATCTCTATCTCAACAAGATCGATGAGTTTGAAATCCGGAAATGCGGTCGTTCGAAATTCAAGCCGTATCGATGATTCAAGGGATACGAAGTCTTTGTAGCAGTGGTCGAGGCCGGAATACTCGAAATCGATCATCGCGAGATTGCGGCCCGAGCTGTCGATAAAGATGTTATTTGCGTTCAAGTCACCGTGACCGAAGCACAATTCGATTTGTCCGGCCCCCTTCTTTGCAAGTGTTCGGCGCAGCGATCCGCATTCGAACGTTCTAAAGCGGATGGCATCCGTTGATACAGTGCTCGACACACCCTCGTCGGCGCCAACCTCCGAAAGAACCGCGCGTAGACCGGCAAGCCTTCTGTCATCCTTCGATAGCTTGTACTCCTCTGAATTTGAGAAGTAGTCGTCTAACCGCTGCGGCTTGGCCTTCTTCAGCGTGTACCACGCGGTTGCGTTCGATGAGAAAATCCGTTGACCCAACAAGAGCGAGAAGATTACGACCGGCTCATGGTTGTTCCCCAGGAGAGCCAGGAGATCGGGAACGCTTAAACGAGATTCGCGACAAAGCGGGCAACGCGATGTACCCTCCAAAGGAATCGCTCTATCCGCTCGTGCGGGCTGTGCCGCTACCACCGGAGAAGGGGGAGCGCTGCCGTCGACTTCTTCGATGCGGTTGCAGCGGGAGTGTCGCGGAGCGAATTGGCCAAGCGCAGTTCGTGATAATTCGACCGAGAATATACATTTTGCCTTAGGCGGACGTTCGTGGCAGCCGATGATGGCGTTGCGCCGGATGATTTGAGCGCATTATAGATTAAGCGAATGTGCGGACGTGTAAGTCGGCGACTCAATGTTGAGGAACTATGGACGAGAATGCTGAGGAAAGAGCGCAGGCCGCCTTGGATGCTATGGAGAATCATCAGCGCAATGTCACGTAGCCGAGACCTGAAGCGCGCCCGTTCAAGGGGTTGCGGTGTAGTATTGGCGCCAAGGTACCGATTCGGACGAGTAAGGCCATAAAGCAAAATTAGCGCGGCGGCTAGGGACGGGTCTCAACATGATAGAAATAAGCGAAGATCGCAGGCTCAAAATGCTCGAGTTTTTCTGTCGGCATCTGATTGGCCTGGGCGTGACGTACAGACACAAGAACGCAGAAGATGCCAGCATGCCGGCCCGCTTCTCTGTGAGTTCGGGTACATTGATTTCAATACATGGATTGATCTGCTTCCTGACGGCCGGCCACGTTTTGAAGGCGCTGGATAAACTTCGAACCCATGATCAGGTCGAGGTTGAAAGCGCATCATTGGTCGATACGTTGGGATGGAAGCGCGTCAGCAATGTTCCGATTCCGTTTGACCTTAAGAATGCCCGACTATTCTATATCGACGACGTGGAAGACGGTCTTGATTTTGGGGTGATCATGCTTGAAGCGCATCACGTCGGACTCCTTGCAAAGAATGGTGTCATTGCGCTGGGCGAAGAGAACTGGAATCGGCAGCACACGGTTCGATTTGACGGCTTTGCGATGCTCGGGTTTCCGGAGGAGTATACGTCGCAGCGGGTGTCCGCATCGGGCGACGGTACCGTGTCGCCGGTGATGTTTGGCATCAAGCGGCTTGAGGCGCCGCCGTCGGACCGAGCGTCTACTCGCTATCCCCAGTTTGTTGCGCAGATCAATCCCGAGCTGCCTCTCAAAAGTGTCGAGGGGATGAGCGGTGGACCGATCTTTGGATTTAGGCAAGACGGAGAGGAGTTGCGCTATTGGGTGGTTGCGTTGCAAAGCTCGTGGGATCGTCAGCGACGGATTACCTATGGATGTGATCTGCCGCTGTTGGCCTCGCTCATGACCGAATGGGCTGGTGACTCTGTGTCTGCCTAATCAAGCTTGAATGGCGTAAGCGGACAGAAAGCGAGCCCCACAGTTCGTGGGGCTCGGTGGTATCGATGATGGCTGGCGATCACACGGGGCTTGTGAGGCCCCGCTTGATTACCGCGAGTGCGGCATCGATCGTTCCGACTGTGCCGCGCACGATCTCTTGCGTAAGGAGTTGAGGCTCTTGGTCATCGACGGTTGTCGCCGTCATCGACACATAGACCCCTTCCGTCGGCGAGTGGCGCGAGTTCGATGCTAAAGAACTCCGCACTCCTGATCACTGGGGCAGTCGAACTCGGACTCTGAGACCTAGCCACTACCGGCCCCTGCGACCGGTGCCACCTCGCCGATCCGGTTCCCGCTGGCGCGGCGCGCTCTGCTCCGCGGGATCATCCTCGGAAACCTCGCGGCAGACAAGTTTGCCGTCGAGCGGGAAGACTTGCAGCATCATATTCAAGCCCTTGCTGTCCTTGTGAGGGAACACAAGGCCGAGGTTCAGCCAGAAGTCATCCTGGCCCTCGCGTTTGATCACGCTGTAGGCGCGGTGCGTGGGTTGCTTTGCGTCACTATTGTCCGCCATGTGAACACTCCTTTGGTGAGCGGATTGCGATGTCCTGCGTGGGCAGGCGTCAGGACGCACGGCCTGATGCCTGCCAGCGCGACTCGCAAATCGAGAATGGGCGGAGGTCTGTTTGCAGGGTACCCGGGAGCGTCGCTTCGTCAAGGAAGCGGATTTGGCAACTGGTATGGTATAGAGGCGCTATGGTAACGCCGACTCGCACCCTTGGTCCCCTGCACCTTGAAGACCTCGAACCTCATCGGTTCGAGGATCTCGTGCGTCAGTTGATTTACGACTTCCGCAATTGGCGTGCGCTTGAACCCACCGGCCGATCCGGTTCGGACGATGGGTTTGACGCACGGGGCTTTGAAGTGGTCTCCGGGGAAGCGCAGGTCGAGCCGGATGAAACAGAAGGCGATGGCGAAGTTTCGAGCGCATCGTCCGCAGAGGATCGGGTGTGGCTCGTTCAATGCAAGCGCGAGCAGAAAATCCCTCCAAAGAAGCTGGTCCGATATCTCCGCGATATTCCGGAGAGCGAGCGGGGCGGTCTATACGGATTGATATTCGTCGGCGCGAGTGACTTTTCTAAGCTCGCGCGCGATAGCTTCCGCGCGACGGCTCGTGAACTCGGATTCGCGGAGGCCTACTTGTGGGGGAAGGGCGAGGTCGAAGACATGCTCTTTCAGCCGAAGAATGATCATCTTCTGTTTGCATATTTTGGTGTCTCGCTGCAGATGCGTAGACGGCAACTTAAGACGGATGTCCGCGCGAAACTCACAACGAAGCGAAAAGCACTTCGGATGCTGAATGAGCACAGTCCGGCCCTCATACGGGACGCGGCTGATGATCGTTACCCCTTTCTCGACGAAGACAAAGGTAAGCCTCGGGTTGAGCGTGGGCAATGGATCGTGCGGAATTACAGCGGGTGTTTCCATGATGGGCTGCACTTCGTGACGCAACGGCACTTCGCGTTCCTTGACGATGACGGAGTGCACTGGGACTACGCGGAGACTGTCGATGACTCGATCGTCTCAGGGCACCTGAACCCCTGGTGCGCAGAGGATGAAGATCAGTACGCACGTCGTAGCACCATGATGGAGATTTGGGATAAATTCCCCGAGAAAAATAAGGCGTGGTTCGAAGTCGAGCATATACTGCCGTTCGAAAACATTCTCGATATTGACGATAAAGGCGACGATTGGGCTGAAGTACCGCACATCTACACGACGGCATTTCACCCCGAGAATGGCCCATTCCGAACCTACGTAACTTTGTCGCTCGAAACAATCGAGCGATATGCAAGGCGACGCGGTCAACCCGACGAGGACAAGCGCGTCGAGAAATTCCCTCGGAAGCTGACGCAGGACGGTAGCTAGGCAAGCGAGGTGCGCCTACCATTTGCTTCCTGCCACACTTGTCCGACTGGACTGGCGCTGAGAAGTGCCTCACGGGTGGGGAACAGAAACAGTGCCGCTCCCGGGCTGCGCGGAATAGGAATCCGGTTCAGCGCCTCGATCATCGATTTCTTCCGGTATTCGTCGGTAGTCACCGTCAGCACGCGAAAGCTTTTCCATCCGAACGATTGCGAGTGCTGCTTCGCCGCGTAGGCGGTGATATACGTGCGCATTTTCCGCTCGAAGCTGGCCTTAGCATCAGCCGCATACTCAGTGCGATGAAACGCCTCGATGCCCCAGATGAGGTTTACGAAACGATGCTCCGGGTAGAGCGACAAACCGCGGCGCGTGCCCAAGTACAAATAGAAGCCCGGCCCGAATTCCTCGCGCTTCTGCTTCCAATTGGACCAGATGTCGCCGAACGCGTCGCGCACGTTCGGAAAGTGAGTAAGACAGGTGTTCAATTTTGCAGCTTCTGCTGCCTTGTTCGGCCGGAACGGTGAAGGTCTCGCCCTGTTCGATCCTCACGGCGACCTGGCTCTTGCCGCGTTGAGCCACGTGCCGAAACGTCGAAGCAACATCCTCGTCTATGTCGACCCGGCCAATCGCGATTGGCCGATTGGCTTCAATCCCCTCGCGGATGACCGCGCGCTCCAGGGATACAGACGGCGTGTCGGGCGGACCCGACGCAGGATTCCTGCTGCCATAAGCCAATTATTGCTCAAATAACCGCTGAAAGTAGCTAGCTTCAGTCGCATCGAGTTCGCTCGTTCAGGCGGTACGGTAGGGGCGCTGATCCTCTGTGGATGCGGCACTCGAGACGTCTGACGAGTTCTTGTGCGTCATGGTTTGTGGCGGCCAGTTGGGTGGCGCCGGCAAGCTTATGGGGTTTGAGAAGGACTCGGTGTGTTGGTCACTTGAGACGGTGCCGGCGCATGCAGACGTCGTGCTTATCGGTGCGCGGAGAGATTGTCGGTCAAACAGCCGTTGCGGTCGTTCGATCAGTAGGTGCTCGGAATCTTTGCGTGAGAGGCTCATTGGGCCAATCTCGACGCTCGCTTTTGTGTGGTCAAGAGAGAGAAGAGGGACAGAATGGAGAGGCGTGCGTTTCTGAAGGTCGCGACAGTCGCAGCAGCCGGCACCCTGGCTGCGCCCTATGTCCGTGGCCAATCAAAGAAGTTTTCCGGAATCACGCTACGCGTCAACGGATATGGTGGCCTTTATGATGAGGCGCTCAAGAAGAGCGTAGCCGCGCCGCTTGAGGAGAAGTACGGCCTCAAAGTGCAATTCATTCCCGGCACGACGTCGGCAGATTTCGTCAAACTCATCGCGAATAGAGAGAACCCGCCGTATGACTTGTTCATGGGCGATAGTCCCAACATGGTCGAGCTTATCAATGCGGGTATAATTGAAGAAATCAAGGTGGCGGAGGTTCCGAACGTCAAGCGGATACTTGAGGGATTCCGCGAATTTGGAGAGTATGGGGTCCCATTCAGCGTCGCGTCTGTCGTTCCGGTCTACAATTCGAAGTATATCAAACAGCCACTTACCTCATACTCGGATATTGCGCGTGCGGATTTGGCTGGTCGCGCGGTCATTATGGCTCCGGCTACGTACGGCAGTCTCCTGACACTTCTTGGCATGGCTGAGGAAAATGGAGGTTCGATCTCGAATGTTGAGCCTGCATTGAAGGTGATGAGGGCCGCTAAACCGAACATTCTCGCCCTTGCGCAGACAAACGTCGCCGAGGTTCAGATGTTTCAGAACGAAGAGGTCTATGCCGGCATATTCTGGGATGGGCGTGCCCACGAGTTGCGCACTAAAGGTATTCCCGTCGCAACTGTTGTCCCGCCTAAAGGCGTTTACGCGGTCATCAGCTACATCAATGTCGTCAAGGGTATCAAGTATCCTGAGGCCGCATACGCGTACGCGGAGCAGTTGCTCTCCGACCAAGGCATTCTCGGGGTGCCCCAGGCACTTCGGTATGGCGTAACAACCGACGTCAAATTGCCCGAAGAGCTCCGTCAGGATCTCTTGTTCAACTCGCCCGAACGGATTGCGTTGAAAAAGAGAGTCGAATGGGAAAAGCTTATAGCTAACCGAAGTTCTTGGATCGAAGAACTCAACAAAATAATTCGAACTTAGGCGGGCGAAGCCGACGCTGGTCGCGGCTTCTCCAAGGTCGTCGCTTCAAGGCGGACGACCGAAGGAGCATGTTGCAGATTGTGGAAGGTCACCTATGGAGGAGCGTTTCGGCAAGCGTCGAGTCATGGCCCCTGCACTTCTGCTGGCGCCAATGGTCTTGCTTCTCGTCGGATGTCTAATGATACCCACGCTCGGATTGCTCAGGTCGAGCTTTCTGCCTGGTAGCCATCTTCTCGATGGAAGCGGGTTTAGCTTGGAGCAGTATGTCCGCTTCTTTTCGGACTCGTACTACTCGTCAGTATTGTTGGAAACTTTCGTAGATGGGATTCTCGTCAGCTTAATCTGCTTAGCGATTGGGATCCCTACCGGATACTCGCTCGCGCGGCTTCCGCCGTTGGCGCGGCGGTGGCGAACAATCATAGTGATCATGCCGCTGACACTCAGTCTGGTAGTCATCGTGTTTGGCTGGTTGATCATTCTTGGTCGCAACGGAGTGGTTAATTCGCTGTTCCTCAATTTGGGTATCATCTCTTCTCCGAAGCAACTGCTCTTCAGCCGGCCGGCGGTGCTTACTGTTCTGGTCCAGCAGTTCCTGCCGTTCATGATCTTATCCGTCATGAGCGTCGTCACTCAGATAGATCCAGTACTCGAACAGGCCGCCGCAAATTTGCGCGCCAACAGATTCGCAACGTTTCGCAAGGTGATTCTTCCGCTCGCGCTTCCTGGGATCCTCGCCGGCTTCAATCTCGTGTTCGTGCTCTCAATCTCCGCTTTTATCACGCCTCGTCTGATCGGCGGAAATCGCGTAGCGATGCTCGGTAGCTTGATCTATGAACGCATGATGGCGGAGCTAAATTGGCCATCCGGAGCGGCCATGGCCTTCATTCTCTTCGTGAGCGGACTCGGCTTCACGGCGACGCTAAACGCGATGGTTGCGTCGCGGCTCTTCAAAGGCCGACGACATGCGTTTTGACCTCATTGACTACGTGATGGCTGTCTCAGGAGCGATCATCCGAGCAATCGTGTACGTGATGCTCGCGCTGCCCGCGCTTCTCGTGGTGGTTTCTTCGTTCACCAGCGGCGATAGCCTTAATTTCCCGCCAGCGGGTGTTTCTCTGCGCTGGTATCGAGAGGCATGGCAGAATGACGTGTTCATGACTGCGCTCTGGACGAGTACTTACATTGCTGTGCTCGTTGCCACAATCGCGCTAGCTGTTGGTTTTGCCGGCGCGTTCGCGATCAACAGGTTTTCGTTTCCAGGAAAGGCATTCTTGCAGGGGCTTGCCTTCTCGCCGCTGATTGTCCCCGCCGTCGTGCTCGGGATAGGGCTATTGCAGTTATTTGCTTTGCTGAATCTTACGCAGACCGTATTTCCGCTGCTCTTGGGCCACCTGGTACTCGCAATTCCCTACGTAACGCGCACCATTATGGCCAGCCTTGCGATGCACGATCGGGTGCTCGAAGAAGCCGCGATGAATCTCCGTGCCCCGCCATTTCGCGTTATTCGGCGAATCACTCTGCCGCTGATCCTGCCTGGCTTGATGTCTGCCGCGATCTTCGCCTTTGTTACATCGTTTGGAAACGTGACGGTTTCGGCTTTTCTGACCTACGGCGGCAACGTGACTTTACCCGTACAGATATTTACGTACGTAGATACCAGTTACGACCCCCTCGTTGCCGCCGTGTCGAGCCTGATGATCTTGGTAACAATGATCGTCATCCTGACGATCGAGCGCTTGATAGGCGCCGAACAGCTAGCGTAGCAGGAGTAGAGATGCTCGCCTCGTCCAAGGATGATGAGAATGTGGTGCGGGGAAGTTCCGACCAAGTCGTGGAGTTGCGTTCCGTTTCCAAGCTCTACGGCGACGCTGCCGCGGTCAGCAGCATTTCGCTGAATGCGCGTCGCGGCGAACTGCTCTGCCTGCTGGGTCCCTCAGGCTGCGGCAAAACAACCACGCTGCGAATGGTTGCCGGATTTGTAGAGCCCTCTTCGGGCAGCGTATACATCAATAACATCGATATGACGCATCAGCCGCCGTATCGACGCGATACCGGCATGGTGTTTCAGAGCTACGCGTTGTTCCCACATATGACGGTCGCTCAGAATATTGCGTTTGGCCTTGAGAATTTGAGGTGGCCGCGCGAAAGGCGCACAAAGCGCGTTGCGGAAATGCTCAAACTTATCGAACTGCCTCATTTGGCGGACCGGCTGCCGCGTCAACTATCAGGCGGACAGCAACAACGCATAGCGCTCGCTCGCGCCTTGGCGATGGGACCCGCAGTGCTGCTTCTCGATGAACCGTTCTCAAATCTCGACGCGCAGTTGCGAGTTCGCATGCGTGAAGAGCTGCAGGAAGTGGTCCGAAGCGTCAACGTCACCACTCTCTTTGTAACACATGACCAAGAAGAGGCGCTCGCGATGTCAGATCGGATTGTGGTCATGAACGCCGGTAAAGTGGAGCAGATCGGAACCCCTGGTGAAATCTACGAAACGCCGGCCACGCCTTTCGTCGCGAAATTCATCGGCTGGTGTTCCTTGCTGAAGGGAGTGGTGTCCGCTGAAGGCGTTTTCACGTCGGCCGCAGGCCTGCGGATAAAGGCCGATTGGAGTCCCGGTCCTGGCACCGTGGTGATCCGACCGGAACACGTTAAATTATCAACGGGTGGCAGTGCCGGGCAAGCGCACCAGGCGCGCGTCCTCCATTCCCATTATTCCGGAGGCGCAACGCGGGTCGTGCTCGACATCAACGGGGAGCAGCTAACGATGCAGGAGCGCTTTCCATTTGGGCATCATCCCAAACCCGGCGATCTTCTCGGCATCACCATCAACACGAACGATATCCGGCTGATTTCGGCGAACGAGGGGCAGTCTTGAAGAGACAACATGATCCTCACGATTGACATGCGACGATCGCAGCCGCGCATATTCAAGCGTCAATTGCGTGTTTTGTGCCAGAAGCCACGGCCGCATGGCTTACGTTCACTGCAGTGTATTAACTTCCAGCGGAGGAACGTTCCCGCTGATCAGCGGGGACGATCGAGGTTCTTACGCTTCGAAGGAGTTAGCGTAGTGAGGCGAGCAAGCGTCCAAACCCACTTAGCCAGCCACGCGAAGGGCATCCCAAACCACTGCCATCTCCGCATTGTTGAACTTCGCAAAGGCGGCGTCGGCACTAATATCAAATCGTCTTCTCGAAAGAAGGGAAACATCCGATAGTGAGTGCGCAGCGCCCCAGGCATAGGCAGGGCGATTGTTCTTGCTTTCAACTGCTCCAGTGCCGATAACGCAGCCGTAGCAAGGGTCCAATCGCCGAACGGTCGGACTGCTTAACCCGGCTGTGTGGCCTTAAGCTCGGTTAGCAATATCGAAAGACGGTGTGATGCAATCCGTCCACGGTGCACGCCGAAAATTCCGCATTCTGGCGCGTCGCTCGACTTATTCATTTCATGTAACGCGGTCGCGCGCAGAGGTATCGCAGCTTAAGGCGGCGTGCCGACCGCAGTGCTGTTCAAGATAACTCGATAGACATGCGCGGACTTGCCGCACATGCCGGATTCACCGCTACCGATAGTCATGCCGAATTCGCCTTGCGAGGCGCGTGGCGTTGCCAGGACGTCAAGCTTGGCCAAGACGGACCGTGAGTTCGCTTCACTTGATGACCAGTTGCCGTGGGAACGAAGTCAAATCTTCTCTCCCGGTTTCAGTTACGATGAAAGACTGAGTTATCGTGACGCCGTTATCGCCGAGCCACAGTCCCGGCATCATGTGAAATGCCATGCCGGGCTCAAGAACAGTGAGATCGCTGCTCCGAAGACTCGCAGTGCGTTCCCCCCAGGTCGGCGAGAAACCGATACCAATCGAGTAACCGAGCCTGGCTTCCTTGTGAAAGCCGTGCCGGGCAATCGTAGCCTGCCAAACGCGTTCGACATCCGCGCAGGTGACGCCGGGCTTCACTTTTGCCAATGCGGCCTCGATGCCCTCGACTACCGCATTGGATAGCCGAAGATATGAGTCCGGTGGCGTGCCGAGGAATATTGTGCGACTAATTGGGGCATGGTAGCGTCGACGGCAGCCGGATGTCTCTACATTCACTGGAAGGTCTGTGCCGATGAGACGATCCGACCACGGCGCATGCGGTTCGCCTGATCGCTCGCCGGTGAGCAAATAGGTCGGGCTCGAAGGTTGAACGCCGCCGTATTCCTCTGTGCCGGAGATCATCCGCCGGTAAATCACTGCCGCCAGGTCGCACTCTCGCATCCCGGGCCTCGCTGCCTCGACCGCGTCGGTAATCATCGCGTTTGAGATTTTGCCTGCCTCGCGCATGATTGCGAGTTCGGCCGGGCTCTTGCGGATGCGGATCCAGTTGATGAGCAGTTCGGCGTCAACGAAGCGCTTTTCCGGTAGGGAGCCGAGGAGCTTGGTATGCGTTCGCGCGGTGTAGTAGAATGAGCCCGTCTCCGTCCCAATAGAGTTCAGAGTTGGGCAGATGTCTCTAAGTTGCGCAACGAGAAAGTCGACAGGATCTCGTTCCGAAGATTGCACATATTCGTCGGTGTAGGGACGAATGGCTGTCTCCGACAAATGGGTCATGCGCCGAACCGACACTGCATCCATAAAGCGGCCAATCCAGACGGGTTCGTCAAGATCGCGATGGACGACCAACATTTGAAATACGTAGTAAGAATAGGCCTCGTACCCAGTGAGATAGTAGATATTTGAGGGCTCGCTGACGAGCAGCGTATCCATCTCGTGCCGATCCATCTCTTTCTTGACCAAGGCCAAGCGACGGGCAAATTCCTGCTTTTCGAATGGTATTCCGTCTCCCGTCCGGCTCATAACATAGTTCCTTCTTCGGCTATCCTTGGTAACAACGCTCTTGAGTCGGGACACGCAGTTCGCGGACGTCCCCTTGCCGGCTATGCTCCCGCGACTTTACGATCCCGAGAGATGGACGAATTTAGCTCCGACCTTGCTCTTTTACCCACAGTAGCGATGTCTCGGTACCATTTAGTGCAATCACTCGCATGCTCGCGCTTAAATCCCGCGTGCGTGCCTCCCCAAAGACGGATTTCGACGGCCATCGGGCATCTGTCGCGGCGGGTGCTGTTTCCAATCGCAGAACTGACGCCGGCTGAGGCGGATAGTGTGCCCTGGCGCTTCCGCTGGAGGTATGCCTGCAACTGGGGGGTAACGTCGCTAGTCGCCTGAAGGCAATGCCAAACGCTGCTACGACCGACATTCTCACCTCGGAGCCCAGAGGAAGCTAATTCTCGCATGAAAGGTGATGCGTTGATCTTTGAGTCCGGAGCGGGGGATTAGCTCGTGCACCAAATGTGCACGTCGGGTCGTCGTGGTCAGGACGCGCGCGCTCTCGTTGCTGTTGCGCCCATGTAAACTTCCAGTGATCGTCATGAAGCCGTATGACTTCGTCGATAATGGACCGGGCTAGTATTCTTAATGATCGAAAAATCAACGGCAACTATTCGACGCATTGGTGATTGATCCGGTCTGCGAACTGCGCGGCATGGTCCGCTGAAGGCGTGCGTACGCGCATATTTCAGTATCGGCCTCGCTCGTGAAGCGATCATTGCTCGCAGTCAAAAAGAAAGCGGATTTCGTTTCATTGACTGTGCATCGCGCGCTCTTACAATCTGAGGCTTCAGCGCAGTGTCATTGGCAACCGAGTTGTGATCGAGACGGTCCTGCTCAAAGTAACTGCGAGTATCTCCGACGTCGCTTCCGCGACCGGCACGGCGGGGTTTCGTTCGAACGGTCGCGGCTATGAAGGTGATCATGAACAAGAGCATCAACAACGTCATTCCGGGCGCGGATATCACCAAGTGCGCGGCCCGACTTGGCGCCGAGATCAGCAACGTTAGATTATCGGGCGGCTTATCCGACGAGGTCATGCATGCGATCAACCAGCTGCTGCGCGAGCATAGGGTCATCTTCCTCCGAGATCAGCGTCACTTTAACGAGGGCGAGCAGGAGCGCTTTGCCGCCCGATTGGGAGACTCACTCTCTCGATCTCGCGAGACGTGTGGATTGTCAGCGACCCAGGCGCCATCTTCGGTACACGGCACCGGTCACGAAGATCAGGCGCAAGCGGCTGCCGCCTTCGATGGCACCCGTCTGATCTGCATGTTGCCCGCTAAGATAATCACATCGCATGGCGGGAAGACCGTTTGGTCGAACGCGGCGGCTGCATACCGGGACCTTCCGCTGTCACTGCGCATGCTCGCGGATGAACTTTGGGCCGTTCATAATAGCGCCCCCTGCCATGCTCTGAAAGCATGCTCGACCGCGACGGACGAAGAGAGGCTGCAGTCAGCGGCAGTGCCATGCGAGACAGAGCTTCCAGTGGTGCAAACTCACCCCGAAACGGGCGAGCGCGCACTAGTGCTGGGCAATTCAGTGAAGCGCTTCGTCGGCTTGCAGAAAGATACCGGTCGAAGACTGTTCGACCTTCTCCAATCTTACATCGCGGCCCCTCAAAATACGGTAAGCTGGAACTGGAAGGCGGGCGACGTAGCGATCTGGGACAAACGAGCGACATTGTTAGTCAATGGCTACCGGCATGATGAATCAAATATAGAAGATCCAGACGTGCTCAGCGTGGCTGTCCGTCGCGGAGTTACGCGCGTTAAGACGTCAAAGCCACAGCTACCAAACGCTCGAGCAGCTTGAGTTAGCAAGTTGCAGGTTCGTTCGCGCTGAATTCGTATTTGACTTCCAGACCAGCGGTGAACCGCGTGGCTCCCAATGGGCGCGCCGTATTTCTGCCAACTCAGCCGATGTTTTGATTGGAGTGCGCGAGCCTGCTGGTGCCTGTGTTTATTTGAGAACAAGCTGCTGACCGCGCTTCGGTTTTGGTGAAGAGGGGCACGTTGAAGCGCCGCGCGAGCTTGTGTGCGCTGGGCGCGAGGCGATCACTCTGCATGGCACCTGTGGGGCGCCTGAACGGTCAAAGCATCTTGTACCGCTTTCGTCCCTGCGGTCATCACCAACAACAGCGATCCTCCACCGGACGAGTTATCCATGAACAAGGTCTATCCCAACGCCAAGTCGGCTCTTGAGGGTCTCCTCAAGGACAACATCATGATCATGTCGGGCGGCTTCGGCCTCTGCGGCATTGCGGAAGCCCTGTCGGACGCGATCCGCGACTCTGGCGTCAAGGGTCTGACGGTCGTCTCCAACAATGCCGGCGTCGACGGCATCGGGCTCTCCCGGCTGCTGGAAACGCTTGGCATGACATGTACTGCCAGCAAGAACGCAGCTGTGGATATCCTGGCAATTGTCAGTTCTCGACTTATGACCAGTGTTTGGCTACTGCATCCGGCACAAATGCCTTTTGCGGTATAAATCCGACCTGCGCCTTCGAGCGGCACAGTCGGCAAGCGGGCTGATGTGAATCAGATTGCAATATGAGGCAATCGTAGGAATACGCGTGCTGACGCACCAGTCTCGACAAGCCTGTGAGGGCTATTGCGCAACAAGGGCGGTGGGCTCGAACAGCGTGCTTCGTCCTTCGATAACATCTGTGATCGTCACAGAATTGGTGGCGGACGTCTTCCTAATCCGACTGGCGACAGGTCTAGGCTTCATAGGTCTGGCAGGAATGTTCAGGTCGCAGCACTTCGCAGATTGTGCGGCAATCCTACGCCACTGAGGTGAACCGGTTCGATTAACTTCATCGCAAAACTCCCCGAGGGCGCAGGATTTAGTCGTAACTGCGTTGATCATTGCATCAATCAAGATCAGAAAAGCCTTACAGTAGACGTTCTAGGCGAGGGCTCTCCGATGAAATGCGGAACTCCGCTAGCGAGGCCGCGCCACGCGTTTGCGCCTGGTGCCATTCATGCCGAGAATTCGAAATTGCGCCACCGCGCCCCACAACGGGCGTGGCAACGCAGAAATGGAAATGCATGGGACTAAACGCGTAAAGCCAGCAGGAGGCCAAAATGCGCAAGGATACTTCCCATCATGCTCCGGTAAAGTGCTGCGCGATATGCGGCGGAAAATTCGGTCTGATCCGCTACTACTGCTGGCGAACAGCCCTTTGCTCCAAGAAATGCGTAGATCGCTTCAAGGCGCGGCGGAGCACCGACTACGACTGGCTTCGCTGGTTGCGAACGGTCTAGCGCCAGCGCGAACGCCGCGAAAGCATTCACGGCGAGAAGCGGTGCCGAATAGTCTTGAGACTAGATCCGGCGGGATCCGAAGAGCGATACATGGATGATCAAGTGACACAAACCTCGGCAATCATCATCGATTTCAAGGCCTACAAGATGAATAAGCGCGCCTCGGCTAAGCTGTCCCAGGACACAGCTTGTTTTATCTCGATCTCAGAAACGATCGAGTCGTGCTGTCTATTTTGGCTTTGCCTGGCTTGGGTTCCATTTGGCCTGCTGAGTCCGCCAGTGTTCAAGCGGGACCACACCTTCCTTTGGCGATCCTAGGCGCCACGAAGGAGCTGTCTAGAACCTCACGTGCCCAACCCTCTGTGTGCAATTGGCGCTGACGCGCATGAGCTGACCTCCGGCACCAATTTGTTTCGAGACGACGCGGTCGTCAGAGAAACGAGTATCGGGGGAAGGGTAAGCTCCGTAGCCGACGACGCGAGAACTTGAGATGAGCTACAGTTCCGAGCGACCGCCCGAACGTGTCACCATTCCCTTACTGCAGCGGTGGAAGCAGGAAGGGCGGCGAGTTGCGATGACCACTGCCTATGACGCCGTTACGGCGCGCATCACACACCACATAGTGGATATCGTTCTTGTCGGGGACAGCGTCGGCAACGTCTGCCTCGGATTCGACAATACGCTGCCGGTCAGTGTGGCGATGATGAACCATCACCTTGAGGCGGTCGCGCGCACAAAACCACGCGCATTGCTCGTAGCTGATATGCCCTTTCTCAGTTTCCATATAAGTCCCGAGGAAACCATCCGAAACGCTGGAGGATTCCTTCAGCGGGGCGCCGACGCGGTAAAACTCGAGGGAGGTAGCAATCGCGTTGAAATGGTGCGCGCTCTCGTCGACTGCGACATTCCCGTCATGGGCCATCTCGGTCTTACCCCACAAAGCGTCAATGTTATGGGTGGATTCAAGGTGCAGGGGAGGACGACCGATCAGGCCAAGCGCCTGCTCGACGACGCGCATCATCTGCAGGAAGCCGGATGTTTCGCGCTGGTATTGGAAGGTATTCCAGCCGAGCTTGCCGCACGAGCGACCGAATACCTGACAATACCGACCATCGGCATTGGAGCCGGGCCCAACTGCTCCGGCCAAGTGCTCGTATTCCACGACATTCTAGGCCTAATTGAAGGCTATCGTCCCAAATTTGTTCGTGCCTATGCAAACGGCTTTCAGCTGTTGCAGGACGCATTATCGAGCTGGGTCGCGGATGTTCGTGAGGGCGCATTCCCGACACCCCAAGAGTCCTATCGCGTTCCCGATAACGTTCGGGATGAGATCGCAAAGTGGACACCCGCTGATCCAAGCTGATCCAAGGCACTACATGCAAACAATAAGATCGGTTAGCGAGCTACGTCGCGTGGTGGCGGACGTTCGTAAGAGCCATAAGCGCATTGGTTTTGTTCCGACAATGGGCTGCCTACACGACGGGCACCTCGCGTTGGTTGAGGCGAGCCTGGCGAATTGCGACGTCACGATCGTCAGCATTTTCGTTAACCCCACTCAGTTCGCTCCGAACGAGGATTTCGGCGCCTATCCACGCGACTTTGTCCGCGACGAGAAACTATGTCGTGCTGCCGGGGTTGCCATTGTCTTTGCTCCAGAAGCAAAGGAGGTATATCCGGCTCAATTCGAGACCATCATCGAACCGGGCGAGCTCGCAAACACGCTCTGCGGAGCCTTCAGGCCCGGACACTTTCGAGGTGTCGCGACCGTCGTGTGCAAGCTCTTTAACATGGTGCAACCGGACGCCGCGTATTTCGGACAGAAAGATTTTCAACAATGCGCCGTGGTACGCCGGATGGCGATCGATCTTAACCTACCGATCGAGATCGCTATCGTGCCGACGGTTCGGGAGGTTGACGGACTCGCGATGAGCAGTCGCAACCGGTATCTTAGTTTGGAAGAGCGTCGGCGGAGCCTTGCGATCAGCCGCGGCCTGTTTGCCGCAACGGAGGAATTTCGCTCCGGAGAGCGAGATCCGAAAAGGCTAATCGGCATTGCGAAGAAGCATTTGGAAACCGTGGATCGGCTGCAATATCTTGAACTCGTTGACACTACTACGCTAAAGCCCGCCGAGAGCCCTTTGGAGCGGTCCGCGGCGCTTTGTGTGGCTGCCTACGTCGGCTCGACTCGATTGATCGATAACGTGATCCTTTCGTTGCCGGCGTCATAGGAATGATTGCGAGGCAGGGGACAACGCAAGCGAGCGTGCCGGAGTTCGCCAACCGGCCGATCGACGTCGACCCTGCCAGCGGACGTAAGAGCACCAGTCACATGATGATCCAAATTGAAGTGTATCGGCGCGGCTTTCCGGCTTAATTCGGCAAGTTGTTGCAGAAATCATGCGCGATCTATTCCCCGTCGCCGTATCTAACCGGAAGTTGGCTTCGGCTCGCCGCTCGTCACGCTTGCGGCTTCCTTGGATATGACGGGTCTTTTTCGTCATCAAATATCAAGCCGCGGCCAATGCAATCGCCGTGATGGAATTCAATGGCCGCTCATGCGTTGAGTCTGCCGGCCCGTGGGCGAGCAGTCTTCGCAAGTGTCCCGTCGCTGTCCAGTAAGTGCGTATTGATGCCTGCGCGCTGTACCGCAATCGACGCGCCTCGTCGACAACTCGTGTGAATCTGCATCATCAATGTCCGTCTGCTGAGGTGCCTTGCCCACTGCATACGTCAAGCACACCGAGAAGAACTCGTGTGCTCGATGCTCATACGCATTCCAATTCAGGGTTTCGCAATCAATCTAACTTAATGAGCCGGTCTCGTTGATCGAACGAAGCTGTTCGACGCCGTCTAGCTCACTCTCGCCATGACCCCCTCCGGGTCTACGAACTTATTCAAGGGGTAACATGAGCAAAGTTGGAACGAGGAGCGGCAGATTATCCAGGACCATTCGCATTGGCTTGAGAAGCCAAATGGCGATGCTCGGCCTTTCCGGAGTGCTTGTCACAGGCACTATCTGCGCGGCTGCGCTAAACTACGCGAGCATGGTTCAGAGCGAATCGGCCGACAGCAGGAGATTTAGGGACGATGTCGCATCACTGTCACAGAGTTTCCTGGAATCACGACAAATCGCAAGCGACTTCCTGCGCAAACCGAGCGAAGTATTAATCAAGAGCCACGGCGAGAATTATCAGCGGCAGCTCGAAGACCTCAGTCGGGTCGAAGCGTTTGTGGCAGATCTCCCTGGGGATGGCCCTCTGAAGCTGGCGACTTCTTTGCGTTCCGTGATCAATCTTTATGCGACGCGCTTTCACAATGTGGTCTCGGCGCAACGCAACCTGGGTTTCAACGAGGATGACGGGTTCCAAGGGAGGCTGCGCAAGGCCGCCCACGCGATCGAGGAGCAACTGACCGGACTCGATCAATCACGGCTCACGACGTTGATGTTGATGATGCGCCGGCACGAGAAGGATTTCATCTTACGCGGTGAAGACAAATATGGAGACCTCCTGGCGGAGCGGGAGTCGGAATTCGAGACCGCGCTCGCTCAGTCCAATTTGGCCGCAGAGGTCAGATCCCGCATTCTCGAATTGATCCGCACATACAAAGCGAGCTTTGCGTCATTCATGGTGACGCAGCAGGCACTGAGCGACCAAGTCGACGATCTCGGACAAAATTATCAGCGAGTCCGCCCGACGCTCTTGAAGATTATGACGGCCGCCGACGCGAGCTCCGAAGCAGCAGAAGGACGTTCTGAAGAAATCCGGCGGGCGCTCATCTGGGTAATCGGACTTGCAACCATTCTCGTGGGTCTGATTGCGCTACTGTTCGGCCAGCGCATTGCCAAAACAGTCGTTTCGATGACGGCGGCCATGCGCCAACTCGGCGAGGGGCGGTTCGATGTGGTTTTGCCTGGAATTGGCCGCAGAGATCAACTCGGCGAAATGGCCGAAGCCGTCGAAGTGTTCAAGCTGAAAGCTCGCGAGAGGGCAACAGTAGAGCTCGAGGCAAAGTTCGAACAGGATCGAGCTGCCGCAGAGCAGCGTAAGGCCGATATCGCCCGCCTCGCCGGCGAATTCGAAACCGCCGTGGGCAAGGTCATCGACACTGTCTCGTCGGCATCGACGGAGCTCGAAGGGTCCGCGCGCAGTCTTACCCGGACAGCGGATCACAGCCGGCAACTCTCCGCAAGCGTCGCCACCTCATCGGAGGATGCGTCCACCAACGTTCAGCGCGTGGCGGCCGCGGCGGACGAAATGGCTAGAGCCATTGCCAATATCGGTCGACAGGTCGAACAGGTGGCCGATAAAGCGGGCGAGGCGGTTCGGAAGGCGAAAATGAGCGACGAGCGCATTGCCGACTTGGCTGCTGCGGCGGAGCGCATCGGCAGCGTGGTCCAGTTGATCGCCGCAATCGCGCATCAAACAAATTTACTCGCGCTGAACGCGACGATCGAAGCGGCACGCGCGGGAGATCTTGGCAGGGGCTTTGCCGTCGTCGCCAAGGAAGTGAAATCTCTCGCGACACAGACGGCCCATGCTACTGATGAGATCAATAGGCACATCGGCGCGATTCAGGCAGCGACGAATGATTCGGTCGGCGCCATTGCCGAAATAGGAGTTACTATCGGCTGCATCTCGGAGATTGCCAGGACAGTTGTCGACTCCATCGGAGAGCAGGAGATAACGAGCAAAAGCATCGCAGGCAATGTACAGGAGGCCGCGGCTAGGACCACCTCTGTGGCGGTAAGCGCCAGCGAAGTTACCAGCGGCGCAATGCAAACCGAGGAGGCTTCAAAGCTGGTGCTAACGTCTGCCGAACTGCTCTCCGAAGAAAGCGCTCGGCTGAAGGACGACCTGAATTGCTTCTTAGCCGGTATCCAGGCGGCGTAGTTTATTAGGTGGATTTCTGGTGCCCTCGGCGCGGCAGAAAAAAGCTCTGAGCAAATCCCTAAGGTTCTCTTACCGCGTCGTCCCTGGCAGGTCTCTCGTAGTAGGGAACCTTGTCGACGCGCGGTCTCCATTTCCCGGATGATATGACCCCCTGAACGTGCAACGCGATTTCAGACATCGAAGCGAACCAAACACCGCCCTTTTCAATCATGTACTTGATCAACGGTTCAATTGCGGCACATCGCGCGAGCCGCCCGCTAACCGGCGGATGCCACACACACATCCACATTCCGTTGTATTCCCACGCGGCATCAAATTCCGCCTTGAAAACCTCGACTGCATGGGCGGGTGGTTTGATAGCGGCACTATAGCCAAAATCACGCCAGCTCATGTAGTGATACCAATCACCCAATCCCTGGATACATGGGATTTCGATCAAAGATCCCTTTCCATTTCGGAGCACGTAGGGAATATCATCGCCGTACAGCGAGGTGTCGTACAAAAAGCCCTGTTCGATCAGCAAGTCGATCGTATGCCTCGAAACACCATTCGAAGATATCATGGGCGTTCTATATCCAAGCGGCCTGCGACCTGACACGCGATTTATTATCTCGATCCCGCGGCGAAGAATGTCCAACTCCTGCTGACGGGACATCGCGTTGTTGTCATGGTGAAGGTAGCCATGATGAGCAAGCTCGTGGGAATTCTTGAGCATGAGCTCTATGGCTGCGGGGTAGTGTTCTATCGTCCAACCAGGCACGAAGAACGTCAACGGGACGTCATAGCGCTTGAACAGATCAATGATCCTGGGAACTGCGATTTCGGGATCGTATCGCATGAAGGAAAGTGTCGCGACATGGTTGTCCGCGGTGTCGGGACGCGCGGCATGAACGGCGCTGTCCGCGTCTACGTCCCACGTGAAGGCGACCGCGCACCGCGCACCATTTGGCCAAGGTATCGGATTCTTTATCACGTCCAACGTTCCTTCTTATAGCTAGGGCTTGCGTGACCGCTTGAGCCGAGACTCGAGCCAAGGCTACCGGTGGGCGGGCAAAAGGCTGTCCGATCGTCATTTCGAAGTCGTGGCAGGACATCGACGCAAAATTGCCCTCGTAGTCTCTCATCGCAACTTGTTCAATGTCAGGGATCGCGCATACGGCCGGCGCGGTGGCTCAGGCGACTGCCTGCGCGCCGGTAATCTCAACCAAAGATCCACACATAAAGGGCGCCTCGTCCGAGGCGAGAAACGCCACAAGCGCCGCAACTTCCTCGGAAGTGCCGATACGTCCATACGGTACCAGCTTATTGAGTTCTTCAATTGTCCGGCCCGAACGCCTTAGACCCTCTTCTAGCATCGGGGTGTGTATCTCGCCGGGACAAACTGCATTTACTCATATGCCCTTGGGGGCATAATCTCGGGCAAGGTTTTGTGTAAATGACGCGACTGCTGCTTTGGTTACATTATATGCGATGCAATTTGGAGCAGGATGCAAACCCCATTGCGAAGAAATGTTAACGATTGCGCCGGCGCGCCGTTCGATCATGTGCGGCAGAGCAGCGCGACACAGGTGAAACATCGCGTCAACATTGGTGGCGAAGCTCAGCTGCCAATCCTCTTCCGACAAAGAGAGCAGATCGCCACGTCTAAAAATACCGGCGTTGTTCACCAAAACATCGAGTCTCTCGTGTCTCGAGAGAACTCCAGTTATCATTCGCCGGCACGCGTTTTTGTCACCCAGGTCGACAACAGCGGTATCTACAACGCCCCCACTTGCGGTGATTTGGGCGATAACTGGCTGCACAGCGGAAGCGGATATGTCTGCTGCAACAACGATTGCGCCTTCATTTGCAAATCGTCGACAGGTCGCGGCCCCGATTCCGCCTCCGCCGCCGGTTACAATCACTACCTGGCCTTTAAAGCGTGCCATCAACTGCTCCACGAAATGGGGCGGGCGTTTTGGCGGATCATAGAGGAGGCAGACGGCGGTTATCGCGCGTTCTCGGGCGAAAATGCGCAGGATCGCGGCGCTCACCACCCTCTGGGTATTCACTCGGCGTCCTGTTTCGAGCGCAACCTGCGCCCTGAGCGTCGGCTGCAGGTCGGATCGGAAGTGCTGCAAGTCGACAGCTGCTTGATCTTTTGATCCTCCCCTCTGAGGGTTGCTTGCATCAAAAACCAAAGTTGAAGAGCGAATCCGATCGATCGCACGGCTTGGGATGCTGCTCTGCAGAAGCGGATACCGATGAAGACTGCCCCTTCGGCTCGATACATATTGTTCGATGCGGCCTCAGAGTGGTTCAGGCCCGAGTATGCTGACATTTGCGTGAGGATGTAAGATGGGATGAACGCGCCAAGGCAGAAGAACGCGCAGCAAAGCAGGGGCAGATCGCCGAATCAGGGGACGAATCTCGGCCAAAGCGGTCTCTGGCTTGGATTTGTGGCGTTCGGTATTCGACCGGTACGCCGGCGCGCTTCAACCGTGCGGTATCGCTCGTCCAGCTCTCGGGTAGGAAGGGACGCAATGCGATCATCGCCAGCACTTGACCGCGCGCGAGCGTCAGCGACACCAATGTTTAGCAATTTGCCGTTTTGCCAAGCGACGAGGCATATTGAGCCGCGACACCGACCGAGTGATCACTCCGTGGTGAGCATCTATCCCCAGACGGGTGAGCGCATCCTTGTCCTCGGTAACGTCGAAGGGCGTTTTGTTGGATTACACAAGGAGATCGGCCAGAAGCTGTTTCATCTGCTCCAGTCCTATATCACTGCCCGCAAAATACGGTTCGGTGGAGCTGGAAGGTCGGAGACATGGTGATATGGGACAATCGTGCAGCCCGGCACTATCCGATCGATGACAAGCAGAGCGGCCTAGTATATCGCGACAACCTCACTCGCGATCTGTCGCCTAGCGTAAATGGTCACCGGGGTGGGCAGCGCGGTAACATGCCAAGGCCTCCGGCAGCGAGGGCTGCCTGAACTCGCCTGGGATCTACCAGAATCGACCTCATACCGGACGCGAGCCCTAGCCTCGCGTTGAGATCGGTCGCGGCGTATCCAAAGAAATCAGGTTCCTGCTCCCACTCTCGACCAGGCTGCGGTCACTTCTGAGGGGCGCGCCCCTCGTTCTCCTCATGCGGCCGTCTTGCGCGCAACGCGCGCGCCGGCCGTGACAATGGGCGGCACGCTTGATCGGTCGGGCGCGCTCCATTTCCGAATCGAGCCCGGCTGTTGTCTCACTTGCAGCAGGCGCGTCGCGTTTGACGAGCTAATGCTTCAAAGTGTGGCGGTTGAACGCACAATTGCTGCCTTAAATCGGATCAAATCGCCGACATGCAACCTTTCGGACTCGATACTAATGGTCCGAAATGGACCTATCGGTTGACCGTTCGCGATCGTTGAGAAAAGCACAGGGTTGGAGAGGTATGCATCACCTTGACGATCGGAGAGCAACGCAGCGCGCCGAGGCAGAACGATGTCCGATTAGCCTGTTGCAGATGCCGAAGCTGCGATCGCAATCCCACGGAACCTACAACTGACCGCGGCGGGATGCGAGCCAGCATAGTCCGGCTACGGTCAAGCAGAGTCTTTGTCAGGAGTATTTGTCTGTTCTCAGCCACTGCATAAGCCACCGTGATGTTAACAGGGGGAAGGCCATGACGTCGCGCTACGAATGTTTGAGGGGGCGAGGGCCCACAGGCGCCGGCTCAGCCTCTGCCGCCTCGTTCGCCACGGCAAACGGTGGATTTGTGACGCCAGTAAATCCGTCGCCCGTGATGAAGGGATTGGAAAACGGGTCTGATCTGCCGGATGCCTCGGGAGAGGAACCGGGTGGAGAGGGTCGAGTTCTGCCCGGCGGGACTTCATGAACTTTAGTGATTCAGTGGGAGGGGACGTCTGAGCCAAGCGAGATGGTTCAGTTGTGCCAACAGTGCGTTTCAGTAAAACGCGCGGGCCTTGAGGAAAGCTGTACTGCAGCGTGGGAGCGTTTTCCGGGTTTGCCAACCGCAAACTTTGATTTTAGAGTCCCGACGGCATTTGCGACTTTAGCAATCTTGAATTCCGGGCCAGAGCGATTTCGTTACGATAGGCTTTCCCTTGGGGGGTCCTATGCTTGATCCTGCAATCACCGCGCTTCTGCGCGTCGTCCTTGATGAAGTCTGTGAACACATCTCCAGTCAGGACACGGGCGCCCACGCCTATGTCGCCTCAAAAATTCTGGAAGCCGCCAGCCGAGGCGACACGTCGCCCGAGCGCCTCGAGCAGATCGGACGTGAGGCTCTCACCGGAGCGCCAACAATGTGGCGATAGTTGCGAAAGGCGTGGGGACGTGAATTTCCAGGTCACAGTATTGAAGATCCTGGTAAGCTATCCGGACGGCTTCGCAGTGATGGCGGACCTCAAACGCGACATGGCAATTCTTGCAACCAGCGGACGCGACTGGGCCGATCGAACCAAACGATTGGCCGCGCACGTGCCCGATCTGGACATCTTCTCGCAAAAGTTGGTGGAGCGTCTAAATGGGGGATGGCGGATCACCGGAAAGGGGCGGGCACTTCTGGACTTCATGGAACGCCGCTCGCGCCGTCCACAGTCTGTGGCCGAAGCGGCTCCTTGCAGGTCAACCGCTCCGTCAGTGCTAGTGATCAGCCTCCCTGAGCAAAGTGCATCGCGCCGAAGCGAACGCCGCCAGCGACGACGCGCCGCCCGCGAACGGGTTGCGGTCCGGATTCAGCAACGCTGATTTGCCGACCGCCGTCGCCCCTTCCCTAATATTGGGTCCAGCGCGAACTGCCCAAACCTAGATGCGGCAAGGACACAAGCGCACGCTTCCTTGCCGCGAAACTTGGTTCCCGCTCGCTCCTGACTTGAAAACATTTCCCCGATACGTCCAGCGGTCAGCCCTACGAGCTTCCAAACGCATCGTCGAGGATGGCTTTCAGGCGCGCTGCTCCTTTAACCAGTGCGCGATCGAGGTCCGCTTTGATAGCCACAGCGTACTCGTTACTGATTTCCATGGCATGGCCCGAATCGTTGTGGTCGGGCGTACCGGGCGGCAGGAGTTGATAAGCCTTCAATCCCAAAGCATGCGTGTCGTTCGCCCAGGCAGTGATGCGTGCTTCATCGTATGGTGGAAGTTCCGCTGTCGGCAATGGATTGCCATCAAGCGCGTCCGCGTAGCTGCCCCAAGAATACGCTTGCAGGTCGACCAAAGAATCATCCCACATGCTGTGGAATGTTGAGGCGCGCGTGTATGCCGTTCCGTCAGAGCGCTTCGCACGCAAGACGACGTTCAGTTTGTTGCCGCCCTGATCGTTGCTGCGTTCGCTCGCATGCAAGGGTTGTTCGAGATCGCCAGCAAGGTGAACAACGAGTTTGAGCGCGCGTAACCTGTCTTCCTTGCTGCGACCATTATCTTTCAAAGTCGCGATAGCTGCCGGCAAGCCTTGGACAATGCAGGTACCCTGGTTGTTCTGCTCCTTGCAATCAAGTGCTACGTCGTACGCCGATCTTTCAATGTCAATGTCGACGAAGTGCCACCGATAGGTGCTCTTTCCTTCCGGCGTGAATTTGTAGTCATCGGCCCAGTTGGATATGGCTGCCAGAGAGGTATCACCTATGAGCTCCTTGAGTTTGGCCTGCGTGGCTGGCTGCAAGTGTCGTTGCGCCAGTTCTGCAATGACAGAATGGCCGAGCTGCCCCCAAGCAAGGGCAGAAGAGGTGCTTGCTACGAAGGCTGCCGTGCAGATCGGGAGTATAAGTCTGAGAGGTGTCACGAGGCCTCCTCATTTTTGATGAAGCGCAATCAGGTCATCGGCGCGCGGGCTACGGAACGCTTACAGGGGGCATCGGACCGGTCGGGAGCGGCTCGAAACGATTTTGGTGCTGGCCGCGTGCCGCTAGCATGATGGCAAAGGCCGTTAAGAGGATCAGAAGACCGCGCATTGCAAAAGACTACTTGAAATGACCCAATTAAATTATGAAGCCACTCACATCCGGAAACTGGTGATGAGCTCTGATTGCTGAGCAATATCTCGCCTGCGAGATGAGCGCCAACTCGATAACGTGTTTATTCGCCGCAAGTCGGCGAACCGTCCCTTGGCCGCGCCGAAAAAATGCACCGTCTCCCCACAAGAGCAGAAACAATGCGTCGGGTTTGAGTATTGATTGCAAATCACTTAACCAATGCTGAGCAACGGCCGCTTTCTCTCAGGCGATCGAGGGGATTCCATGTACCATTGTGATCTTGTCTCAGGTAGCCTCTTGGCGCTGACTGCTGCAGGGGTCGTGTTGCTCTGCTCCAGCCTGGTCGCATTTGCACTGATTTAGCGATCTCGATCGCGGCTTCGTTACCTTGTGAGACGAGGAAGCCTGTAGCTCAAGCTGTGCCAAGTCGTACGGATCAACCCAAGGAGTACGAGGGGACACATCGAGGTAGCCCATACTCACTTACACGGGAGTCAGTCGGCTATTGGCGCTATTCCTTTAGTGTCGGGGCCAAGGTTAGATCCGGCAGAGTTCAAGCGCGGCTAGGATTACTCGCGGTCCGCCGAGTTCAAATGCTTATCGACCGAGTTCTTAGTGACAAGCGAGATATTCCGTCAGCCGATGAACTTCAATGAGAGCGGCGCTCTCACAATAGTGCTGTTACGCGGGAGAATGGGGAGCCCTTGCCGGCTCAAGTGTGCCTCGCGCCGTATCTCTCGCCCTGATGTCAACGCCCGCTTCTCAATACACGCGTTTGTTGGGACGCGGAAACCATGGCTAGAACGCCGAGCGTTTGGATTGCGCCTATTTTGACGAGGCCCCCGTTGAAGCGTCGTGCAGCGTAAGTAGCGCCTTTCCACTCGAGAGCAGAGATAAACTGCCCACGCTGAACGGAAGGCGCCGACAGGTCGCCTAATGCTTTCTGATGTCAGTCATCTTTCGGATGTAGTAGCCCTGCTTCTGAACAGCCGACTTAATCTCCTGGCTGACACTGATCACGCGTGTTTCTTTCGTCGCCATTTCCCGGGCGCTCCGACGCGGGCTAACGGAGATCCCTTCGCGATCACCAGCAACTCATGCTTGTCGTTTACGTACACGTCAAACATTGTTGGCCAAAAAAGCTCAGTTGAGCGATCCATCAAGCGGAAGTAGCGTATGTCGATCAGATGCCATGCCCTTAGTATCGGCACGTGATAGTGACAATCGACTGTGCAAGCGTCAATCTCGCCGCGGTCGCAAAAACAAAGGTCCGACGTTCAGTCGGACCTCGCTTCAATCATTTGGGGTTATGGTCGGCATAAACGATCAACCGCCATCGAATCGATCCTTGATCAGGTGTGTGTGTATGATGGCCTTGCGGCGGCAGCACGTGTCCGCGCAGTTCGATGTGCGGGCCTTCGCTGGACTGAGTGGCCAATGGGAATAATTCGACCTGAAGCGAAAAAGGTCAGGGACGTTGACGGCGTCGTCTGGGGCGTTGCTGTCGGGCGTGTCGAGGCGACACTTATCGTCGAGTGCAACGATCGTCGATGCGCTGAAACTAAAACCAAAAGAGACCTAAAAGGCAGAATTTGAGCGTGGACGCCGCATTCATTGCACCAATAAGTACCAATATCCCGCTACTGTGTAGCGTCTCGGTCGTAGCGCACGAGACGCAAGCGCTAGGGGGAGTAGGATATGTCTCGCCATTTCTACCGACTCCGAATGTGCAGATATGCAGAGGCGTTGGTACGAGACAGCAAGCAAGAGGCGCTGCGAAGAATCCGATTGCAGTGCAAGCTCATGCAGCTCGGGAACGAACTGCTGTGTTCCGACTGGGCCTTTGGCACGGCCGGACAGCCACTTGAGCGCGGATCGAAAGAGATTGAAACCGTCCCGTGCGCTCTGGAGTCAAGGGCAGAGCCCATCTACAAAGCAAGAACGGCTTCGCGTGATCATCCGGCCCGCACGCGGGATCTCGCTGCGAGCGGGCTCGGTGAATGTGCTGCACTCGAGCCTGACAGTGTCGCCGCCTCATCCCACGCAGCGGTGGATCTCTCCATTGATGCTCATCCTCGCTCCAAGCCCACACGGAACCGCCCCTTTGTCTGGTCGACCGTGCCAGCGACCGCTTGAGAGCTCCAACCGAGTACCGACCAAACGGCATTTCGATGCCAGGCCCGCGTCGAACAACCCCAACGCGGTCGTCGATCGAACAAAGGACCTTAGCAATCCCGCGGTTGCGCGTTTTGGGTAAGACGCTTCCCTCGTGAGCAAACTTGGACGTGGGTTCATTAACGGCATTGCAAGAGATTGAGATGAACTGAGTCCCGAAGAACTTGCGTGGCGCCAATAACGCTCGATGTGAACGATCCGCCCTCTCACGAGTGCTGAGCGGCTCGTGAAATGCGCCTCATGGTATCAATTCGTGAATTGGGGAGACATTCGGATGCCGTACTACTCTTTTGATCTCGTAATCGATAAGGAGTACAAGAATCAAGGCGGCCTTATCCTCGAGAATATTGAGCTTGCCACCGATCGTGCGGATCAGCTTGCGACCGAACTGTCCGTTGTATATCCGGAGCTGAAAGCTAAAGGCTGTTCGGTTCGGGTTACCAGCGCTGAAAACACTGAACTCTATCGCAGGCCGCTCGATCCGGTCCCGTCATGGGTAAGGCGACAGGACTAAGCATGTCGTTAGTGGCGCACGATATCGAAATTGTGCGGTTTGGGGCGAAGACAATCAGGCGGCCTACGAGGTGCTCTCGATGTAGCTTCAGATGATACACGTTCAAAAGAGAGCGAGGCGTAGCGTCCGTAGGGTGGGCTACAGATCGATTCAACTAACGTGCACCATTCATGGCTCGCCTCACCCGAACCGAAGCTGTTCGGCGAGCCGGATGAACTGACCCTGCGTGGCGCGCTTCCGCAGGTTTTAGTCCGGCGGAGCGCTCTTCGAGCACACCTGCGCTGGAGACATACCGACGAGTTCCTCGTAGCGGCGAGCATCAGTCGCGCCCTCGGTGTTAATCAGGAAGACCCGGGCATCTCGTCCGAGACCCACCTTGTCCCGCAGGCGCTGGTCGGAAGCGACCTTCAGCAAGCCCGCCAGACCAACACCACCACTTTCGCCTGAAACGACAGCAGGGTCGGCATCTCCAGGCTTTGCAAGCCGCCTCATGACACTGATTGCGTCCTCGTCGTCGACGGTCATGAAGGCATCCGCTGTGCGCGAGAGGATGCGCCAGGCGACCAGCGAGGGTTCGTAGCATTCGAGCATAGCCATCACCGTCGACTGCCCATGATCTACCTTGACGGGGCGTCCAGCCCGCGCGCTTTCAAAGAGACACGCTGCGCGCGCGGGGTCGACAACCGTGAAAAAGGGGCGGTTCTGGCCAAACAGAACTGAAAAATGCCCCGCGACGGCTGCTGCAATACCGCCCACGCCTGCTTGGATGAAGACATGGGTCGGGGCTTGGGGCAATTGGCGCAGTGCTTCGCTTACAAGGGCGGTATATCCCTGCATCACCAAGCCGGGGATGCGCTCGTAGCCCGGCCAGGATGTATCGGACACCGTGATCCAGCCGTTTTGCCGGGCCACTCGCGACGCCTCCGCGACGGAGTCGTCGTAGTTGCCTTTAACTCGGATCATCTTGGCACCAAAGCGGGCGATCGCGGTGATGCGCTCATCGCTGACACCTGAATGAACGAAGACGGCGCACTTTGCTCCAACGAGCTGAGCACCTTGCGCCACTGATCTGCCATGATTGCCATCCGTGGCGCACGATACCGTCATTTCCCCGGCTACGGCTTTCACTTCAGGAGTTTGCAGCTCTGACACATCAACGTCACGGCCGAGCCGCCGCGTTGCTTCCTCCAGCACCAGCCGGATCACGGCATAGGACCCGCCCAAAGCCTTGAAGCTGCCAAGACCAAGTCGGTGACCCTCATCCTTGAGATGATTCGAGCCCACGCCGATCTCACGAGCAAGGCCTGCTAATGAAAAATGCGGCGTTTCCCTGTGACCTTCACGATGCCTGAGAAAGCGCTCGACTTCGCGAGCGGCCTCGACACTCAAAGTGTCCGCATCGGAGACATCCAGGATAGTTCGATGATCGGGATGCCTGTTGAGAAGTAACATCGTTCGTCTCTGTCCTGCCAACGATGGCACGATAGCAAGCCTTTGTTCTCGAGCATAGGCATCGCATCGCGTGCGCGCGGTGGTCCCAAGTCCCAGCTTCGAAGCTCCGGAACGTTGACCAGGCTCCAATGCGCTGGCTGTCGACGCACTGAAGTTAGACTGACGGGCCAACAAAATTGCGTAAAACGATGCTGTCATCGGCCGCTTCTCATCGCGGCTCTTGACCCTTGCCGGTTATCAGGTCAACGAGAAAAGCCAACAGGAATGAGAATGGCAATACCGTTGGATGGTGAATGTGATTGATCAAGCGAACGCCTCCGAGCTGCCGCCCGTCTTGCATAAATCCCCGAGACGTTTTTCCTGGATTCTCGCACTCGTGGTCTCGATCAGTCTGTGCGCCGGGGCAGCCTATGATTGGACGAACATCGAAACAGTTTTCGTGACGTCACCGGCGCGCGAACCTGGCCCTGTGCTAGGCTTATCACCTGAAGATCGGGAAGCTCTCTCGGAGGTGCGATCGGGGCAACGGCAGGCAATTGATGAGATTGCAGAACTCAATCGCAACGTAGGTGCGCAGCAAGCCGATTTGAAACGGATGGCGGATCAGATCGAGGCGCTGACGGCAAAGATAGTGTCTTTGCAGAATTCACCTGCCGCCATGCCTGTGCCCCCGGCTCCTTCTCCGCCGCCACCCCATCCTGTTTTGAAGCCAGCAAAGAGAACGATCCAGCCCTCTAAATCAGAAGGGCCAGTCTCGGTCGGGGGCGCGCCGCTCCCCGCCGAGCCAGACTCCGATCAGCGTTAATACAAGCGATTGTCGTGGCCGCCTTTTCAGTTGTTGCGCTTCGGACTTGCGATCGACCGTGGCTCGGATGATGCTCTTGCGCGCAATCGCAACGAGAACGCATCGATCCGTGACGTGAAAATCCGGAATCGATCAATCCTCCGGGGGAATCTCAATTGGTACAGCGAAGCCCGCTTTTATGCGATCCAACACGACCATCGTCTTGAAGCCCTTTATGTCAGGGTTCACATAGAAAAACTTCCGGGTGAAGTCTTCATAATCCTCCATGGTGCGGGCGGTAACGTACAGGACGAAGTCCGCATCACCGGTGACGTAGAAGCCGTTGACGACTTCACATGACGACTTAACGGCCTTCTTGAATTTGTCGATTATATCGGCACGTTCCCGTTCCAGACCCACCAGCACAACCATTTGAATCGGTCTGCCTACCGCCTTCGGCGAAACGATCGAGATATCCGCCTCGATAATGTGTTCAGAACGGAGCCTCTTCAGTCGTCGCTGACATGCGGTGGCAGAAAGCCCGGCCAGTTCGCCGACTTCCTCGGAAGTTACACGGTTGTTTTTTTGCACGATCTCGAGGATGCGGGCATCTATCCGATCGTACTGCATAATCGGACTCCCCAACCTTGAGGTGAATTTCACCGCGAAATGGCTTCGCGGCGCAGGAAATCCTCGAAAAGGGTATCCCAGGTTCAGGGTTATTTTCAACTAATGACCGGGGGGCGATTCGCGATGGAGGGAAGGTCGTCATTTGAAGCAGCCATCCGTTGAGGGAGCTGGGTAAATTGTGCACCGCGGACTGATCAGCCGCGCCAATTCCATTTCAATGGAGCAACTCTTCGGTAAAAAGCCAAAACGTTGGGAAGGGCCATCGCGCGCCCCGCCGGGGTCGCTTATCAGACAGATTGGCCCGGCACCGAATGACGAGTTCGACAATCGGACTGCGCTGCCCGCGCAATTATGCTCAGTTCGGCAGGATGGGGTGCCTTGTTCGTCGCAGGCCAGCAGAGACTTTCATGTCCGTCGCGATTTGTTTATCGCGAGCACCCTGGCCGAGACAGCGCGGCTGTGCCCATGCTGTGCCGCGACTTTTTACGGGCTCACCGCAAGGAAATGCAGGCGATAAGTATTTGAATTTGAAGGTCTAATGGTAGGCGGACAAGGGGGCGAAGCTTAAAACTCTCGTGTGAATAACGGTTTTCACCGCTTCGTGATGTTCGGCCGGCGCCCGAATGCCGGGTCTGGACGAAAGTCTTGCCTGTCGTCCCTCAAAACGGCGCTCTGCGCTCCACAGCACCAAGCGGACCGGGCGGGCAGGTTATTCAGATCGCGACTTCAAGCCAATATCGACATCGGTCGTTGTGCGCGCCCTTTCGCGTTTTGGGTGCCAATGCACTGCTGGTCCCGGTCGTGTCTCGCGACGGCGCTGATGAAGCCAAAGAATCTCGTGCCGAAACTAATATCCAATCGCTATCGGATCACCGCTGATGCGCGCTAGCGCACGCGACAGCCCGCCGGTGTTCGCATTGACGGCTTTGGGTCGCGCAGCAACTCTCATCCCGATGAACTCTAATAGGGGGGACCTATGCATCGGGACCACGGACAGAGAAAAGGCGGAGAACAGATTGTAGAGAGGCTGTCCGCGTCAAAGCCTTCAGACCAAAGGAAAATACCGTTCGCCCAGCGCTTGACCTGTACGATCGATGAAGCGTGCCAAGCGACCGGCTTGGGTCGGACCAAACTCTATGAACTGATAGGGACAGGACAGCTTGACACGAGGACCGTCGGACGTCGCCGACTCGTGCTTGTGCGCTCACTCCACTCCCTGCTCGCCAGTTGTTCAAACCCCGACGGCATCGAAGATCTTCCTTAGCAATTTGGTCGACTAAGGATGCCCGCTCACAGCGGCGACGACCCACACTGCCCATTCTTTGCCTATAGGCGCGAAGTAATTCGCCTGCCTTCGTGCGGCCCTTTGCACTCCCCCTCAGGCCAATTTTTCGCACCCCGGCCATCCGGACAAGACCCGATATAAAAGGTGGGGCGGATGGTGGGGCGGTAACAAAATGGACCAAATTTCCGCAGAAAAAAGTAAGGCGCGACTGGCATCACCGCGTCCGTGGTGGGATTTCGCACTCGTGCCCGATCGTGCGCTGATGGCCTTCTAACCTTTTGTAAGTTCTGCTATAATCCTCTCAAAGAAGATCCGTCGCCGTTCACGGTCGTTCGCCGCAATCCGCTGCAATCCGTGTTCAATGGTGGGGCGGATGGTGGGGCGGTTATGGCCAAACGACAGTTACACAAACTCTTCGCGCGGGAAGCGGAGACCATCGTTGAGCCCGGGCGTCACAGCGATGGCGGCGGGCTTTACCTTGTGATCGAGACGGGCGCTCACGCGCGACGCCAATGGATCTTCCTGTACCGTGTTCGCGGCACCAGCAAGCGCAGAGAAATCGGGCTGGGCCCCGCCAAGGGCAAAGGGAAGGACGGCATCTCGCTCGCCGACGCCCGGCTGAAGGCTGCCGAAGCCCGCAAGAAACTGATGGAAGGTAAGGACCCCGGGGCGGAGCGGCGCGCCGAAATGCTGGCAACCACGCAGTTCGGAGAATTCGCGGACGACTTTCTGGCATCGATCAAGGCCGGCTTCAAAGGCAAGAATACCCTGGCCGACTGGACCCGAGACCTGAAGGTGCGGTGCAAGCCCATCCGCGGCACGGAGCTCGCCAACATCACGGTGAACGACATCTTGGGGATTTTGTCGCCGATATGGATGACGATCAACCGCACGTCGCGCGAAACGCGAAGCCGGATCGAGCGCGTGCTCGATGCTGCTGAGGCGAGGGGACTTCGGTCTGGGAAGAATCCCGCCATGTGGAAGACTTTGAAACCGCTCTTGCCGAAATCGAAGCGGTCGAAGCGCCATCACAAGGCTGCGCCCTACAAGGACGTCCCGGGCATCGTCCAGGCGCTGCAAGCCAACCACGAAGCGGCGGACACGGCCGTCAACCTCGCAGCTGAGTACATAATCTTGACAGCAGTGCGGACCGGCGAAGCCCGCCTGATGCGCGTGCGCGAGGTGGACTTCGCGGAGCGGCTTTGGACCATCCCAGCGGAACGGATGAAGACGGAAGACCATCCAGAAGGCAAAGATTTCGAAGTGCCGCTCTGCGATCGCGCAATTGAGATTTTGAAAGCCGTCATCCCGAAGGAAGCCGCGTGGGACGCCTACGTGTTTGCCGGACAATGGTCAAAGGACCATACGAAGCCGCTCGGTATGAATGCCGTGCTCCATGCGCTCAAGTCGGTATATCCGGCGATGACGACGCACGGGCGCCGGTCCAGCTTCCGCGATTGGGCGGGTGACGAAACACGTTTCGAACGCGAAATTGCGGAGATGGCATTGGCGCATAAGGTGGGCGATGAAACCGAGCAAGCCTATCGGCGTGGCAATGCGCTGAAGAAGCGCCGACAGTTAATGGACGCTTGGGCCCGATATGTCGCAAGTGGTTCTAACGTGATCCGGCTTCCTCGTCGGGAGTCAGCATAGGTCCCTGGTCCCGGCGGATGCCACTGGCTTCCTAGGCTCCAGCAGCGGATCGCAATCGCACGGATCAGTTGCGGGCGAATGGCGTGGGACTTTGGGGCTTGTGTCAATTCGTGCGGCGCCGCTGGGCGTGCTGGTTTCGGAGGGCCCGCTCGCTGGCGCATGGTCTGTTCGGCGCAGGTTCGCTGGTGACTGGCGCGCTGCTGGCCGGGCCCGTACTGCTGTTGGTCGCGTTCGGGGAATGGCGCGGCTATTCGTCAAACATCTGCGAGGGGTTGTTTGGTCTGTTCGCTGTGGCGGCGCTGGGGCCGCGCTTGCTGAGCCGCAGAGCGGCCGCGGGGCTGGCTGCAGGGCTCTATGCGCGATTGCTTGCCGCGCTTGTGCTGCGCTGGCAAACAACGCGGTCTTTTGTCGACCATGCCTGGAATGTGCGGTAGGCGGCTGGTCGATCGCCTGCGAGGCGGTCGACCTCGACAACTCGATCGCGATCCGCCGCCTGGGTTGCTGGCGTCGCGCTGATAGCGGTTATCCTAAGCGCTTGGAGGGCGCTCCGTCCGATCGCGCGAGTCTTGGCGGACTATCGCTTCATCGCTGCCGCGCTCGTCTCTGTGGCGGCCGGGTCGATGACATGGCCGGATCAGCCGCGAGTACGTGCTATTTGTCCTGCTTGGCTGCGCGGCCCGGCCGCGCGGGCTGGCAGCAGAAACCGCCGGAAAATGGATGCTGCATCCCGTCAGCTGGCGAAGCTGACTGCCAATCGCCACCACGTTCGAAGCACAGAGCCGGATGCGGTACCCTGTCGGTTTTACTCGACCTCGTGGTATTCGGCCGGGTTAAGATCCGAGCCGAGACCGATGATTACGCAAGAACGGTCCCAAGGGTCTTCGAATGTCTCGGCAGCTCCGCTGCACGGGCTCCCTGCTACAAGGCGCAGATCCAAATGGATAGCGGCGCGGACGGCACGCCAGCGCGGTGGCCGATCGTGCCGATGCAGGGGTATTGAACGGCTTCCTCTGCGAAGCCTATGATTCAGTTCTCGATGCTTCCGTCATTCCAACGACTCTTGACGAGATTTAGTGAGCGTCTGTTGGGCTGAAAGGATGGCGTATACTCCAACCGGACGTTCTGGTGTGGCGCCTAACTGTTTGAGAGAACGTCCTTATTTATCAATCTGCTATGTTCTCAATGTGATTCCGCCCCTTCGGCCAACCAGGATCGTTCGTCGGCATCATCCGCGCCCCTCGGGAATTCCCCAGCTATCGAAGAGCCAATATCCAGATATCTGGGACGAACTCCTGCGGGATGAAGCAAAGTTGTCTGTGGGAATGGCTCCAAAACTATGGCGTTCTGCGATGCTAGATTCAGAATGATCCTGCGAATCAAATCGCAAATATCGAGGATCGGGAATGAGCCTCGTCGACCGGGAGGCCGGCTTGCAGCTTCGGTTGCCTATGGTAACCGCCATCGGTGCAACGGCAGAGCGCTCGGTATGGCTGTTGTCTGCCAGCAAGGAAGATGCGGATGCGCTTCGGCGCCGGTCGGTCGAGGCGGCCGCTCGACCCTTTCTGCTTGTCGATTTGGAGACCGGCGCCGAAGCTGTTCAGTCCTGCGACATACTGCTTTTGAAGACTGCCGACCGGCCTGGCCTCGACGTACTTATCGATCCCTCGTCTTTGGATGCGAGAGAAGCCAAAGAGCTGGCGGGTCGGATCGTCGCGTCGTTCCGGGCGCACTCAGATCGTTCGGTCCCGCGCCGCTCGCTGGACCTGGGGTTAGTGAAATTCGCCTCAAACAACCTCCGGCGCGAGCGCAAGGGATGGTCGCGGAACGAGATCGAAAACACCATCGACGTCCTACTGGTACGGGAGATGGCCGAAAGTGGCCGTCTGACCGAACGCCTTTGCGTCGAGCTCTTGGATCAACCCAAGCTCAACTCTCGATCGCCGCTCAGAGCGATCGCACTGCGGATGTGCGCGGACGCCATCCGCAGTGCGATGCTGCGCGACAGCGATCAGGCCTCCGCGCTTCGACTGTACCGGCAGGCCGCGGACGGCTTTGCCGCGGCCGGAATGGCCGCACAGTCCGGCACCACCCGAAGGCTGAAGGCGCGCCTGACTGGCGCGGACGAACAGCTCGATCTTTGGCCGGATGTCGTAGCGGACGTCGCTCGTACGACACCCCGAATAGGATTCCATATGCGGCGCTTCACTGGAATGAAGTTGCCGCTGGCCAGTTTCTGCTTTCCCGCAGGCCGGCGCGGCGACGGGCCGCTCAGGCATGCGGTCGTTGGAACCGTTGGATTGGAGCCGTCCATGATTGCATCTTGGTTGGCGAAGGACGCTTCCCCGTCGACCGAAGTCTCAATGATCGTTCGGCCGCCGAAGTCTCTCAATGGCGTGCTAAGGGTCGACTTCGTCATAGACAGCGAGTTGGCCACGCTTTCCGGTTTGGCGGGACGTGGCGCCTCGGGGCGACGCGATATCTACCGCCTTATCGCACGCAGTCCTACCTGCGAGATCTATCCGCGGTTTGCCGATACCAGTTTCGGCCGGCCCGCGCCCTTTCTCATAGAAGCTCGAGACGGGGCCCGCCATCTGATCCGATTGCAAGTCTTGACTCGCGATACTCCCCCAACGAGTATTGAATTCAACCTGCCACCCGTTTAGTCAGCCAACAGATGCCTCCCGTTGATTCATTTCCCGTTGTAGCCACCGTCGAGCTCATCGGAGACCACTGGATTTGGAGAATTGATAGCGGGCCCGATGGTGAACCCATTGAGTTTCAGAGCGCGCCTGTCGACGACGTTCGGGATGCATCTCGCGATATGAACGATGCGCTGCGAGCGCTTGTCGATGTCGTGAAGGGATGGCGCGAGCTTTCGGAGATTGCGAGAGCCGAGCACGTGAACGCTCTCAAGGAGCGTGGAAGGCGTTTGGCCGGAGCTTTTTTCGGTGGCGGGCAAGACGAATTCGCCAGACACTTGGGTCTGCTGACTTCTCCGATCGTGACGCAGTACACCTATGGTCGTTCAGAACAGCCCCTGTTCGAGCACTGCCTGCTGAACGATGGCACCGCCGAATATTTTCTCGGCGAAAGATGCATCTGCCGATACAGGGTGATCAACGCCAAGCGAGCAGACCTGAGGAAGCACTATGAAGCCGCCCAGCATGCTGGTCCGAGGTTGGTGAGCTACGCCGAGGATAGTTCGCTAGATAGCGCGTGCCGGTCGCACAAACGGCCTGATCCCTCTCGTTCAGAGGAGGAGATCTCCATCCTGGCAGATTTGGCCGGGGCTGAAGAAAGGTTGTTGGTGCTCGACCCCCTCACCGAGTCCCTTCCGGATGCCGAGTTGGAGGTTCTGCGGAACTGGATTGCCGAGAAGAACCACATCCTGCACTTCAATTGCCATACCGACCAGAGCTCAGAACTTCCCAGGCTTCGATTGCGTGCCGGCGCAAAGATCGGCATTCTAGAAATGACACATCCAGTGAAGGCGGCCGACTTTCATGGATCCCTCGTTTTTCTCAACGCCAGCTCGTCCGCGATCGGCAGAAGTAGCCTCAAGACATCCATTGCCGAGTTCTTCCGACAGCGTCGCGCAGCATGCATCCTCTGCACAACCGGACCGATTGAAGACGGCTTTGCGACCAGACTGGCAAAAGTATTTTATGACCATCTTAGGGACGGCACGAACGTTGTGACCGCGCTGTTGGCTGCGAGACAGAAGTTGCTCGAGGAGGGGCATCCGATGGCGCTCCAGTATACTTACATCGGCAACGACAACTATCGTCTGGTTTGACCGCATGGCTCCCGCTCAACCGCTCGCGAAACCTGAAAATGCTCACCTGATGCCGGTTGTCGCGTTTGGGCGCGCGCCGGCGCGCCGTCCCGAGAAGGTCGAGTTCGTCAAGGGGCTAAGGCGTGAACTCCAGGAATGTAGAAGCGTGATCGTGGCCGCCTATGCAGGCCTAAGCGTCGAAGAGATGCAGGCCTTGCGAAGGCTCGCGAAGACCGGCCGAACAAAGGTAAAGGTCGCGAAGAACCGGCTCGCAAAGATCGCTGCCAAAGGCACCGACGCAGAGGGGATCGTCCCCTTCCTCAAGGGGCAGACAGTACTTGCCTATTCCAGCGATCCACTTGCCGCATCCAAAGCTGCGGTCGACTTCGCCAAAGATCACGAAAAGTTCGTCATCATCGGTGGCGCCGTCGAAAATATGACGCTCGATGCCAACGGCGTGAAGGCCCTGGCGGAGCTTCCGTCCCTGGACGAGACCAGAGGCAAGATTGTCCGCCTTCTTTCGGCGCCGGCCGCCCGGATCGTCAGGTCCCTTCGGGAGCCTCCTGCGCATCTGGCCCGCCTGGCGGGCATTCTGGCCAGCCGCCCGGACCTTGCATCCGGCCCAAAGAAGGATGAAATTAAGCTTGGGGCGGTGTCGGACGACGTCGGAACCGCGCCCGAACTCGGATCGTTAATCGACAGGCAAGCTTTGCCGTCGAGAATTGTGAAACACCTTGAGTCCGGAGAGGTTGCGGAAAGGCTGGAAGGGATCAAGGAGGCTTCATTTTTTCTCCAATCCCAGGAGGAGGGAGACAGCATGCGAAGGAGCAAGACGCTGTCACCGGTCGAAATCCTAGAGGGAGGCACTATCCCCGAACGTTTGTTCGAGCGATTGTTCTCGACCAATCAAGATGAAGCGCGGCTGGCAGCCTATGCCCTCGTATCGGGCTCGCCGAGTTTCCGCGGCGGACTGAACCCGAAAGCCTCCCCGACTGATTTGAACGAGCGGGAGCAGACTGAATTCGTCAGCGGATTCCGGAAGCTTCTAGCCGCGGCCGGCCAATCCTATTTTCCCTCGGTCGAAGTGCAATCCGCGCCACAAGAACCCGGCACGGCTTGCCGGCTTCACGTGAGGGTAACCTTATCCCGCGTAGCGCCGTTTAGCGTCGGCGGCCGCTCGGTACTTCTGGACGAAGCGCCCATAATCGACAAGCGGATGCGGATCGACAGCCCGCTTGCCGAGACCGTCAGCACGACAGATACGCAATTGGTGCAGAATGCCGACGGCCTTGTCGCATTCGGCGAGACCGACATGACCATTCGTCCGGAGCATCTGGCAGGGCTGAAATTTCCGGTTGTCGTCCACTTCAACCATGGGGTTGATACTCTGGACTTCGACGTGGGTGAATTCAAATTGGCAGACGAGCCGCTGGCCTACCCGGCTGTCGGCGCGGTCACCAGGCCTGCCCCGAAATCGGAAGGGTCGTAGTCCGGGCTGAGATTGTCCTTGCGGGCATTGTCCCGCAGCGTTGCCCGCAACCGATCCGCATCGACCCTGCGATCTCCCTGCCTTAGTCGTTCGAGCCAAAGGGCTGCGACGCCCGCAACGTGAGGGCAGGCCGCACTTGTGCCGCTCCCTGACCTCAATCCGCCGCCTAGCCAAGCCGACGGGATGCCGACGCCCGGTGCTGCAATCGTAGGAAGGATGTTCGAGAAGTTTGCAATAGAAAAACGACCGTTCAGCTCGCGCGACACCGCAGCCACCGAGACCACGCCCGTAGCTGCAGCAGGCAGCGAGACGCCTATTTTGATAGCAGGCCTGCTTTGTCGTCGACTTTGGTTCCCGGCTGCCGCGATGATGAGCGGCGAGTATCCCAGCGCAGCCTGCTTTCGCATCAGAGCCGCGATGGCATCAAAAATGCGAAGATTCTTCCGGTAAGAGATGAGACCATCCGAGAGCGCAAGGTCGCGGGGCAACCCCTGTTCCTCGCTCTTCGATACCATGCCCAGATAGTCGAAACCCAAGGACATCGAGATGATGTCTGCTCGTTCGCGCATGGTCCATAACATCGCCTTGAATACCATATCGGAACGGATCCTGCCGTCGTCAGGCCTGACTTTAGCAATCAGCGCTCGCTTGACGCCAGGGGCAATACCTATCCTCCGTCCTCCAACACTCTGACCAAAGAGAATGCCTGCGCAATGTGTGCCGTGGCCGCATCGGTCCCCGTTCCCCGATCCTGAAAAATCCATTTCGTAGATCTTGAAAGGATCAAACGCTGGATGGTCATTCACGATACCTGAGTCGATGACCGCGATCGTAACACCCGCGCCACTGAGCGCGCCCGTGCCGGCGCCGACCGCCGAAATGCCCCAGTTGTCATGATGATCTGGCTGATCGTCGGAGCCTTCGAGAGACTCGCAATGATCGATCAGCTCCATCGGCGCAACGGGCGCGACCTCACTGACGGTCGGGTCGCGCTCGGCTTCTGCGACATCCCTATCGCTTAGATCTGAGACCTCGATGCTCGCAGTCGCGGGCGCATCTTCGCCTGACTGTGTCCCACTCCGAAGGAGAACATATTTTTGCATGCCAACAGACCCTGCCATGATTCCTCGACGGGGCCTATACGCGATGCGACGGCGCCGCTCACCAGCTTTGGAGGCATGTTGCGGTCATGGTAGTGCGCGCTAACAAGCCTTAGCCCTCTAAAACGTGTATCGGCTACATCATGCCGCCGTTTGATGAGGAAGCCCTCAAAACAGGCGGGCCGTAGGCGAGTCCGTCGGGGCCATTGCGATCGCTAGATACGTCATCGACCGGCACAGGCGCAACTTGTTGTGCACTGCTTCAAACTTTGATCGCTCAAGGGGACTCGGATACGTGTCCTGCTCTCGTCGTCCTTGGGTAGACCTTGGATTGAGACCATGGAGGCGAATAGAGAATTGCGCTCCAGCTCATGGTTCTCGTAGACCGATGATTATTCGAACACAAGCCCGGCGTGCCATCGATCGAGATCGAATCGCAATGCGTTTCGACCATGCGTTCACTCGATACAAGATGGGGCCACCGATCTGACTCAGTCACGCGATCTGCCACCAATCTAACCATGTCGGGGGTCTTGTCCAACATAGTTTGGGCACGCCTCCCTGAGTGAACCTAGGGATTTCCCCTGGTTTCATGTTGCCCTGGCGCTGGTAGCGATAGAGTCGCCATGATGGTTTGGAGGGCATGGGATTTGGGGACTCAATTCCATTTTCGAGGCGGGGTGCCAGCGATCCGCTGGGCATTGTTCTCGCTCCTATCTCTAGCAACAGGTGGTTGCTCTATTTATCCGCTTCCGGAGGATACAACCGGTTTCGCCAGTGAGGACATTGCGACAATCATCAGATGCCAGACGCGTGACGCGATCAGGGAGGAGATTGTCGCTAACATCGCTGCCGCGAAGAGCCCGTTCGTGTATCAGCGGATGACCAAGGACCAATTGATCGAAACGCTTCGCGCCAGCCCAGAGTATTTTCGCAGTCTCAACTGGAACGATTTCGCAAAAGAACTTCGAGATCCCTTCCTTTTCTACAAGGATACTTCGATCAGCTACGACTTCACCATCGACTCGACGGAGGTGAACGGCAACGGAATCGATCTCACCCTTCTGAAAAGCTTCTCGAGCGGAACGGACAAGATCGGGGTCACGGCCAAAAACGACCGGACCAGAGAAGTGAAGCGCCATTTCAGGGTCTACGATAGCTTCGATAGCCTCGCCCGGCTTAGTACAGAGGGCATGTGCGACATCGTTCCCAAACAGATCAATGCGATTTATCCCGCCGCCGGCCTGCTCAAGATTCGATCGCTTGTGCATAGCTTCCTAGTGCAGAACCAACTTGGAAATCTCGCCGGCGAAAACAGCGACTACACCACCGCCCAGATGACGGACACGATTACTTTCACGACAAAGTTCACTGGCAATGTGGATCCTTCGACCCAGTTGAACCCGGTGGCGGGCAAGTTCGTCCCATCCAATCTTGCCGCTAATTTTGACAACAGCCGGCAGGACATGCACACGATCATCATTCTGATCCGGCTGCCGCCTAACAAGTCGGGATTGCCGCGGTTCGACGAGATCGGAAGAATCACGCTCGCTCCAAAGGAGGCTTCCAAGGCCGCCGCCTCAGAAGCGCTAGATCGGCAGAGAGAGTTCAATACACAGGATGCGCTCGTACGACTGGGGACTGGCATCGGCCGATTCCCGTAGAATACTCATGTAAGAGAGAATGACACCATGGCACGTCAGGCAGGAAGCAAGGACATTGAATTGAGCGTGGAGACGGTTTTCAACGTGCTCTCGATGCTAGAGCGCGAAGGAGTCCTCAAGGCATTCATGGATGACTGCGAGGCGAAGGGCCTCAAGCTGAGGGCGAGCCCGGCATTATATGCGCTGGGAAGGGCTGCTCTCGGTGCCTTGCCTGGGCTCGAGGCCGTGGGACCAGATTGTCCTGCCTGCCCGCCACGTCCATAAGGAAGCAGCGCCTTTGATCGCTTGTTCGACCTCCGCTCGCGGCTGCAAATAATGTAGATCTCAGTCGTGGCCCAACCGGCCCTCGAGATTATCAATCTGTGACGATGACTGATCCGGAGCAGGACAAAATGCGGGGCATTCTCTTGAGCTGGGTTGTGTGCCTGTTTGGTTGGTGCGAGCCATTCGTCACGTTGTGTACCGGCATTACGCGAGGCCGTCCTCGCCCCGCTTTGCTCGGAGTGCGATCCACGCGTACTGTCGCCTAACGCGTCGCAATGCGACACCCAGCATACAGTGTGGGCCACCCGAGCTGATGGACTGTCACCTAAGAGACCTTGCGAATCCGTCGGTGTCCGGTGCGCCTGTTCCGGCACCTGCGGGCCGTTCAGGAGACATTGATGAGTTTGACATACTACGACCGCCATGGCGCTGCTGTTGCTTATCTCGACGACGACAGCACGCACATCTACGCGTTTGATGGTCGTCCAATCGGCTATATCGACGGCGAACACCTCTGGCGCTTCGACGGTCAATTTCTTGGCTGGAACAGAAGTGGCTGGCTTTGGGACAGAGCCGGGTCGGCAATGCTCTCGACGATCGGATCGCAGGGCGGTCCCATGAAGCCCTTCAACCAGTTCGAGCCGTTCAAGGGTTTCAGGCAGTTCCTGCCGTTCAAGGGGTTCAAGCAATTCGTGCCCTTCAGACCGTCCTTCACGTCGACGTGGTCAGATGAACAATTCTGGTGACATGCACTGGTCGGGCTTCTCCCGCAGGCAGACAAGTGTGCCGTGCTGAAATCGCGCAAGTGGTCGCTCAATTGGCCGCATAACGTCATCGACCGCTCCGAACTGGCACTGGCGGCCCGCTTGGTGCCACTTCCGGGACCGCACAAGCTTCGAAGCGAGCATCAAGAAATGGTCACGAAAGGTCTAGCTTGACGCATTTGGCCTGACGACGAGAGGCGATTGCCGGCCACTCGACACAGCGGCACGAAATAGGCCGATAAAAGCTGCCTCGTGCCCATCTGGCTAGGCAATATTCTGAGCCATCCTGGAGACGGTTGGTCCGACAAACGAGCCGAGGAGGAAAGGCTTCCACAGCATTGCCGCAAAGCTGCCCTTAAGGCTCGGTGTATGAGCCGGTTGGATCACATTCAGAATCGTTCCAGAACCTGGAGAAGGCTAGAACCCCTCTTCGTATGTCAGTCCGCTTTCGGTGAAATACTCCACCTTGGTCCTGACTTCGCTCTTCCCGAGCGTAATCATTGCGAAGCCGTGTTCGTAGGCCCCATCGCTTACCTTCAGTTGCGTCTCTGCGACGAGCGTGGGCGGGTCGGCGATGCCCTTGAGCACATTGTATGGCTTTTCTTCTTCAAAAATCGGAATCGCGCCGTGACCTATACATCTTCCGCGCTCCAATCCGAGATAGCTCTCGTAAATGCACAGATTGTGTTCATGGCCCCAAAGCCATGCGGCGATTTTTCCCTTAGGCTTCAGGCGTTCGAACAGTGCGAGCAGGTTCGGATTGTACGGCAGAAGAGTTCCATCGCCTCTCGGCTTGCCTATCTGGGAAAACGCCGAGAACAACTGATGATGCGAGACCAGAATGGTCTGTCCCGCAAATTCCGCTACACGCTGCTCTAGCCATTGTTGTTCGTCTTCTTCGACAAATGTCAGCGCGTCAGTCACGGAAATCGGACTATAATCGTGCAGGCCGGTATCCATTGCCAGAACCTGCCATGCCGAGTCGGCGGACCGCAGGCAGAAGAAGCTTGCCTTCTGGGCCTGCTCGCCCGCATTCAGAGTTTTGGCGAGATCGTAGTAACCGAGCCCGCCGCTATACATGTCGTGATTACCCGCCAGAGTGAAGGTCGGGACGGCATGATCAAATGCCGATCTGATCACACTCACGAAGTTCGTCTGGCACTCCGCAGGCGTGCCGGAATAGTAGATGTCTCCGAGGTGAAGCAGCACATCGGGCTTTTGCTCTTTGATCTTCGCCAAAATTCGGCGCGCAGGCTGCGCCCCGGTGCCCCAGTCGCCGAAGATCGCGATGCGCGCACCCGCTGGAATCGTGATCGTGTACGCACCAACTTCCGCCGCGCGGACGTATGGAATTTTGCCTCTGGTACCGCTGGGGCCAAAGAACTTGGCATATTCCGAGAGCGTCAAGGCCCATTTTGGATCGCACGTGCCGCCGGTCATCTGTTCTTGGATGCGTGCCGCACGCGCCGTGTCGCCAGTGACCACCGCTTCAAGATATCGAAGCCCGAGGCTGGCGCAGATCCTCGGGATATCGGCGATCCCTTCCTCCGTGTCGGCAACCTCGCTGCCGTTTTTCGACCGCAGCTCTGCAACCTCGTTTACCGCCTGCATGAGCGGATCGGCTTCCGTGGGGCCTTCTGTCGTCGTCTCCTTGGCCTTCTGCAATACGTAGTCGGCCGCAGCGGACTGATAGAGAGACAAGAAGTGGTCGCGAAAAGTTTGTACATCGTCCATTGATCTTACCCAAATAGCCTTGACGGATCAGGATGGCCACCATGACTGCCCTGCGAGCGTGAGCAGGGCAAGCCATAGTTGAAAATTGCCTGTCAATATCGCGCGAATCCACTGGGGCAGCTTCGATAGCATCTCGAGCACCTTGGCTACACCATCGGCATCAACCGTCGGCGCCTCTGTGCTTCGAGCCGCTTTCAGCGAGACCGCCGCCGCCTGAACCGCCGATGCCACCAACATGATGGTGCCCTGCGAGAATCATTACAGCTCCCGAAATAGTCAGAATAGTCACCAACAGAGTGTTCATAGACGAGCCTAGGAGCGTTTCGATTTTCGTTTTCTTTTTGCGCCGCTGCGGAGCGCCACGTTCCCTCCGCGGGTTGTCGAATACTGATCATTGTCTACGATGATCGATGGAAATCTGACGCCGGTCATCTCCGAGATGTCGGAGATTGGATACATGAACGGGACTAGTTCGTCAGCCGGGGTGAATTCCCACTCGACATCTGACAGGTCCTGTTCAAGGACAAAACCAAACGCGGCGCAACCTTCGTCCGTACGTGCAACGACGATCTTCCAGAATTTTTCCGGAATTCGTGCCTTCAGCACCGTTCCCCCATCTCCTGCACCCGTGAAGATCCGATCGTTGTCGGTCAGGATCGGCCCGGCGAACACCGAAAGCCGCTCGCTGGCCGCTTCCGACAGAACGTTGTTCTCCAGGTCGCCCCAATTGGCGTCTCCGAGGTTTGATCTATTGAACTCCTTCACCTGCGGTGAGCAGTTGGTGACGTGGTAAGTGTCGCCGTTTGCACGGCGGAGCTCATCGTACGTCCTGCCTCATGCGGCATCCTCGCGCCGAACGATATGTCCCTTATCGAACGCCTGGCGGTCTTTGTTGTAGAAGACATCTGGAAGCTGAAACCGAGCGTCGATACGAGGATCCGGAAACCATTTTTCCTGATCGCTCGGACCGAGTCCGCTCAGGCCGCGCCTTGAATAGTCCTTACCGGCCTCCGGTTTCTTCAGCTCGGGAGAAGCGACGACGTTCGAGGCTGTAAATAGTGCAATTCGGCGTTTCTCGTGCATAGCAATCGAGAAGTGCTCATATTTGAGAATGGTCTCTCCGGTCTTCGTCTTGGCAAGCACAGCAGGGTCGGCGGCGCGGGGTAACGGAATCTGCAGAGAGGTTTCGCCGGGGCTATTCTCGTTGAGGAAGCTGGCGGAATATCCACCTCGCCCATCGTAGCTCGTGTCTCTGAACGGCTCCCGCATCGCTTCGGTGAAGTCAGCGGTCATCTCCTCCCGTGAGGCTGCTGCTTCGACTCGCATACCCTCGGCTGCTCGGCCGAGCGATACCGTGATGACCAAAGGCACCTCAATTCGGACGGCACCGTCCGTCAAGACCGATTGCGAAATTCCTCCTGCGGCCATTGGCGAATGGGGCCTCTGAACGGATGTCTTCGGGCTGTTCTTAATTGGTTCTGCCGTTGCTTCAGCCTGATCAGCTCGCGTCCACCAATTAGCCCAGTCGCCGGCTCCTCCACGAGCGCCGTCTCCAAAGAACTTCACGCCGGCATCCACGATACGGCTGTCTCTTGAGAGCTCAAACGAAGGAACAGCATAGTTCTTCTGGTGGTATTGGCCGCCGAAGTGAAGTCCCAACACCTGGCCGGTGGTGAGATCAAATACTGCACTTCCCGAATTTCCGCCCAGTGTAGAACAATCATGAGCCGCGGCAGGGACCGTCTTTCCGAAACTTGCAGCGCTCACCTTCCCATGCAGAGCACCAGGCTGCAGCCGCTTGACACCGTAATTTCCATCGAAGAGCTTCTGTTGCTCGTCTGCAGGATTTCGTGGATCGAAGGCCGGATATCCGATAACGAAGATTTCGTGCCCTTCAGGCAAATCCCGTGCATCCTGAAGCGAAAGCGCGAGCGTAGGATGATCGTCGTCCAACCCGTCAACCTTCAGGATCGCCATATCCCAATAAGGATGGATCATGACGGTCTTCTTGACCGCTAGCGTTTTAGGGTTCGGCGGACCATTCAGTTCTCGGAGAAAATCCACGTCAGCTTTCGCGTCAGGCAGAAATTCAATGAGCCGATTGCCCAAGCCGCGCGAGAATATCTCCGCAACGTGTCGGTTGGTCATCAGAAGGCCTTTTCCGACGACGAATCCAGTGCCCGCGTAAGGGTATCTCCTGTTGCCGGGCAGTCCAATACGGCCAACAGACGGTATGACCTTTTCGATCCGGCTCTTGAGTACCTGATCCTGTGACAGTTTGGTCCACAAAGGATGCGCCGAAGTAAAAGTCCCATTGATGATGTCTATCGCAGGTCGAATATCAGCATCGATTATTGCCTCAAGACCAAAGGCTTGCTCCGAGGATAGCTCGGCACCACGATCGACCTGGCGAACAGCTTCCTCTGCGTGGACCGTTGGATCGACCGCCTCCAGGCCCGATGCGCCTTCCCGGCGCTTTTCAGCCGCCTCCTCGACGTGTGGCTGGAGATCGCCATGGGCTCGCTTAAGCAGGGCAACGTAGTCTCTCAACCTGTCCTGTTCGATTCCAGCCATAGGATTTCCCCCAACTTCCCAATTCAGACTTGCATAATACTCAATTCAGGGTTGAATACAAATGTTGTTGTGTTAGGCATGCGGCCAAAGGAAGCGGGCTGGATGGCAAACCTGTCGGGTGCGGATATCAGATCTCTGGCCAGAATGCTGGCCGATGCGTTCACTGCGGACGAAATTGCAAGTCTTGTCTACGAGTCGACGGGGGATCGGCTGTATGACGAGTTCGTACCGGACAATCTGCCGCTTCGCCCCATGCTCGAGAAGCTGCTGGACGCATTGCAGAAGAAGGGGGTGTTGCGGCTTTTCCTTGCCGCCGCCCATCGTGACACGGAGAAGAATCGGCCAGACGTCGCCACGGAAATTGTTCGCGTTTGTCCCGAAGCGGCCGGCGAAACGGCTAAGAGCGATGCCGCCATCGAGGTTCAGGAGGCTGGAAAGACACAGGTCGATGGCCCGGCGCGAGCAGCGGCACCAGGTTTCGAGCGCAACGTGCGGCCGAATCTTCCGCAGCTCGACGTGCATGTCTGGCTCTCCAGGCTCGAGATCATCGAGCGGCAGGTCTGCCGCGTCGAAATATCCGGAAACGCCGCCGGTACTGGCTTTCTCGTCGGGCCCGACGTGGTGTTGACGAACTGGCACGTTGTCGAGGCCGCAAAGAACGCCGGACGAATGGGAGACGTTATCTGTCGCTTTGATTACCTCAAACTCGTGAACGGAACGCGACAGCCGGGCATCGCCGTCGCTCTGGCACAAGAAGGCTGCGTTTCGTACCGCACTTACTCTGCAGCGGAGAAGACGAAGACGCCGGACGTACCTGAGCCAAGCTCCAACGAGCTCGACTATGCCCTCCTCAGGCTAGAACGGGCGGTCGGCAGTGGAGACAATGTTGGACCTCGTGGCTGGATCAAGCTGCCCGTAGCGGAGATGCCGATGAAGAAAGGCGATCCCCTCATCATCGTGCAGCATCCGGATGGCGCGCCCATGAAGCTTGCGCTGGATACCGAAGCGATCATCGCGGTCAATGAAAGCCGGACCAGAGTCAGGTATGCCACGAACACGGAGGCTGGATCATCCGGGTCGCCCTGCTTCACGCTTGATTGGGAACTCATTGCTCTGCATCACTTCGGCGATCCCACCTGGGTGCAGCCATTGTACAATCAAGGTGTGCCGGCCCAACTTGTCCGGATGAAGATCGTTGAAGATGGTCTGGCCGCGCTTATCGGCGAATGAACGGAATTCGGATTTGGCGGGCGAGAAGATACCTCCTGGATTGGTCGACGGTGTGGCAAGGGGCATCGGCGACGTGTTCGATTTCCCGCAACTCGACGCCATCATCTATAGGTGCACTGGTGAGCACCGCATCAACGGCTGGACGAATGACCGGCTTCCACGTTGGACCATCGCACGCAACTGTATAGATGGTGCAGAGAAGCAAGGGCTGATCGTCCTGTTTCTCGCATACGTTCTGAGCGCGCTGCCGCCGTCCGGAACTTTGTACCTGCTCATCATACAAGCGATGCCCCAGGCGAAGGACGCTTTGCCTGAGGTCAAATCCCAGGTGGAAGAGGTCCGTGCGGGTCTGGAGCGAACCCGGTCCTTGCTGAATGACCCGGCTGCGCGTGCGACGATTGAGCAATCGAGGCAAACCTTGACCAACCTCGGGACGGGAATCTCCCTTCTGGACGGATACAAGGGATTGCACGATTGCCTACACAGCCTGCAGGTCAAGCAGATATCGCTCCTGATCGCATCGTCGACGAAGATCGCCTCTGACAGTCTTCAGCATAATGCGTTGCGCGAATACAAGGACCAAGTCCGAACTCAGGTGCAATGCGCCAGGGACGTTATCGACAAGCTTCCCGACGATGCCGCCTTGAGGTCGGTCGAGACGAAATGGATAGATGAGCTCGATACGGCATCACGGTTTCTGCAGAAATCGTTGGATGACCGCAATCCGAATGCCGCGCGTATAGGTATCATCAGGATGTCGCGAGTTCTCCAATTTCAACCGCCCCGGCTGAACGATCTGATTGTGGCGGCCGCTACAGAGCTTCCTCTGCAAAAGCTGTCAGTGGCGCTCGGTAACCTCGCAGCTGCGGTGACGCAAGGAGCTTCCGATCTGACCAATGCTGAGGCGGCGCTCAGTCGACTTGATCAGGCGGTACGCGGTCGTGTCGCGGAGCACGATCTATGGCAAGAAATCGATAAGCAGATTTGGGTCATCGAGCAGCTGTTCTCCGATACGGTCGATACTACAGACGCGTTCATGGTCGCCTGGCCCGACCTGAAGACGCCACTCAGAACCATGGCGGACCTCAGTCCAGCGGCGGATTGGTCACGCAATGTCAAAGAATACTCTGACCGCATTGACGTTGAATTGCTCAGGCTACAGTCACCCAATGCAGTGGTGCCCATCGGGACGACGCGGACTGCAGGCCTGTTTGATTTGTTCGCCAGCCTGCGTAGCGAGTCGCGTCTGCGGTTCTTCGTTGTCGATCAGCAACTCAGGCGCGATTGCGAATCGCTTGTCGCCATTGGTGCGCCCGTCAAGGGCATATTGGAGATGCTAGACCATGGCTGATGGCTCCAACAATCGGTTCAATTCACTCGAAGATCTGCAACGAGCGCATGTCGAATTGATGAGGACCCTGAGGCCCACGTTGGGATCGGGGGATACATCAAGTGCAAAGCCAACGATCGAGGAGTTTGTGGAGCGCGCCAGGAACAGTGGCGCCTGCCTTCAGGACGCCGCGGAGCGGCAGGCCGCTCAAAACATACTGGACTATTGGAGCGCAGAAACGGTCAGCGTTGAAGATATCGGAAAGGACTGGACGCCTGATAGGCTAGTGCCGTTCGATCCCGCTGCGGGCGGAACGTCCGAGCCCTCGACCGAGCGCGTGGCAGCCCGACTGAACGCTCGGAAGAAGATTCAATTGGCAGCCGCAGCGCGCCTGTGGAAAGACTCAGGCCAGGCGACCGGCTACCTCTTGAACGGAAGCGCGCTCGCTGAAGCGGAGAAGTTCGCAAAGGGAGACCGCGACCTCAGCGATCTCGTCTTTGCCAGCAGAAGTAAGGTCGCCGCCCAGCGGCGCAACATGTGGATCTTGGTCGTATGCGTGGTTCTCGTCGCCATCATCGCATGGCTCCTCAATGACCGAGCTGCCGAACAACGCAAGCTTGCGCAGCTCGATGCGCAAAGAACGGCTGTGCTCGCCGAGCGCGCTGCCGAACGGAGCGCCGCCCAGGTGGATCTGCAAGAGACCAAGATCAAAGCGCTCACCCAGGAACTCAAAAGCGCCAAACTCTCAGCTCCTGCAGAAATAACCGAGACCGTGTCCGAAGCCGTGGTCATGGACCAGACAAAGGCGCGGATCGCCAAAAAACCGGGGCTGCAAAATCTGCGCGGATACATCTGGCTCGGATCAGATGCCGCCCCCAATCTGCTCGACACGAACGGCGCGCCGGTTGAGCCCTCGGCTGCGGTCCCCGGAAACTCCTACAGCGTAAGCAAAAATCTCGTGCTGCGGGCAGCGCCTCCAAGCGCAGACTACCTCCAGAGTGAAAGTGCAGGCGTCGTTCCCGAGCAATCCACCATCAAGCTTGTGGGTGCGCCCGTCCCGTACAAGCGACCGGCTCCCGCTTCCCTCAAGTCCACCGCGCCTGCGGCCGGAGCCCCGCAGACTGTCCTGCAATACTGGGCAGCGGTCGAAGTGCAAGTGTCGGATCAACCGATCGTCTACATCGAATATGCGTCTGCGAACCCAGCGCTAGCCCAAACCATGTCACAGAAGCTCAAAGGACAGGGGTTTCGAGTTGCAGGGGTAGAGGCTTCCGATCTAGCAAAGGGAATAAGCGAAATTCACTACTACTTTGCAGATGACAAGCCCGCGACCGAGAGGCTGTCAGCTGCTCTCGGCACCGCATTGAAGGAGCTGCAATGGGGCGGCGTTCAGGTGCCCAAGGTGGTCGACGTGACCTCGCAAAAGGGGGCCCGTAATTTCCCAGGTGTGCTCGAACTGTGGATTGATCTGTCGGCGGCAAAATGATCCGGAGTTCAAGATGAAAGATGGGCCTTGCCGAGCAAGACCAGCGATAAGGGCCGGGCGGGTTGGCGCCGAGACTTTCTGTGGGTTGTCAGGTGCGAACAAATTTCCTCTATACAAGCCTCTATCCTGGCGCTATCGGCGACCGTTCCATGACTGTCCCGTTGCAGATAGTCGAACATGCGCAGCGCGGCACGAATGTCATCGACGCCAGCTGCGACCTCCGATGCCCCACGTAGCGGTCTGCCCAGGATTTTCGCAATGCGAGCGCCTAGGTCCGGGTTGTGCCGATAGCAGACGCCTATCGCCTCCAAGAGGAATGCCTCCGTTCCAGTGCCCTTCGAACGTTCATTCATTCTGCGTGTATCTCTGCATCGGCTGTTGCGGTGACGAGATGGTGGCCTAAGCGATCCGCAAGAGTAAGCTGGGGAAAGGCCGAGGTTTTGCCTGCCCTGTGCCTACCGGCATGGCTTCGAACAAACAAAGGAGAGTGACGGCGATGAAGCCGCATCCAGTCGACATTGTGGTTGGCCGCAGAGTCCGCAAACGAAGGACCGAGCTTTCCGTATCGCAGATAAAACTCGCTGCACAACTCGGCATCACGTTTCAGCAGCTCCAAAAGTATGAGACAGGCCAGAACAGGGTCAGCTGCAGCAGATTGGCCGAAATCGCAAAGTCTCTCGAGACGCCGATCTCGTACTTCTTCGTTGACCCCTCTCGCCCCGCCCGCGGCAGCGACAATGAGAGTGATCGCCTCGTGGCCGCGTTCCTGAAAATTGCCGATCGGAAAACAAGGCGCGAGGCAATCGAACTGATCGAAAGCCTTACGCCGCCACATGGCCGCAAGCGATAGGACCTAGAGCATTTCGTTCATCCACATTAAGAGGAGGACGAAGGCTGACAGTCCAAATTTTGCCGTGTGATCCGCCCGTTCCGCGAGGAGAATTGCGAATACGGCAAGCATTGCCGTAGGTCCTAATCTGGTCACGGATAAGGGCGCCATTGTCAGAAAACAGGATGATACACAGTATCGAGCGTGCAGCACGCCATTGCGGAAGGCGTCGCGATCGGCAGTCCGTCCAAGCGAGCGTGCCGGAGCGACATGGTGACATCTGTTGAGGGCACGCCTTTTCAAATCCGAGAGCTGCCACATTGCCGCGGTGAAATACAGTGCCGACAAGCCCATACGATCGCCCGATCGCGGCCATCCAATGATATCGGCGACTATAGTGAGGCACAGACCCGCGCACATCCACAAGGATACGAAGCCTAAGAGAAACAGTACTACCGAGCGCCCCCGGCGAGCTGTCCGACTTCTGGCTGCAAGGATCTTTATCTGTGGGGCCGCAAGCGGCACCATCATTGCGCTGATCATCAACAGCCAAAGCAACTGGGGGACCAGATAGCGCGACACGATATCTTGGCCGGACGACCTGGCCGTGCAGATGTCGGTAGGTCCCCCGAAGAAGGGGAGGGCGAGGATAATCGCCCAAGCCAGCGCCGACGGCAGTATCACAAAGCGCGCGACCTCGAACGCGGAGAACCTGTCTCGCACCGACGCGGGCGGAGGGGTAACGCCAAAGAGGCGGCCGTCGCTCATCAGTCGTAAAACAGCGAAATCTTGCCGACCGTGACCGTCGGAGCATTGCGCTTGATGCCGGCGTAGTCGGCTAGTTCAGCGGGAGCCTCGGCGTCGGCCGGCTTTAAGCCCTCGCGCTCAAACGTGACCTTGAGACGAGAAACACTGGATTGTGATAGCTTGAGCTGGTTGGCCAACTCGGTGATCTCAAACACCTGGGTCAATCCGCTGCCACCGTGACTTAGAGACCGGTCGCTCGCCCGTTCAAGGCCGAAAGTCGTCATCACGCCAATGAACGACGGCGAGTGATTGTCATCCGGAACGTCAACATAGACGAGATAGTCGCCGGGAATTCCCGCGCCTGTAATGTTCTCAAGATTTAGATAAACATGGCGCGGCTCCGCGGTGACTGCTTCCAAGCTTGATGGCGGCACCAAGACGACGTCTGCATTCGTGCTGGGTCCGGTCAAAACGACCGGCCCTTCGCTCTCCCCGCCGAATTCCGGCTTCAATCCACCAGCCACCGCCATCTCCACCGACTCGAGCTCTGGTTCCTGCGCGACAGCTACGCCCTCGTAAGTATAGCCGTGCATCACGTTCGTGGTGTCGAGCATGTCGACGCAACGGAAAGTGATAGGCTCACCGTCCCCGTCATGCATCTTAAAAACGACGGAGGTTAGCCATTGCGCGTCGGATGGGTCGCGGAACTGGGGCCCCTGATTCCGCCAGACCTCCCACAACCGGTCAATGTTGGCGTGGTGCAGCCAGAAGATCGGATCGAGAGCCGCCGTCGAGGGATCCGACATGAAGCCCGTATCTCCGCCTACCTTGACGTGGATACGATTGTGCGGAACGTTCTCTACGCCGCCATTGTCGCCGCCGCCGGGATTGAAGCCCGTGACCGGCCCCCCGAAGCCGGATGGAACTCCCGGCCTGGAGTTGGTGAAGTTGGTGAAGCGGAGGGCCGCCGTGGATATGGCCGTCTCGTCGAGTTCAAAGTCTCCACCCACAGCCTGCGCGCGTCGTGACCAGAGTGGATTGGGACTGCCATCCGCCAGCGTCCGCTCGACAAAGGCTCTCGGCAGCAGTCTCGCATTGCGGTTGATGGACAGGCTCTCACTATAATCCCAGAAGGGAAGCGCCCAATCAGCTGGGCCGCCCAGATCCTTGACAGTTTTGGCGATGGCCGCCTCAAAACTCGCCAGATATCCACGGTGCCATGGGAGGAAGAACCAGCTCTGGTGCTGGCATTGATCCCAATAGCCGCGCGCGGAAGCCGGTGTGGGCATACCCTGGGGTGTGCCGTGAACGGCGGCAAGATATCGCCACGAGGTCGGATCCTCGATGGGACGCTTGATCAAGGCTGCCACGGCCTTGGCATACCACCCTAATGTCTCGTCGCGGGGATCGAGCTTCCAAACGTTTTTGCGGATCCTCGGGGCCATTGTTGCACCTCGTATCTTCGAGCGAGAGAACCATTTCCTCGCGCTCGGCCCGACGAAGCGAAACTAGGAGAATCCCTAGGCACAGCCGAATTCGCACAGAGCGCCCTGCTACCGGTTTGGGCGCCGTTTTGGCGAACACTGGGGAAAACCCTAGTACTCCCAATGATTAGACTGGGTGATTGTCGCCTAAAGACCGGGCAACGTGGCAGACTGCTCTGCTGAGGCCCGCCAGTTTGCGTGGTGTTCATCCGTGCCATGACTTCCCAGCTCGACCAATTGTCTGCGATCCGCGACGTGCTGTCCGGCAGCCTTCCAGCCGGCCACGAAAGCGCCGCTCCGGCGGCAAGCCACCCCGTCCCAGTTGCACCCGACTCTATACTGCACCGCGTATCGACCTCATTGGATCTGGAAGCCAAAAGGCGCGGCGCGGCTGCTGGAGGCGAGTTCGACAAAGCCAGATCACTCCTGATCGGGCACGGCGCTGATGCGCTACGTAAGCTCGCGGCCGGCGACGGGCCGGAGAATTTCTCAGATGATGAGATCGGCTCTCTCGAAGCCGTCGTGCAGTTCGATGGCTCAAGACCTGCGTTCGTGCTCCGTAACGGCGTGGTCGATCCAAACCATCCCTTTCTGGGCAGATGGACAAACGATATCCGCGGCGACGTGCAGTCAATCCGCCAGTTTGCAAGCTCGGTGGGGCGCCTCGAACCCAGTGGCGGGGGCCCGCTCGATTTCTTTGGGACAGGTTACGTCATCGATTGCAAGGCGATGATCGTGATGACTGCAGGCCACGTATTCGACCAGATCTTGAAGCGCGTTGGCCGCAAGGGATCGAACTCGGCTGACGTCTTCGAGTTCGGTGATGAAGTCCGTATCGACTTTGACGGTGAGGCGGACGCTCCTGCAAGACACCTCTTGAAGGTCGAGGCCGGCGTTCGCGTCGGCACGTCAGCAGACGCAGCTCTGCTCGCCGTTCGTCCGTTGAAGGAAGCGGAGGATGCTGATCACGCCGAGGCCGAGGTGCCAGCACAAATCGGCACTCGCTTGGTTGTGCCTCCGGGAGGAAAGCCGATCCCGGGCTCGCTCTGTGTGATCGGGTTCCCTGCAAGGTTCTCGCCACCGCGCTCTGTGCCAGATGGGCATTCGGTTGATTGGGAATGGGTGAGACATCACCTGACTGGGGGAGCTCAGGGAGTAAAGCGTCTGGCGCCCGGTCTTCCCAAGCGGCAGCCTGAGTTACATTCCGACGCCACCACTTTCGGTCATGACGCGACGACAGCCGGCGGAAATTCTGGATCTCCGGTGATCGCCTGGAAGGACGAGGATCAGCCGGCAATCGGGGTACATGTGTCTGGGACGACTTTCGTCACCAACCAGGCCGAATTCCTCGCCTCGATCGGAACGGACCTCGATTGCGCTATGCAGACGCTCAGGAAATGGCGCAAGTGACTCTATCGGCCGACGATATCGCCTCAGTAGCCCAGTTGATTCACGACCATGGCGGCATGGCACCTGAGGTCTTCGGGCGCTCGTTCGACACGCTTGGGCGCGAAAGCAGGAGCCGTGTCTTCGCTACAGTTTATGCCTTGAGTGACAGGGACTTTCTGTCCGCCATCAAGGAATGCATCCGCATTGCGGTCGAGAATGGTTTTTTTGAGAAACTGCTGGCCGAGATCAGCTTCAATCTTCCAAATCAAGACGATCTCAGAACCGTTGTTCCGACAGAGGTTATCCTGAAGGTCGAGAAGGGGTTGCATCAGACTGTCTTTCCTGACAGCGGCGGCCTGCAAAGCGTCGAAATCGCCAACGTTGTGGGCAAGGTTCAACCAATGATCGGAGTCATCCGCGACGATAGGCGTGACCCGGAATACATTGGTACGTGCTTTCTGGTCGGGGCAGACCTGATCATGACCGCCGCCCACGTGATCTGGGGCATGATCGATTTCGAGAAGAACCCAGCAGAGGAGATCACAGGCGCAGCCGACGGGGTTCAGGTGGAATTCTGGAACCTTGGCGGGCGAGTTGCCCCCAAACAGCCCCGGGTCACGAAATTCGCACGCAAATGGCTTGTTGCAGCGAGCGAACCGTGCGGCAAACCGCCTCGCGATCTCGACGCCACAAACCTGGAGCTTGCGGCCAAAAATCACGATTTCGCGCTCGTGCGCATCGACGAGAAGATCGGGGATAAGATCGGAATCCTCGACATCGATGAGCCTGCTGATGCTCAAATGAATACGACGTTGGTGGTTGTCGGTCATGCGGGTGGCACATTGTGCCGGTTTCATAGCGGGACACTGCACGAACACCGCAGACGGACGGGCAGGTTGCACCATACCGTGAACACTGCCGATGGAATGTCTGGCGGGGCGTGCCTCGATAAGCTGGCTCGCGTGGTAGGCATCCATGAAGGAACGGTCCGATCGAGCGGATCTACCTACAATCGGTCCGTGCACATGTTGCCCATCAGGCGCAAGATCAGACAGTTGAGCGATGATCCCTTGTCGCCGCGGTCGCGGCGGCTGCGCTGGTTAGCTGCGTCGCAGGCCAGCGAGTCATGGAAGAGTCTTGGTTTCCCCGATGTCAGATCGGATCATCCAATCCTTGGCAGAACCGAGTTTCAGAACTGGGTCCGCCGCGCGGCAATCGAGGGCAGCACCGAGCGGCTGGCGCTCGTTTCCGCTCCCGAGGGCTGCGGCAAGACTTTTACCGGAGCCTTGATGCGCGCCAAGCTCTCCGATGCTCCCGACATCTTCGTATCAATCGCACCTGAGGTCGCGAGGTTGACGAGCATTCCCAATCTTTTCGAGCGACTCGCGGTCGCAGCCGGCATTTCCGAGGACGATCCCTTTCGCACGGCGACCCGTCCCGATATTGGTTTGTTGCGCCATGATCTCATCCCGAAAGGGCTGGAGACGCTGGATCGCCTGCTCACGACCAGCGAGGGTGCAAAAAGCCGCCTCTGGTTGTTCGTCGACTTCGGCAAGGACGAAGGTTGGCTGACAGGGCGCGAGGAGGACTGGATGGCCTTCATGAACGAAGCGTTGCAGCGAGACTGGATGAGGATGGTGGTCGCCGGAATCTCAGAAGGACGCCAAGCCGAGTTTCATGCGATCTTTTCAAAGGCTGGTCCGTTCACCGAGACCGTTCCCGAACTCGCCTGGCCAGACGTGCAGGATTTCATTGAGGCCAACCAGGTGCGCACGGAAGACAAAGCGGCAGATATAGCCGCCGGGAAGGAAGTCTGGGAGGCCGTCGTCGCGGGGACTGCCGGCCGCACACGCTTCACCAAGACCCTGAGTTTTCTGCAGGCAATGAACCTTGCAGGCAGATCGTCATGAATCCGACCGGTTTCCAGCGCGCCCTCACAGACGGTTCGTTCGCCAGCCTGATGGAGAACGCCTTCGGCCAGGGCCAAATAAGGACCGCCTCATCACTAACAACTAACGCTGACCGCTTGAGGTTCGCGTTGGCGCTGCGCGGGAGAACCGATCCCGCGGTCTTGCTCGCGCAATTGGACATCGACCGAACGCATTGGGGCGATGTTCTCGATCTCGTCGCCGACGAATGCGACGCCGGCGCCGGAGACGAGCAGGGCCTCTGGCTACTTTCAGACGTCTCCAGGCGCGTTCAGCTCGCGATGCATAGCGCGGAGATCATCTATTCTGCTCTGCAGGCGATTTCCGCCCCCGACCAGATCACCGAGGCTCTCATCCGCGTTTTCGGCACCCCTTTTGCCCTCGATTCCCTTGCGTCCGATGAGCTGCGCGCACTGATTGCGATCGAACCTGCTGTGGCGGGCTTGAGCACGAGCATACCGCCGACAGCTGAGATAAGGCGTCACTTGGCGCTTAGGACGCGCATAGAGGAATTCCATCGTTTTATAGGCGAGGGGGTCATCGGACGCGACGCGGAGCTCGAGAACCTGCTCCGGTTCATTAGATCCGATCACCGCAAATATAAGGCGTCCACCGCCTTGCTGTGGGGAACAGGCGGTATTGGAAAATCAACACTGATTGCGGCGCTCCTGGCGCATGTCATGCGCGAGCGCGACTCGCGGATTGTCCCGGTACACCTGGATTTTGATCGCGGTGATTTGTCTGTGGTCGATACGTTGACGCTGACGATGGAGCTCCTGCGTCAAGTCGGGACCATGGATCAGGAAATGGACGCGGATCTCAAATCCAGGCGGGATGACTTGCGCAGCCTACTTCACCGGCGTCTGACTGATCCAGCCTACAGCTCGCGCGAAAGGAGTACACAGGATGGAATGTTGCTTTTAGCCAAGTCTCTGACGCGGCTGAAGGTAGAGCGTCGTGTTCTCCTGATCGTCCTGGACACATTCGAAAATGTTGAGACGGCTGGCGACGCTACGCTCCGCGGATTGAGGCGATGGATTGATAGATTGATCAATGTCGCCGGCGCGTACGCGGTGCGCCTTGTTGTAGCCGGTCGAAGCGATCCAGCCTCGCACAATCTCGACAAGATTCTCGCTTGGCGCAGGCCAATGGTGATGCATCTCGACGAGCTCTCTGAAGCCGATGCCTGCCGCATGCTCACTTCGGCCGATATTCCGCCGCACGTTGCGGCCTCACTGCACAAGGCGCTCGGCGGAAATCCCCTGGTGCTCTCACTCATTCGCAAGCTCGTCAAGATGGGTGATGGTGTCGGCGAAGTGCAGGCGATCGCGGAAGATGTCAGATCGAACGCTATACCTCAGGAGCTTCTGCAGGGAGTGCTCTATGATCGCTTCCTGAAGCATCTGAAATCGGAGGATGCTCGATCATATGCCCATCCCGGTTTGGTTTTGCCGCAACTCACTCCTATCCTGATACGCCGCGTTCTGGGGCCGCTGAAAGGCGAGGCTCGCATGTCGGAGAAGAGGGCAAGGAAGATCTTCGATGAGCTTGCCTCAGCATCCTGGCTCGTTCACCTGGAAAAAGGCGCCCTGGTGCAAAGACCGGATGTCAGACGCCTGATGCTGAAACTGATGTCAGCCGATCGCCAGCGCGGCGCCGAGGTCAAGCGCGTGCGGCTGGCAGCGATACTCCATCATGCGAAATCGCGGATGATCTCCGACCGTGCTGCGCTCGCCTATCATTTGCTTATGCGGGTCGATACAAAGGAAGATCTAGCTCTTTTGGACGGGTATAATTTTTCCGGCACCGGTCCCTTCTTGCGACGGCATCTTGAGGACTATCCGGACATCGCACGTACGTTCGTCGGAGTGCTCGATTTCGAGGGCGGAACTAGCCGCGGCAGGAAGGCCGTGATCCGCAATTCGATCTCGGCCGAGCAGGCCCTGAAAGAATTGCCAGACGATCTTTGGGAAAGTTTCATCGCCGGCGATCTTCGCCGCCCCGGCGAAGGAGATCGGCTGGCGGAGAGCGGCGATCCGGCTGTGGCGCTCAATCTCTGGCGCAGGCGGCGGTTCGGTCATCCTGGGCGGCCTCCCACATTCGTGCTGCGGGCGCTCGCAGAAAGCGCGGAATGGAACGCCGGCGAGGCCGACATCCAGGCGATCGCCCACGAGCTGAACCTCGCCGTACCTCAAGACGGGGCAATTCGCTCCTCCGAATTGGAGCGGCGACTCTATTGGGTAACGGGTCTCGCATTGATGTCCTACCCTGACGGCTTCATCGGCGCCAAACCCGCCTTCGGGACGCTGATAAAACTGCTACGCAGGGTCCATGCGACGAACTCCAGATCCGGCGCGTTAGATGATTTGGTCTCCCTGACCGCGATCGTGGAGGGCCTGTGCGAAAGCGAGATCCTGCCGAAGCCCGTTTTCGCCACGTCCTCCCCCTTCACGTCGATAACGAGGCTCCATCTCCAGCGAGGACGTTGGGGGTCGCGGCTCCTGGAATGGACACTCGATCTCGGATCGGTTGTTACGCTTCAGCGCAATTTTGCCGAGAGGATCGGGGCGTCCAATCAGGACATCATACGCGTCGGGTCCCAAACTGTATTTCGCTCTCAGTCTCACGCCCCTACCACGAATGCTCTCAGATCCGTTCAGGAGCAGATCGACCGGCTCGATGGACGCGGAAGTGATGAATTCCTCAAGTTATCGTTCGGAAGTACGAAGGCGACAGTGCGAGTGGGGCAGCACGCCTCTTCTGATCCAACTCTCGAGGCGCTTCTGTTGCGGGGACAAACGCCAGAACTGCACCGGCCCGCGCGCGAGGCGCTAGTGGAGGCACTCGGTGCCGGGCCGGCAGGGGTACGCGATCAGGACTATATGGCCCGGGTCAGGAAATTCATGGTCAGCATCCAGCCATTGTTCTCGGTCAAACCAAGGGAACTGGCACCTAACTGGTTCGCCTCGCGGGCTGCCGACGATCCGAAGAGCGCGTTTCTTTTCCTCGTCGAATTCGCAGATAAGGCTCGAGTTTTAATGGGGATTCTAGATGCCGCACTGCCGCTCGCAGTCGAGCCGCTGAAGATCATGCATGTAAGGTCCACGCTCGCGTCCTGGGACACAGCGCTCGCCGGAGAAGGCGAATGCTACTGGTGGACCTCCCGTCCGACAGGCCAACCCAGGTCAGGGAAGCAGAGACCTCAGTCGTCGAGATGAATCGACTTCCTCGCGGAATCGTCCTCCCAGCGTTGGATACGCTCCACCTGTTGGGTGGCTCTTTCGCTGAGCTTCGGCGGCTTGACCGGCGTGCTTTCAAATGCGGAGGTATTGGAATCGCGCGCTTGGGCCGATTTAATACTCTTGAAATTCATGATTCGCTCCGAATGCGCGACTTTAACCGCTCGATTCGCAAAGTGACAGCCCGTCCGCGGCGGATTGCAGGGAAATAAACGCGCTGTGGCGCCGGTGCAAGCCGTACGCTGGCGAGCATTTTCCGCACATTACAGTGAAGGAACCCTCTTAACAATTCGTTAACTTCTTGTTTTTGCTTCTATTTTGGGGATTTGACTGGGGATGGCCGAAAAACGCCGCAAACGATGGACGAAGAAAACAACGCCGACCGAAAGGATCGAGGGCGAATTTTCATTCTATTTTGACGTGGTACAGCGATACTGGGCCGGGGGGGCAAGTGAGCAGCGGGCGGCGCCGCTTAACCGCATTTGCACGCTGGCACGGAAAATGGGGGTTTCTGCGGTCCTGATAGAGGACGCGCTTGAGCGCGAGGATGTCCGCCGCGAGATCGAGGGGCTGAGGAAGAAGCTTTCGAGCGGCGGCGTCGTAACCGCCACCGCGATATCTTTCCTGCGCGTCTTGCCTTTGCCCGATCAGACAGAGGGACAACCCGACCACATGATAGGTCAGGTCGTCGTCCTCACTTACCCATTGCCGTCAGGGCCGAAAAGTTATGTGTTCGATGCCATCATGCGCGTGCCAGCGCGTTGGGAGCACGGGCACGAAACCTCCCTGGTCAACCGTTGCGTTCCCAAAGCGCAGACGTTCTATCGGACGACCGCTGGATGTCACTATGCAGTCGCCGGCGCCTACTACTGCCAAGAGAATGGGGTGAGCAGAGGCAGCGTCCAGGCGGCCTTGAGGATCGCGATCCGGTCAATCGAAGGCACCAGCTCAGTCGACGACGATAAGCTGTCGAAGGCTGCGCACCCCAAAGGCATCGCTGATGTCATCGTCAAGACGCTGAAGAACCGCGGTTATGGATACAATCTCTACGAGATCGACGGCACCGCGAGCGCTGACGACGTCTGGACGGCCATCTGCTCGTTCATCGAATCCGGTAATCCTCCGTTGCTCGTTGTTTCGGGCAAGGGAAACCAGGACCGGATAATCCCGATTCTCGGCTACACGCTGAATACGGACGAATGGCATCCAGGCGGTTCGATCTCGCGTCCGAAGAGGCAATCCGGATGGTTCTCGAGCAGCCAGTGGATCGACCATGTCATCGTTCACGATACCGAGCTCGGACCTTACTTCTGCATGTCACGCGCTTGGCTTGCAGAAGAGCTTGGTCGCGCCGCGACGACAGGCATGAAGCCACGGCTCGTCGTCGCTCCCATCTGGACGCCTCAGGTGAAGGTTTCTCCTGTGTACGCCGAGCAGCTGGCTGGACAGTATCTCGGCGTTTGGCTGAGGCGCGTCGCGGAGGTCAATCCCGGTACAGGACGCTGGTGGGATTATCTCTGCAACAACGGGAGCTACGTCGTTCTCAGAACGACCTTCATTTCTTCGCAAGACTACCAAATCCACCTCCAGAAGCTCGATGACAAGATCCAGTCTACAGGCGAGCCCGTTCCGACCTGGATTTCTCCCGGTGAGAAAGAGCCGCATTCCTTCAGAAGCTTTATGAACAGTCTGCCTCCAAACTTCTGGATATGCGAAATATCCTTGCCTCAACTGTATGGCGGCAACCGAAAGAAACTGGGTGAGATATTGATCGATTCGAGAAGGCGAGATGTTGCAGGGGGAATTTTAGCCATTCGCCTGCCGTCGCGAGCTGTCTGGCGGAATGGTGCGGGATACCTGCTCGCGCCTACGGGAATGGATTCTCATGGCGAACTCCTGGAAGCGAGCTCGCTGACCGTTTCATGACGGGATTGGTTGCCACAGCTTACCGAAACGTTGCAGCGCGGTTGGCCCGAGTGCCCAAGTCTGCGCGTGTACCCGAATTGGGTCCAGCTCAGACGGCATTTCCGATCCTCGAGCTTGCGCAGCAGCAGATGCTTGGCTGCTCCTGGATCAGGACGCGCACGAGTGGAGCGCGTGGTGCAGATTGAGCGTTCGAAAGGGGCTCCCAATGGGAGTTGAAACTCTTGCAACCCTCGTTGAGCTGCCTCGCCTAGAGCCGGATGAGGCCGCTCTTGATGCCGGTGATCACCGCTGAAATACGGTTGCCAGCGCCAAGTTTCCGCATTGTGTTCGCGAGGTGAAACTCCACCGTCTTTTCAGAAATGGCTAGGATTTCACCAATCTCCCAGTTGGTCTTTCCCTCCTTGCACCAGTGAAGACATTGCGTCTCCTTGGAGGTCAGACCATACGGGCGGGTCTCGTGAAATTCGTCGGCGATCGACATGCCCATACTCCCCAAAATCCTTGTTGGGGTAGCCCGCTTCTGATACCCCAGAAATGGCCGTACAACCGGCAAGTATTGTTAGGCGAAAATGCGCCCTGCGGATGATTTAACCCAATTTGGCTCTGCTTTCAACTGAATGCTGCCAGTTGTGCGCCCGCTCGCACAGGGTGGTTGTCGCCCGCGCGGGAGCCTACTCCACGAGCCACGCAGTATTTCACCAAGTTTGCGTGCACTACGCCTGAAAGATGAGCGAATTTATCTCGAGCGACGAATTGCCAACTTAGATCATGCGCTGGATGCAGACTTCCGGGAGATTCGTCCTCTATTTCCTCGAAGTCGAAACCGTCGACTTCTGCAAACGGCGGACACCACCGCCATCTCGTCGAAAAGATGCTTCTGTTGGCGAAAAAGGCGGGAATGTTGCATCGCATGTGAACGATAGTTGATCGCCGATCAAATGAGGTAAGGCAGCGGCTACGGCTCCACTGTCATCGTCACCGAGCGGTGATGGGCCGTGCTCGTATCGCGTCATTGTCGCAAAGCTAGCCTATTTCGATCGCGCCCTGGATCAGACGCGCACCCTGCTCGGACTGGGAGCGTGACGGGTGCACTTCGAAGAGTCCCGGCATCTGGGGCAATGGGACCAAACCCTGACTTTGCTATGGTTCGACGATGAGGAGCTCGCGCCCCAAGCTCCTGAATACAAGCGGTGGGATGAGGAGAACTATGGGCTGCGCGAACTCGACGAAGTGTTGGCCCAAAGGGCGTGTTTGAGCTGCATCTACGAGGCCGAGCAGGAGGAGTTCACGAGAGAGCATCACATTGCGGAGCATCTCGGCGCTCCTGTCGAGGAGGTTATCCGGAGGGACGGTCTATCTCATCTCGGCCGAAGACCCTTTGCCGGCTGAGTGCCGCGGCGACGGAAAGGCGACTGACAAGACGAACGTGTTCGATGCCGACTGTCTCCTGAAAGATCTCGAGAAGGAACTACTGTAGCCGGCCGCTCGTGGTTCGATGGCGTCGACATCGAGGCTGAATGTTTCGCCGTCGTGAGTCGAATGCCCGGTCAGCCGAGAGCGGCCGTCAAGATCATTCAACTATCACGTCGAGCCGCGGTGCTCATAGAATTGCTCGGAAGATTGCGAATCTGGCGGGCCCTCACACACCGCTGACCGACGACTTGAAGGCCCACTGTCTCGCGCGCGTCGGGATCGAATTCCCGGAGCCGACCGACCTTTCTCTGCAATCATTGAGCATCGTCGTGGAGCGCATTTCAGTTTCGGTGGCTGGTATTCCTGATCCAGAGCCGTCCTGGCTTCGGCTCGCCGGTCGATTGCTTCTTTCGCGTAGCGTGGGGACTAGGCCTCCGGGCCGGGGCGGACCGGCCTGGCTCCAGCGACCACGACGGTGTTCAAGGTCGCGCCTTAGCCCTCATCCCGCTCTGTCCGCCATCGAGCGGGGTCACGAGCCAGAGGGCGGAAACGTGGCAACGGACACGCATCGTTGCGGCCGCCTAGCTGGTAAGCTAACCCTAAAGAGCCGCGGCCTAGATTTCTGGTACTATCGCATCGAAGCGGTCGATCCGGGTCGTTTCGCTCGAATCGAGTTCTGAAGTCCAGTACGGAGCAAACCCGCCGGGAAAATAGAACGTCGAGAAGCCTGCGGCGACCGCCGCCACGATGTCACGATCGATCTGGTCGCCCACCATGAAGCATCGTCCCGCACGGGCCTTCTGCTTGAGATTAGCGTAAGCCTCTTGCGTCTTCCGTACCGAAACGATGTCGTCGATCAAACCGTCAAGCCGATGTTCGGTCACGAACTTTCGGCATCGCTCGGCTCGTTCCTCGGTCACGATAGTGACGGGAATCCGCACCCGCGTCAGGGAAAGGAGACCTTCGCGAACGCCTTGCCGCAGAGGCGGAAGCTGACGTATGGCGTCGAAAAATCGCGACTGAGCGGATTCGAACGCGTTCGTGGGTGCGAGGTTTGGTGCGGCGACTCGTGCGACCGCATCGTCGACCCTCTCTCCCTCAAGCACCAGTGCCAGTCCCTGCGCAAGCAATGCGGGCGGATACCTCCAGGTGATCCGGGTGCTCCGTCGCAATTCTTTGATCGATGGTGCGCAGGAAAGCCAAGCCCCGGTCTTCGTCGTCCGGCGCACGGCGACCGGTGAGTTTTTCGACTTCGCGCAGCATCTCCAATTGAGCGGCTGCGAACACGGTATCCGTGTCCCAGAGCGTATTGTCGGCGTCCGTGAAGAGATGGGCCTTCAACGCTCATCCTTTCGATTTGCTGGCCGGCGGGTTCACCACGGGTGCGGCGGGTGAGGCGACGGGAGCTGACGTGCGGGCGGTCGCGGCGGCATTCGAAGTTTTCACCAGGATCACGTTGGCACCAGACAGGGTGAAGAAAACCACAAGCACCCACATTGCGGCCTGTAGCGTGGCGACGCCCGGACTTAGCAGACGAAGCTTGTCCGCCACTTTTTCGGCGACGAGATAGGATTCCGCGATGTAACACTTTGCGTAGTATGCCCTCAGCTCTTCGCCCTTGTTGGTACCGAGACCGATGAACGCCTCGCCCCACGTCGGAGCGGTGACGTCCAGGATGCCTTTGTAGAAAAGCATGGACGGCGGCCGATCGACCTTCGATCCGGCTGTCCAGGTCTTGGGTATGTTGAACCGCGGCTTGACCGCGCTGAGGATAATCAACACGGAAACGGTCACCAGCAGCACGTAGGCAAAGAACGCGGCATAGGTCGCTATGGTCAATACCGAAAGACGGTCGGTGTCGACCGCGCCGAATCCGGGCCAGGGATAGTCGGTCGCGAACCTGGTGAAGACGGCGGCGACCGCGGCGCTCAAAAACGCCGCGATCGTCAGGAGACGCGAGGCCTTGCCGTCCTCATATTCGGTGAGCGCCTTCACTTCGGCGAGACTGGCCTTCGCTGCGTCCGTGGTGGGATTCCGCGTTTGTCCTCAATCGTTCGCTGCAGGCTTCTAACTAATTGTAAGATCTGCTATAATCGCGTCACTTGAAGTTCGCCGCCGTTCACGGACGTTCGCCGCTAACCGGTGCAATCCGTGTTCAATGGTGGGGCGGGCAGTGGGGCGGATATGGCCAAAAGACAGTTGCACAAGCTCTCCGCTCGGGAAGCAGAGACTATCATTGAGCCCGGGCGCCACAGTGACGGGGGTGGACTTTACCTCGCGATTGAGACGGGTGCGCACGCACGACGCCAATGGATTTTCTTGTACCGTGCGCGCGGCACCGGCAAGCGCCGCGAGATCGGGCTTGGCGCCGCCAAGGGCAAAGGCAGGGACGGCATCTCGCTGGCTGACGCCCGCCTCAAGGCCGCAGACACACGCAAGAGACTGGCCGAAGGCAAGGACCCGGCGGCGGAGCGGCGTGCCGAAATAGTCGCGGCTACGACGTTCGGAGAGTTCGCGGATGCCTTCCTTGTATCGATCAAGGCGGGCTTCAAAGGCAAGAACACGCTGGCCGATTGGACACGAGATCTAAAGGTCCGGTGCAAGCCGATCCGGGGCATCGAACTCGCCAACATCACGGTGAACGATGTGTTGGGGATCTTGTCGCCCATATGGATGACGATCAACCGCACGGCGCGCGAAACGCGAAGCCGGATTGAGCGCGTCCTTGACGCTGCGGAGGCCAGGGGGGTCGGTCCGGGACCCCGCCATGTGGAAAACCTTGAAGCCGCTGTTGCCGAAGTCGAAGCGGTCGAAACGCCATCACAAGGCTGCGCCTTACAAAGACGTCCCCGGCATCGTGCAGGCGCTGCAAGCCAACCACGAAGCGGCGGATACGGCGGTCAACCTCGCCGCTGAGTACATCATTCTAACCGCGGTACGGACCGGCGAAGCCCGACTGATGCGCGCGCGCGAGGTGGACTTCGCAGAGCGGCTTTGGACCATCCCAGCGGAACGGATGAAAACCGAAGACCATCCAGCAGGCAAAGATTTCGAGGTGCCGCTCTGCGACCGCGCTGTCGCGATCTTGAAAGCTGCCATCCCGAAGGACGCGGCACGCGACGCCTACGTGTTCGCCGGGCAATGGTCAAAGGACCATACGAAGCCGCTCGGTATGAATGCCGTGCTCCACGCCCTCAAAGCCGTCTATCCGGCGATGACAGCGCACGGGTGCCGATCTAGCTTCCGCGATTGGGCGGGTGACGAAACGCGTTTTGAACGCGAAATTGCGGAAATGGCATTGGCCCACAAGGTCGGCGACGAAACCGAGCAAGCGTATCGGCGTGGCAATGCGTTGAAGAAGCGACGGCAGTTGATGGATGCGTGGGGGCGATATGTCGCGCGCGGTTCTAGCGTGATCCGGCTTCCTGGCCGGCAGTCGGTATAGCCTCCTACGATGGCAGCGAGAGCAGCCGGCTTCGTCCTTTGGCTCCGGAGTCGCAACCTTCATTCAGCCGAGAGGGCTGCGACCATCGGCATGGTCGGCAGGACGCTGCGGAGCGACAGCATCGTCTCGATGCCCTCGCCGGCCGCCATGACGTCACCAGCTACGCCAAATCGAACGGCGTGACCAAGCAGGTCGCCCGTTGCCCGTTTTGGCGTCTCGATCCGTGCCTTGCCTAGCGTCGTCTAGTGGAAGCCGTCGGGGTCAAGCCAGGTGCGATGCGCGCCGGTCAGGTGGCGTTCAGATCGGTGACAGCGGCGATCATCGCCGGCCAGGTCTCGGTCGGGCTGCGCCTGATGCGCGAGCGGGCGCACGATCCGTTCGCCATCGGCGGCGGACATGGTTCGTCCGCTGTCCTCCAGGCCGCTCGATTCAGGGCCGACCGTCGGGGTTGAGCATCACCTCGACAATCGCGGGGTCTTCGAGGACGGTCGCTATCGCGGGGCCGAGCGCGGTGCGCAGCACCCGCGCGCCACGCGAGAAGGCTTCCGAATGAAGTGAAGTGCCCGCCACGATCGTCACCCGTCGACAACCAATCGCAACAAGCGATCGGCGACGGGGATGGATAGAAAAGGCAGGAAACGGGTTAGTTCAACAAGTATTCAGCGGTCGTAGGAGGCCGCCGTAGAGGAGAGAAAAAATACTTGTGAGGGCGTGAATGCGACTCGCTCAATATCTAACCGTACCAAGAGTATCGAAGTTCACAATTCCATATGCACTATCTCGATAGGCTCGCCGCCGAGACCGTGAGAGAAGTAGCCCCTACCAATGCTTCTAAAACCATGCTTTTGGTAGAAGCCTTCGGCATTGATCGTCGCTTCGAGCCTCACTGGACCGTCATGGCCTAACCGTGCTTGGGCAATCCCGATCTCGAGGAGCCGCCGACCCAGTCCGGCGCCAGCGGCGTCCGGCAAGATAAATAGGCGTGTTACTTCGCCGGCCTCTGCATCGACAAATCCGACCACGACGCGGCCGCGCAGACACACGGTCATTCGCCCCTTGGCGATGAGCTCTTCGTAAAATGCCGGTGTACGCTCGCCCATCCAATTCTCGATTTGATTGCGAGAGTAGGATGCGCGGGCAAGGCCGTCGATCGACGCCTTGGTGACGTTGAAAACCGCCTCCGCGTCCTCGCGGCGAGCGACCCTAAAGGTAACATCTTCGATCGTCATGAGAGGTGGACTCCAGATGCTTCTGCCTAGTTCGGATTGCGAGTTTGCCGGAGTTTTGATCAACAGTGCTCGGCGGAATGCGGCACTCGCCCAGCAAATTCTTATGACTGTGAAAGCGCACCACGGCATGTTCCCTCTTTCTTCCGGCTCTTAGCGGATTTTTTGCTCGGGTCCACGCAGGTTTCCTGCAGATTTCGACCAAGATGCGCGCCGATTCCCGGCAGACCCGAGGACATTGCAAATGTCAGATGCAAAACTGTCGCTTGAAGCAGCAGATTTGCCAGATCACAAGGAGACGACGATGCCAACTACGATCTCTCATGAAGCAGATTCAGCGTGAAGGATTTGGAAAGACCACTGTTCATAGCGCTTTCGTCGGCTTCTTTCTTCATCGTTGGTGTCGGTATTGTTCTGCCTGGCTGGATAGCTTTCCACGTTGGTGGTTCTGGACTGGTTGGACTGGTGTTACTTTCATCCAGCGTCGCCGGCTTGCTGCTCGCGCCGGTTGCTGGCCACCTGACCGATCGACATGATCGGGCACAGGTCGCGGCGGTGGGGCAAACGATCCGAGCGTTTGGACTGGCCCTTCTCGCACCCATGGGATTTGTGGCAGAATCTCTATCACCAGTGCTTCTAATCACCTCAAGCGTATTGGGAGCCTTCGGCTTCGCACTCCTGTCGGGATCACTGAGCGGCATTTTGCAGGCAATCGTCCCCGAAGCCCAGCGCATGGGGTTCGCTCTTCGACTTTCCCTTTTTAATCAGCTGGGAATAGCGGTTGGGACGGGTGTTGCGGGGCTTGCCATTGACAGACTCGGCAGTCTCACGTCCGCATTGACGTTTGCGGCGGCAGCCCTAGCATGTCTTCCTGTGCTGAAGCTGATCACAGCCCAGGCCCGCCACATCCGATCGTCTCAACGGCTTAGCTTGCTTCCTGCTTCACGGCAGGCTCTCAGCTATTTTCTCAGCAGCCCTCAAGCCCTCTCAGCGGCGGTGACGGTGGGACTGGCATTTGCCGTGATCCAGATTACCAACCTTCTCCTTCCAGGTTTTGTGATCCGATCGCTCGGCGGTGACAGCGGCCTGTTTGGCTTCCTCGAAATGGCTGCCGCGATCACTGGAATGGTCGCATTGGCGGTGGTGAGCTTCCCGTCCATAGCGAAACGCCTGCAAGGTCTCACACCTGCAATCCAGGCTACCGCTGGCGCATCGCTGTTCTTGTTCTCCCTCACGCGAGATCGAGCTGTCGCCATCGTTCTCTATTGTATGGCCGGCATGCTCTGGAACGTGTCGCGTGCGGCGGCCAACGGCCACCTTTTGACTGTTGTTGACTCTCGCATGATTGGCCGTGTGCAGGCGTTCACGACCTTGCTTACAGGCGGCTTCGGACTTGCGATATATCTCCTCCCGACAATTGTACCGGAAGCCTCCGAGGCGACGCTTTACAGGGCATGTGGCGTGTTTATCGTGGTCTGCGTCGTTGGGTTATCATTTTGGACCAAGGTTCGGCAACGGTTGCGGAAATCCTGAACTCGCGATCAATTTGACTGCGTCAGCAGGGCGCCATTGGAGTCTGGCTGGTTTAACCTTAGTCCAACAGAGTGCAGTGGCCGTGATCAACTGATCGGCATACGGCGTCCACTAGTCAAAGAAGGCAGGCTTCTGCGCATCTGCAACGAACGCGAATGCCGCTTCGATGTCGCTTTCCAATGCTCTGGCGTGCGATAGTGAGCCATCATCCTTAGTCGCGGAGAAGATTTGACCTGATCTTACAATCCAATCATAGCCGAACACGCGACAGCGGCCCACGCCTTGCTGTTCGAAGGCTTCCTTGATCCTGATTTCGCTTGCGCCTGAGACGGCATGATTTGTGAGGATGATGTAGTCGGCTGCCAACCGCCGCTTAGCGAGCTTTCTTGCCTTCTCCCAGTTCATCACTGAGAACGCTCAACGTCAGATTTGACGGCTTCGACGTGAATTGGATGGTAGACGCACCTGCAGCCGGATCGTCTCCGTCCCATCGGCCGATAAGGGCGCCGTCGCGCCCTGAGTCATTGCCAGGCAGAAAATTCTGAACAGGACGACGGAGGCATTCTTCGGCAAGGGCAATGCAAAGGTCCTGAAATGCTTTCCAACCGAGAAGATGGAGAGGATATGTCATTGCTCGCAAATCCGATTGCTACGCCATTACAAAGTCAGTCTTGTCGTTCGACCTACGGTGCTCTCGTTGCGATGTCGGCAAGGAGCCGATACCGAAAGGTACGCTTAGACCCCACGAAACGAGACCCGACCGATCGGCCAGGTCTCGCTACGCAGCACTCTCACCGGCGACGTATCTCCGGCATCATCAAACCAATCTGAGCCGTGCCCAAATTGTTAAAAACCGAAGTCAAGTTGTCCCGGAAGGGACCGGAAGTGGGAGCAGACGTGCTCCAACTTGCCAAAACGCCAGCGCAAGTAGGCGTTGACGTAAACGGACTTCGGCCGGCCGCCATGGTTTGCCATGACCGCCTCCCTTTCTGCTTGGGCGGGTTACAGCCCGCCGGCTCGGACTCGCGTAACGCCGAGTCCCCGCGGAGGGAGCCCGGCCGTTAGGCCGGCTGCAGAGGGGTTGCCGGTGACGATACTGGGTATTTTATCCTGATTCGCATTTGCGCACCTCCAGGCCCAAAAGGCTTTGGACGGCGATTCCCTGGGATTACTGTGCCGCAGCGCCAGGTGCAGGACCGTCAAGGAGTGGCGTGTCAAGGCTTTCTATTTCAGGCATGGCCTTGCCCGCGATGCCTTGCAAGTCCCCATACATTCCGATCGTGGACTCAATGACACTCGTCAATTGGCTTTCGCGCTTCGCCCATACGCGCGTCATGAATTTGCGCTCTTTTTCCAGATCCTCACGCATGTCGTTGAAGCGCTCAACGATAGCCTCGAGACGCTGCCGGAATCTTTTTCCGGTCAGATATTGATAAACCTCCTCAGCCTTGCTGAGTTGACCCTGCTGCATGGTACGAGCACTGTTGACTGCGACAAGTGACTGCATGGCGACCCAAATACCGTCCACAAAATCGAAAGTTCGTTGTCCTTTGGAAGAGCGTTCGAGATGACCAACGCAATGTCGGCCCCGCAGCGTCTCTGATCATCGCGCAACTTGGGAAGCCGGCATGTTCACCAACCATTGACATGAAAACCGATTGGGTACGGCCATTGCCCTCCCGGAATGGATGGATAGCGTTGAGCACGGCGAGGAATCTCGCGGCCTGATTGACGGACTGCTCACCGTTTTCGGCCGTGAGCGACTGTCCGAGCGTCACGAGCAGCAGGTCCATTTCTCCCTCAATATACTCTGGATAGCAGAAGGACGCGCGAGGCGTGACTTTGAGCGGTTGCGCAACTGCAAGCACGTCGAGATCAGATATATTCACTCGACCTCATGGTTCTGCCCAGTCGAAATCCGAGCCGAACAGCGCTGCTGCTGCGTCGTAGAGCGCGACGGAATTGACGGTTGACTGCATGGCGTACTAAGCGCGCCATGCCTCGATCGCCGACGCATGGCCTCGCAGCGGTTGCGACGGGGCCCGGCAATCGAACACCTCCAGCTTGGGCGCCTCCCGCTTCGTGCCGCTCGCGGTAATATTCCGATCGACTGTCATTTCTCTGCCTTCGCCGTCGTTGTTGGTCCACCAGACCCTATGCGCTCGCTACCAGCCTGCCAGTCCGCGCCGTGGCGGCGGATCATTTCGCGGTGGGACCGATTGATGAAGGCGCGCTCGACGCAAAAGCCGGCGGTGACTGAAGCGGCTACCGCAAGGCCGCAGGCAACGTAGTCATCCAGTAAATTCCAAATTATGTTGCTGCCGGCGAGTACGACAAAAGTGAGTGCCATGACGGTGTTGCGAAATGCCTTAACCATGCTTGTTCCCCCAGCCGATCGGCGAAGGATGTTAACATTGCAATCAGGACGATCAGCGGCGTTTGACGGGCGTGATCCGCCGTATTTCTGCTAGACCAGCTTGTGCTCGGGCGCGATGTCGCGCGCGGCTATCCGAAGCTCGGCCGTTCATGCCGAATCTGGCCACGGCTCGCAACGTCCGCAAGGCTCGTCGAGCTATGCTGAGGTGTTTCCAGCCGTCGGACTCATATTCATAGCTCGCTCAGCGAGGACCAAGATTGCAGACCGAACTCGCTTGCGTTGGCCGCTAGAGGAACTGCGACGAGCGCGGCTCAGATATCTTCGCAAGCTGGGGGCGCAAGACAATGAAACGTCCACATCCGGTGCGTTCGGATAAGCTCAGGGAATTGGCGCACAATGCCAGACCCAGAGGCCAAGCTCTCCGCAAAACGCAGCGGCTCAGGCGTCCTGCCCTATAATCCTTTGCGTCTTCTTCGCCGCGAGACGGCGAGCGTGCCCATGATCACGCTGAAAAAATGCATCTACTCATAGTAACAGCAGGAATAGTGCGCTCGATTCAAATAGTAATGTATGCATTGGCCGGTTAAGCGGTGACGGCAGCGAGTGCTGCTCTCATTCTGTGATAGAGAGCGTTGCATGCCCAATCACGACCTTGTCTCGGGAAGTCTCCTGGCACTGACTGCGGCTGGCATCGCGCTGCTTTGCACGAGCCTAATCGCCTTTGCCTTGATCTAAAGCCAACATACTGGCTGCCTTTCACGCACCGCAGGCAATGATTGACGCTGATGCAGCAGAACCTCAAGGGCCCAGGCAGATCATCTGGAACTACAAGAGTTGTTCGATGGTCGCCGCGTGAGTCGGTTGCGATGAAGAGATACTATTTTGATATCCGCGACGGCAACCAATTCATCCGTGACGATGAAGGTCTAGAACTGCCGGACATCGAGTCTGCGCGGCAGGAGGCGACCGCTGCGCTCTCGGAGATAGCTCGCGAATGGGGCAGAGGCAGGCCGCAGCATCGCATGGCAGTTGAAGTTCGCGATGATCGTGGCCCTATCTTGGAGGCAAGATTTAGCTTCGTGATCGAACAGAGCGACGCGACAGGCCTAGGTCAGGATCGAAATGCAATTTCGAACGCCGATTGACAGCCGAATTCGCGGATCTATGAGCGCGTTCGTGCAACCAGGCCCGTGGCAGAGTTCAGACTTGCGGGCAGCCAGCCGGAGGTCCGGCTAAGCCCGGCTCTGTCTAGCGGATTGCAAGTGTCACATTGGCACCTGTGACGCAGAACTAAATCAACCCGATGCGGAGCAGACAGTAGAGAAAGACATCGGTCATATGCACACGCCGCCGCGCCGAAGTCACAGATGCCGCCACTGTCGCCCGTTTCGTTTACACTCTCCTCAACGAACTCTCCGGCAGGAGGGCCCGATATCGAAATCGTCATGCAAAACGCAAGCGTTGGCGGTGAAGCATGACGTCGCCTCGTCAGGCGCGATGCCGTCGTTGGAGGAGAGCGACGACAAAGTGGCTTAGTAGGTCACTTCAGACATCTGCCTCATCCCTGCGTTTACGCGCCGGCGGAAGCCGGCCGTCCGCATAGGCGACAAGCCTCCCACAGGATCAAACGGACGCTTTGTCGAGACGACGGAGTTTCGGCGCGAAAGGCGTCGAACGAAAGCGTCGGGGCAGCGTAAAGTTCTCGCAATGTTTAATCGTCAGCGCCACTCTGGGCGGAATTGAACGAAACTCCAGGCTAACCTGCTGAAATCCTGCAGTACGAGGCTGCTGAACGAACGATCATAGCGAGCGAATCGCGCTAATACCTTCACCGCCCTGATCGTCTCTGCCAGGCGCGTGGCAATGATTTCGGGAAGCCGACGCAAGACCATGAGTCCAAAGTTCCCCTTGAGTCATCTGGGCCGGTTATAATGCGCGAGCAACGAATCCCATTCCGGATTTTATATAACGGCCAGAGCTTCATCTGCTCTCGTACCGTGACTGGCATCAGAAAGCTGCGTCAGACGATTACTGTCCCTGGCTTTGGTGTCGAGGTGGACTTGGCCGTTTATAGCCAGCACAACGCTCATCCTATCTCGAGCATGGAGAGCGCAGCCATCCTTATCGCCACCCAGATGGTCGCGCGCGCCAGCCGTGCTCGTATTACGCGGCGCCGCGCCGCACGCTCATAGTTGTGCGCTGTTTCCCAGGGAAGTACGACGAGTCGAATACGAGTTCCTCCTATTGGAGGGAGGCATCCGGCTCCCGGACCGGGCTCTACTCCCTGCGGGGCCCTAGCCAACCGTGAAGCTCTTCAGAGCGCTGTTTGTTGCATTCCCGTAGGACCAGCGTCGAGGAAACCGGGTGCCGCGGGCCTCTCTTCGTGCGCGGTGTTTGGGTTGACCGTTGGAGAATTCGGCCAAGAGCATGTCGTCTGTCGTTCCGATCCAATCGAGGACGATCAAACTTCAAATGCCGCGCACGCGATTGCAGATTATTCCGTTCACCCTTCGAGCCGCCAGAAGAACATCGCGAAAAGGCTCAAGCTGAAGGCGATCGCGCGGGGCTGCCTGCATCCTCCTCAGGAAGAGGCGCTGAACGCGCCTACTGAAAACTCCGCAACGGCTTAGCAACTTGCGAAAGCCGCCTTGGGAGTTGCTCGCGGTACGGGCGACTCGCGGACTCCCATGCAGGCGTCAGAGTTTGATCCCAGTGCGATCTTCGATTTGCTTCTTTATGAAGCCCTTTCCCAGTTCCTTTACAATTTCGAAGGTCCAAGAACCAATCCCGTCTGTCGCGTCTTTCGTCTTTTCCCAGACACTTTCGCTGCGAATTGAATCGAGGAAATCGTGGCCCTCCCAGCTCAGGCCATTGAACTTGATGCGATCGTCCAATCCGTTTGTTCCGGCATGGCGAAACATGCCCGCCTCCTGTAGCAACTTCAGCTGATAATTGATTTCTTGGATGCTTTCGCCCGGCTCCGACATGCCGTCGGTAGATCCGTCAACAAGAATGATCTGGTTTGGTCGCATTTGGAGGGATTCCAAGCGCAACAAAATCTTGCGTATCAATTCCATGTTTCTTTTCATGCTGTCCTTCCCTTTTTCGCCTGCATGATCGCAACCGAAACCCCGATTTTACATCCGGCAAACTACGGTGGGGCGCGCGCATTCCTGGGACATGTCCAGCCTGTCCTGCTCAGCCCGCGCGAGGGCCTTGGCCTGTTCCTGCGCCGTGGCGCTATCCATGACCTCCCGCCGCATGCGTCGCCCTGGCGGGTCGTCCGCGCTGCTGACGGATGTCAACCTAGGTCATGGCATTAGCGGATGGGAGTTGGCGCGGCAGAAGAGGGAAATCACACCTAGCTTTCCCGTGGTCTACATGACGAGCGCCAGCGCGCCAGACTGGAAATCGCAGCCTCCTGATTGAGAAGCCCTTTGCGCCGGCGCAATTGGCTTCCGCCGTCTCGCAGCTACTTGCTACCGGGACTAGCCCGTTCGCTGTGGCGTGCTACGCGTTTTCTCTTGAGCAGCGGCTCCGTGCGGAACTAAGCTGGTCGCGGCAGGAAAATTCAGATGTCCGAGCTGCACCTGATCCGGAAGCGGTGTCCGCACTGCGGGAAGGCGATGAAGCTTGTCCCCGACGAGACGGGGCGGCACGTCGAGCGATACGTCTGCCCCGCCTGCGAGGGGGATCCGCTGCACACCACTGCCGCCCAAAAATGGGCGGACAGTCCGCTGCGCCCGCCGGCTAAGTAGCTTCCGAAGAATTGGCGCCGATTCCGGTTGTCCATCCGTCTTCCATTCAGGGGTCCCATCCAGCCTGCGGTGGCCCAGGCGCCTTCCGGTCAGAAGTGAGGCCATGGCCCACTAGGGGCAGGCCGCCGGGTCGATGCCTCAGCTTTCGGCTTCGTTGCCAGTCTGGCTTCTTCGCCGACGGCCGACGTTGTGCATCTCGTGAGGACTGACTCGGCTTCGACGGGGACCCGATTTTTCGGGAAAAAGTAGAAACTTCATCTCCCGAGGCGAGTTGGCTTCCGACGAGGAGCCAAACATGGTCGACGACGTCCCGTTACGCACGGCGGTACATACGGTCTGGTCCCTCTACCTGGCGAAGCACCGCGACGTCGATGCTGCAGACACCCGCCGCTGCCTGCTGGAGCGTCATCTGCAAGGGAGATGGGAAGCGCGTGTGAGCGATGCCGAAGAACTCACGGGATTCGGCCTGGCTTACCTTGAGCGCCTTCCCGAAGACGAATGTTGAGGCTGATGGAAGGGCTCGTCAGGCGAGTTGCGGTCGACAGCGCCAGGCCGGATTGGACGTTGCTGGCCGTCTCAGAACTCGCCTCCGCGGCCGTCGTGCTGCTCTTCCGCTCGATGTTTTCGGTCTAGAGGGGCGGCATCGATGCGCATCGCTCAACTTGCTCCCCTGGCCGAAAGCGTCCCGCCCAAGCTCTACGGCGGCACGGAGCGGGTCGTGGCGTGGCTGGTGGATGAGCTGGTCGAGCTCGGCCACGACGTCACGCTGTTCGCGAGCGGCGACTCCCGGACGAAAGGCGAGCTTCATACCGTGTGGCCGCGCGCACTGCGTCTCGGACGGAAGGGCGCCGACCCAAATGCCGCCTGCGCCGTGCTGCTGGAGGCGATTGCCAGGCGCGCCAGAGACTTCGACGTGATCCACGCGCACATCGACTGGCTGCCCCTTCCGCTGCTCAGTCGGCTCGGCGTGCCCTTCGTGACCACCATGCATGGCCGGCTCGACCTGCCGGGCCTTTCCGAGGTGTTGCGGCAGTTTCCCGGCGCAGGCTTCGTGTCGATATCGGACCATCAGCGTCTGCCATTGCCGGAGGCGAATTGGATCGCCACGATCCAGCACGGACTGCCATCGAACAACTTTCGCCCGTCTTTCGATCAAGGATCCTATCTGGCGTTCCTCGGCCGCCTGACCGCGGAAAAGGGGCCCCAGGACGCCATCCGCATCGCGCGCGCCGCCGGAATGCCCTTGCGCATCGCCGCCAAGATTCCGCGCGGCGAGACCGTCTTCTTCAAGAAGCAACTTGAGCCCCACATCGACGGTCGGGCGGTCCAGCTCGTCGGCGAGGTGGACGAGGCGAAGAAGCAACCGTTCCTCGCCGAGGCCGCGGCCCTGCTGTTTCCGATCGATTGGCCGGAGCCCTTCGGCCTCGTCATGATCGAGGCGATGGCCTGTGGGACGCCAGTGATCGCCTACCGCTCCGGCTCCGTGCCCGAGGTCGTCGAGGACGGCGTGACGGGCTTCATCGTCGAGAACGAGGAGCAGGCTGTCAGAGCCGTGGGCGATCTGGGCCGGCTCAACAGACGAAAAGTACGCGCCCGCTTCGAGGAGCGCTTCTCCGCGGACCGAATGGCGCGCGAGTATGAAAGCGCGTACCGCGGATTGATGGCCGCCGCCGGGTCCTCGGCTGTGGCATTCGCGGCGCCACACGCTGAACGTCGGCGCGAAACGGGGCCGGCCGACGAACTGCCGGCGTCCAGCTAACCGACTTTCCGCTGCCCCTTGAAAATGGCTCCCGGACATCCATCATGCGGGACTATCCGATCGATCCGAAGCGGGTCAACGTCGCAGGCCTGTCGGCGGGAGGGGGGCCGCCGCCATCATCGCAGCGACCCACGCCGATCTCTACGCGGCCGTCGGGATCCATTCCGGCCTCGCCTGCGGGGCGGCAAGCAAACTTCCCTCCGCGCTCGTCGCGATGCGGCAGGGCGGCGGGTTTAAAATTGCCGATGGCGGACCGCCAGTGCCGACCATCGTTTTCCATGGCGATCGCGACATCACGGTGCATCCGAACAACGGCGACCGGATTGTCGAGCAGTCCGTCAAGGCGGCAGGTTTGAAAGCGAAGGTGAGCGACGGACGAGTGCCCCATGGGCACGCCTACACCCGCACGAACCTGACCGATGCGAGAGGGCGGGCCATCTCCGAGTATTGGAATGTTCACGGCTCCGGCAACGCCTGGTCGGAAGGCAGTCCCGCCGGCTCCTACACCGATCCGCGGGGGCCGGACGCGACAAGGGAGATGCTGCGCTTCTTCCTTGAGCATTCGCTCCCGGGTTAGTCGGGCTTCGCAACGCGATCCGGTCCTCGGGCACGTCGCCGAATTTCCGGATCAGCTTGGCGTCGCCGACGTCGCCGCTCGCGGGGATTCCCGCTGCGGCGGATGGCGGCGCCTACGCCGGATTCGAAGCTACCCGCCTAACGGCCCTGACGATGTCCTCCACACGATAGGGCTTCTGCAACGTCTGACGTCGGGCACCGGACGGGGCGCGACGGGCGAGAAACCGGTCGCATAGATCACCGGGAGTCCGGGATCGGCGATCTGCCATGGTCGATGTCTCCGGGCAGCTTGACGTCTGTGATGAGAACGTCGGCGGCGTGCCGCCCGCACCATGCCAACGCCTCTTCGCCATTGGCCGCATGGAAGACAACCTTCCTCTCGCAGAGCCTCCACCAACTCGCGGATGAGAGGGTCGTCCTCGCCGAGGAGTATTCGCACCGCCGACACCTCAAATTCCTGATAGGTAGCGCTTCTGTCGACGGCCGACACCTTTCCCGTCGCGGCAAGCGTCAGAACCCGGAATAATAATCGTTTACTGCTCTCGCTCGTCCTGGGTCATCCCAATCCCAGGCATTGTCGTTGCCATACTTCGGCGCACCCTGGAGCTTGTCCGCGGTGAGATTCGTTCGGTACCCGCCAAGGCCCGTGTCGTACTTCAACGACTGCCATGGCAGCGGGTAGTGATCGTCTCCGATGCCCAGGAAGCCGCCGAAGCCGAGAACCGCGTACGATACTTGGCCGCTGACCTTGTCGATCATCACGCGCTCGATCGAGCCGATCTTCTGGGCGTCGGTGCCATAGACGGCGGTACCTTCGACCTTGTCGCTACCGATCAGCGTTCCTGTCTCACGCCTTTCCGTTTCCATCGTTATTCTCCTCCTAGAAACGTTGATGCAGGACAACTGAGATCGGCAGGTGTGCTCGTTCCTCCGCTTTCTCGCTCGCTAAGACCGGCCGGTAAGAGAGGCGCCGGAATTGCGGAGCGCCTCGCGCTCCTCGCAGAGGTCGTCGACCTTCGCTCTCATCCGCGACAGCAGAAGCTCCGCGGCCGCCGTCGGAACGCCGGCTCGCTGCAGCATCCGGATCTCGCGCTCCTGGGCGCGGAGCTGGCTGCGCATGCGGGTAATTTCGTTGCGCACCCAATTGAGCTTCGCGGTTCTCACAACGCGTTCAGGTCCTCGGGCGCGTCGCCGAATTTCCGGATCAGCTTGGCCTCGCCGAACTCGCCGGTCGCCGGATCCCCGCTGCGGCTGAACGCGATCGCGCCGGCGCAGCCGGGCTTGCGCGAGAGCGCCTCCGCCCGCATGACGGCCGCATTGGCGCTCAGGCACTCCACCGCTTCGCCGGCCGCTACCCCGTCGTCTGCCAGGACGAAGGGAAGCGCGACGTAGTAGGTGACGTCCATCGGTCACTCCTTGCGATCGCGCGATCGATCGAACCGGCCTCGCGCGTAGCCGGTGGACACCTTGGGCCGGAGCTCGTCGAGCTGCCGCTCCAGGAAGTCGTTCGCGACCAGGAGCGCCTTGACCGTCTCCCTTGCGTCGCCGCCGCAGACCGCGATCGCCTGGTCTGCAGCGAGGTCCAGGTCGGCGACTTCGGGTGTGGTTTCGGGGGCTGCGGACATGGCCCATTGTTCTCTGTTTGTTCGTGTTGAGTCAAGGCGCAGGCGGCCGCGGAGGGCATCGTCGGAAGATCGTATGGACGTGTCGGAACCTGGCCCACATGATCGTCTTGAATCCAGGCCGCTACGTATCCGGAGTTTGAGTGCTATGGCCCCCCGAGCGAACTGGAAGGGTTTCTTGCGTCTGTCCCTCGTCACCTGTCCGGTTGCGCTTTATCCGGCCACCTCGGAGAGCGAGAAGATCAGCTTCAATCAGCTCAACCGGGCGACTGGCCACCGGATCAAATACCTCAAGGTCGACGCCGACACCGGCGAGGAAGTCCCGAACGAGGACATCGTCAAAGGCTACAAGGTCGACACCGACACTTTCATTGAGGTGACCAAGGAAGAGCTTGAGAACGTCGCCCTGGAATCGACCCGGACAATCGAGATCGACGAGTTCGTCGATCGCAGCGACATCGACCCGCGGTACCTGATCCGCCCCTACTACCTGCGTCCGGACGGCAAGGTCGGCCATGACGCCTTCGCCGTGATCCGGGAGACCATCCGCGAGATGGACAAGGTCGCGATCGGGCGGGTGGTGCTGACCAACCGAGAGCACATCATCGCGCTCGAGCCTCTCGACAAGGGGCTCGTCGGCACATTGCTGCGCTATCCATACGAAGTGCGATCGGAGCAGGAGTATTTCGAGGACATCCAGCAGGTGAAGCTGACCAAGGACATGCTCGACCTCGCCAAGCACATCGTCAACCAGAAGGCCGGGCGCTTCGAGCCCGAGAAGTTCGAGGACCACTACGAAACCGCGCTGATCGAGCTCATCAACCAGAAGCGGAGCGGCAAGCCGATCACGCCGAAGGAGCGGCCAGCCACGGGCAACGTCGTCGACCTGATGGAGGCGCTGCGGCGGAGCGTCGGCGGCGCATCCGGCGAGACCGCTCCGAAGAAGCCCGCGAAGAAGGCTAGGAAGGCGGCGGCCGGGCAGAAGGAAATGCTGATGCCGATCGCCGGCAAGAAGCCGGCAAAGGAGACGGCGGCGAAGAAGCCGACAGCCAGGCCGCAGCGCAAGTCCGCCTGATGCCAAAGGAGAACCGCATGAACATGAAAGAAGCCTCGGCAATGACGGAAGCCTCCGGGCTGACCAACGAGCAGGGTGGCATCGAGCAGGCTTCTGAAGCCAGGCCGAGCAGCCGGGCGCAGCCGCGAGAATTTCGGAGGCACTCACCCCAATCGGACATGGCGATGCGCTGGGCCGAACAGTTGCGCGAGGTGACCGTGACGGCTCCGTTGCAATCGCTCTTCGTCGCGTTCCTGCTCGGGTACTGGGTTGCGCGCCGGCGCTAGGAGATCTGCGGGCCGGGCAGCTCCATGGCAAGGAAGCTCAAGACATTTCGCACCTCGCTGGGCTTCTACGACCTGGCGATCGCGGCGCCGTCGATGAAGGCGGCGCTGGAGGCGTGGGGTGCCGGCAGCAATCTCTTCCATCAGGGCGCCGCCAAGGAGACGGACGATCCGGACATAGTCGTCGCGACGATGTCGAAGCCGGGCGTGGTTTTCAAGCGTCCCGCCGGATCGAACGGACGCTTCGCCGAGCACTCCGATCTCCCGTCCAACCTAAGATCCGGCGAGAACGGGGGTCGGCGAGAGAGACGCCGCCCGAAGCCAGCGAGGCGAACCGCTCCGAAGATCAGCGAACCAGCGGCCCGAAAGGCCGCGGCCGATTTCGAGAAGGAGCAGAAGCGGCGCGATGCCGAGCGCCTGCGAGAAGAGTCCGCCATGGCCAAGGAGCGCGAGCGGCGGGAGAAGGCGGTCGCGAAGGCTCAGGCCGCGCCACGACGCCAAGGCGAGCGCCATCGAAGCGGAACGCGCGGCTTTCGAAAAGCGAGCTGAGGACGAGGAAATCCGCTGGGAGAAGCGGAAGGAAAAACTCGAGGCCGACCTGCGTCGGGCGCGGGATTAGTCAGAGTGTCGCCTACGCGCGCTGCGCGGGCCGGTCTCCAACTCGCTCATGAAAGCAATGAACGGAACGGCCCACGCCGCCGAAGCATGCCCGAGCAGAACCATCGCCACGATAGCCTGCGTGAGCATCATGCTGACCTCCGTAAGGCGGCGGCCCAGGGCCGCCGCAGCCGCATCGGCACGCCCCCGGGGGGCGGCGGGTCGTCGTCGCCGTCGAGCCGCCGCAGCGCCGCGAGGATGTCGGCGAGCCGGATTGTGTGGCCCATGCCGGGAATCTCGCGAAGCGCGGGACGGGATTCGACGGCGAACATGTCGGACGCCCAAGACGACAGGATGATCCGCTTCTCCGGTGCGGAGAGCTCCTTGTCGTTCAGGACGTCCTCCGGAGACGCATAGTGCGCGGCCGGATGGAAGAATGGATTGAGATTGCCGGTGTTCGTGTTGGCATTGGTCATCGGTTGGCTCCCTTTACGCTCCTTTCCTCGGGACGGTTTTCGGTAGGTTCGGGCGGCGGAGACCGCCGCCCGTGATCGTCTTTACTGCGAGTTGATCGCGATGCGCTTGACGCCCGCGCGCGGGTTCTCGGACTTGGGGACCGAGATCGTCAGGACGCCGTTCTTGAACGAGGCCTGGGCCTTGTCGTCCGCGACGTCCTCGAGCGCGATCTGCCGCTGGAACGAGCCGTAGTAGCGCTCGGTGAAGTATCTGCCTTCGTCCTTGTGTTCGCTCTTCTTCTCGCCGCGGATGGTCAGCACTCCATTCGCGATTTCGATCTGGACGTCGTTCTCCGTCATGCCGGGAAGGTCGGCCGAGATCGTCAGCGCCTTGTCGGTCTCACTGAGCTCGATCTTTGGCCAACCGAATTGCCCTTCCATGAGCGGCGACAGGCTGGTGGCGCCGAAGCCGCGGAAGACATCGTCGAACAGCCGGTTCATTTCGCGATGCAGCGTCATGAACGGATCGTGGCTGCCGCGCGTCGGCGCGAGCTCCTGGTTTCTGGTCCAGGGAATGAGATCACGAACTGCCATGGTTTTTCTCCTTCGTTGCGTGGGCCAGGGAGCGCGGCCGCGCTTGCGCGTGCCGCGTTCCGCCGTCGAACCTCGATCAGGCGTCAGGCCGCCTTTTTCTGCTCGATCTGCGAGGCGGGAGAGGCGCCGCCTTCGATCTGGATCCGGCGCGGCTTCATGGCTTCCGGCACCTCGCGGACGAGATCGATGATTAGCAGTCCGTCGCGGAAGGAAGCCTCCTTCACCTGGACGTAGTCGGCGAGGTTGAACACGCGTCGGAACGGACGCGCGGCGATGCCCTGATACAGGTACTCGCCGGCGGCCTTCTCCGGCTTCCTGCCCTCGATCGTGAGCGCGTTCTGCTCGGCCGTCACGGCGATGTCGTCGGCGCCGAAGCCGGCAACAGCGAGCGAGATCCGGTAGTGGTCCTCGCTGGTGCGTTCGATGTTGTACGGGGGATAGTGGTCTTCGCTCGCCTGGCGCAGCGTGCTGTCGACGAGGTCGGCCAGGTGGTCGAAGCCGATGGTGGAGCGCCACAGGGGCGCGAAGTCGAAGGTAGTCCTCATGTCCAAGTCCTCCAAAGAGCAAGATGGATACAAGGAGCGCAAGGCAGGAGTCAGAGCGGGTCTGATACCCGGCCTGGCGCCCGCGCCGGACCCGTGAAGGCGCCCGGCACACCGCTCTCGCGGCGAAAAATCAATTAGAAAAACGAGAAATCGTTTCAAGGGGCGGATCGAAAAAAATCCATGCGGCGCTCGGTCGCGGTGCAGAGCCGTCGGCCATTGCGGCATCGCAAACGCCGTTGGGTGACCCGGCCAAGGATTTGGGCGTTCGACCGTCGCCGGAATCTTGACTCCGGTATCGCCCCGAATATTTTTGCGTCGGAAAATTCTCTTTCCCGGTTTTCTAAACACCGAAGGACCGTGACGACCGTCAGGAGTGACGACGATGCTCGACGAGGACTTTGCCCGCATTCGTGCGCACCGCAACAACATCCACCGCTATCGACGCCTGCTTCGGAGCAGGCTATCGGAGCTGGAACGTCAGTTCATCGAACGGCGCCTCGCCGAGGAGCAGATCGCGCTCGATGCTCTGGCAGCCGAAACCTTCCCCGTCGCTTTCACGCTTCCGGAAGGTCAGGATCCGCAAGGATGGGGGACGGGCGATGAGCGACGTCCATGAGCTCCTCATCCGCGGCAGCGAAAAGGTCATCGGACACTGTCGCCTGCTGCTGGCGAGTGCCAAAACCGAAAGCGAGCGCCAGCTATCGGAGCCGGATCGAGCGTGAGCAGCGGCTGCTGGACCAGCTCCAGGGCGGCTTACCGGATCGGTTCGCGGCGTGAGCGGCATGTTCTTTATTGGCCGGTGTCGGATGGCGTTCCGCTCTCGTCCGATGGTCCCTGGAGACGTGCCGCCGCCGCGTTCACCCTGGCGCGGTTTCGCCTATCCATCGGGCTGAGCTCCATCACCACCCGATGGAATTCAGCCGGAATCGTGAGCCCACTTTCGAGAGGCTTGTCCGCCCAGCTCCAAAAGCGGCCGAAGGCATCCATCACAGATCCTCCCGAAGGCCCTTGAAGAACGGGTGCCGGACCTTGCCCTCTGCCGACTTCGCCCGGTACTCGATCTCCGCGAGCAGGTTCGGCTCGACCCAGATTCCCTTGTGGGCGATGCGCTTGGCGTAGGGCTGCGACTTCCGGATCAGCGGCTTCAGCCGCTTCTGCAAGTCCGCGGCCGAGGCCTTGTCGAAGCCATGGTCCACCTTGCCTGCGTAGATCAGGTCATCGCCCTTGCGCCGGCCCAGGTAGATGCCGTCCCACTTGCCTTCGTCGAGCGCGAAGCCGGCGATGATGAGCGTCTCCCGCTGCGCGCAGGTCTTCTTGACCCAGTTGTTGCCTCGGCCGCCGGCGTAGACGCTGTCCCGGACCTTCGACACCACGCCTTCCAGGCCAAGCTTGCAGGCATGCGCGAACATTTCGCGACCTTCGATCTCGAAGCTCTCGCTGAACTGGACGTCGGTGCCGGCGATGATCTTCTTCAGTTCGGCCTTGCGACGGACCAGCGGCTCCTTCCGGATGTCTCGGCCGTTCAGATACAAGAGGTCGAAGGCGATCAGCACGATGCTGGTCGACTTGCCCTTGAGCTCGTTCTGCAACACGGAGAAGTCGGTCGAGCCGTCGGCGGCCGGCACCACGATCTCGCCGTCGACGATCGCCGAGCCGGCCTTGATGTGCCAGGCGTCGTCGGCGACCTTCTTGAAGCGGCGGGTCCAGTCATGGCCGCGGCGGGTGAAGATCTTGATCGCCTCGTTGGCCAGGTGCACCTGAACGCGATAGCCGTCGAACTTGATTTCGTGAATCCAGCGCGCTCCGGACGGCACTTTCTCGATCGGAGATGCCAAGGCCGGTTCGATGAAGCCGGGCAGCGGCGCCTTGACGCCGATGGCCGCCGGTTTTTGACGCTGAAACGCCACTCGTACTACTCCGCACGCAGCGAGAACGATTCAAACTGGCACAGTTCAAATCGTTCCGGCGAGGAACCACCGAATCCTTTGCGGCGTTGCTTCGGCGTTCCAATTCAACGGGAGGAGCCGATGGCCGGACCGAAGAAGAAGACGGCACGCGGGCGCAAGCAGGATCGCGCGCGGGTGGCGGGCGGGCAGGGTTACGAGGTGCGGTACGAATCGAAGAAGACCGGGCGTTCGGCCTCGGCCGTGAAGAAGGCCGTCAAGAAGGTCGGCAATACTCGCAAGCGGGTGGAGAAGCGCCTCGGGCGCTGAAGCAGTCCCCGGCGGTGCCCGCTATTCCGGCGGGCATTCCGGGCAGGTGTCGCCAATCGAGTCCAGCACGTCATGCATTTCGGCAATGGCTTCCTCTGGAGAAGTGCCGGCCGGCGGATACTGGCGGGCGAGGAGAACGGCCCGCTCGCGTGCATGCGGGTCGGCGCGGTCCTGCATCCAGCCGTGTTCCTCGCATTCGTGGATGGCGCCGGCCTCCATCAGAACGCTGATCGCCCAGCCGCGCAGCGTCGGGATCGCCGGCCGTCCCTCCTTCGTCATCAGCATCGAGATTGCTCCTCTCGGGGCGAATCTTTGGCCCCCGTCGTTCGTTCCGGGCTGCTAACACAGGGCTGGGTTTCGGAATCGTGGTGGCTGCCGCTTGTCCACCTGTTCCGTCTCTTATTCTGGAATCGAGTCACTCTTTCGTAGTCCGCACGGAAAAAAATAGCGCGCACTGGTGGGCCCGTCAGGACTCGAACCTGCAACCAGACCGTTATGAGCGGCCGGCTCTAACCATTGAGCTACAGGCCCCGCTGCGGGCGACCGCTGAACGACAGCCCGGACCAGCGCGGGGGGCTCGTTTACAGGGGGCCTGGCATTCTGGCAATACCGTTGAAAGCACTGCCCATTAACTCACTACCTTAGTTCATGTTCGCTAAACAGAACGGTCTGATTGACTAGGTGGGCTTCTCGCCTCGGTCCAGCGGGAGCGCCGGTGCAGTCGCCGCCAGACGATGGCAATGACGCTCACCATCTCAGGAACGTCCGTTTCCTGTCTGACAAGCCCGTGGTGCTGCGCCGGCAATCCCGTGGCGAGCGAGGGATTGCACGCACTCAGTTCGCTTTCAGCTCTGCAGGTCAAAACTCGCGAGCCACCGCCGGTCTGAAATCATGATCTCGCATTGAGTATTGCCAATTAAGTCAAGCACGCGATCACTATGCAATTACGACACGACACGTGAAACGGTTTCGATGGTCACTCGCTATCTTCCCGCGCTTGCTGCTCTCTTGGGAACGGTTCCTGCATCCCGAGCGCAGCGTGCAGGCGAGCTTTTTCCAGCTGATGCCTCAGTCCGCTAAGGCAGCTAGCCAATTTGGCGAATTCCTGAATACTAAGATAATCAAAAGCAAACTGCTCGAGTTCTTCCTGCTGTGCCGCGATGCTCGCAAGACGTTTGCGAGCGTTATCTGTTAGCGATAGGTGTACGACTCGCGCATCCTTCGTGCAGGGCTTGCGCCGCACAAACCGCTTGTTCTCCAGCTCTTTCGAATGCTTCGTGATGAAGGCCGAGCCAACCGTCATTAACTTTGCAACGACATTAACCGGAACGCCGTCGTCCCGTTCCAGCTCCGTCAGGGCCATCAAGATCATCATTTGCGGTCCAGTAATACCGAGCGCATTCGCCTGGAAATAGCGTAGGTCGTCCAGACACAAATCGATGGATCGAATTTCCCATGTGAATCGCCTGAGTACAGCCTGACCCGCTGCAGGGCTCTTTCCGAGCCGTCTTGTTAATCTTGGCAACTTCGGCGCCATCAGATCTCGGGGAGCTCCATCCTCAAACTATTCCGGGCGAGCAGAGCTCGACAAGCGGAAACAAATGTTCGCCTGCCTGAACGTCATATCTCAGGTCAATAGCCCGCAATGCCAACAACTCACTTCGTGCCAACCTTCTTTGCAGGGAAGTCCGGCGCTGAAGCTGCCAAGCCTACAAACCAACTTCACACACTCACCGCGATGAAATCGGTCAAAATCTGCCCTTAGACGCAGAATTCGAGCGAGACGCCGCCTCTCAAGCGCATCAAACGGATTCGCAGAATAGGTGATCCGCCGCACGCATGCAGTTCAGCGTCACAAACCGGTTTGAGCGCGACTTCGTGCCGATCTGAATCATGCGTCGTCCTTGCGCAGGTTACGGCAATCGGTCCAATTCGACGTGTCGTGTAGCCGATCGCGCAAATCATCCTATACGCAAATGTTCTCCGAATACCTTGCCGGAGCTGCCAGTCTTGATCTCGAAGCTGATCCGGACTCGTTATAGCCTCGACCGCCCTGATGTGGACGAAAACGTCGGCTCCGCCATCATTCGGCTTGATCGCGTTAAACTACCATACACGCGTGAATGTATCCGCGCCCTTCAACTTGCCAGGCTTGCCGTTCTTGTCAACGTAGAACAGCGTCCAAGACGTTGGCATGTGGGACCCGTTAATTTTTCCAACCCAGCGGGTAAAAGAATTGCACTGGGCGAAAGTAACAACAAAATACAGCCCGGTTGGACTGACGGCTCCCGATGCAGGATAAGGGATGCCCTGGCACGCAAATCCTTGAGCATGGTTTGTGAAAGTCCCTTGTATTGCCCCGCTATTGGTGGACCAAACAAGCAGTTCTGAACCTCGTTCATTCTTCCAGTATGAGGGAGCAGGAAGCCCCTGCGCCATGGCCTCGGCAGAAAGAAAGAAGGAATGGGCGAGCAGCAAGAATCCCAGAAGTCTCTTCATATTGAAGCCCCAAAAAGAGTTCGCTTAAAAGTAGCAACTTAGACCATCTAATCTGATGCAACTTGAGGTCACGTTGGCTGCTCTTATCTCCCGTTCGGCAACGGAATGCGGCGCACATGCACGAAATCACGATGGATCGCGGCGCAGCCGGACTCCGTAACCATGCGGCGTCTTTTGCCCCCGAACCGGTTCGGCTGGGCCGCCGTGCGCCGAGCCGATGTTCGGCTAGGTTGATGTGACGTGCGCTACCATGACAATGATCGACGGCGGGGGATACGGAGCGCAGAGGGAATTGCCCGGAGCTGTATCGGGTCGGCTATGCGCCACAGAGAGGGTAATCGAGGATAAAGAGAGCGAAGAGGATCTTCGATTACTAATCGCGCCGGGCTCGTCTCTCGGCGAGCGCGCCCGAGGGCGTCGGTATGCGAGGCCAATGGCAACCTTGCGATCGCGAAATTTCCACACGGGGAAGACAGGTTCGAACATCGTCCTCTGGGAGGCCGTCGCGCTAACGCTCGCGGCGTCCGCCGGAATTGACGTGCCGCAATGCAGGTAGCGCAAGCCTGCCGGGCAGTCTCCGACGGCAGTTTTTCAATCTGGTCGACGTTGGTCTCGTGAACTGCCGGAGAGTATGCAGCCGTTCCTTTCGTCGCGGTGGCGATGGCGCGTGGCAGTGGGACTGCACTATCCTCGACATTTCTGAGCTAGGGGCACGCCTCCGCGTAGGGAGATCGCCAGGCGTCCTCAGAACCCGAGTTTTCCTGTCGTTTTCAACGACGGGACTGGTCTTCCGCCGGTGTGAGTTGGTCCGGTTAGAAGCCCCGGAAGTTGGCGTGCGTTTAAGACGAGCAGGACCGTTCGCGCCTAAGCGCTTGGCCGGAACACGTCTGTCCAGCCTGAAACAACAGAGGCGTTTATCTGGTGAAGGCAACTCAACTCGTCCCCGTGCCCCGTAGGGACATGCCGCCGGATCCGCGCGCTCCCAGAGCGGTGGCTCGCCGCCGGGACTTTGCCAGCTGTTCGCAACTGGCTGCCAGATCCGGACCTATATTGACGGACTTACGACTTTTGCTGGACTGGCTTAGGGCCTCGACTCGCGTATAAGAAACAAAAAGATTGAAGGCGCACGGGGGAATTGTGTTCGTACGTGTTAGGGAGGGCGAGGGGGCATCGCTCGGCATCGGAAAAAAGCTCAATGCCAACGGGCAACGTTGCTCCGTCGAGTATTTTGATGCTCCGGTCTCTAAGCCGATCGTCCTCGACTTGGATGTCAACGCTATTGAAGCCGTGACCCTACCCGAGCAGACTCGCATTTACCATTTCAATGATGTGTTGGGTGCTTGGGAGATCGGACGCCTTCTCGACGATCATGGCGACAAGCAATTCATCCGGTTCCCCAATGGAGTTTCCAGATATCTCAAGGTGTCGGACGTCTTCGTGCGGTGTCGCCGTGCGATCGAGGACCCGACGGCATTTCTCGGTGCCAAGATTAGCGAAACGCCGAGGTTTGTCGAAGGCCGGAGGAGGTTTGTGCGGACCGCGATCGCTCAGCGCGCTGCTGCTATGGGGATGTCGGCGCTGGCCTCGTCCGCCGTGGAGCTTGAAGCACATCAGATCGAAGTGGTTCGGCGCATCTTGCAAGATCCAGTACAGCGCTACCTACTTGCTGACGAGGTCGGCCTCGGCAAGACGGTCGAAGCGGGGATTTTGATCCGTCAGTGCATCCTAGATGCAGGCGACCGCGCGCTCGTTCTGGTGATCGTGCCCGAAGCGCTCGTTCGACAATGGCGATCAGAACTCGAGTCGAAGTTCTTCCTAGGGGGCTTTCTCGACAGAACGATACATGTCTTGGGGTTTAACGAGAGGAACAGAATACAGCCTCTTCTTGGCAAGGCCGCCATGCTAGTCATCGATGAGGCTCATCACCTGACCAGCCATCGTCCAACGATTGATCCGGGTGGCTTGTATGACGACATTGCTGCCGCGGCCCCCAAGATCGAACGTGTTCTCCTGCTCTCGGCTACACCAGCGCTCCATAATGAGCGCGGCTTTCTTGAGATGCTTCATCTCCTGGATCACGACACCTACAAGCTAGCCGATCTAGAGGGATTTCGGCTTCGCGTCGAAAATCGGCAGGCGCTCGCCGGCATCGTCGCGGGTCTCACACCTGAAAACGTGCTTTATCTTGATCACCCGCTCGATTGTTTGGCGGAGATGTTTCCCGACGACAAGTTGCTGCAGGAGCAATCGCGAGCGCTGCGCGCCATAAGTGATAAGATGCCGGCTGAGGATGACCCCGCTTTGGTCGAGGCCGTAGGCCGCGTGAGGGCTCATCTCAGCGAGTCCTATCGCCTCCATCGACGCATCTTGCGGCATAGGCGCCGCAGTGTTGCCGGGCTAACGCCTGATCGCTCAGGCTTGATGATCGTAAACTATGCGTCTGCGGAAGTGCATCGGTTGTTCGAGGCATTCGAAGACTGGCGCATCACAGAAGTGGGCGGCATATTCGGCGCTGAGAACGATTCGGTCCGTAGTGATCGGGTGCACGTCTTTAGTGGAATCCTCAATCAAATACTTGAGTATGCCCATGAGAACAGGGGCGCGGTTGAATTGCTCAGGCAAGAAGTGCACATAACCTCCGGACCCGATCTCTTTGGACGAGTGCTGTTGCGCTTAGGAAGCGGCGACTATTTCGAGGCACGCTGCGCGGCTCTGGTGGAGAATTTGCGAGCGCTTCTCGCGCCCAGACAGCAGTTTGTGATTTTCTGTTCCGACGCAAGCACCGCTGATGCGCTCGCGTTAGCATTGGCAAATCGGTTGAAAGTCGTGGTCGATCGCCACGATCCGGGAAGCGATAATTGGCTGGCCTTCAATCTTGATCCGAGCCGTCCGATCTTGGTCGCAGATCATCGCGCTGAAGAGGGGCTCAATCTCCAAGGTGGCCGCAAGATCGTCGTTCACTTTGATCTGCCTCTGAATCCTAACCGGATCGAGCAGCGGCTTGGCCGCGCCGATCGCTACGGTTCGGGCGATGCGGTCAAGTCGATCGTTTTAAATTGCTGTGACAACCCAATCGAGGGGGCCTGGATTGACTATCTTAATACCGGTCTGCGCGTCTTCGACCGTTCTGTCGCGAGCCTTCAGTATCTTATCGAAGATACGACTCGCCGCCTGGCGGAATCGCTTTTCGCCGAAGGTACGGAAGCACTCGTGGATCTCACGGCGCAAAGTGCGGGCAAAGACGGTGTCATCGAGCGCGAAATTCGCAATATCGATGAACAAGACGCTCTGGACGCGCTTGGTACCCCACCAAGCGGCATGTTGGAAACCCTGACCGACGTCGATGATGATTGGCAGGCGATCGAGGGCGATGCCTCGTCTTGGATTGAGGGGACGCTGCAATTTGCTCGTATACCAGAACCTGCTGAGGGCAAAGGAGTCGAGCTCTTCCGCTACCGTTACCTTACGGCGAATCGCCACACACTCGTTCCGCTCGAGACGTTCTATGAAAGCTGTCAGTCCTCCATAGATGTCTCGCCGGCCGCGCATCTCGCCCGCATGGTGCGGACGGTACCATTTACCTATCGCCGGCGAACGGCGCTCAGTAGGCAGGGTCGTGCGGTCGCCACGCGCCTGCTGCGCTATGGGGACCCTTTCTTCACCGGGATGTGGGAGGTAGCGCAAGCGGACGATCGTGGCCGCTCAACCGGCCTTTGGCGGCAGATGTCGGACTACCGGAGTGACGGAACTGCTGACCTCTTCTTTCGGTTCGACTTCGTCGTGGAGGCTGATGTTGAACGCTCATGCAATGTTCTCGCCGGTGCGGATCGGCGGACGGACGCCTCCGCCGCTTCCATCGTTCGTCGCGGAGATATGCTTCTCCCACCGTTCTTTCAAACCGTCTGGCTTGATCAAGAGCTTAACCCCGTTCTGGATATCGCAACGCTTGAGCGGCTGGGGTTAGCCTATCGCCCCGAGGTAGATAAGAAGGGCGACCGCGACTTCAACCTAAACTCCAAGCGTTGGCAACAGATGGGTAAGCTCGACGTACCGCAGCTGGAGCACTGGGCTGACCTATGCGCCAAGGCTCGCATCCGCGCGGAGGCCTATTTGCGGGACCTTCCGTCTCTTACCGCGAGCCTCGACATCGCCGTCGGCCATGCCACGCAGTTAGACCGCGCTCGCCTCGGCCAGCTGCGCGCCCGCGCCGAACGAGGCGACAGCACCGCGGACAGCTTTGAGTGGACGCTCGAACAATCCCTTTCCCAAAGTCTCATCGACGGCATTCGTGAACCAAGTATTCGCGTCGATGCAATACTTGCCTGTTTTCTTTCAGGTGATCGGGCGGCCAGTGCTGTCCTTGATGCCGCGCGTGAGCCCAATGCTCACCTTTGACACGCTCTACGATACCCTCGCCGGATGGCCATCCCGAGCCCTGCCGGCCGGCAGTTCGGACGGGGTGTTCGATCGCATTCGCCAGATACTCGAACGCGCGATCTCTGACGGCGAGCGAGTTCAGATGGGGGACCTCATGCCGCTGCTCCGGCATGTGCTGCGCCGCCATTCGATCCAGACAATGAACATGGCGAGGTTACGCATCCCCTCGACAGGCGAATGGCCGAACCGCGATCGCTGGGCAGAATTCGGAATTCGCGCGCAACCCGTTGCAACCGGCCAGTTCCTGATCGAAGCGCTGCCTTGGTCGCCCTCTTGGATGGCTGAGACGGACACCCCATTATTCGACGACGCTTGTGGCGAGGCCGACGTGCGGCTCGATTGGCAACGGCCGATCGATCCGTTTCTCGCCGAAGCTAGTGGATTTGGAACATACGTCTCCCCAGGTCAGCGCGAAGCTGTGCGTAGTGCGTTCCTTCTTCCTTCAGGCGAAACGCTCATAGTCTCACTGCCAACAGGATCGGGAAAAAGCCTCGTCGCCCAGGCACCAGTGCTGGTTCGGGGCCTTGAAGGCGGGCTGACTATTTGCGTCGTGCCAACCACAGCGCTTGTTCTCGATCAAGCGCGTCAGATGGCCCAATTGCTAAGGGCGCGCCACCCACGACGTGAGATTCCTGAGCTTGCTTGGCACGCCAATCTGACTGCTGACGCGCGCTTGAGCATCAAATCGGCAATCCGCGAGGGTCGGCAGGGCATTCTTTATTGTTCACCCGAAGCTGTGACTGGGGCGCTGCTGCCTGCGCTCTACGACGCCGCGAGAAACGGACTGCTTTCTTACCTCGTCTTGGACGAAGCCCATCTCGTCAGCCAATGGGGTGACGGCTTCCGGCCCGCCTTCCAGATGCTTGCAGGCGTCCGACGCGGCTTGCTCAATGCCTGCGAGGGTCCTGGTTTCCGAACTATCCTCATGTCAGCCACGCTGACCTCAGACACCATTGACACTATTGACGCGCTGTTCGGCCCGTCTCATGCCGTCCAGATGGTCGCCTCCATTCATTTACGTCCTGAACCGCAATATTGGGTCCACCGCGAGAATGTAGATGCAATCAAGGACCGTAAGGTCCTTGAGGTAGTCCGTCACGCACCACGTCCTTTCATTCTCTATGTGACCAAACGCGACGATGCGCGTCGGTGGCTGGCGATTTTGCGACGTGAAGGCTTTTCGCGGACGGAATGCTTTCACGGCGAGACCGGCGACACCGACCGGCGGCGGATCATCGATCAGTGGTCACGCAACGCAATCGACGGGATCGTCGCTACTTCTGCTTTCGGCGTTGGCATCGACAAGCGCGATGTGCGCACGATCATCCATGCCGCGGTACCCGAAACCCTCGACCGCTTCTACCAAGAGGTGGGCCGCGGCGGGCGCGACGGCCGGCCCTCGGCGTCCATCCTGCTTTATTCAGAAGCGGACCGCGAGATGGCAGACCGTTTGAGTGCTCCCGCTCTAATTAGTGAGGATTTGGCATTCGAACGATGGTCGACGATGTTCGCACACGCCAAAAGCCTCGACGCGATGGGCAGTCTTCTCGAGCTTGATCTCGACGTCGTGCCCCCAAAACTGCGCCAGCAATCAGACTACAATGCCTCCTGGAATATGCGAACCTTGATCATGATGGCCCGGGCAGAGATGCTCGAATTGGAATCGAGGCCGCCCGAGATGATATCCCGCGCTGAAGATGAGACCGAGGCCGCCTTTGACCTCCGCAATGAGGAACATTGGGCACGGTATTTCAGGCAAACAGTCGTCAGCGTGCGCAAGTCGGGACACCGCAACAAGTCGGTCTTTGATCAGCAAATTCGCGATGAACGCTCCCGCTCGTTCAATGCAGCCGCTCTGAACCGCAAACTCCTCGACGATCTGCTAGGCGGCAAGACTGAAATGTCGCATCTGCTCGACCAGCTTTATCGCAACCATACGCCGGGGCGAACTCTGATCGTCTCTACGGCTTGCGGTGGATGCCCAGTGCACCGTGAAGTGGGAGGAAAAGATCTCAATTACTTGGAGCCGTTGGCTTATGGCATTGAAAGAGTTGTGCCTTGCGACACTGGCTTTTTCCGCGAGCAATTCCCGCACCTCAATGTTGCTGCGCCTATTATTCTGACGGTTCCAGAATCTATGGATTCATCGTCGATGGTAAAAATCCTCGGCGATCTCGTCGCGACTTTCGGAGTCCGCGAGATCGCCGCACCTGACGCTTTCAAGACAGGCAACCCCGAACTTGGATCGCTCCACGCCAGAGCCAGCGATGGAATGCTGTTCATGCAGTCGATCGAGGAGGAAGCCTCTCGCCCATCCTCATATAGGGTTCCACGCGCCACCCTCTTGTGCGGCGGATCAGTTCCGTCGCACATCCTTCTTCTCGATCGGCCACTGCATGTCGTATTAGCGCCCGCGTCTACGCCCGATCCGTTGCACGCCGGTCGCAGACTTGCTGATACCGGCACCAATGTCCTTTCTTTTGACCAATTCAAGCTAGGGGCACGAACGTGAGCATACTCAATATGCCGAGCGACGGACTGTTCAACGTCTTGGTCGTTCTGACGCGCGCGCTCGTGCGGCTCGGTCCGAAGACTCGAAGCGAACTCCTCAAAGCGTGTGGAGCCGAACTGGACGCGGTAGATCCCAAGCACCTAAACCAGTCGCTAACGAGGTGGACCGAACTTGGCTTGTTTGCGGCCAAAGATGGTGTCATTGAGCTCTGTGAGCCGTATAGATCATTTCTCGGCAGGAACGCCGATGTGGCAGAGGCGCGACTTCCAAAAGTCGCGCGGGAGATAGCTCTTGCGGCGGACAACAACGTCCGCTTCTGGGAGGCCGAGGAAAACAGGAGTGCGGATTTTAGCCGTGGTCTTTCTTGGATCCTGGCACAAGACGTCTACGCGCTGGATACCAGTTCTCACCAAAGAGTTGCCGCGCTCGAGAGCACGCAAGTCGCCGATGACGCCAAACGCATGCTGCAGAACGACACGCGCTGGAACGGGCTTCGCACCTGGATGCTTTATCTGGGTTTCGCCCGCGGCGGAGCACAGGTTACGATCGATCCGACGGACGCGGTGCGGGATGCACTTCCTAGCATATTCGGCCAGGACGAATCATTGCTGGCGCCTGCTTTTGTCGAGCGCGCCGCAACCGCGCTACCTGTATTGGATGGCGGCGCATACCGGCTAAAGATCGAAGAGGTGCTAAGGGACTCGAGTTGGATACGCCCGGCCGAGGGGCATCTGTCGACGGCATTCTCACGGGCGATTCAGCGCCTGGATCGAGAAGGTCTCATTGCAACTGAGAAGAAGAGCGACAGTGAAGATGGCATCATGCTGATAGGTGTGGATCAGCGGCCCTGGCGCAGCATGACGCATATCCGCCGGATTCAGACGAAAAAGGGCAAGTGATGCTCAGGAACTATTGGCCTCAAGCCGCCGCGGTCAATGCTTGCATTAAGAATGAGGCTGAGACCGCAGGCATTTCGGTTTTGCTAGCCGTCCATCAACCCTCACCGCTGGTCCAGCGCAATGCTGGCACCAACCTCACGACGGCGGCGACCGAGAAAGATCTGCTCGAAGCCTTTCTGACCAACGATGTGCCTGGCGGCGCCCTGATCGTGCCGATAACCGGGCCCTCCGGTGTCGGTAAGTCGCATATCATCCGCTGGCTTGACGCCCAGTTGCAACGCTCTCCCAAACGCGAGCAGTTGCATATCATCCGGATTCCAAAGAGCGCTAGTCTGCGTACTGTTGTAGAGTTGATCTTAGCACCGCTTGCCAATGATCCTCGATATGCAAAACCGAGTGCGGACCTGAACCGCGCGGTAGCCGAGGTCAACGTTAAGGATGCTGTCATTACATTTCGCGCGCATCTGGAGAACGCGCTCAGCGCGCGGCGGGAACGCATGATCGCCGAAATTCGCGAGCATCCCAATCGTACGCATCTTAAGGCGCTGATTGGTCATGCGGAGAAGCTGCCTCGTCTCTTCTCCGATGCGGCCCTCGATCAACATTTCATAAAACATGTTCTTACGCGTCTTGTCTCTCGGGCGATTGGCGGTCGCTCCGAAAGCGACGACGAGACGTTGTCCCAATTCACCGCGGAAGACCTGATTCTGCCGCGCGAGATTGACCTCAACCAAGCAGCAAGGCAGGTTCGAGACTACTATCAGGTTCAAATCGCGATCGCTCCGCCCGAGCGCCTGAAGCCGATCGTAGACCTCCTGAACGATGCAGTCGACCCGGCGATTGCGAATGTCTTTCAGCTCGAGCAGAACACAGGGGGAATGACGCTGCAGGACATCATCCTGGCAGTTCGTAAGATCCTCTTTGAGGATGGCAAAGATCTCGTATTGCTGATCGAGGATTTTCAGGCGCTCGCAGGCATACAAGATGTCCTTCTTAAGGTCTGCATTCAAGAGGGTGAATATGAAGGGAAGAAGGTGCGTGCGACCATGCGAACTGCGATCGCGCTCACGGATGGTTATCTCGCTTTCCGCGACACGATCTTAACCCGCGCTCAGCGAGAATGGGTTATCGGCGGTCAGACGCAAAGCGATGAGGAAATCAAAGCTGGCGTGATCGAAATGGTCGGCGCTTACTTGAATGCCGCACGCTTGGGCGAACAGGAATTGCGGCGGCTATTCAAGCAGCGCGGATCCGAGCAATCGCTAGCCGATTGGATTCCGGTATGGCGTGATGAGGACCTAGGCGATGAGGGCAGCGACGCTGTCCCTGCATTCGGCTTCAGCGCGAAAGGGGTTTGTCTGTTTCCCTTCAACCGGAATGCCATAGAACAACTCGCAGAGCGACATTTGTCCCAAGGCGGCAGGCTGATTTTCAATCCCCGCCGTGTCATCAACGAAATTCTGCGCCACACGCTGCTGATGCGCCCGTCCTATGAGGCGGGTCATTTTCCGCCTCCAGATTTCCAAGAGTTCCGCCCCAATGCCACCATTGCTAACTGGATCCGTCAAAGCCATCAAGCCGATCAGACCAGCCGGCGCCTCGCGACCTTACTGGCAGTCTGGGGTGGAAATCCCGTAGAGGTCGCGGCGATCGGGCACATTCCGCCTGCAGTCTTTACAACCTTCAGACTGCCGACGCCGGCCGAGATTGCAAATATTCCGTTTGTTCCCGAGCCGTCGCGAGGCAATGTGCCGGGGCCGAATCCGATCAAACGATTGGAAACGGTCCGAGAGGGGCAGACGCGTGCGGTCGTCCCCACCGCCGATCCCGAAATGGAGAGATGGCGAACAAGGCTCGAAGCATGGGCCGCGGGTACACCACTCCCGCAGAAGGACGCTAATGATGTTCGTAGCTCCCTCTTCGCGATGATGAAGGACGCGGTAAACTGGCCCAGTCTGCGTATACGTGAGCCGTATCTGAGGGCAAACTGGATCATGATTCCCAATGCCCGAGGTAACCCGCAATCTGGTCGCCAGCTAAATCTGTGCGATGATCATCTCGACGAGAATGGCACGGTGCGTGCGGGCATTCTTGGTGCGATCCGCTTCGCCAAGGAAAAGCGTTGGACTTATCCGGGGGCTGACGACGACTATGTCGCAAGTGCGGCTCTGGTGGATCATCTGCTTACGCAAATGACGCCGATCGTTATCGAGGACACCAAAGCGGAAGCAGCCGCGCTTGCGCGATCACTGGTTACTCAATCGCGCATCGCCGGGCTCTCGCCACCTATTCGTCCTTCAGGCGTCGATGCCACGCTCGCGGCTCTGTTCGCAAAGCCAGAGCCAAAGGAAAGGCAGGCCTTCGAAGACAATTGGGACAAGGTGCGTGACGGCGCACTCGGTTACATCGGTACGAGGCCTGCTCGCGACGTCCTTCAATCCGAGTTGCTGGAGCGTGTCGCAAGCTTTCAGGGTACCGGCGGAAAGGCCTTTGCAATTGACATCGCGCGCCTTTTCGAGGTCGTTGCCGACGACGCAGTTCCGGAGGCTGTCGATCGTCTACCTGATGAAGTCAGGGCCTTCGTCCGACCGCTTGGTGAGGCCCGCCTTTGGGGACAATTGACGCAAATCGTCGCTAAGTTACGCGACTTTCGAACTCGCATTAACGAACTCCTGGACGAGAAGTTTGACAAAGCAGGGTTCGTTTCGGATCTTCAGGAAGTTATCCGGTTGCTCAGCGCAACGGGAAGCTTCCCATCCGACTGGACGACTAACTTGCGTGATTTCGAACGGCGCCTTGTCGAGTTTCAGGCGAGCCCAATCGTTGATCTCGTCACCAAGGCCGCCACGATTGTTGAGGAGGCCGATCGCGAGCAAATCCCTAAACTGCTGAACGCACTTGGTGCGCTCGATCTCGGATTAATCGGCCGCACCATGGAATTTTTGGTTTCCACCAACGCGCTTATTGCCGCGGCGGACAAGAGCGTCGCTCGAGAAGAGGCGGATCGCGGTCAGGCTGACCCCGAAGCGCTTTGCGGTGAGATTATTGCTTTGCTCGAACTTGTCGGTGGCCCTAAGCAGACTGCGGAGGTCGCCCAATGACAACAACCCTGCCAGCCCGGGCAACGGCGCTTCGGGAACGACTAGCTCGGCTCGAAATGATGGGCTCAAGCGTTGCCGAAGCGAGTGATCTTGAGGGTTTACGCGGTGATCTCTCGGGGCGAGCCGAGAAACTGGCCGTTCACTTAAAGAACCAGGCCATGCTGGTCGATGCGGCTATTGCAGTGGCGCCGCCGGCCTCTTTGCTGGCCGCCCGTAAACGAGCCGGCAACATCCTGGAAAGATTTCGCGCGCAGCCCAAGGCTGCAACGCTGAAGAGGGGGCAGGCGTGGAAATCGATGCTCGATGAAATCGATGGAGCATCACGCGATCTCGCTTCGGCAGTTCTGGCGGCTTGGCGGGCATATCGTCAGCAGATTTTCGCCGGCGATACACCGGCGGTCATCAGGTCGCGTCTTGCCCGGACAAAGGTAAACGATACCGCTTTCAATGACTATCATCGGCTGTTTGACCGGCTCAAGGTCACATTCGAAACACTGCCATCTGATCGAGCAACTATCGACCGCGTCAAACAACTGGCCACAGATCTTGAAACAGTTGCGCAGAACTTTGATTTTGCAGTGCCTGCCGAGGTAAAGCAGTTTCTCGAGGCTGTACTCTCGGTCAGCGGAGCGCCGCTAGCGCTGCTCACGCCTGAGGTTGTGAAGTGGCTTAAAGAAAACGATAGTTTTGACAATTACCGCGTAAGTGCGACGGGGCGCGGATGATGGCGAATGAAGCCATCATCCTCGCAGCGCTCGATCAGATAGAGCAGCGAGAGGCGCGCCTCCTCACCTGGGGGCTGGTCGACGGATTTTTAACGTCTGAGGAAATTGCCGATATCATAGATCCTCTGCTCGACGATCCTCGATACGTTGACGGAACAAGCTTCGTTCGCGCGTCTGAAGTGGTCGACGTGCTCAAAATCCGAGCATTGCTGTTCGATATTGGCGAGACGCCCGGTACGCGATACCGCTCGCGCATGGCAGAGGCTGTACGACTGTTTTTCCGCTTGCGGCAGCTCTTCCCAAAGCACAGCGGGCTGACGGGTTGGCAAAGCGCACCGACGCTGGTGGCAGACTTTCGCTTTATCTGGCGCCGCCGCCGCTATCCGAAACGCACGATCAATGCCGGCGATGCCTTAGCGGCGATCAGTCCGGCCACGTCCGATGGTTACGCCCGCCAGGCGATTGCTTCGCTTATAGCGAGCTACGGAGCCAAGTTTACCCTTGCTCGGTTTCAGGTTGCCGCTGCGGCGCGCATCCTTGGAGGATTCGAAAGTCCGAGGTCGCTTGCAACGCTGGTGAGCGCGGGAACGGGCAGCGGAAAGACACTGGCGTTCTATCTGCCTGGGCTTGCGCGCGTCGCGTCCCACATCCAGCGAGACGCGACGACGAGCCGTTGGGTCAAAATCCTCGCGCTCTATCCGCGCAATGAATTGCTGAAGGACCAGTTTGCTGAAGTCTATGCGCAGGCACGGCGCCTCGATGGTTCTCTCGCCGGGCGCGGCCTTCGCAAAATTCTGATCGGTACATTCTTCGGACCGACTCCCTACAGCGCCGCCACCGCCCATGAGGCCAAGGGATGGCGGTTGCATGCGGATGGTATTGTCTGTGAGTATCTGCGGTGCCCCCGCAATGATTGCAGTGGGGAGATGGTCTGGGGCGAAGCTGACCGTCGCACGGGAACCGAACGCCTGTCTTGCCTCGAATGCGGAACGCAAATTGAGAGCGACGAAATCATCCTGACGCGTGGCAGGCTTGAGCGAGAAAGCCCCGACATTCTGTTCACGACAACGGAGATGCTTAACCAGCGCATGGGAGACGACAGGATTCGTCATTTATTTGGGCTCGGCGATCTTTGCCAACGGCCGGTCGAGATGATGCTCCTCGACGAAGTCCATACATATTCCGGAGGCTCTGGCGCGCAGGTTGCTTTCTTACTCCGCCGTTGGCGTCACCTTCTCGGCAAACCGGTGAGCTTCGTTGGCCTTTCAGCTACGCTTGCCGATGGCGCGCGTTTCTTTGGACGGCTGACAGGCCTTAACGAACATGTCTCCCTTGAGATCGCGCCGAGCGTTGGCGATATGATCGCCGAAGGCGCTGAATACCTGATCGCGCTTCGCGGTGATCCGGTTTCGCGCACGGCTTTGCTCTCGACCACGATCCAAGCCGCAATGCTACTTTCACGTATACTCGATGCGCCCGATACGCTGAAGAGCCAGGGTATTCTCGGCGAGCGTCTGTTCCTGTTTGCGGACAACATCGATGTCATCAATCGAATGTATTTCGCGATGCTCGACGCAGAAGGCCGCCGGAACACTGGTGCGGTCGACATGACCCGCCACCCAAATGGCGGTCTTGCTGTTCTTAGAAGACCAATGTCAAGCCAACAGCGCAAGCTTCATGGGCAGGACTGGGAAGTGCCGGTTGAGATCGGCCATAACCTTCAGCCGACTGATCGCAAGTCCGTCGGACGGGTCATGGCCATGGACCCAGGGGTGGGCAACAATCTCGACATCATCGTCGCCACCGCGTCCCTAGAAGTGGGCTTCAACGATCCGCGTGTCGGCGGCGTCATCCAGCATAAAGCGCCGGTCGACGTCGCCCAGTTTCTGCAGCGAAAAGGTCGCGCTGGCCGATCGCGGCGAATGAGGCCGTGGACGGTCGCGGTTCTATCTGATTACGGTCGCGACCGCATCGCATACCAAGGTTATGATCTTCTCTTCGACCCCCAAGTTCCCGTCCGGACGCTCCCAATTGGTAATCGGTATGTCGAGCGCATCCAAGGTGTCTACGTAACGCTCGACTATCTCAGTCAGACGATCGGTTCGGGCATAAGGGGTAGTGTTTGGACAAATTTGGCGGGGCCGGCATCAGCGCAGAACCAACGCGAAAGGCAGGCGCACCTGGCGAGCGTCATCCGGCGTGTCCTAATCGATGCTACAGAGCAGGAGCGATATGCGACGTACCTGTCCAATGCGTTGCGTCTCGATCGGGCTGAGGTGCAATCATTGCTATGGGAACATCCACGGCCGCTGCTCACGCAAGTCCTGCCAACGGCGCTACGCCGGCTCGAGACCGCCTGGCGCGCCAACGGCCAGGCCGGCGAAGACTACCAGATCCGAAATTCGCCGCTTCCCGATTTTGCGCCGGCCAATCTCTTTAGCGATTTGAATCTTCCCGAGGTCCAGATCGCCTTGCCTCGCGCGGGATCGCCCGATCCGATCACAATGCCAATCGCGCAGGCAATGCGTGAGTTTGCGGCCGGCCGGGTGTCTCGCCGGTTCGGTCTTAGCCATGGACGCGAACGTCACTGGCTGTGCCCCCAACCTGATCAGAATCGTGCCCAAAAGTTTGCGCTCGATCCTTACGTGCAGGCGGATTTACTTGGCGATTGGCTCATTCAATCATTTGAGGGCCCACAACGTGTTCCGGTGTACCGGCCGCGGGTCATCGCGGTCCAGCCTCCTCCTGCAAACATTGTCGATACCTCCAACGCCAGACTGCGCTGGCGCACCCAGATCGTTGCACGTCAAGCAGGACTCGTTCTTGAGCCGCCGCAGGGCAGCCAGTGGGCTCGCTATGTTGCGGACGTGCGATTCCATACGCACCAGGGCTTGAGCCCCGTCGAACTAAGGCGCATGGCGCTCGTTAGCGACGCCACAATCAACTTTCAAGATGGCTCCACCCTTGTAAAAGAATTTAGCTTCGAAATGGGGGAGGCTCCGGCTGCGCTGGGCTTTAGCTTGGCGGTTGATGCTATGAGCATCAGACTGCGCTTTCCACAAGCCATGTGGTCCGATCTCGGTGACGAATCGAATATTCGCTACCGCGCAATGCGCACGGCTCGTTTCCACGACCAAGCCTTGCGCGGCGAGTACCTCGAGAGGGTGGACAACCCGTTCGCCCGAGAATGGTTGGCGCATCTGCTGCTGGCTTCACTCAGCAACGAAGCAATCGCCAAGTCGATCAGCTTGCAAGCGGCTGCGGCTAATCTGGCCGGAGGCACTGCTGAGTTGAGCCTACAGCAGACCCTCGATATCCTCTTTCAATCGGCCGTGGTCGACGACATCAATGCACAAGCCAATGTTCAAGATCGATTGCGCCAGGACCTTGCAGCCCTTCTTGCCGATCCAAAAGTCAATGCAGGCCTGTTTGATCTAGCTGCGATTCTATGGACTCCCATCGCCGCCGATTGGGAGCCGTGGCTCCGCGGGCGCTTCACTGCGACGGTTGGAGCGGCCGCTTTCAGTGCGATCCTAAGCTTATGCCCGGAGATTGACGGCGATGCTCTGGTCGTCGACATCGACGCGGGGCCTCGGGAGGAGGATGACGTCTTCGCTGGCGAGCCTGGCGCGGAAGTGTGGATCAGCGAACTCGCACCGGGAGGCAACGGTCACATCGAGGAGGCGGTCCGTCAATATGCTGAGGACCCCCGCCGCTTCTTCAACCTGATGACCGCGGCGCTACGCGACAACGACTTTTCGCTAAGTGATTTTCAACTTCGCCAATATTTAGAGACTGTTGTCGAGAATGATACCGATGGTGGAGTGTCTTTGGCCGCCCAGGCCTTTCGCAGCGCCTACGGTGCGGACGAAAGCTACAGGGCCTTCACCGCGCTACGCCAATCTCTCGCGGAGGAGGGCTTTGCGACATTCCATGCGTTCATTGTGGCGCTCGCGAACAGAGTTCTCCGACCGGGATCGAGTTCCGAAAGCGATGCCTTCTTCCTTGAAGCCATACGGCAGTGGGATGCGCAGGAGCAACGCCTTGGTGTCGAACTGGACGCGCGCGTCATCGCCTATCGACTTGCGAGACGGGGTGATATCGATGCCGCGCTCGCCTTTGCAGGAATAGATGCACCGACCATAAATCCTGATCAATGGCGCTTTGGCGTCATATATGGACTGCTTTGGCCGCGCGGAGCGCAGATTCGGCAATCAGGCCTCAGGCTCTACTCACCCTACGTCGACCTCCCATTGCCCGAACCGCTCCTGCTGCGGTCCTACCTTCAAGAAGGCGTGTATGCGATCGATGTTAACGAAGCGGGTTGGAAAGAAAGATGCCTGGAACGACTCGCCGATGTCGGTACTGCGACGTTATCTTGCCCCACGACTTCTTCAATACGTCTTGCGGACGCCTTGAGCTTCATTGCAACCAATCCGGTTCAGGCCAACTATCTATCGGTCTTCGCGCGCGTCCAGGCCGTTCGTCGTGTGGCGGATAGCCTTCAGGTCGACCTCGATGTCGCGGAGGCGCTTCAATGATTTTCGAGACCCGGCGCATCTTCAAGAGTGCGGTAACCAGTCAGAACCTTATTCGCGAACTGTTACAACTGATGTTTCTCGGCGAGTTGCTCGCACCAGATCGCGATAGGGCGTGGCTGGTCAGCCCGTGGATCAGCAACGTTGTGCTCTTTGATAACCGCGCTGGAGGCTTTGACGCAGTCAATCCCGACTGGGGCAGTCGCGAGATCCGACTTGTCGAAATTGCGGTAGACTTGATGGCGCGTGGGTCTCGTTTAGGTATTGCAACGAGCTTCGACCAGCACAATGACGCGCTGATCGCCGCAATCTCCGATGCCGCCGCTGAAGCGGGCCTGAGCGACAAGCTCACGGTCGTGCGTCGTCAGCATCTGCATACGAAGGGCGTGCTTCTCAAGCGCGGTCTATTGTCGGGCTCGATGAATTTGACCTACAACGGGCTTGAACTGAACGACGAGATGGTCATCTACGACACCAGCTTGAAGACCCTCGCTGAAGCGCGGCTGAATTTTGAATCTTATGCCGGGGACGGCGCATGATCGAAGGATTATCTCCCAGCGATCTCGCGTGGCTCCGCACGTTCTTTACCGCCCCGAATGGGGTCGATTGGGAGGCTCTTCAAAACGGGGTTGCTCCGGTCGCCATCGCCAATCACGTTCGACCATGGCTTCAAAAACTCGCAGTTGATCCGCACGCGCCGGTTCTCTTGCCTTTCGTTCGTGATGGAAAAATTGCTGGTTGGTACGCAACAACCCAAACCGCAGAAGGCGGCTTAGAGTTGGGCGCAGAACTAGAGGCTTGGCTCGGCCCAGCGTATTTGAGCACCTTCCATGTCGTGCCGGTCAAATCGAACGACGCAATGGCGAAAGCGATGCGCAGTCGATTCGGCGGCATGGTCCATAGGTTTGCTGGGCCCGATCCTCAGAGCAACGAGAGAATTGCAGCACGGATCGCCGATTATGGCGAAACGCTACAACTGCGCCCGCCGACGGTGAGGCAGACCATTCGCCCGATCGGCAGCATCCGCGCAGAATTCGATCGTGCCCTGCTTGCTCAGGATGAATCGCGCGCCGCGTTGATGATTGCCGAACTTCGGGCAACCGGGCGGCTCAACGAAGAGAATATGCGCTATCTCGATATCCGGCTCAAGGCAGGCCTTGGCTATTGGCCGCAGATCGCGCGGGATCATTGGCTGGTTTCGACGATGTCGGACCTCGCTTTGCCGCCTCAGGTTCTCGCTGATGTTATTGAGGCGCTTTACCGCACGTATATTGACCAAGTGGAGGCGGCTGGCTCCCTGGCGCAGGTCCTTCCGGCGTTCGAACTGCAAATTGCTGGTCGCTATCCGCGACTGTTCGCGTCCCGCCGCGGAATCCGCACCCCGCGCGTCATCAAGGCCTTTGTACTGCACGAGAGCCTGCAAACCCGACCCGACATCAGTATCCTCCATAATCTCTTATCTCTTCTCCCGGACACCGACCGAGAAGGTCTCTGGGCGCAAGCGCTATCGTCTGCATCAGAGGCACCTGCGGATGACGGGATCACCGAAGCCGAGGCTGAAGCGGCTTTCGATGATGCGCAGTATGACCGAGCTTTTGAGTTCTTTCTCGTCCTGCCTCTCAGTCGAAAATCGGTCAGCCGGCTTCTCTTCTGTGTCACTTTCATAGATACTGAAGAGGCAAAGAGCCGCTTGCTTGGCGCCATCGATGCGGCTCCAGCCATTGTCAGCAATCTCGCTCCCGCGGTTCAGGCCAAGTTAGAGGCCCTTCGCCCGAGCAAATCGCCGACCGCAGCGGTCGATGCGGATCCGCTTGCTTGGATGCGCTGGGCGAAAGAAATCTCTAGCGGCCGTAATCTGAAGGCAGCCGAACTCCAGGCACGTGATGCCGTGAGCCGCTGGGACATAGCGCCATTCCGTGAAAACGAAAAGCTCTCGAACTCGTTTGCCGAATTGATAGGCGGTGCTAGCGGAGATGCGGCCGCCGTGGTCCGCCGGACTGTGCCGGATCTCTTGGCCGCATTTTTTTCTGAGGAAAGTACGCCAACGCCCGCGTTGCGCGCGATCGCCCACATTCTGTTTCTCCTCATCGCCATGGAGGAGGTCCTCAGTCGCACAGACCTGGACTTGCTCGCTCAATTGCTTGGCCGTCTTCTCGAAATCGGGCTGTCTGAAGCCGACTATCAGTCATTGATTGGCGACCTGGAAGATGTGCAACGACGTGTCGGCTCGTATGCGCATCTGCCTTGGAGCCTGGATATTTGCGAGGCGTTGGCGATCGCGCCGAGCCCATCGGCGTCCGCACGCGAGGCTAGGCTCCGCTTCTTTGTCCAGGTACTTGGACAGGCGCGGGGGTTCTCCCATAGACTTCGTCCGCAGGATCTACTGCCGATGGAGTTCCTGGCCAAAGACTATGGTATCGAGACAGAAACGCTCGATGCCCTTCGGCGCTCCAGCGAAACTCAGAACGTCACGTCGCGGTCACCCGATCTCGCGGGCAAGACGCTTGGCATCTACACTCTGTCTGAGAGCGCGGGCAGCCGTGCGAAGGACGCGCTCGAGCGAATGTTCCCTGGCTGCAGAATTGAGGTCAATTCAGACTTGGTTTGCACCACAAGGCTGACCAATCTAGCGAAAGCCTCGGACATGTTTGTGTTCGCGTGGAAAAGCAGCAGTCACCAAGCGTTCTATTGCGTGAAGGATGCCTTACCCAGGGGTGAGCCGATTTGGGCTGTCGGCAAAGGGACTGCCAGCATCTTAAGAGCAGTGTTGGACAATCTGGAATAATCAGGAGATCTTGACCTCAGCCCAGCAATCGTCGTTCTCGTAAACTCTCACGCTTTCGCAGCCGGTGATCCGCTGCAAAAACCAAGTTGCAATGACCTCAGCGGTCGGATTTTCCAGGCCTTCAACCTCGTTCAAAAGTCGGTGGTCGACCTTTCTTATAAGTGGCAAAATCTCCGCGTCGATTTCAGCAAAGTCCATCACGAAACCGCGTGCATCCAAAGCGCCAGATATGACCACCTCCACCCGATAGTTGTGGCCGTGAACATTCTTGCACTTGTGACTGTCCGGCAAGAGCGGGAGGTGATGGGCTGACTCGAAACGATAGGTACGGCCAATCCGGGTGACCAATTTGGAAGCCGGTGACTTTGGTTCAGTGCTGGCAGGCGCGCTCGACTCAAGATGGGGAGGCTTGACATGTGTCGTCATCCGCAGTGTTCCTAGATTAGGATGTTGCCTTCAGTTCGCTCACCGGGGTGCTAATCAACTGGTGACTCAGCAAACTCTGTAAATCCACGTTCTCGTAGCTTGCAGGCCGGGCATTCGCCGCATCCGCGTCCCCAGTCATGCACCGTCGCGATGTCTCCCTGATAGCAGGTCACGGTGCTTCTGCGAATGAGATCAACAAGGGGTGTTCCTCCCAATCGATGGGCAAGCATCCAAGTCTGCGCCTTGTTTATCCACATTAACGGCGTTTCGAGAACAAAGCGGCTTTCCATACCAAGGTTGAGCGCAACTTGCAGAGCTTTGACCGTGTCGTCGCGACAGTCCGGATAGCCGGAGAAGTCGGTTTCGCACACACCGGTCACAATATGCTTCAGTCCTCGTCGGTAGGCGACGGCCGCAGCCAATGTGAGGAACAAGATATTCCGGCCGGGAACAAAAGTGTTCGGCAGTCCGGATGCTTCCGCGATGATCTCGACGTCTCGCGTCAGTGCGGTCTCGCTGATCTCCCCGAGCACGGAAAGATCCAGAACGCGGTCGGTGCCAAGTTTTGCAGCCCAGGAGGGAAACATCGTTTCCAGTTCGTGGCGGAAATCGTCTCTTGCGTCTAGTTCGGTGCGATGGCGCTGGCGATAGTCGAATCCGATCGTCTCTACATGATCGAAGCGGTCGAGAGCCCAGGCCAGGCAAGTCGCAGAGTCCTGTCCCCCCGAAAAGAGCACCAAGGCAGTGTTGCCCGACATCAGGCGGCCTCCCGCTCGAACACGCTGCAGGCCCCGGCGTCGCTGTCCCGGCGGACGGTGACCCGCCAAAGGTTGGGACAAATGGGCTTCACCTTACGCCAGATCCAGGCGGCCAGATTTTCCATGGTGGCTGGCCCAAGATCATTGATCTCGTCCAGGAACCGGTGATCCAAGCCATTACGTGCTTCCTCGAGACTTTGCTCGAACAAAGACAGGTCCATCAGCATTCCCGTGCTCGCGTCCGGTTGTCCGCGCAGAACGACTTCGGCCCTATAGGAGTGTCCGTGGATCCTAAGGCTCGGCTCAACGTCGACCGTGCGATGCAGGGTGTGCGCCGAGTCGAAACGGAATTCCTTGCTAAGTTCGTAGATCATCTGATGCTCATGTATTTGTGCGTTTGGAGCGAGAGTTTCCACTTCGGTCGTTCGAGGCAGTAGGCGATCGCACTCGCCATGTTGAAGTCCCGATGAGGACCGTCCATCGGCTGCAGCAGGAAGTGCTCAAAAGCGAGATTTTCGAAAGAGGCGGGATCGACGTTCTCTTGCGGAAAGACGAGTTTGAGCTCGTTTCCGGACTTCTGAGCGAGGTTCGTGATGCCCTTCGGGCTCACGGTGATCCAATCGATGGGCGACTGCACTGGAAGCGTCCCGTTGGTCTCGATCGCGATCTCGAAATCGGCCCCGTGCAAAGCGGACACGAGAGCGTCGTCGACCTGGAGGAGTGGTTCTCCGCCCGTCAGAACCACGAAGCGCTTGCCGCCCACCCCGCCCCACATGCCCTCGACCGCGTCGGCCAGCGCGGCGGCCCCATCGAAGCGGCCGCCGCCCAGCCCGTCTGTTCCGACGAAGTCCGTATCGCAGAAGTTGCATGCGGCACTCGCCCGATCAGCTTCGCGCCCACTCCACAGGTTGCAGCCTGCAAACCGGCAGAACACCGCGGGCCGCCCCGCATGGCGTCCCTCGCCCTGGAGAGAATAGAACATCTCCTTGACGGCGTATCTCATGTCGTCACGCCGCCTTGACCGAACCCGCGAGGCGCCGTTTCAGCACCTGAGTGAGATACAGCGTAAGTTGACGCACGTCTGCCGGTACGTTTTGCAACCCGTTCCATCTGCGGCGCTCGCTGCCGAAGTCCCATTCGCCTGAACTCCACGCCGTCTTTCCTTTCAGTAGTTTCAGGCCGCGGGCGAATTCGTCGCGCGATTCTGCACCCGTCGCTCCGTTCAGAAAGTCCATCACGTAGCCCAGCGCGATGATGCCCGTGCCGTGCACGAGGCGCGACGTCTTGGGCGTCTTGCCGATCCAATCGTCGGCGAAGACATGCTGCACGGCATGATAGAATTCGCTCATCATGGTGACGCCATGTTTGAGCAGCATCTGATCCTCGCTGGCGTAGAGCCGCAGGGCGCCGTCGCTTAGCGAATTCATGATTACGCGCTGAAGAACGGTATCCCGGATCGAGCCCTTGGGATTGGTCTGCTGCTTGATCATGCCCTTTAGCGAGGAACCAGACCGATAGTTCAGCGCCTCCGTGACGAGAGCGGCTTGCGAACGACCGGACATGCGGGGCGGCAGATCGCCCACCTTCGGAAGAAGCTCGTAGACCAACGCCTTCGGTAAAGGACGGGTGTTGTTGACGAGAATGAATTGCTTCTGAAGCTCCTCTTCGGTTTCACAAAGAAAGCCGGATACGAGAACCTCAAAGTCGCGGCCGCGGAGTTCTAAGAGTGCAGTGAAGCGCTGCTGACCGTCCACGATCCAGCCCGGCGGTCCGTTGGCAGTGTCGACGACGAGTTCGCGACGACGATCGCCGGCGGATCCGCCTTTGAGCTTCGCATTTCCCATGAAGGCGACGACAATCGGATTGGGGAGAATGGCACTCGGCTTCTCCAGATAGTCGCGAATCTCCCGAATATGCCCGGCGATCTGAGGTCGCTGGAAGCCTTGAAGTGCACCGCCTTCATCGCGACCGGCGCGCTCGATACGCGCGATTTTGGATATTTCGTCGGCCTTCGCCACGAAGGTAAAAACCTTGACATTCGGACTCTGGATCGGCGCGAGGGCGTCGAAGTGCAGATATCTCTGTTTGGTCATGCGAGTTCCTCGCGGAATTGGTTCAGATGAGTGTGGAATACGTGGAGGTTGTGGATTCCGCGGCGTTTATTGCGGTTCGAAGTTCGGAAGATGACGGCCTCGACGCCTGCTTCGCGGCAAACGCGGCAATCACAGCCTTCCCAGGGCCGCTCGGAAAGCGTGCGTGCATAGACCTCGCGCTGCCGCAGGGCGGCCTGAGACCGGCTCGTCATAGACGGATCCGCATCCCAGTTGAGGGCTACCCAATAGTCCATCACCGCGTCGAGACATTCCTCGAGACCAGCCTTGCGCGCGGCGTAGTCGCGCACGCCTTCGAGCGCCGCGCTTTCCAGACGCCTGGCCACTTCCTGATTGAGGCTGCCTTCGCAGGCCTTCTGTTTGAGCTTGTTGTTCTCGGTGGCCTGCGGGATGCGTATCGCGGTGTAGTAGGAAAGCTCACCGGAAGAGTTGCGCACCCAGTAATTCTTCTTCGCATCCTTGAACGCACGCAGCAGCGGAGATGTGGTGTCGAAGCTGTTCACCTTGTTCCGCTCGAGGACCGCGAGCTCCTCGATCTTGCCGAAACCGAGCAGATGCAGACGGATGCGTGAGGGGATCGCGCTCCTCAAGGTGGAAAGAACCCGTTGGATCTGGTCGATCTTGAGGGGCACGGTGCCCCCGATCGCGAGATACCGATATCCCATTTTGACGAGGTTCATCGCGGCATCGGCCATGCTGTCCGCCGACCAGCCTTGGATGACACCCATCGGGGTAAAGTCCTTACCGATCTTCTTGGCTACCTTCAGAAACTCGACGGCGTTCTGCTGGGTGATCTCGAAGCGTCGCCGTACGTCGACCGGCACGTCACGGAAGCGGCGAACGAGGCCGACCTCGTCGAAATCGAAGATCACGTGGTCCGGAGAACAGCCGTGAGTAAAGCCGGCGTCTGCGTAGAACTCGGCGGTATCATCCGCGTGGTAGGGCGGCTCTGGAAGATTTCTGTAATTGAACGCTCCGCAGTCGCCCACCAGCATGCTGTCGGGAAACTTGGCGAGCGGATACCGCAGGAATTTTCTCGCCCCCTCACGCCGGAAGCGCATCATCTGGGCTTCCGAATATTTTCCGGGAAACGCTGCATCGCCCACAATCGCTCGCGAGATCAGAATTCCGTCGTACGGAGCCTTCTCCAGGAATTCGTGCGGGTATTGGTCGTCGCGATGTACCAGGCGGCCGAGGCCATTGCGGTCGGCAACGAAGTCGTACAGGGGATCGATGGTATCGATACTATCGGCAAATACGAAGCGCATCACGCCACCTTCGAGAATGCGTGAGCGTGATCGAGACGGACCAAATAGCCCGCCAGCATGCGGACATCCTTGCTGACATTCTGGAATTCATTCCAGTCGCGTTGAAGCTCATTCCAGCGACCCGACGTCCAGCGGCATTGCGGAGCGAGCCGCCCGAGCGCCTCGGCGGCATGTCGACGCAGATCCGCGCCGGGCGCCGCGCGAGACATCACACGATCCATCAGTATGCTCATGGCGGCGATGCCTGCAGAATGCATCAATCGGCTCTCGGTTGCAGGCCGTCCCCAGGCGTTAGGGAATACGTCTCGCACCGCGCACCAAAATCCGACCAGGAGACGGAACATAGCATCGACATCCGCCGGCGTGCCGCCGGATGCCTTATAAGGCGCCAAGGCGCCAAGGGCGCCGTTGATGCTATTGCGGATCGCTTTGACCAGAGTGGTGTCTGTTACCACGGCTTCGGATGACTCTTCGGATATGCGCTTGATCAAACCCTTGAACGGCGAGTTGTGCGAAGTCTGCAGCAAATGCACCAGTTCGCTCGGGATCTTTCGCGCCGACAGGTCGCGCGGAAACACGACGTCCAGTTCCGGCAGCAGTTCGTTAATAAGTCGAGGATCGAGCGGTCTCGCCTTGTTCACCAGAATGAACTGTTCGCGATGCACCGACAGTTCTTCCGAGACGAAGGCTACGACCGGCACCGGAAAGGCTTTGTTCTGGGCCTGAGACAGCGCAATCGAGCGCTGCTGACCATCGACGATCCAGGCGCATTTGGCGCCATCGCGCGGCATCGGAATTCGAAGCGTACCTGACTCGCAAATCCGGGTGTCGCCGTCTGGACGCTCGCCACGGGATTGGACGAAGCGCGCCGACGGCGCTATGGCCAGGATGATCGCGTTCGGAAAGAGGACCGGGCCCTGATCCAGAAAATCTGTGATGGCCTGCACGTGGCTCCTAATTCCCCTGCGCTGAAAGCCGTGTAATGAACCCTCGCTGTCGCGGTGCACGCGGCTGATCTCCGCGATCTTCAGCAGGTCCGCGCCCGCCATGAAGAAGGCATAGACCGGTTTGTCGGCTTGCCGGGTTCTAACCGCGCGGACCGCGAGCACTGGATCGTCACTCTTCTTCGGGCGGGTCATCACATCCCCTTCTTTGCGGCGGCGATGCGGTATAGTCGCCCGAACCGGGATTGCTCGCAGGCAACCCCCTCCTCATGCCGGAGAGCAGCCAGCATCCGCGCGGCACCGGACTGCATCCGCAACCGTCTCTTGATGACGGCAACAATCTCCTCGTCCGTCAATCGCGGACGCTGGACCTGGGGCGGCGCCTTCAGACTCTTGAGCGAGGATCTCACGGCTGCGAAGTCGTCCTCGCGCCCCTTGCTCGGTTTTATCGCTACCGACCTGACGAAATGGAGCATGGCTCGCTGGGCGAAATCCGTACGCGTGCCGGGAAAGATTGCGTTGAGGCGCTCGTCATAGGGAACGATGGCCGCGTGCAAATTTGCCGGCAATGCGGCCTCAAGCGAAATGCCGAAAATTCTGAGCCTTTCGAGCATTCTCCGTGGCGCGTTGGCGAGACTGGCCCCGACCATCTCCGCGTAGGGTCGTGAAAGCGCCATGAGAATGCGCCCGGACTTCCCACTAGCGACATCACTCCACGCATCGGAATGAACGCTCGTCAAAAGGCTCGAAAACCAGTCGGCGGGATCGAAGTCTCCGAGGATCTTTCGAAGAACTGACTGTTCATGCCGCGGCGAAATCGTCAATCCATACGCGGGTATCGGCCGAGAGCCCGGCACGATGCCAAGGCCCGCCGAAAGAATGTAGAAGCGCGCGGCCGAGAGATTAGCGGCTTCTTTAGCGAGACCGAATGCGCGACCGGCGTAAAAACTGTCTGCCGCCCCGCACCTAGGGAGGCCGTCGACCTTGGTGATCCATTGTGAAGCGACGGTCGACTGATTTCCGTGGGACAGTGAAGACGGGGTCGCAGCGTGGGTCGGTTTCGCTGACTTGCGATGGGAGCAGGTTGTGATCACGACGCCGTTAGGTATTATGGAACCTTTGCTTTCCGAGCGGTATTTTGCCCTTTTCTGCATGAATAACTGTGCCCCCGCCAAGCCCTTGAATGCACGGTTTCGAATGAAAGACGAAACCGGCGAACCCTTGCGGCACAGGATACAAGCGTCGAACCGCCGCAGGATTCGCAACATATTGTCTTCGTGGCAACTTAGCTAGCCCGTCATCTTAGAAATTGCAAACTGCGATTTGCGGAAGGAGGAAGTGATCAACTGCAAAAAGAAGGGGCGCAGTTATTGGCAAAATCGCGCACTACCATCGATGCGATCGGCTGCTTTTCTGCGGCAGACCGGCTCATGCCGCCGGTCAACCCAACCGGAACTATCCGGTGGCGAACCTTTCGCAAGCCATCGCCCGGAACCGGTCGAAGGGCCAGTCGCGGGGCGCTACGTTTCGAAACGCGGCCGATGCGGTTGCCGCATGCCGCGCCCGCAGACTCGAGGTGGCAAACGCACTGCGAACGAGCTTTTTCAGCTTGAGGGGCCCTGCACAAACATGCCGACACGCTACTGCCGAGATGGGCGAAGCAGGTGAAACGAAATGAATTTTAAGTTGCTGGGGCTTCGACGTGTGCTGGTTGCGAAGCCCCGGATCGCACCGATATACCCTTTTTGGCGGTTCGATAGTCTCAAGAAGCGGCAAAACGATGATCGGCAAGGGTACGCCCCCGAGCGCGGCCAACCGGGATGCGGCATTCGACGAGTTGATACGCAAGCTCGAGGCGTGGAAGATTCCACCTAAGGCGTTGGACCGGATCCACGATGGCGCAAAAGCCAGCTTGACCGAGGTAAAGGCCCTCACCGAATATGAAGACGGCAAGGTATCTCGACTGCTGACGATCATTGCGTTCTTGAGCGCCGTGGTGGGAGCAGTCTTCACCCGCTTCGCGACCGACTATCCTTGGCCGGGGTTTCAGGCGCCTGCCACGAATTGCTTATCGGCCCTGACCATCGCGGCATATCTAGCGTTCTTTGCATATGTTCTTTTGGTGACAGCTTCCGTGCTGTTCATCCTGGGTGCGGTGAAGCCGCAGTTCAACGTTCCGAAGAGTTGGTCGAACCTCGCCCGTGAAGGTCTTCCACCGTCGATGCTGTTCTACGAACGCATCCTGGATGTCACTGCTCCGAACTGGGGGGAAGCCTTTATCAAGCTGGGGACGGACGATGGGGATAATCTCAAGGCTTACTATGCCCGGTGCTATATCGCGGAAAGTTATCTTGTCGCCGGAAAAGTAGCCGAGAAGCTGCGGGTTCTAAGCCCCGGAGTTGGCGCCCTGCGCATTGCAATGGGCATCCTGCTGTTGTTCTTTTTCTTGTTCGGCGCAAACGTAATGTTCGTCGGCTCGCCACAAGCTGTCAGCGGACCGCGAGCTTCGGCGGCAGCGATTTCGGAGCCGGCCGCGTCACCCCAGACGTCGGCGGCGGTATCCGCCGCGCGGCCAACGCCAGCTTCGGCACCGCCGGATACGCCGGCCATGCCGTCCAAACCTCCGGCCGAGCAGGCCGCCCCACCAACTCTACAAAAGTGAGCCTCGTGGCAAACCGCGCTCATCTCTTTACCGATGCGGATAACACGCTTTGGGATACCGATGCGGTGTTTGCGGCTGCTCAACTGGAGATGTTGCGCGAAATGGAACGGCGCACGGGCCACAACGCGCCAGACGACGAAAATCGAGGGCTCGCCTTCCTGCGTACCGTCGATCAACGAATCGCTGCGGTTCATCCGGATCATCTACGATATCCTCCGGGTCTGTTGGCGCAAGGCTTGGCCCTGGTGCTTGCGGGAAAAGATATCGCGGAGGTGGTGGAACATGTCACTCGCCCCGGTGCCAAGATCGCCGGGGAATTCGAGCAGGTGCAAGCCCAATTTCTCGAATTAGTGAAGCGGATACCGCCTCTTCGGGAGGGAGTGCGAGCGGGCCTGCAGACCATTTCGGCAGCTCATGTTCCTATAACCATCGTGACGGAGGAGCGACCCGAGCGATGTCGATCGCTGCTCGCCGAGCATGGACTCGATAGCCTGATTACTGAGGTGATTTCGGTGCGCAAGAGCGTCGAGGTTTACCTCGACCTCAAGCGAAAAGCTGGATGTGAGCGGTGTTTCATGGTCGGTGACCAGCTTGACCGCGACGTGCAGGCGGCTGCGGCGGCCGGGTTTTTGGCGTTCTATTATCCCGGCGGCTTTGAGCCTTATTGGGTCACGGGAATTGACACCAGCAGCGCACGGCGGATTGCTCGCTTCGACGAGATTGTTGCTGAGGTCGTCGCGAACTGAACCCTGAGGAGGAGGTCGTAGAGTTCGTTCAACGGGCGAGCCTGTTTAACAACCGCCGCTCGCTCGCCAGCCGCAGATCACAGGCGAGCTAGCATCGTGCCGTTGAGCGAGTAAATTATGATCCGTAATCTTCGCAATCCGCGGAATCCTCGCCCCGATAAAGTCCCAAGAACTCACTCTTATCGAGGCTACAGGCAAGTACTAGAAGACTCGAAACTTCGGCCGTCGCTTGATCCGGAGAGGCGAGGGTACGGCCTCAGCACGTTGGCCCGCTGTGCGACGTCCAGATGTGGGCGCTTGTCTTGTACGAAAAAGAGCAGCCGGTGGGCCCGGCCTCTCTCGCATCTTGTCCTACGCCCGCTTCTTCGTTGCCTTCTTGGCTTTCTTCTTAGAGGGGTGTGGCCGATCATATTGTTCTGTTAGGTCGCCGGGATCAACGAGTGCGACACGGTCGTACCACGGACGGCCATAGCGCGCATTCGAGTCTATTGTTTTCAATGCTTCCAGCAAAACGTCGCGGCCTGCGCCGGTGTCGAGTTCTTTCTGCTGCCATTCGACCGTCCAGAACTCGAGTGGAATGCGCTTGAGCACACGGTCGACAGATATCGCAAAAATCTCCTCGTTGGCGAAGTCCAGCGGCTGATCGGCCATCCTTTGTGCAGCCTCAAGACTGTCCAGAACATAGATCGTCAGGACGATGATGGAGACTTTTTGCAATAAATGGCTGGGCTTTTCCGCGGTGTTCGCCCGCCAGGCGGGGCCGAATCGCTCCTTTATGCGCATCCAGATCGCGAGAAAGAAGTCGCGCTCCAGGTCTTCGATACCCAGCAACGTCGCTCTGTCCCTTGTCTCCGCCAAGGCACTCTCAATAGCGTTCGGGGCGATATATCCATGCTTGTTGGTCGGCCAGTCCAAAAGCCCTTTGAACGGTGGGATGCTATCTACGAACGTGTAGTCTTCAAATTTCGCATCTTTCATCCCCAACGTGACGCCCGCGCTCTGCACCAGCCGATCGTTCAGCGTGTCCTTATCGAACGCGAGATTGAGTGCCCTGATGTGATCTCTGGAAACGCGCGTCGCGCTATTGTTGATCACGACAAACTGGAATGCGCGTTCGGCATCATCTCCGCCGATGAATGCGATCACGTTCAGTTGAAGCATGGCGCTGTGCTTTGCAACGCCAAAGGCGCGGTGCTGGCCATCAATGATGAGGCCCGGCTTGTCTGAGCCCTTCAGTGAAATGACGAGTGTGCCGCATTGTCCGCGATCCTTCTTGTCTGCACTCCCGCTGAAGCTGACTGCGTCAGCATCGAGAGCGACGACAACAGCGGTCGGGATCGTATTACGTGGGTCTGCGTCGAGAAACTTCGCTACCTTCTTAACCTTGAGGTCTCGAAGAGGGCGCTGCGCTCCGGTGCGGTTGTCTGGCTTTAGCCGATCAACATCAGCCCATTCGATGATCTCAGCCGCTGGCGCGTGAAACATAATGAACTTCGGGGAGTTCTTTGTCCCCCGTTGCGAATAGCTTAGAGCGTAATAGTCAAACGTCTTGGCTTTTGACGGACTCTTCATCCGGCTTTCCTCACTTCATCGAATAATTCGAAATAGACCCGATGCCGACGATCTTTGATGTCGAGATTGGGAAACAGCGGAGCAAGCCGCAGGGCCGCTTCCTTCAGCGAACAACGACCACCCCTGCGCCCTCCGGAGGCTTCCAGCATCAGCTTGGCCATCGCCAATGATATGCGTAGTTGGACGTCCGGATTGATCTTCGGGTCATGTCGGTAGTCGGTGGACTGTACCGGCCCCCAAGCCCAAGTTATCGAATTCGCGCGTTTGGTGTTGCAATCCTGGCAGGCAGCGATGAGGTTTGCCTCAATCGACTCGCCGCCCAGGCTCAAAGGCCACAGGTGCTCCACGGTCGATCTGGAATGCTGTGGCCCAGCCTTCGTCAGCTTGATTCCACATAGGTAGCATCTTGTGGTCCCGTCCGAGGTCCCGTCTTTGATATCCTTGGCGACAGCAGGGGGAGCGGCTTTCGCCTCGAAGCTAACTGTTGCAGTCTGCTTGAGCAATTCACAGAAGCGGCGATCCGACGAGAGGCTGCGTGGTACGTAGTCACGCTTACCGAGTTGTCGGCCGTATTCTGCGGGCGCGAGATGGCCGATCTCCGGCTGCAGATAGACCGCCGCCCGCATGCACCTGATGAATGTTTCAATAGTTGCATGTAGCTTCGCAAACTCCTGGAACGATCGCTCGTTCACCAAAAAGTCCAGCGTTGTGCCGAAGGATGCATCGACGATCACATGGCGACCGAGGGCTCCGTAGATATGTAAAAATGCGCGCTCGCCGTAAGTCGTAGGCCGCCAGAGCATTGACTTTGCACCTTTTCGAAGCGGCCGGTTGAGCTTTGCATGATCTCAGGCCCCCAACATTATTGGCTCAAGATGTGCGGTACCCCGGGCCGACAGACTTGTACGTGATACAAGCAGGAGTAGTAAAGCGGGATCGACCGTGAAATGCGCTGATCCTTAATTGCCTCACCCGGCCTTTGGCCCGCCTGGCGCGAGTGGTTCATGCTGGCATGGAGCGCGGGTCCTGCTTTGCTGGCCGCGCGGATTCAGGCGGCGCAGTCGAGCCTTGCCCGCTCATGCATTCTGGCTTGATGGGGAAGCAGCAGAATGAGAGTGGTCGGCATGGAAGAGCAAAGCGCCGTGATGAACACACGACCGTTGCCCTTCCATCGCTCGGGTTCAACTGATTTCGATGGCTGGACAGGCGACGTTTTCCCGGCACCGCAGACAGCGGTAACTCCTTTATCCTCAAAGCGTACACCTAGTGCGCTGGATGTCGTGCGCTGCTCATCTGACGCGCCGGCATGGCCTTGGCGTGCTTGGTGACGGAGCCCGTGGCTATCTGGAAATGGACGCGACTGGGCTTAAGGCTCTTGTTCGCGTTAGCTTACCGCCTGAGGCGATAAAAGCTTCATCTTCTGCCGACAATACGCAGAATTTCGGCATGTAACCGACCACATTGGTCGATTTCCGATCCCTCAGCAGAATACAACCTTTCCCGCAAAATGATCGCTGAGCTCGGGTCGGGAACACGTCGGGCTTCTATCGACAGGAGAAGGTGCATTGATTTCCGAGGTGTTCATCACCTGTGCCGTTGAGGGAAGCACAGCGCGCGCTGGTGCTCAAAAATCGTTTCGGTTTATTCGCGCAACAAGGACGAGCCGGTGATGACATCCTCCACATTTTCCGCCAGCGATACGGTCACTGTCTTGGTGCATGGTTCCGAGGTCGCTCGCCTCGCCCGTGAACGCTTTCCCGGGGTGCACGTGTTGAGTGCCAAAGATACTGCGTCGCTCGAAGCCCAAGTCGCCGATGCGGATGTCATTGTGGGCTCCGGAATCGATTTTCCTCCCCAGGTCTTGGACAAGGCCCGTCGGCTACGCTGGTTCCAGTCGACCTCCGCAGGCATCGACGCGATCTTGCCGACTTGCAACCGTATCCGCGATCTCATGGTCACCAATGCCCGGGGCGTCCATGGTGAATCCATCGCGGATTTTGTAATGACGGGCATTGGCATGATGCACTGGGACTTCCCGCGGTTCATGCGGGAGCAGTCTCGCAAGGAATGGCACACGCGACCGGTGCCGCCGATTTCGCAGAAGACGCTCGGCGTGGTCGGGCTGGGCTCGATCGGGGCCACCATCGCCCGCCGCGGCAAAGGCGCGGGGATGACAGTTCTCGGCACGAAGCGCGATGTGAGCACGCCGGTGGACGGCGTCGACAGGCTCCTCCCGCCCGACGGCCTTGCAGAACTCTTGCAACTCTCCGACTTCGTTGTGCTTGCCGTTCCCCTCGTTCCCGAAACGACCCGGCTAATCCGCCGTGAGCAGCTTCGTCTTATGCGGCGCAGTGCCTTTCTAGTTAATATTGCTCGCGGGTCAGTCGTTGCGGAGAGCGAGCTTGTGGAGGAACTGCAAGCGGGGACCATAGCAGGTGCCCTTCTCGACGTATTTGAGCAAGAACCGCTCCCGGCCGACAGTCCGCTCTGGACAATGCCTAATGTCCTCGTCGCTCCCCACGTTTCAGGGTATCCGAGCGACTACTCCGCGCGCCTGTTCGAGATCTTCGCCGCTAACCTGCAGCGGTTCATCGATAAGAAGCCCTTGCATAATGTGATCGACCTGACGCGAGGGTACTGACTATCGAGATTCAAGGCGAGTGCTCGCTGTGCATCTCGCTGTTTGATCAGGCTGCGGCCTGATTTCAGAGTTCTCGCGTGGGCGTTCCTCCCACCACTTGCGGGCCATTCCTTCCGGAGTGGCCCTTTTTTTGAGCGCTCTCAATGCTGCCGGATCCAAAGCCGCTAGGCTTCATCGATTGATAGCGATGGTGCTTCGATAAATACGCGCGAATTGTCGAGAGAGAGTTTGCCGACTTGCTCGCGTTGGCTCTGTCCTCGGCATCGGCGATCCTCTCTGTTCTCAATGGGCGCTCCGCTGGCATTGCCAATGCGGAGGGTGCAATCCGGCTTTTCGCGTTGATTAAATGGACGCCCGCTGCAGTACCTGATGAGCATCCGTTCCTGCGCGCAGCGGTGTAAGGCTCTCAGGACATTCTTCTCGTTGCGGCGATCGTCCCGGCTTATGTGGCTTCCTTGCGTCAATGTTGAGTTCGACGTGAGAAAAACTTCATCCGGTGCCGACGATGCGCAGAATTTCTGCTTCGCGACTGATTATATCGGCCAAATCCCGATCAAGGAGGAAAGTACAAGTTCAGGAGATAAAATTTGTCGCTGCCCGTGTTTGAACAGGGATGTTTTTCAGCGACCGTACTGGGTGGGAATGATCTCGGAGGTGTTCATCACCTGCGCGGTTACGGGGAGTGGGACTGCGGTAGAGCGGAACCCGCATGGACCGGTGAGGTGAAGGTCATGTCTAAGAGGTGGCTGCGAACAGTCGGGCTGTTGGGGGGCGGAGTGATTGGCGGCGGCTGGGCCGCCCGGTTTGTTCTTAACGGGGTGGACGTGCGGCTGCATGACCCCGCGCCTGGTGCAATAGAGGGCGTGCAGCAGCAGTTGGCCAATGCGCGGCGCGCATATCGGCGATTGACGCGACTCGCGCTGCCGCCGGAGGGGCGTCTGTCGGTTGCGACGTCAGTTGCGGACGCGGTTCAGGGCGTCGAACTCGTGCAGGAGTCGGCGCCGGAGCGGCTGGATCTCAAGCAGCAGCTGCTCGCGGCCGCCAGTCGAGCGGCCGCGCCGGAGACGCTGATCTGCTCATCCACGTCAGGGCTACGCCCATCCCTGCTGCAGGTTGAGATGGATCGGCCGGAGCGCTTTCTTGTCGCGCACCCCTTCAACCCAGTCTACATGCTGCCGCTGGTCGAACTTTGCGGTGGAGAGAGGACGGCACCCGAGGCGCTGGAGCGGGCGGCGGAGATCTACCGGGGACTCGGAATGCACCCGCTCGTGGTGCGCAAAGAGGTGGACGGCTTCATCGCAAACCGGCTCCAAGAGGCAATGTGGCGCGAGGCGCTCTGGTTGGTGCACGATAACCTGGCGACAGTGCAGGAGGTCGATGACGCCATCCGCTACTCCTTCGGGCTGCGCCGGGCGATCATGGGACCCTTCCGCATTGCCGGTGGGGGAGACGGCATGCGCCGCTTCATGCAGCAATGGGGGCCGATGCTAAAGTGGCCGTGGTCGAAGCTCACCGAGGTGCCAGAGCTCACGGATGCTTTCCTCGACAAGCTCGCCCAGCAAGCAGACGACCGAGGCGAGAAGCTTGGTAGCCTCGAGATCGAACAGAACCGCGACGACTGCTACGTAGCCCTTCTGCAAGGACTCCGTTCACAAGGCTATGGTGCAGGCGAGACGGTTGCGCTTTGGGAGCAGGGGCTGCGTGAGGCCAACTTCCAGATCGACGACGGCTGCGGACCACTGCGGATGCCGCCAGCCCAAATGCCCTCTGACTGGCTCGACAGCAACGGACACGTCAATGAGAGTCGTTACCTCCAGCTCTTCAGTGAAGCCACCGGCACCCTGGAACGTTATGTCGGCATAGACAGCGAGTACCGGTCAAGGTGCGGTGCTTTCTACACGGTCGAGACCCACCTATTCCACCTCGGAGAGTTGCACGCCGGCGACCGTGCCCAGGTTCTCACGCAGGTGCTCGGTGCCCAGGACAAGCGCCTTCATGTCTTTCACGTTCTCACCCGTGAAGCGGACCAGAAGCCGGTCGCGATGTCGGAGCAGATGCTAATTCATGTCGACGCAAGCAGCCGGCGTAGCGCGCCCGTGCGGGGCGAGGTTCGCGAGCGATTGCTAGAGCTTGCCGAGCGGCACGCCAAGTTGCCTCGTCCCGAGCGCGTAGGCGCCAGCATCCGGCAGCGCTGAGATTGAAGCCAGATTTCCAACCGAAAGAAATCGATGGATATCGCGTTCACGGAAGAAGAGCGGGCTTTCCGCGAAGAAGTACGACAGCTCTTGCGTGACAGCATGCCGCCGGAGTTGCGGCGCAAATTGGCTGAAGGGCGAAAGCTGTCAAAGGACGACAAGGCCGCCGGAGTGCGCGTCCTCTACAAGAAGGGCGTCCCCACCTGGCCAAAGGAGTGCGGGGGGACGGGCTGGACCCCGGTGCAATATTACATTTTCACGGAGGAGGTGCGGGCGTTTCCCGCGTGGACACAGTTTGGCTACGGCGAGTCTCTCGTCGGCCCCGTAATCTACACCTTCGGCAATGAGGCCCAGAAGAAGTACTACCTGCCGCGTATCGCCAACGCTGAGGATTGGTGGTGCCAAGGCTTCTCAGAACCAGGCGCCGGCTCCGACCTCGCCTCGCTCAGAACGCGGGCCGTACGTGACGGCGACCACTATATCGTCAACGGTCAGAAGACCTGGACGACCTGGGCGCAATACGCTGATTGGATCTTCTGCTTGGTGAGGACAAATCCCGAAGCGAAGAAACAGCAGGGTATCTCTTTCCTCCTGGTCGATGTGAAGACACCTGGTGTTACGGTGCGCCCAATCGAATTGATCAGCGGTGGTCACGAAGTCAACGAGATCTTCTTCGACAACGTTCGTGTTCCGGTCGAGAATTTGGTCGGCGAAGAGAACAAGGGCTGGGACTACGCTAAGTTCCTTCTCGCCAATGAACGGTTTTCGGACGCTGGCGTAACCTCTTCCAAGGAAAGCATCGGTCGCATCAAGGACCTTGCCGCACGGTCCTGCGTCGGCGGGGAGCCATTAATAGACCACGCCTGGTTTCGCGAAAAGATCGCCGCCGTCGAGATCCAGCTGAAGGCGCTCGAAATGACGCAGCTTCGGGTGTTAGCGAACGCCTCGAGGCAGCAGAAGAGTGCGCAGGATCCCGCAAGCTCCATCCTAAAGCTCAAGGGCGCCGAAATCGAGCAGGACATTGCGGAGTTGCTGATGGATGTCGCCGGTCCTTACGCCCTTCCTTATCTTTCAGAAGAACAACTCGAAGGTAACGAGCCGCCGATCGGCCCCGATTGGGCTGCGACGACCGCGCCCGGCTATTTCTACAGCCGCGCGGCATCAATCTATTCGGGGTCGAGAGAAATCCAGAAGAATATCATCGCAAGAGCAATCCTCGGCCTGTGATGGGAGATCGGCCAGGCGCCCTCATTCAGGAGAATTTCTATCGTGAACTTTGATCTCTCCGAGGAACAACAACTCCTCAAAAATAGCGTGGAACGCCTGTTGGCCGACAGCTATGGCTTTGAGAAGCGTCGCATCTATCAGGCTGACGCAAGAGGCTATAGCGACGAAATGTGGGCGCGGTACGCAGAAATCGGGCTGCTCGCATTGCCATTTCCGGAAAATCATGGTGGCTTCGGTGGCGGCGCCGTCGAGACCATGATTGCGATGGAGGCATTCGGGAAGTCGCTGATCCTCGAGCCATACTTCGCGACGGTTGTCCTGGTCGGGGGCCTGCTTCGGCTCGGGGCAAGCGAAGCACAGAAAGCCGAACTGATCCCCGGTATCGCGGAAGGCCGATTGAAGTGCGCCTTCGGCTACGCCGAGCCGCAGTCGCGCTACGATCTTTTTGACGTCGAGACGCATGCGAGGAAAAAAGACGGCGACCAATGGATACTAAACGGAAGCAAGTGCCTCGTCCTCCACGGCGATACTGCCGATAAGATCGTCGTCTCTGCGCGCACCTCCAGAGATGCACGCGAGAGGAACGGGATCGGTCTCTTCATTGTCGATGCCGACGCGCCAGGCCTTAGCCGCCGCGGCTATCGGACACAGGATGGTCTGCGTGCGGCCGAAATCACCCTTGAGAATGTAAGCGTCAAGAATGTTGACGTCATTGGCGATCCAGAAGGCGCGTTTCCAATCATCTCCCGGATAGCGGACGAGGCGGTCGCAGCGCTCTGCGCGGAAGCTGTCGGCTGTTTTGAAACAATGCAGCAGATCACGCTCGACTACCTCAAAACGCGCGAGCAGTTCGGTAAGAAGATCGGTAGCTTCCAGGTGCTGCAGCATCGTGCGGTCGACATGTTTGTCGATTTGGAGCAGTCGCGCTCGATGGCCATGTATGCCACAATGATGGTGGGCGAGGACAACGTCATCGAGCGCGAGCGTGCCATTTCCGCGGCAAAGGTCCAGATCGGCCGATCCGCGAAGGCAATCGGCCATCAATCGATCCAGCTCCATGGCGGCATTGGAATGACCATGGAGTACAGCATCGGCCACTATTTCAAGCATGTGACCATGCTCGACTTGCTATTTGGCGATGCCGACCATCATCTGAAGCGACTTGCTGGCCTTGGAGGGCTCATCAACGGCCAAGTCAAGTGAGGAAAAACTCCAGTCGAATTCGAATGTCATGTTTAGCACTTCGGTCTGCGTCATCACGCCGTCCGGTCGGGCGGCCTGCACCGCTCCGCATCGAGCACAATTGGGCGGAGGACCGAAAATGCCTCTATCTCATTTCGCTGGCGATGCTGAGCAAAGGGGCTGATCAATGAGCAAGCTTGAGCGTCTTCTGCGGCCCAAATCGGTCGCCGTGTTCGGCGGTAAGCAGGCAGCAACTGTCGTCACGCAATCGATCAAGATGGGTTTCGCCGGAGAGATCTGGCCAGTCCACCCCACCAAGGACGAGGTTGCCGGTAGGAAAGCCTATCGTTCCGTGGCGGAGCTACCCGGCTCGCCGGATGCTGCTTGGGTCGGCGTCAACCGGCACCTCAGCATAGAGGTGATCAGGGCGCTGGCTGAGCGTAATGCCGGAGGTGTTGTCTGCTTTGCCGCTGGTTTCCTCGAGACCAAAGCCGACGATAAAGACGGCGAGAGACTGCAGGCCGAATTGGTCGCCGCCGCCGGCGAAATGCCGATCATCGGTCCCAACTGCTACGGCTTGATCAATTACACCGACGGCGCGCTTCTATGGCCGGACCAGCATGGCGGAATCCGACTTGCCGAGGGTGGACGTGGCGTGGCCATCATCACCCAATCCTCCAGCATCGCCATCAGCATGACGATGCAAAAGCGCGGTTTGCCTATTGCGTTTCTGATGACTGCTGGAAATCAGGCGCAGACCGGCCTTTCTGAAATTGCGCAGGGCCTCATCGAAGATACGCGCGTAACCGCGCTCGGCTTGCACATCGAAGGCTTCGACTCAGTGGCCGGTTTCGAAAGACTGGCGGCACGGGCGCGAGAGTTAAGAAAGCCTATTATCGCCATGAAGGCCGGCCGTTCGGAGCAGGCTCGACTGGCGACAATTTCGCACACGGCTTCGATTGCTGGTTCCGACGCCGCATCCGGTGCGTTCCTGAAGCGGCTCGGAATCGCCAGGGTGGATTCCCTTCCCACTTTTATTGAGTCGCTGAAACTGTTGCACGTTACCGGGCCCTTGTCGGGATATCGCCTCTCGTCAATGAGCTATTCGGGTGGCGAAGCGTCAATAATGGCCGACACAGCGGAAGGTCGCTTGGTGCGTTTCCCTGGCCTCACTGAGGAGCACCGCGCACGGGTTCGATCAACACTCAGTCCCCTGGTGGCGGTGGCCAACCCTCTCGACTACAACACGTTCACGTGGAACAACGAGCCGGCGTTGACCGCGACCTTTACCGCAATGGTGTCGGGCGGTTTCGATCTGAACATGGCGGTGCTCGACTTCCAGCGTCCCGACCGCTGTTCGAACGCTGGTCCCTATTGGACGATCGTGCGCGCATTCGAAGCTGCGCTGAAGACAAACAAGGCGAAGGGAGCAATCGTCACGTCGCTGCACGAGAACATGCCTGAAGACTATGCCACAGAACTGATGGCGCGGGGCGTCACACCGTTGTTCGGCGTTCCGGAAGCGTTGGATGCCGCCCAAGCGGCCGCATTCATTGGCTCCGCTTGGCGTGAGCCAGAGGCCCGACCGGTCAACACTGTAGGGTCGGGCACACGCGCAGTCGGCCGTATTACGCTTGATGAAGCAGAGGCGAAGGCGCGGCTGATCGAGGCCGGGCTGCCAGTGCCCAAAGGCATGCGCGCCGGTAGTGCGGCCGAGGCGGTGACCGCATCCCAGGCGATCGGCTTCCCAGTCGCTCTGAAGGCGCTTGGCGTCAGCCACAAATCTGAGGTTGGGGCGGTACGGCTCAACCTCAGGGACGCTGAAAGCATCAACAGCGCGGCACGCGATCTGCTGCCTCTCGCCAGTGAGCTCTATGTTGAGCGCATGGTGCGCGATGGTGTCGCCGAACTCATCGTCGGATTCACTCGCGATCCAATCTTCGGCGCGGTGATGACGTTGGGCTCAGGCGGCGTGTTGGTCGAGCTTTTGCGCGATAGTGCGACGCTGATGCTGCCGGCAACACACAGTGACATTGATGCAGCGTTGCGCCGCCTTAAGCTTTACCCTTTGCTCGAAGGATACCGTGGGCGGCCCAAGGCCGACGTGACAGCGGCGATCGAGGCCATAGCGGACATCGCTGCCTTCGTGCAGCAGAATGCCCAGATCGAGGAACTCGACATCAACCCGCTGATCGTTTGTGCCGAAGGCAAGGGCGCCTGGATCGCTGATGCGTTGCTCGTATACGGAGAAAACAAGAATGTCTGATGCGATCAGGACCCATCGCGAAGGCGCAATTCTCGAAGTCACCCTGGACCGGCCCAAGGCTAACGCCATCAATCCCAAGACCTCGCGGTTGATGGGCGAAACCTTCAAGGCGTTCCGCGACGATCCAGAGTTGCGTGTTGCCGTTCTCAAGACCGCCGGTGACAAATTCTTTTGCGCCGGGATGGACCTCAAGGCGAGAGCGGAGGGCGAGACGGCCGATGGTGACTGGGGCATCGGCGGATTCGGCGGAGTGCAGGAACTGCGCGGCCTCAACAAACCTGTAATCGCCTGCGTCAGCGGTATGGCGGTTGGCGGCGGCTTCGAGTTGGCGCTTTCCTGCGACTTGATCTACGCCTCCGATCATTCCTCCTTTGCGCTGCCGGAGATCCGTGCGGGAACCTTGGCGGATGCGGCATCGGTCAGGCTGCCGAAACGCATGCCCTATCACATTGCAATGGAGCTTCTCTTCACTGGGCGCTGGATGGATGTTGCTGAGGCGCATCGCTGGGGTCTGGTGAACGAAGTGCTGCCCAACGATAAACTCGAGGAACGGGTGTGGGAGGTCGCACGCCTACTCGCTAACGGCCCGCCGTTGGTCTTTGCCGCTATCAAGGAAACGGCGCGCATATCTGAAGCGCTCTCGTTTCAAGACGCCATGAACCGGTTGACACGCCGTCAGCTTGCGACTGTCGACGTACTCTATGGGTCGGAGGACAGCCTTGAAGGTGCTCGGGCCTTTGCCGAAAAGCGCACCCCTGTTTGGAAGGGTAGATAGCGCGGGGCCGACGACCGCAATGGTTTGAAGCCAGATTTAGTCACGTAAAAGTCCAACGGAGTTCATCCGTCAGCGCGGCCCAATCGAGGCATAAGCCAACAGGGTCTACGTAAACTCCCGATGCGAGAGAAGGGATCAATCAAATGACAATTTATCAGTTTGGCAAGCGCAACCGAGACGAGGCAAAACTATGAGCGCTTTTCGTGGGCCAGACCGGATTCGCCGTGTCGCGTGCATTGGCACGGGAATCATTGGCGGCGGGTTTGTCGCGCACTTTCTGGCGCGTGGGCTCGACGTGGTCGTTTGGGATCCGGCGCCAGATGCAAAGGATCGCCTCGATGAACTCCTCAAGACGGCTTGGCCGACCCAGGAGCGCCTCGGAGCGCGTGCCGGGGATCGCGGCAGTCTGACCTGGGCGAAGACAGCGGCCGAGGCTGTCACTGCCGCAGATTTCGTGCAAGAGAGTGCTCCCGAACGGCTGGAGTTAAAGCGAAAACTCTATGCCGAGATCGAACCGCTGGTGCCGGCCGATGCGGTCATCGCTACGTCCACCTCCGGGTTCACTATTGCCGAACTACAGGCAGAAGGCTCACGATCGCCGCGGGTCGTCATCGGCCACCCGTTTAACCCCCCTTATCTGATCCCGCTGGTTGAGGTGGCCGGTGCAGCCCACACCAGCACGGAGGCACTCGCCGCTGCGGAGGCGTTTTATCAGTCGATCGGGAAAGTCGTCATTCGAATGGATCACGAAATTCCCGGCTTCATCGCCAACCATCTGCAGGCGGCGCTGGAACGGGAGGCAATGCACCTGGTTGCTGAGGGCCACGCAACGCCCCAGCAGATCGATGCCGCAGTGGTGCATGGTCTCGCCCCACGTTGGAGCGCAATTGGCCCCTGTATGGTGCGCAACATGGGAAATCCCGCCGGTATCGGCGCTTATTTCGAGCGCTTTTATCAGGGGAGCGAACCGTCTCTCTCTCACCTGAAACCTCCAGAGTTCACGCCTGAATTCATCCGGGCGATGGTAGAGGGGAGCCGCGCCATGTCCGCCGACCGTAGCAGAACCGAACTTGCGGCGGCCCGCGACAGGATGGTGGTCGAGATTCTCCTAGCGCAGCGCCGCGCGGGACTATCGAACCACGGGGTCTGAACCGATCACAGGCAACGATGTGCGCTTCTTGCCGAAGCAAAATTGTTACAGGCACTGCCACGGTGGCACTCGAAAACACTCCGCCTAGTATGCCTTCGTCGCCGCTGATCACATGAAAAAGTATCAACAAAGGAGCTCTTAATGTCAGAGAAAGTTGTCATCACATGTGCAGTGACCGGAGGGAATTCCGCCGTTGTTGCGAAACATCCAAAGATTCCCATCACGCCGTCCCAAATCGCAGATGCGGCTCTGGACGCTGCGAAGGCCGGTGCCGCGGTCGTTCACATTCATGTCCGCGACCCAGAGACCGGAGCCCCATCGAACCGGTTTGACCTCTATGAGCAGGTCGTCAAGAAGCTTCGGGACGCATCGACTGACGTCATCATCAACTTGACGAGCGGAATGGATGGCGAACTCGTGCTCGATTCGATTGAGCCGGCAAAGATTGGCGAGACAAGTACGCTCAAAAAGCCCTTGGGGCGCTGTCTTCATGCCGTCAAACTTCAGCCCGAGATTAGCAGCTTGGATTGCGGCACGATGGCGTTCGGGGAACGCATATTCGTCGCACGAATGTCGGACCTGCGAGAACTCGCGAAGCTCATGCGAGAAGCCGGCGTGAAGCCCGAGCTTGAATGCTTTGATCTCGGCCATATTGAAACTGCCAAGAGACTGATATCTGAACAGCTGATTGAGGCGCCGCCTCTTTTCCAGTTCTGTCTCAGCACAGGCTATGGCGCTCCCGGCGTTCCAATCGCTCTTCAGGCGATGCGAGAGATCCTACCGCCGGGCGCCGTCTGGGGGGGATTTGGCTGCGGTCCAGACGAAATGCGAATGGTCGGACAGCTGGTCAATATGGGCGGCCACGTCAGGGTAGGATTAGAAGATAACATTTATCTTCGACGTGGCGTGCTCGGCTCCAACGCCGAACTCGTCGAGAATGCGGTTGGGATCATCGAGCGCATGGGCGCCAGCGTCGCCACACCCGCTGAGGCGCGGGCAATTCTAGGTCTCAAGAAGCGCGGGTGAACGTACGAGGGTCCGGCATGGGTCATGCCATGCCGGTTCTCGGACGCTGGAAACGCGGAGTCGTCCGTTACAATTCTTGCCGTGCACACGCTGCAGTCGCAGCGATTCAGCTGGAGCTATCTCGTTGGCCTACGTGCGCGATTTCTTGATTGCTGGCATGGCGCTCGCGACGACTCATCCTAGATCGTCAAAGGTATCAAAGGGGCGACCTGCTTCAGCCAAAACCCTCGTGCAAGAGGCGAAATCCGGAAAATTCCAAGGTGCTCTTCGGCGAGCAGATGAGTCGAGCGCATCGTGCGACGAATGAATTGCGTCAGATTGAGCAAGGTCAAATACTGGCCACGCTGCTCGGCCAGGACCAAGGAACCCTCCGCCTCGAAGATTGACGTCCGTGCCACAAAGCGATGCCGCGCGCGTTGGATGGGTGCCTGCAAACGGTGGATCTGAAGCTGGCGGCAATCATTAGGTGGGCCGCACTTGATGAGCCGCCCAAACGCCTGCCGCTCTCAACGAGAATACCCCTCTGAGGATCTGTAAGGCGCGAACGCCACCCGCTTTTGCGCATTTCATCGGTCCCGAGGCGACGTGCTTTCAATTCCGGCAAAAGAAAGCGCCGGGGCGCAGAAGTCGAGCAGCAAAGCCGAATGGATGCAGGTATTCATCTTGAAATTCGCTTAAAGTGCTTCAGTTTTATGCTCAATGTTCGGCTGCTAGGGAAGGACATCGTCATGGACAACAAATGTTCAGCGCCGCAAGGGCTGTCGAAGAGCAGAAATTCGGCTCCCGATGAGAAATCGAAATTCAATCGCCGGGACATTTTGCGGGCCGCAGCCGCGTCTATGGCTGTTCCGGCCATTGCGCGATCCACGGCCGCCTTTGCCAAGGATAAGCTCGCCGGCTCCGGCCAAGTCGTCGCATTCTCATATGGCGGTCTGTTTACTCAGGGAATTCGCAAATACGTCTACGACCCGTTTACGGAAGCAACCGGGATCAAGGTGGTCGACGTGATTGCTGATGTTTCCGACCCTCAGGTCAAGGCGATGAACCAGGCGGGGCGGGTCGATTGGGATACGGCTTTCTTGCAGGCGGCCGTTTTTCCGCCCATGGACGACGCAGGCATGTTCGTACCCATCGACTACAGCTTGTGGGACTCTGAGTCCCTGGAGGGGACACCCGAATCGGTCCGTCTCAAGACGGCGGTCCCGGTGTTCGCATCGGCGCAGTTGCTCGTTTCCGATAAGCGGGCGTTTGGGGATCACGGGCCCAAAAACTGGACCGACTTCTGGAATGTCAAAACCTTCCCTGGTCCGCGTGGTCTCACCGGCCTGGCAGCCACCGCAAGAGTCGACATGGTGATTGCTTTGCTGGCCGATGGGGTGGCGAAATCAGACATCTGGCCGCTGACTGATGACAAGATCGATCGGGCACTAAAGAAGCTCGACGAAATCAAGCCGCATGTAGCGAAGTGGTGGACAGCGGGCAGCGAGCCAAATCAGTTGCTGATCAACCGGGAAGTCGTAATGACAAGTTGCTTCGACGGTCGAACGATCAGCTCAATTCGTCAAGGAGCACCCGTTCAGATGGCTTGGGATGGCGCATACGTGAGTTACACGTATGGGGTCGTGTTGAAAGGTGGACCGAACACCGAAAACGCGCAGAAGCTGATTGCCTTCCTGAATCGAGCCGCTATTGCCGCGGGTTTTACGTTGGGAACCGGGTACCCTGGACCAAATACAAATCAGCTGAAGCAGTTGCCTTCGGATCTCGTTCCGCTGCTCAGCATCAATCCGGAGAATGCCGCGAAGGTGGTCCACGAGGATTCCGCTTGGCTTGCCGCCAAGCGCCCTGACGGCAAGACCAATCTCGAACGCATTGGGGAACGCTGGCTGGCATGGCGGGTCCAGTGATCTCGGCGAAAGGAAACCTTGCGACCGGAGTTTCGGCTGCTTGGCGTTCGTGTCTGCCGCTGCTCGAGAGCATTTTCCTTGCGGTATTCCTTCTCGGTCGCATCGCTCTTAGTGTTTCCGCCTGGGATGCAAAAGCGAGCATACGCTAGGTTCGATACAATTCTATAGTGGAGCGCTGCGGCGTATGACGGAGACAAATATGGTTGACGCAAGTCGCCCGGATCGACTGGAACAGATCCATCAGCAGACAGTATTCGTCGACGTGCACGCCCATCCGAGTGGCTTCTGCTGGCCCGGCGTGCCGCGCATCGGGCCCGACGAGCTCGAACGATATCGCCGCAGCCTCATGGACCTTGTCGTCTGCAGCCTCGTCGGCGACGCGACGTATAGCTGCGTGAAGCGCGACGAATCCGGCCAATACCCGCCCGGGTCCGGAGCGGCCTTTCGCGGCCGGTACCGCCCGAAGCGCGGGGAGCCTTTCGCACTCGACCTTGATCGCTTGTCGGCGATCCTGAAGACAATCGAGGATGGCGACGCTGTGCTGGCGGAAAGCCCGGCAGCAGTGCGAGCGGCCAAGCGCGAAGGGAAGCTTGCGTTGCTGCCGGCTCTCGAGGGGGCGGACAGTCTGGAAGGGCTGATCGACAACCTGCACAAGTTCCATCGGCGTGGATTGCGTCTCCTCCAGTTGGTTCACATGCGTGCGAACGAAGTTGGGCACGTCCAGACATTTCCTTACTCACCTGGGGGCCTGACGCCTTTTGGGCGTGAGGTCGTGCGCGAGTGCAATGCGCTTGGGATCATCGTCGACCTGGCACATGCCAACACCGAGACGATCCTGGACACCCTCGCGCTCTCTTCGCACCCCGTGATCTGCAGCCACACTGGCGTTCAGAGTCTGTACAATGGGCAAGAACAGATTGGCTTCGATCGCTTCCTCACGGACGAAGAGATCCAGGCCATCGCGGCGAAGGGCGGCGTCATCGGCATGATCCTCGTCCGCGAGTGGATGCCTCGCTTGAGCGACCTCGTGCGCCACTGCAATCACATCAGGCGCCTCGTCGGCATCGATCATATCGGTATCGGCAGCGACCTTCTCCGGGAGGCGGGAAGTGCTCCCCAGCCGGAATATATGGCTGAATTCGGTGAGGATGCGAACTTCCGTGCCATCGCTGATGGCTTGTTGGCCGAGTGCTACTCGGTTGAGGAAGTAGGAAAGGTGATGGGCGGCAACTTCTTCCGCGTCTGGGAGCAGGTGGCTGGGACACACTGACCTGGGAATCTCCTACAGTTCGGGCGGGAGCTAGACGCTCGGGCCGCGGTGCATGACCGGCGCTGTCTTTATCGCGCTCGATGCGACACGCTCGAACCCAATGCCGCGCTGCCTCAATGCCCCCGACCGGCTAGACAGCCGGTCACAGCGCGCTGGGCCAACCCAAGAATTGTCGTGCGACCTATGAGGGCATGGTAGCGGCGGCGCCAGACTTTTCGAAGATCAGGGCGAATGTCCGCGACAATTGAACGATCCGACCTCGGCGCATGCGGTTCGCGCATGTGAACCTGTGAGTAGATGAAGCGGACTCAATGCGTGCACGCCACGTATTCCCGCGTTCCTGCTTTCCTTCGCGGGTAAATCATCAACAATCGCGATCACGCTGCGCCGGGCGCAGCCGCCTTAGTATATTATTTCCTCTTGAAATCAGCTGACTCCTGCATGACCGCGAGTTCTGCCGTTCGTTGCGCGTCGCGGTAGTGCAAGCCCAAGAAACACTGCGTCTGTCGTATTGGCGGGCGCACCGCTGACCGTTAGGTAGTCGCGGCGCAGGGGGATGCCGCGTCAGAGCGATTTTTCGCAACACCGCGTTGTAAAGCTGCTCGGAAAACGCAAGTGAGTTTGAAATAATACGATAGCGATCAAAGCTCGGTGAAAATCTGCGCGATGTTCAGAATAGCATTTCTGGAAGTTGATCAGCTCCTCTCACTTTTTTCGCGCTGTCGAATGTCGATCACGAAAGGTACGAACACAAAATGAGCAAACAGATTCCTTGTAGCCCAGCCCGTTGGGCTGGTGATTTGTTGAATGTGGCGGGCCAATTGGGCACTGCGCCGGGAGGGCTCGTCACCGCCCCCGGCGACCGGGCCGCGCAAGTTGCTGCACAGACGCGGCAGGCACTAAAGAATCTCCTCGACATCGTTGAGGCCAACGGGCTCACTTCCGCAGATGTTGTCAAGGCAACCGTTTATCTGGTGAAGTGGAGTGATTACGAGGCGATGCACGCCGAATACACAAAAGTATTCCCGTCCACGACGGACGATAATCCGCCGGCTCGGATGACGATGGCCGTTCACGAGCTTTGGAATGGTGCTCTCGTCGAGATCGATTGCTGGGCTTACCGCAAGAAGGCGTGATGAGCGTTCCTGCCCGGATCATTGTCCTCGGGGCGGGACAGCTGGACGAATCGGCCGCGCGTCGCGGCCGATCATGCTGGACCTGCCGTGGCGACCGCATTATCCAGCAAGGCTCAGCACGAAGGATGAATTGCGGGACGCGGTACGCTCGATCGTCCGTTATCGGCAAGTTGCCAATACTGCAGTTCCTGAGCGATCCGTTTAGCGCGCAGCTGCAGCGCGATATTCGATGCGGCGCTCGCGAAGAGAGGCTCCTCACGTTTTGCGCAAGTTGAGACTGGCAGCACACCAACGACTGACAGGCCTATTTTTTTGACAATGTTGATTTCGACCAGAACGGCGGGAGACCGGCTTCCTTCGACTGTGTCATTCCATTGGCGTGTCAACCGACAGCTGGTTTCGCTTCACTTTACGACGTTGGTCGTTCGGCCACATCATCGGAGTGCACGAACGCCCCAGGTCTGCAAGCGCGCGCGTTTGGACCGATTACAAAGATGGTAACCAGTTGGAATCAATTTACTGACGAGTCGCGAATTGGAGTAGGAGCATGACCACCGAGCCGCTTCCCCCGCGCGAATCCATGGACTTCGACGTCGTCATCGTCGGCGCCGGCCCTTCGGGCCTATCCGCCGCGATCCGGTTGAAGCAGCTCAACGCCGACCTCAACGTCGTCGTGGTGGAGAAGGGCTCCGAGGTCGGTGCGCATATTCTCTCAGGCGCGGTGATCGACCCCGCAGGCCTGGACAAGCTCGTGCCCGACTGGCGCGAGGATGCCGATTGTCCGCTCAAGACGCAGGTCAAGGACGATCGCTTCTTCTGGTTCAGCGAGACCGGCGCGATCAAGCTGCCGAACTTCATCATGCCGCCGCTGATGAACAATCATCACTGCTACATCGGCTCGCTCGGCAATGTCTGCCGCTGGCTAGCGCGCAAGGCCGAAGCGCTCGGCGTCGAGATCTATCCTGGCTTTGCGGCGGCCGAGGTGCTCTATGACGAGCAGGGCACCGTGAAGGGCATCGCCACCGGCGACATGGGCATCGGCCGCGACGGCAAGCCGAAGGACTCCTTTACCCGTGGCATGGAATTGCTCGGCAAATACACGCTGTTCGCCGAAGGCGCGCGCGGCTCGCTCACAAAGCAACTGATCGCGAAGTTCGCGCTTGATGCCAAGAGCGAGCCGCCGAAATTCGGCATCGGCCTGAAGGAAGTCTGGCAGATCGATCCCGCCAAGCACCAGAAGGGCCTGGTCCAGCACGCCGTCGGCTGGCCGCTCAAGAACGACACGGGCGGCGGCCTGTTCTTCTATCACTATGACGAGAACCTCGTGTCGATCGGCTTCGTGGTTCACCTGAACTACACCGATCCCTATTTGTCGCCGTTCAACGAGTTCCAGCGCGTCAAGAACCATCCGGCCGTGCGCGGTACGCTCGTAGGCGGCAAGCGGCTCGCTTACGGCGCACGCGCCATCACCGAAGGCGGCTACCAGTCGGTGCCGCGCCTGAGCTTCTCCGGCGGTGCGCTGATCGGTTGCGCGGCTGGCTTCGTCAACGTGCCGCGCATCAAGGGCGTGCACAACGCGATGGGCACCGGCATGCTCGCGGCCGAGCATGTCGCCGCCGCGCTCGGTGCGGGCCGCGCCAATGACGAACTCGTCGAATACGAGAATGCGTGGCGCTCGTCCTCCGTCGGCAAGGACCTCCATCCCGTCCGCAACGCCAAGCCGTTGCTATCGAAGTCCGGCACCTTCATCGGCGCAGGGCTTGGCATCTTCGACATGTGGTGCAACACGCTGTTCGGCGCTTCGCTGTTCGGCACGCAGTCTCATTCCAAGCCCGATCGTTCGACGCTCAATCCGGCCAAGCAGCATGCGCCGAAAAACTACCCGAAGCCGGACGGAAAGATCTCCTTCGACAAGCTGTCGTCGGTGTTCTTGTCCAACACCAATCATGAGGAGGACCAACCGGTCCATCTCCGGGTTGCTGACATGAACCTGCAGAAGATGTCGGAGCACGACGTCTTCGCTGGTCCCTCGAACTCCTATTGCCCCGCCGGCGTCTATGAATGGGTGGAGGAAGGCGCGGGCCCGCGCTACCAGATCAACGCCCAAAATTGCGTCCACTGCAAAACCTGCGAGGTGAAAGACCCCAACGGCAATATCACCTGGGTTCCGCCGGAGGGCGCCGGCGGCCCGAACTACGAGGCGATGTAAGACAGCTTAAGGCTATCTCTTCGACCTGACCTGGACGATAGGCCAGTTCTATCGTTGGGCTTATTGGCTCATCGCGTCATTTGTTGCGTTCGCACAAAGCCGTCGTTAGCAAAGCGATGCGAACTGCGGGAGAATTTTCAAGTGCGAGTCCTAATTTCCGAACCTGTGCAGCCGATTGTTCCTTTTGTTCACCTCTCAAGGTCTTCGCCCATCGAATGTTCAGCCACTTCCGTGAGAAAGCAGCGAAGTGTTGGGGCGGCGCCACGTCGTTCTCCGGCAGGCCAAAGAAAACAGTGGGACTGCCGTGGAAAAAAAAACGCAAGAAGGCGTCTCATACGCAAGATTTTGGGCTTTCATGGTCGATTTTCACCGCTTTTGTGCGTTGGGCGCCTCTACGATCCCAAAATTACCTGGTTCTGCTTCACGCGAAGAAGCGCCCTAGCCATGACCGGCGTTGCCTGCGGTCCTTCACCGCATTCGTGCGAATGGATCGTTCTAGGCGCTTCCGCCGAAGCCGCACTGTAGGAGAATGAAGGAGGGGCCTTAATGAATGAACGTCCGATCCGGATTATTAATCGTCGTCGCGCTGTGAGCCTTATCACCGCTGGGCTCGCTGCACCTTTCGTCAGCCGCGGGACGAGTGCACAATCGGCTTGGCCAGAGCAGACCGCCGTTCCTGACATCCTCAAGGGTTCAGGCGAGGTGCGTATCGCCACTTGGGGTGGCGCATTGCAGCAGGCGGAGCAGAAAGCTTATTTCGAGCCGTTCGAGAAGCTGACCGGCATAAAGGTTCGCGCCCTCCCCGGCGCCGACCAGGCTAGAGTCAAGGCCATGGTTGAAACCGGCAACGTCGAATGGGACATCGTACAACTCAGCAACGGCTCCATCATGAACCTGATGAAGTCCGGCGATTACTTTGAGAGAATCGACTACTCCCTCGTCGATGATGGCGTCGGCAAAGAATACCGGTCCGAGTATGGGCTCGAAATGTTGGTCTGGGCCAGCGTGATGGCCTACCGCACCGATGCATTCAACGGCGCCGCGCCTGCAAGCTGGGCCGATTTCTGGGACATCAGCAAGTTTCCCGGCGGCCGCGCTTTGTACGGCATCGGCTCTGAGCATCCGGAATTGGAGTTCGCCCTAATGGCGGCCGGCGTACCCGCCGACAAGCTCTATCCGCTCGACGTCGACAAGGCGCTGGCGAGCTACGAAAAAATCAGGAAGAGCGTGACGAAGTGGTGGACCACGGGCGCTCAGCCGCCGCAGATGTTGACCGATCGCGAGGTCGTCATGACCACGGTGTGGAACGGCCGGATGGCTGCATTGCAGGAGCAGGGGGTGCCCGCGACGATTTGCTGGAATCAGGGCGTGGCCCGGCGTGACGGTTGGGGGGTTCCCAAGGGAGCCAAGAACAAGGCCAACGCGATGAAGTTTGTCGCCTATTCGACCATGGCAATTCCGCAGGCGCGTTTTGCGCTCTCCATACCATACGGCCCTGTTAATGAAAGCGCTTTTAAGTATATCCCGCCAGAGCGAACGGCGTTGCTGCCAAGCGCGCCAGAGATCAAGAAAAAACTGATCCCGTACGACTACGATTGGTGGATTGCCAATCAAGACATGGCTGTCGCCAAGTTCAACAAATGGATGTTGGGCTAATGCCTTCTTTTTCCCCTTCCGGCCCCTGCGCGGCATCGAGTTCGGGTCGAACTGCTGCTCGGACCGAAGAGTTGCGTAGCCTACACGGGTCATTGGCATCTCAAAGGCAGCGGTGCCAACGGCCCTACTGCCGCATCTGCGGCTACAACTCGATTCCCAAGCTTGACGTCGCGCGAGAACGGGTAACGATATTGCCGACTGCGCCCGAATCGAAAAATCAATTCGTGTCCTATGAATATGACCAGTGGCGGGACAATCGCGGCACAACCGCCAAGTACCTCTTGGGGAAGTTCGTTGTCGTCGTCAACCAGTGCTTTAAGGCTACCCCAGAGGAATCTTATGGACGAAGCGTCGGGCTGTTCGGCTCTCCTTAAGGGCGATGGTTGTCTTCGCGGTGCTTCGGTGTCGCTCAGAAATTTGGAGAGGAGTTACGGCGGATTCGCTGCTGTGGCCGGAGTGTCGCTTGATATTCAATCCGGTGAATTCCTCACCTTGTTGGGACCCAGCGGTTCAGGCAAAACGACGACGCTGATGATGATCGCGGGATTCCAGGCTCCCAGCAAGGGCGACATTGCCATTGACGGTTTGTCGGTAGTCGATACCCCGCCTTATCGACGCAACATCGGCATGGTGTTTCAGAACTACGCTCTCTTTCCACACCTGACCGTGGCCGAGAACATCGCCTTCCCCCTGAAGCAGCGTCGTGTTCCGAAAGTGGAGCGGGCAAGGCTGGTCGCCGAGGCGCTTGAACTCATGCATCTGCCAGGCTATGGCGGGCGCTATCCGCGCCAGCTCTCCGGAGGACAACAGCAACGCGTGGCTGTGGCGCGTGCTCTGGTCTTCAAGCCGCGTCTATTGTTGATGGACGAGCCACTGGGCGCACTCGACAAGCAATTGCGAGAGAATCTTCAGCTTGAGATGCGTCGGCTGCACGCAGAACTCGGCATCACATTCATCTATGTGACTCACGATCAGGAAGAGGCACTCACCATGTCGGACCGCATCGTCGTGATGAACGACGGGAAGGTCGCGCAGGTCGGGCGGCCGGAGGATCTCTACGACCGGCCCTGCAATCGTTTCGTGGCTAGCTTCATCGGTGAATCCAACTTCCTTCCTGCGATTGTGCGCGGCTTGGAAGGTGACATAGTCGTTGCTGAGAGCGAGGGTGTGCTGCTGCGGGCCGCGACCTCGCTCCGTACAGCAATCGGCGCGGAGGTTACGTTGGCAACCCGGCCCGAGCGGCTGCGCTTCGTCGAAAGGCTTGCTGAGCCCGAACGCGCTGTTAATCGCATCACTGTTAGGGTGACGGAGGCGGTGTTTGCCGGCGAGCGTTGCCGGTACTTGCTGAAGACCGAGAATGGAACTTCCATGGTGCTCAAGGAAGCTTCCAGTGCCACGGTCCGCCGCCGTGACGTTGGTGATCGTGTAGAGATCGCCTGGTCGGTCGCGGACACGATCATCGTCTAGGGCGCCCAATGTCTGACTCGAGCATGACGTCATACATGCGCCTCTTATCGGGCCGATGGAACTGGAGTAGGTGGGGGCGCGAGATGTCGTGGCTCGCTCCGCTACTGCTCGCCGCGCCGCTGATCCTCTACATGGTCGTGTTCTATGCCATTCCGGTCGTGTCGATGCTGCTGCGCAGCCTCAACGATCCGAACTGGTCGCTGGACCACTACGTAGCATTGCCAGGCGACGTCGTTTTTCTCAAAGTTCTCTGGATCACGCTCAGCACGTCATTTGTGGTGACGCTCAGCACCCTGTTACTGGGGTATCCGGTGGCACTTGCTCTGTCTCGCGCCCGGTCAATCGCGCCCCTTATCCTGATTGTAGTCCTGCTACCGTTTTGGACGTCGGTGCTGGTACGCACGTATGCCTGGATGGTCTTGCTCGGCCGCCACGGCATCATCAACGAGGCGCTGATGGCGCTCGGCGTGATTGAACAGCCGCTCCGGCTGCTCAACACGACGCTTGCGACGGAGATCGCAACGATCCACATCTTGTTGCCCTATATGATCCTGCCGATTGCCAATGCGCTGCGGCAGATTGATCCCTCGCTGGCGCTGGCTTCCTCTGGTCTCGGCGCCACGCCGTGGGGCACCTTCAGGCAAGTGACGTTTCCTCTGTCAATGCCAGGCGTGGCGGCTGGCATGCTGCTGGTTTTCGTGTTGGCGCTCGGATTCTACATTACGCCGGCCATGGTGGGCGGCTCTCGTGATATTACACTCTCGATGTTGATTGCTCAGGAAGTCGATCAACTCCACTGGGGGTACGCTGCCACTCTTTCCACATTGTTGCTCGCGATCGCGCTCGGCCTAGTCGCCATTGCCCAGTTCCTGCCTGGCGTGGGCAACGCGTTTAGGACAAGCAAGTGATGAGTGCTATTCGGCTCGTGCCATCGTTGATCGTTGCGCTTATCCTGCTCTTCCTTGCTCTTCCAATTGTTGTTGTGTTCGTGCTTTCCTTCTCCTCGGCGGCGTATCTCACTTTCCCACCACCGGCCTTTGGCCTCAGATGGTATGAAGCCTATTTTGGGGATTCTGATTGGCTGGACGCAACTTGGCTCAGCCTCTGGGTGGCGGCAACTGTCGTGGCGCTTTCGACCACGCTCGGCACCCTTGCCGCGATCGGCATTGTTCGCCTGCCTCGCCCGATACGCATTCTCACGACAGCGCTCGTTCTTTCGCCGCTTATCGTGCCGGGAATAGTCGTGGCGATCGGCCTATACTACGCTTTCTCCCGCTACGGGCTGGTCGGCTCGCCGATTGGGTTAGTGCTGGCGCATACGTGCTTGGCCGTGCCGTTCGTCGTAACTAGCGTCAGCGCCAGCCTCGCTGGAATTGATCCCAGGCTTGAGCTTGCGGCCTTGAGCTTAGGCGCGACACCTGGTGCCACCTTGTGGCAAGTAACATTACCCCTGATCCGGCCGGGCGTCCTAGTCGGCGCGCTGTTTGCCTTCATCACCTCCTTCGATGAGGTAATCATAGCGCTTTTTTTGTCTGGATCTGGTGCTGTCACGCTGCCGCGGCGCATGTGGGATGATTTGCGCTTCCAGCTCAATCCCACGATCGCGGCCGTATCGACGCTCACGATAATTCTGACTGCGTTTCTGCTCGCCACTGCGCACCTTATGCGGAGGCGCGCCCAGCAGTTGAAGAACGCAAAGGGCTAAGCATGATCCAGGGTTAGGCCCTGCCCGTGCGACCGCAATTGCTTGTGATTGGTGGAGTTACTTTGAACGGCTGATGTCCATCAATCGCTCCTGAAGATTAGTATGTTTGATCGCGGGCAGATTAACGCCTGCGCCCGCCACGATGTTTGGCGAGGGAATGCTAGCGCCTACGTCCCGACCCAGCTAGCCGATCCGGTACCGCCCAACTCGGACCGGCGGGCGGAAAATCCTAAAGCGGAACGCGCCTCATGCGCAGACCGTCATTCAAGCGCCCAGTCGCATTCGGACGAAGAAGCTCCATGCGAGCTAAGATGCTCTTTTCGAGCGCAAGAAGTCCGTTTGTGAGTTGAATGATCTGGCGTTCGCCCTTTGTGTCACGGCGGTTGCGCCCGTTCAAAACCGGTTCTTCAAGTGTGGCGCTCTAAAGAGTCAGATTTCCTTCATCCAGCGCACAATTTCGGTTGTCCGGCAGGAGATATCGGTGAAAACCAGCGCTGCCAGCGGATACATATTTTCCCGAACAAGAAGTCTCTGCAGGCCACCAGACCGCAGGGGCAAAAAACGAAGGGCGAGGAAACGATGAGCCAACTGCAGGCGCCGTATGCGGGTGTGTCGCTGCGATCCTGGCCGCGCACGCAGTTTCTACAATCCGTCAAGAAGAAGATCGTGGTCTGGTCTTCGGCGGGCGCCGCAGGAGTGGGAGCGCCTGGGTGCGCGGGGGAGGGAAAAGGGTCGATGCCGGGCACGAACAATGCCTTTGTGGAATTTTCGGGTGTTCAGAAGACCTACGATGGCGAAGCCTTGGTCGTTAAGAATCTCAACCTGGACATCGCCAGGGGTGAATTTCTGACGATGCTGGGGCCCTCAGGCTCCGGCAAGACCACGACCCTCATGATGCTCGCTGGCTTCGAGGCGCCCACCCAGGGCTCGATCCTGCTGGCGGGGCGCTCGATCGAAAATATGCCGCCGCACAAGCGCGACATCGGCATGGTGTTCCAAAATTACGCGCTGTTTCCACATATGACCGTGGAGGAAAACCTCGCCTTCCCACTGAAGGTTCGCAAGCTGGGGAAGCTGGAGAGAGAGGCAAAGATCAAGCGGGCGCTCGACATGGTTCGTCTCGGTGCCTATGGCGGGCGCCGGCCCGGCCAGCTTTCCGGCGGCCAGCAGCAGCGCGTCGCGCTGGCCCGCGCACTTGTCTTCGATCCCAAGCTCGTGCTGATGGACGAACCGCTCGGTGCGCTGGACAAGCAGCTACGCGAGCACATGCAACTCGAGATCAAGCATATCCACGAGGATCTCGGCGTCACCGTGGTCT
>NZ_LBIX01000164.1:0-177596 GCF_028128655.1 Bradyrhizobium sp. CCBAU 45394 | reverse complement strand
GAAGAAGCCGCCGGCGCCGAAGGCTGCGCGCGCACCGGCAGCTGCACCGGTTCCGCTGGCACCGCCGCCGGCTGCTGCGGCTCCCGCGGCTGCGGATAACGAATAGTTCGGCTTTGAAAACCTGCGGCCGGCCCGCTAATGCTGGGGCATGCCACTCCATCTGATCAAGCTCGCCGTCGGCTGCGACTCCGTCAAGGAATTGAAGGAGTGGGTGGCCGAACGGATGCAGACCGCCAAGAAGAAGGGTCTGCCGCAACATCACATCCACATCACCCGAATGGTGCCCAAGCGCGACGCCGAGATCCTCTCGGGCGGGTCGCTCTATTGGGTCATCAAGGGCGAGATCGCCGCGCGCGAAAAGATCATCGGCATCGAGCCGTTCCGCGACAAGGACGGCATCGGGCGCTGCCGGATCGTGATGCAGCCGAAGGTGATCCCGGTCTCGCCGCGGCCGATGCGCCCGTTCCAGGGCTGGCGCTATCTCGCGGACGATTCCGTACCGCCCGATCTCGGCAAGTCCGCCGCCGGCACGATCGCGGCGATGCCGGAGCCGATGCGGCGCGAGCTGCGCGATCTCGGATTGCTCTGAGCATGATCCGGAAAAGTGTGTAGCGGTTTTCCGGAAAGATCATGCTCAAACAGTAACCTGAAGCGCGATGTCGTCATCGCGCTCTAGACCTCGATATTGTCGATCAGCCGGGTCGTGCCGAGCTTGGCTGCGACCAGGATCCGCAAGGGGCCGTCCTTGCGCGAGGTGACCTGTGCCAGCGTCTCGGCGTGGCGGGCCTCGAAATAGTCGAGCACGAAGCCGGCCGCCTTGATGGTCGCGGCGCCGCGCGCCATCGCCGACGCGATGGCCTCGCCGGCGCGAATGCGGCCGGCGCTGTCCTTCATGGCGCGGTAGAGCGTGGTCGCGGTCTGCCGCTCCTGCGGTGAGAGATAGACGTTGCGCGATGACATCGCGAGCCCGTCGCGCTCGCGCACGGTGCGGGAGCCGATCACCTTGACGCCGAGATCGAGGTCCCGCGCCATCTGCGTCACCACCCGCAGTTGCTGAAAGTCTTTCTCGCCGAAGATCGCAAAGTCCGGCCGGCATTGCGTGAACAGCTTGCCGACGACGATGGCGACGCCACCGAAAAAGTGGGGCCGGAAGCGATCCTCGAGGCCGGCCAGGGCCGGACCCTCCGGCACGATTCGGGTCGCAAAGCCCTCCGGATACATGGCCTCGACGCCCGGGTGCCAGACGATGTCGACGTCCTCGGCCGCGAGCTTGGCGATGTCGGCCTTCCAGGTTCGGGGATAGGCGCCGAAATCCTCGGTCGGGGCGAATTGAGTCGGGTTGACGAAGATCGAGACTACGACGCGGCTGGCGCGCCGCTTGGCGAGGCGCACCAGCGACACATGCCCGTCATGGAGCGCCCCCATGGTCGGGACCAGCGCGATCGTGGCCTTTCGCTTGCGAAGATTGTCGGCGGCGCGTCGGAGCGCAGGGACCGTGCGGGCGATCAGAGGGCTTCGTGACATCAGGACTCAGGGGGCTTGGGGATGGGTGGGGCGCGGCGTGCAGCCGGCTAACCTTAACAAGCAGCGATCGTGGACGCCATGCATCCGGATGCGGCACAGCATCCCGCGCAATGCCGCGCACGACGTCGCGACATTGTGGGCTGAATCACAGACGCGGGGCGGCGACGCAAATCATGATGAAGACTAACGCACTGTGATTTCGCTATCCTGTCACGCATTTCACTTGACCGCAGACGCGGCCAACTTGAAGATATTGCTTAGGGGTGTTGAGGATCACCATGCTTGTGCAGGCTAGCCAAGGCCAATCCGGCTCGGCGCACGTCGTTGTGCTGGGCAACGAGAAGGGCGGCTCCGGCAAATCGACCACTGCCTTGCACATCGCGGTCGCGCTCCTGAAGGCCGGTCAGCGCGTTGCCACCATCGACCTCGACTGCCGCCAGCAAAGCTTCACCCACTACATCAACAACCGCGCCGCCTGGGCCCGTCGCACCAAGCTCGATCTCGAGCTGCCGGTGCATCGCTGCATCAAGCTCGGCGAGACCATGCAGATTGCCGAGAACGAGAACTCCGAGTTCCAGCAGTTCATGGAGGCGGTCTCTGCGGTCGAGAGCAGTTTCGATTTCATCGTCATCGATACGCCCGGCACCGACAGCTACCTGATGCGGCTCGCCCATTCGATGGCCGACACGCTGGTCACGCCGATCAACGACAGCTTCCTCGATTTCGACGTGCTCGGCACCGTCGACCCCGCCAACTATGCGGTCACCGGCGAGAGCCACTATGCCGAGATGGTGCGGGATGTCAGGCGCAAGCGTCGCCAGCTCGACGGCTCGAGCACCGACTGGATCGTGGTGCGCAACCGCCTGTCCATGCTCGGCTCCCGCAACAAGCAGCTTGTCGCCGACGGCTTGAAGGATTTGTCGCTGCGGCTCGGCTTCCGCTACATCGACGGTTTCGCCGAGCGCGTCGTCTACCGCGAATTCTTCCCGCGCGGCCTCACTGCGCTCGACGAGATCGACGAGGCGACGCTCGGCATGCGGCCCAATCTCGGCCATCTCACCGCGCGGGAAGAGGTGACGAGCCTGCTCCGCCAGCTCAAGCTGCCGCTCGACGAGCGCGGCCGCCGCCGCGCGGCCAACCGCGCCGAGTGGTTCAGCCAGGTCGACAAGCCGCTCGAGGTCCACGACATCCTCGGCGCCTGATTTAGCGGTATATCGCTACTGCCAGCGGCCTGATAAGCCGGTCCCCCGCAGGAACTGAGCCCGCCCTCGGCCGTTTTCACTCTACGTTTACTGCGAAATTGAACCCAATCGAGACCGGTTGCATCGGATGGTGATCTGCACCCTGACGTAGCGTATGAGAGGAGGATGCCCAAGAAACGTGTGCGGCGCACAATGAAAGGGCTGCCAGTTCACAATATTTGGCCTTCCTGTCACGCGGCTGTGACATATATTAGCGAATAGGCGACCAGGGGCCGAAGAGCCCCGGAAGAACACGATTTTCAACAGGGATTCAGGCCGCAAGAGCCTGAGGCTGAGGACGAAAATGAAGCGTGGAATTGCCGTTCTGGTTTCGGTCAGTGCCCTCTGCGGCATCGCCTATTTCACGGCGAGCAAGTGGGCCATCAGGCACGAGACCGTCACCTTCTACGACGCTTCGCGCGACAACCGTCCCGTGCCCGTCGATATCGCGATCCGTCGCGACAAGGAAATGCAGGCCAATGCCGGCATGATCACGATGCCTGTCGCCGTGATCAACCATGGCAACACCGTCAAGAACACCGAGTACGGCTTCCTTGCCAACATTTTCGCTGCGCGCGGCTACCTCGTCGTGAGCCCGCAGCATGATTTGCCGACCGATCCTCCGATGGTGACCAAGCCCGGCGAGCTCTATGTCGGCCGGTTGCCGCAGATCCTGCGCGGCGTGGCCAATATCCACCTGGCGATGCAGGAGATGAAGAAGGTTCAGCCCAACGCCGACTACGAGAAGGTGACGATGGTCGGCCACTCCATGGGCGGCGACATCACGATGTACTTCGCCAAGCAGTATCCGGATGAGGTCAAGAAGGTCGTCACGCTGGACAATCTGCGCGTGCCGTTCGTGACCGCCGGCAAGTTCAAGATCCTGTCGTTCCGCTCCACCGATCCGCAGTTCAAGACCGATGCGGGGGTGATCCCGAGCGACGAGGAATGCGAGAAGGCCGGCATCCAGGTCGTGAAGACCGAATTCCAGCACAACGACATGCGCGACACCGGTCCGGATGTGGCCAAGAACTCGATCCAAGGCATGCTCGACAAATTCCTGAGCGCGACTGACAGCGAGGTAGGGCCGGTCGATACGCAATCGTCTCCACCCAAGATTCTCGAGCCCGGTCCGGTCGCTCTGATGGCGCCTGCCAAGAGCTGACGTTTCATCATAGTCAGAAACGACATTCAAAGCCTCCGCCGGCGCTCGCCCGCGGAGGCTTTGCACATTGACCGGGCTGCACGCGCTAACCACATTAGCCGTTCACGAAGGGCCAAGGCATGTCGGGCGAACCCATCAAACCGCGCGGCCGCGATGCCGTCTCGCCGCAAGCAGGCGGCGCGGTGCCGCAGGCCGGGACGTCGACCTCGGACGATATCGCCGCCTTTGTCGCCAAGGCGCGTGCGCTGTCACCGCATGCTCCCGGCGCGAAAGGCCGGCTGATCTTCGCGCTGGATGCGACGATGAGCCGGCAGCCGACCTGGGACATGGCCTGCGCGCTCCAGGCCGACATGTTTCGCGAGACCGCGGCGCTCGGCAGTCTCGACATCCGGCTGGTCTACTATCGCGGCTTCAACGAGTGCCGCGCCACGGGGTGGATCTCCGACAGCGCCAGGCTCGCGACGCTGATGAGCAAGATCGACTGCCGCGGCGGCGACACCCAGATCGGCAAGGTGCTGAGCGAGGCGCGGCGCGAGGCGGTCGCATCGGGCGTGCGGGCCGTGGTCTTCGTCGGCGATGCGATGGAGGAGAAGGTTGACGAGCTCTGCGCCAAGGCCGGCGAACTCGGCATGCTCAAGGTGCCTGTCTTCGTGTTCCAGGAAGGTCATGACCCGGTGGCCGAGCAGGCGTTTCGCGAGATCGCGCGCCTGACCGGCGGCGCTTGGTGCCGTTTCGATCCCGGCGCTGCGGCACAGCTGCGCGAGCTGTTGCGGGCGGCCGCGGCCTATGCCGCCGGCGGGCGCGAGGCGCTGCTGAAATTGGCCAAGAGCGCGAGCGGTGCGGCCCAGTTGATCGGCCAGATGAAGTAGCAGGTTACGCTGGCGCGGCTTGCGTTGGCGGCGGCGCTGCGACCGGCGGCAGCAGGCGTCCCTGCAGGATCAGGCGCAGCGTGCCCAGCCCGATCAATCCGACCACGATGTTGGCGGCTCCGAACAGCCATGGCGCGAGCAGCGCGATCGCACCGGTGTCGCCGTGGCCGGCCATGCGGATCGGTGCGATCGCAAGCGCGGTGGCGCCGAAGGTGAAGCCCCAATACGACACCGAGAACGGCTGCTCCATGATCCACGGCAGCAGGCGAAGCAGCAGCAGCGCCATCATCAGTCCGTAGCCGACGAGGACATGCGCGACCATGTCGGGCACGCCGCCATTGATCGCGAGATAGGCGACGGCACCGACCGCGGGCGGCGCCAGCTGGATGCCGAGCGTCGGCCGCAGTGCGACTGGAAGTGTCGCGACCGTGTAGAGCCGATGTAGCAGCACGGATTCAATTGCGAGCCAGGAAAACAGCGCGATGCCGAAGGCAAGCTGTCCCCAATCGGGGTAGCCGAGCACCGAAGAAACCGCCGCGGTGACGAAGCCGCCGGCAACGGTCGGCAGATACAGGACCGGTGTCGTCGCGGTGTGATCGCGATTGCCGCGCCACAACAACCCCGTCCGCCACAGCGCGAAGCCGAGCGTGAACGCCGCGCCAAGGCCGAACAGGATTTCGGCGGCAAGGTGCGAGTAGGGCTCCGCCGCGATCGCGATCAGCATGGTGGAGACGCCGGCGAGACCAATAAAGCAGCATTGTACCGGATGATGGGCTTCACTGAGCGACTCGGCGCGCGCGAGGATCCAGCGCAGGATGAAGAGAACGAGCAGCAGCGCCCAGACGATGGAGGCGAGCGCGAGCAGGATCTCGCCGACGATCGCCGGCAAATGCCAGACCTGATGCGCGGCGCGCCAGGCATTGCCGAGGCCGGCAAGGCCAAGCACGATGCCGAAGAAGGCGGCCGGCACGATCGGCGGCTTGAATCCGCTACGCATTGTCTCCCTCAATCGTCGCGCCGGACTATCGGGCAAGCCAGCGTTCCATGTCATCTGCCAATTGCCGACGGGCGAAAGGACGCCATGCTTTTTGACAACAGGGCGCCTATATTCCGCCCATGACCCTGATCGCTGGCGCTGTCGCCGTTATCACGCTGTATCTGCTGCTTCAGATGTTCCGCGCCGCCAACCCGGCGGTGCTGGCGCGCACCATCAAGTTCGGCGGCGGCGTGGTCGCGCTGGCGGTCGCAGCCTTCACGGGCTTGCGGGGCGAGCTGGCCGTCGCGATCCCGCTCGGGATTTTCGGCGCCGGGCTGCTCGGCTGGACGCCGTTGACGAACGCCGGCTTCGGCAATATCGGCGGGCTGTTCGGTGGCGGTGCCGCGCCCGCGCCCGGGCAGGCCTCGCGCGTGCGCTCGCAATTCCTCGACATGCGGCTCGACCACGATTCCGGCCGGCTCGGAGGCCAGATCGTTGCCGGGCCTCACGCCGGGCGCGATCTCGACGAGTTCGATCTCGCCGGCCTGCTGGCGATGGTCCCGGCGTTCGACGCCGAGAGCGTGGCCTTACTTGAAAGCTATCTGGACCGCAGGTTTCCCGCCTGGCGTCAGAACGCGCAGGGCGATGCGGCAGGGGGGCAGCGCCGCACGGCGGCGAGCGGCAAAATGACGACGGAGGAGGCCTATCAGATCCTTGGCTTGCAGCCGGGAGCGGGGCGCGACGACATCAGCCGGGCCCACAAGTCCCTGATGAAGAAACTCCATCCCGACCAGGGGGGCTCGACGTATCTCGCTGCCCGGGTAAACGAGGCCAAGGATACTCTGCTTCGCACGCATAACGGCTAACTCCGGCACTACGCTACAAACGCCCGTACCGCGTGATCTCCGTTGGCTCTGTCTGTCGTCGCCCCGATGCCCGCCATTTCGGCGTGGCCGATCTCTTGAGTAAAAATTTAACCGTAAAACGTTGACGAGAGGTTGTCGCGGAACCGACTTTGGCTGGCCGCATGCCGAAAACAAAAATGCCCGCGCAAGGCGCGGGCATTTTTCGGAACGGTGCGGGAGATCAGTTGCGGACGGTGATGCAGGAGATGTCGGCGCGCTTCAGGGCGCGGCAGACGGCTTCGGCCTGATCCCGCTCGAGCCCGGCGAAGCGGGCGCGGTAGAGCTTGCGATTGTCCTTGGCGACGACAGGCTCGGTGAACGGATCGGCCTTGCTGAGCAGGCCGCGGGCCGAGCTGCGCGCTGCGTCGATGCGCTGCTGGGCTTCGTTCTCGCTCTCGAGCGCGCCGACCTGGACGATCCAGCCGCTGTGCGTGACGACCGGCTTGGTGGTGGCGCTCATCTGGATCGGCTGCGGCGCCGGGTCGGCGGAGGCGAGCTTCGGAGCGGCCGGGGCGGGCGCGGCGGCGGTCGAAGCCGGCAGCACGCCGAGGACGCCGTTGCCGGTGCCGAAGCCGGCCGGCTGGCGCGGCAGCTCGGTGCGGGCGACTTCCGCCTTCGGCGCTTCCGGTTGGCTCTGGATCTCGGGCTTGTTGATCAGATCGGCCCGGGCGACGACGGCGCCGGAGGTTTCCGCGACGTCGGAGCGGGAGGCAACCGTGTTGGTAATCTGCGGCGCGACCTGCGACGGGGCGGCGGAGGCGACCTTCACGGTGCCGGCCTTGACCTGCACCGTCTTGACCCGGACCGGCTTCATCGGTTCGGACGAGCCCGGGATGATCGAGAGCGGCTGGCTGGAGATCACGCCATTGGTGAGCGGCGCGGGCTCGATCTTGGATTCAGTCGGCCGAGCTTCAGGCTTGGGCTGAGCGGGCGGCATTGCGGCGGTGGCGGCCGCAAGCGTGGACAGGCGCGAGGCGAGACGCGACGGGGCTGCTTCGGGAGCAGGGGCGGCCGCGGCCTGGACCTGCGGAGCGGTGCGGGCCGGGGTATCCGACGCATCGGCGACCTCGGCAGCGGCGTCAGCGCCGCTACGCTCGGTAACCGCGGCGACGGTGTGGCTGGTCGCGCCCTTCTCGAGGTTCTCCGCGAGGAGGTTGCGCATGATGGCGTCGCGCGAACCGCCGCTGCGGCCGCCCAGCACCACGCCGATCAGGTGGCGGTTGCCGCGGCGCATCGAGGTCACGAGGTTGAAGCCGGAGGCGCGGGTGTAGCCGGTCTTGATGCCGTCCACGCCCTCGACGCTGCCGAGCAGGTGGTTATGGTTCCGGATCGACTGGCCGCGCCAGTTGAACGTCGAGGTCGCGAAATAGCGGTAGTAGCGCGGGAAGCGCTCCTGGATGGCGCGGCCGAGCGTGGCCTGATCGCGCGCGGTCGTGACCTGCTCGTCGTTGGGAAGGCCGTTGGCGTTCCGGTAGACCGTCTTGGACATGCCGAGCGAACGCGCCTTGCGCGTCATCATCTGGGCGAAGTCGTCCTCGTCGCCGGCGATCGCTTCCGCGATCACCACGGCTGCGTCGTTGGCGGAGCGGGTGACGAGACCCTTGATCGCGTCCTCGACACGTATGGTCTGGCCGGCACGCAGGTTCAGCTTGGTCGGATCCTGATCGGCTGCGTGCTGCGACACCGGCATCTCGGTGTCGAGCTTCATCTTGCCGGACTCGAGACGCTCGAACAGCAGATAGAGCGTCATGATCTTGGTCAGCGAGGCCGGATGGCGGATCCCGTCGGGGCTCGTTGCCTGGAGCACGGAGCCGGAATTGCCGTCGACGATGATCGACGCGAATTTCGGGCTGGAGCTCTCGGACACGTCGCGCTGCACCCGGTGGTGCGCGTAGTGGCGGCGGTGACGCCGCGCCTCGGCGGCATCGGTGGTGAAGATGACCGCGGTGGTGACCGTAAGAAGCCCGAAAACCCCGACCCGCGCCAAGCGCGAGGAAGACAAGTTTTTACGAAGCATGAAACCCCGTCCCCGTTTCTGACTTGATCACCGGCCCGTGAGGCGAAATTGTGCCCAATGGACCCGGGATCATTACCTGCCCAGGCTGCCCCTCCGCTGGTGTTCGCCGCGGGGGACGTTGGACCTGAGCCGCTATTCTGGCTAAGGTGATGTTCTCAAACGGCTTTTGACCGCTTGCGGAAGCTGAACACGTCCAGGGAATCAAGGTAGGGGTCCGCGGTTTCCAAAAGCTTAAGGAACCCTTGCGGGAAACCCCGGGAATCTCTTCGGTTTGGATCTAGTTTTTGTGCGACGCACAAGATTCTTGACTTTTTTGTGCGTTGCACTAATTGTGGGCAGAGTCAGGGAGCCGGGGCTTCCCGACGCGAGCCAGGGAAAAGGATTCCGAAATGTTCAAGGTTGAAGACTTTCAGAGCTACGGGAAAGAGCAGTTCGAGCAGTGCGTCGCCTCCGCGACCTCGGTGCAGCACGGCCTCCAGGCAATCGCCAGCGCCTACGGCGACTACACCAAGAAGTCGTTCGAAGACACCAAGTCCTTCGTCGAGAAGCTTTCCGGCGTGAAGTCGCTGGACAAGGCGATGGAAGCGCAGACCGACTTCGCCCGTTCCGCCTACGAGACCTTCGTCGCGGAATCGCAGAAGATCGCCGGCCTCTACAGCGACCTCGCCAAGCAGGCGTTCAAGCCGGTCGAGACCATCGTGTCGAAGTTCACCCCGGCCGCCAACTAACTTTTCCCGGACATCCTGGAAGCAAGAAGCCCGGCTGAACCAGCCGGGCTTTTTTGTTGTCGCGACGGATCCGTCCCAGCGCGCGGTCGGGTCGCCGGCGTGACCAAGCAGAATTTGCCGGTGCTGCTCGCGCGATATTGCAGCACGCTTGGGGGCAGGGCGCTGCCGGTGTTCGCCTGCATGGTGTGGATCGGATGCTCACCCGCTCGATGCGCACAGCACGAATGAACAGCGCGTTGAATTGGGTCCGCGCCTTGCTGCTGATCTGCGAGGTGATGATGGTGCCGGACGCGTCGAGCGATGCGGCTGACACAGGGCAGGGCGGACGAAGCACGGCCGTCCTCGAAATTTGCGATTTTGCCCGATTTCGCGCCAAGCGATTGAACAGCAGGTACCGTAGAAGACCGGAGACGATCCCGCGCGAAACCGTCGTGGTCGCGTTAACGGCTAGGTTCCTGGTCAACCTGTTCTGGACCGGCGCGGCGGAAATTTTTGTCAAACCGGTCCGGATTGATTAACCTTGGTCAGGATCGCCCGGATCGGGAATCGGGCCCGCCATAGCCGGACTTTTGCGCGCTTGCGGCGAGGCGGGGGCAAGCCCATATTCCTGCAATCGATCTGGTTTGGACCGGACCGGTTGGAAGCGGCGATCCAATAACGCGGTGCGCCAGTGCGAAGCTCCGAAAGGCGGGGCCGCGCGGCGGGCCGTCATACGCTTCCGTGGGGAATTTGAACGCCTGAGCCATGTCGCAATTGACTTCCAGCCTTGACCTGTCTGCGGCCGCCGCCGCCCGCGCTCCCCGGATGAGCAACGACGAGAACCGTTCCGGCAGCCCGACGGGTCCGAACACCTCCGTCATCACCAAGGTCAAGCCGAAGACCAAGCGGCCGAACCTGTATCGCGTTCTGATCCTGAACGACGACTACACGCCGATGGAGTTCGTGGTCCACGTGCTGGAGAAGTTCTTCCAGAAGGACGTCGAGGCGGCGACCAAGATCATGCTGCACGTCCATCATCACGGTATCGGCGAGTGTGGCGTGTTCACCTACGAGATCGCCGAAACCAAGGTGACGCAGGTGATGGACTTCGCCCGCAAGCACCAGCATCCGCTGCAATGCGTGATGGAAAAGAAATAAGTCACCCCACGGCGCGTTCGTAGCCGGCTCTTGTGTATGTCGCAGTGTGATCGCCGCGTGATGCCTGCGCGCGATCTCCATCGCAGCCGGCAAAACTACGGAATTCTGCACCGGCGCCGATCCCGCCAAAATCGGAACGGGTTTTGCATCGAAAAATACCGCAGGCGGCTAGCTGCCGAGTCGCGGAACCGGTCTTTCGCCGCGGTCTTGTATAACTATATGTGACAAAGGTTGTTGTTGCCTGACCGGGCGAGGACGATCATGATGGTGGGGGCCATAGAGGACGCGAATGCCGACTTTTTCTCAAAGCCTTGAACAATCCCTGCATCGTGCGCTGGCGATCGCAAACGAGCGTCATCACCAATACGCGACGCTCGAGCATCTCTTGCTCTCCCTGATCGACGACTCCGATGCAGCCGCCGTCATGCGCGCCTGTAGCGTCGATCTCGACAAGCTCCGCACGAGCCTCGTCAACTATCTTGAGACCGAATTCGAGAACCTGGTGACGGATGGCGCCGACGATGCCAAGCCGACCGCCGGTTTCCAGCGCGTGATCCAGCGCGCGGTGATCCACGTGCAATCCTCCGGTCGCGAAGAGGTGACCGGTGCCAACGTGCTGATCGCGATCTTCGCCGAGCGCGAGAGCCACGCCGCGTACTTCCTGCAAGAGCAGGACATGACGCGCTACGACGCCGTCAACTACATCAGCCACGGCATCGCCAAGCGGCCGGGCGTCTCCGAGGCCCGCCCCGTGCGCGGCGTCGACGAGGAGACCGAGACCAAGGGCAGCGACGACGCCAAGAAGAAGGGCGAAGCGCTCGAGACCTATTGCGTCAACCTCAACAAGAAGGCGCGCGACGGCAAGATCGATCCGGTGATCGGACGCAATTCCGAGATCAACCGCGCGATCCAGGTGCTGTGCCGCCGGCAGAAGAACAACCCGCTGTTCGTGGGCGAAGCCGGCGTCGGCAAGACCGCGATCGCGGAGGGCCTCGCCAAGCGCATCGTCGACAGCGAGGTGCCCGAGGTGCTGGCGGCTGCCACCGTGTTTTCGCTGGACATGGGTACGCTGCTTGCGGGCACGCGCTATCGCGGCGACTTCGAGGAGCGCCTGAAGCAGGTGCTGAAGGAGCTCGAGGCGCATCCCAACGCCATCCTGTTCATCGACGAGATCCACACCGTGATCGGTGCGGGCGCGACGTCGGGCGGGGCGATGGATGCCTCGAACCTGCTCAAGCCGGCGCTTGCCTCGGGCACGATCCGTTGCATGGGCTCGACCACCTACAAGGAATACCGCCAGCACTTCGAGAAGGACCGCGCGCTGGTGCGGCGCTTCCAGAAGATCGACATCAACGAGCCGACGGTGGAGGACGCGATCGCGATCCTCAAGGGCCTCAAGCCGTATTTCGAGGACTACCACCGGCTGAAGTACACCAATGAGGCGATCGAGGCTGCGGTGCAGCTCTCCTCGCGCTACATCCACGACCGCAAGCTGCCCGACAAGGCGATCGACGTGATCGACGAATCCGGTGCGGCGCAGATGCTGGTCGCCGAGAACAAGCGCAAGAAGACCATCGGCATCAAGGAGATCGAAACCACGATCGCCTCGATGGCGCGGATCCCGCCCAAGAGCGTGTCGAAGGACGATGCCGAGGTGCTCAAGCATCTCGAGCAGACGCTGAAGCGCACCGTGTTCGGCCAGGACAAGGCGATCGAGTCGCTCGCCGCTTCGATCAAGCTGGCGCGTGCCGGCCTGCGCGAGCCGGAGAAGCCGATCGGCTGCTACCTGTTCTCCGGGCCCACCGGCGTCGGCAAGACCGAGGTCGCAAAGCAGCTCGCGGCGTCGCTCGGCGTCGAGCTGCTGCGCTTCGACATGTCCGAATACATGGAGCGGCACACCGTGTCGCGCCTGATCGGCGCGCCTCCCGGCTATGTCGGTTTCGACCAGGGCGGCCTGCTCACCGACGGCGTCGACCAGCATCCGCATTGCGTGGTGCTGCTCGACGAGATCGAGAAGGCACATCCCGACCTCTACAACGTGCTGCTCCAGATCATGGATCACGGCCGGCTCACCGACCACAACGGCAAGCAGGTCAATTTCCGCAACGTGATCCTGATCATGACCACGAATGCGGGTGCTTCGGATCTGGCCAAGCAGGCGTTTGGCTTCACCCGCTCGAAGCGGGAAGGCGACGACCACGAGGCGATCAACCGGCAGTTCGCGCCGGAATTCCGCAACCGCCTCGATGCCATCGTCTCGTTCAGCCATCTCAGCGTCGAGGTGATCGGCACGGTGGTCGAGAAGTTCGTGCTCCAGCTCGAGGCTCAGCTCGGCGACCGCGACGTCACCATCGAGCTGTCCGAGCCCGCCAAGGCCTGGCTGGTTCAGCACGGCTATGACGAGCAGATGGGCGCGCGGCCGATGGCCCGCGTGATCCAGGAGCACATCAAGAAGCCGCTGGCCGACGAGGTGCTGTTCGGCAAGCTCAAGAGCGGTGGCCACGTCCGCGTCGTCCTGGTCAAGGACGAGGCCGACGAGACCAAGGAGAAGATCGGCTTCGAGTTCGTCGAAGGCCCGGTCACGCCGAAGCAGGAAAAGTTGCCCGGCGCCCGCAAGCGCCCGCCGGGCAAGCCCAAGCCGGGCGGCCCCGGCGGCTCGAAGGGGCCGACCTCCAAGGGGCCGCTGGTCAAGGCTTGATCGGCGCGTGATGAAATCGAAAAGGCCGGCTGTTCAGCCGGCCTTTTTGTTTGTGTCGCAGTGCGGGGCTTTAAGTGCCGGTGTCAGGCGCGGGTGCCGCAGGCGGCCGCGGTTTCTTCGGCGCGGTTGGCCGTGCGCGGGCGGGAGCGGACGGCTGCATCGTGACGATGACCGGATTCGGCTTGTGATCGGTTGCCGCGCCCGTCGCGGCATCGACCCCCATGCCGACGACACCGCCCAGCAAGAGATTGCCGGCAAAGCCGGCGGCGCCGCCGGTCTGTATGTCGCGGCTGAGCGGGACGATCTGCGGCTCGTAGCCGTCCTTCTGGAAGGTGATGGAGATGTCGGCGTTCCGCTTGACGACCACGGAGCAGGGCGTCGTGCAGGTGGTCGGAACCTCCATTCCGCTGACGACGGCTTCAACGCCTGAAGGTGTCGATGAGATGCTGATATTCTCGGTCGTGCCGCGCGTGACAGACGCGCAGCCGCCCAGCATGACGCTGAGCGCCACAATTCCAATTGAACGCATGAAATGCCCCTTGTCCCGTCCGCAGTGAAGCGCAACCAGGGCGGGAGGGCAATACGTCATTGGTCCAGATAGTTAAGCCACGCACCGGTTGTGCGGAGAAGGGGGGCGAACCTGCGCGTGGGCCGGTCTATTCGCCGCGCAGGCGCTGGTCGTCCTGCACGCGGACTTGCTCGGCGCCGCGCGCGCCTGCGGGCGAGAGCCGCAGCATGCTCAGCACCGCGCCGCAGAGCGCAAATCCGACGCCAGCGAGGAGCGCGACTCGGGTTCCGTCAATTGGATAGAGGCCGAGGAACAGCGCCACCAGCGCCGCGCCCGTGGTCTGGCCGAGCAGCCGCGCCGTGCCCAGCATGCCGCTGGCGCCGCCGGCGCGCTCGCGCGGGGCGGCTGCGATCATGGTGCGGTTGTTGGGGGTCTGGAACAGGCCGAAGCCGGCGCCGGCCAGCGCCATCCGCCAGATCACGTCGAGCGGCGTTGGCGCGGCAGGCAGGAGGGCCAGCGCGCCGAGCCCGCAGGCGAACAGCGTGAGGCCGATGCCGCCGAGCAGGCCCGCCGGATAATGCTCGACCAGGCGGCCGGCGAGGGGGGCCGCGAAGGCGATCGCGATCGGCCACGGCGTGATCAAGAGGCCCATATGCACGGCGGAATAGCCGAAGCGGCTCTGGAGATAGAACGGGATCGCGACGAAGGCCAGCATCTGCCCGCAGAACGACGCGATCGAGGTCGCGATCGACAGTGCGAACACCGGGATGCGCAAGAGGTCGACCGGCAGCAGCGGCGAGGCCATGTGTGTCTCGCGGTAGATCAGCAGCGCACCGGCGACGAGAGCGATGGCGAACTGGACGAGGCAGGTGAGCGCGGCCTCGCCATGGCCGACGCTGTCGATCGCGGCAATGCCGACGCCGAAGGTGATCGCGGAGAGACCCGCGCTCTGCCAGTCGAAGGAATGGCTCGCGGGCTTGGTGTGCGGCAGGCTGCGCAGGCCGAGCACCAGCGTCACCGCGCCGAGCGGCACGTTGATGGCAAACAGCCAGGGCCAGCTTCCGACCGCGAGGATGCCGGCCGCGAGCGTCGGGCCGACCGCGGCCGAGCAAGCGACGACAAGAGCATTGAGCCCGATGCCGCGGCCGAGCAGACTGCGCGGATAGGTGAAGCGCACCAGCGCCGCGTTGACGCTCATGATGCCGGCCGCGCCAAAGCCCTGGACGATGCGTGCGACCGTCAGCAGCGGCAGCGTATGCGCCAGCGCGCAGAAGGCGGATGCGAGCGTGAACAGCACGAGCCCGACCAGATAGACGCGGCGATAGCCGACGATCTCGCCGAGCGAAGCCAGAGGCAGCAGCGAGATGGTGATCGCGAGCTGGTAGCCGTTGACGATCCAGATCGAGAAGGCCGGGCTCGCGTCGAGGTCGGCCGCGATCGTCGGCAGCGCGACGTTGGCGATGGCGCTGTCGACCACCGCCATGATGATGCCGAGCGCAATGGTCAGGATCGCCTGGTTGCGCTGGGGCTGCGGCAGGCCGTCGGCATGCACTGTTGGGGCGGACGACATGGTAATCGTGTTCGGTTGAGGCGCAGTTGCTCGTTCGCAACTTGATCCGACCCGGGATGGTTCCAGCCAAAGCCGATGGCTATTTCGGCTTCTGCGGCTCCTGAATCGCTCTGAGGTAGTTTACCACGGCCTCGGCGTCGTCGCGGCCGAATCGAAACGTCGGCATGAAGCGGTGAATGCTGCTGTAGCCGTCCTGAAGGCGCTGCATGAAATCGGGATCGTAGAGCTTGTTCTCGCCGAGGCGGCGAAACGGCGGCGCCACCTTGTTCGGGCTCGTGCCGGTCTTGCCGACCGCGTGGCACCGCGAGCACATCCGCTGCAACAGTGCTTCAGCGTGCCGCTGCTCGAAGTCCGTGGCTTGACTACCGGTGCTCCGTAGCACGGCAACGGCCAGCAGGGCCGGCGCGAACCTCTTCATCGAGCATTCCCCGTCATTCTCAGCGCGAGTTTGCCTTGCTCCAGACGTAGAGTGCGATCAAAACGATCGTTACCACTGTCGAGAAGATCAGAATGCGGCGATCCCAATCGATCCTCTCTCTCTCACCCTTTCTGAAAGTGAGGGCCGTAAACAGGGCCTTCATGGCAAATCGGCGCATCGGAAGCCTCGCGAGGGCCGTACGATGCCACGGCCGACGCGAGCGGGCTTGATGCAGCTCAAGCCCGGGCGCGCTACACCGCCGGCGGATTGCGGTCGGTGAAGGTCGTGCGCTGGTGCCAGTAGGGATAGGGCAGCGTCACCTTGCTCGCAGCATCGAGCTTTGCGATCTGGTCCTTGGTCAACGACCAGCCGACCGCGCCGAGATTTTCGCGCAGCTGCGTCTCGTTGCGCGCGCCGATGATCAGCGTCGAGACCGTCGGACGCTGGAGCAGCCAGTTCAGCGCAATCTGCGAGACGCTCTTTCCCGTCTCCCTGGCGACCTCGTCGATCGCGTCGACCACACGATAGACGTGCTCGTCCGGCACGGGCGGGCCGAAATCGGCAGTCTTGGGCAGGCGGCTGACCTCGGGCTTCGGCTGCCCCCGGCGGATCTTTCCAGTGAGGCGTCCCCATCCGAGCGGCGACCAGACCACGGCGCCGATCCCCTGGTCGAGGCCGAGCGGCATCAGCTCCCACTCATAGTCGCGGCCGATCAATGAATAGTAGGTCTGATTGGCGACGTAGCGCGGGAAGCCGTGCTTGTCGGAGACGGAGAGCGACTTCATCAGGTGCCAGCCTGAAAAGTTCGAAACGCCGACATAGCGGATCTTGCCGGCGCGCACGAGCACGTCGAGGGTGGCGAGCACCTCTTCAGGCGGGGTGAAGGCGTCGAAGCCATGGAGCTGGAACAGGTCGATGTAGTCGGTGCCGAGCCGGGCGAGCGAGCCGTCGATGGCCGCGAGCAGATGCTGCCGTGACGAGCCGATATCGTTGGGCCCGTCGCCGAAGCGGAACGTCGCCTTGGTCGAGACCAAAACCTTGTCGCGGCGGCCCTTGATGGCTTCGCCGAGAACACGCTCGGACTCGCCGAGCGAATAGACGTCGGCGGTGTCGAACATCGACACGCCGGCCTCGAGACAGATATCGAGAAGGCGGCGGGCTTCGCTCGCGTCCGTGGTGCCCCACGCAGCGAGGCGGCCGACGCCGCCGAAGGTGCCGGTTCCAAGACTCAGAGCGGGCACCATGAGGCCTGACCGGCCCAAGCGTCGGTATTCCATCGATATGCTCCTCGGCTGGCCGCTGGTTGATCGATGCGGCCTTGGCGCCGAAGTTAGCGCAAGCGAGCGCCTTGTCCTATCGCGCAGTCACATACCGGCCTTGCTCGGGAACGCTCTAGTCGTGCCGAAGCATGTCGTCGAACGCGGCATCGACGACGCGCGGGCCGACGGTTTCCACTGAAGCCTGCGTCTTGATTGCTGCTGCGACAGAGGGCGTGCAGGCGAGCTCAACGGTGCGCGCCTGCCGCGGCAGGAACGCAAGGCTCCAGCCCACCACGACCAGCGCCGCGAGCCGGATCGCGATCATGCCCAGCAACAGCTCGGATCCGCTTGTCGTGGCGTGAGTCCTCATGCGTGCCAGCCTGATGCAGGCTGCCAACCAAGACAATCTGGAATTGCCGAGCGCTGCCTTCGCTCAGGACGAAGGCTTGCGGTGATGGCGGACCGGGATGGGCGTCCTACGCCAGGCAATGGCCGAGCAAGTCCGGATGCGCGGCACAGATGTGATGCGCGCCGGCGTCCCGCAGCTCGGCCTCGCTGCCATAGCCATAGAGCACGCCGATCGCGGTCATGCCGTTGGTCCGGGCGCCGACCACGTCATGGCTGCGGTCGCCGATCATGATCGCACTGGTGGGATCGACCCTGGCTTCGTCGAGGGCGTAGCGGAGCAGGTCGCGCTTGTCGACGCGTGTGCCGTCGAGCTCGGAGCCGAACACGCGTTCGAAATAGGGCTTCAGGCCGAAATGATCGACGATGCGCGTGGCGTAGACCGCGGGCTTGCTGGTGGCGACGAACATGCGCGGTGTTGTCGCGGCCAGCGTCGCCAAGGTGTCCGTGATGCCGGCATAGGCCTCGTTTTCGAACAGGCCGATATCGGCAAAGCGCTCACGATAGAGCAGCAGCGCCCGGTCGGCGAGCTCGTCGGTGCCCGTCAGCTTTTTCAGGCTGGCATGCAGCGGAGGCCCGATGCACCAGGTCAGCTTGTCCTCGCTCGGCACCGCGAGGTTCAAGCGCTCAAGCGCGTATTGGATCGAGCGGGTGATCCCAGGCTTCGGGTTGGTCAGGGTGCCGTCGAGATCGAAATAGATTGTCATCATCAATGCGGAACCGGCGTGGAGACTGCCGCCCGTTGCTAATTGGATCGGGCCTCAAGTCAAGACCCTTGCATCATGCCGTCGTGCGCATTCGACGATCAGAATGCAGCGCGACCAAGCTGAATAATGCCTGGCGGCGCTGAGCTTGTTCCGGACAATGCAATCTCCCGGTATGCGTCGGTCGGCACAGGCTGCGGAGAGGTTCAGGAAGGCGGCGCTCGCGGACAGATTTGGCGAGGAAACCAGGAGCAATCTCGGATCCGGCGCCGTCAGCCGTCTTGTTGCCGCGGCATTTCAGACAATTCGAAATGGTTGGTCCGTCGAAATCGCGTTCGCTGATGTCGCGCCCCGTTATAAAGCTCGCTATTGGCGGGACGTAAGCGTAGAGTCGCGTCATCACCGCCCTTCCCACGGCTTCCATCGGTGACTGAGGGTCACGAGCGCTCCCGCCGAACGAGGAAGAGCGTGCATGCCTCGATTTCGTCTGGCCGACTGGATCGTGCCGCCAGTGATCGTCCCGATGTTTCTACTGCTTCTGGTGGCTGCGGCGGCTTTTCTGCGTGGATAGGACGCCACTGCAATATCTGGTGAGCGCGCGCGATCAAAGCGGCTACGTCAGCTTGGGTCGCACCACAACGGCTGCTGCTTTGAAGAAGGCGAGGGAGCTGTTGCAGGAAGGCTATCTCGACGTGCGGATATGCACACCGCAAGGCCGGATTCTGCTCTCCGATGAGTTCGACCAGTTCGAGGCATGAGGTGACGCCTGCGGTTCGTCACATGGCGCGCCTGGGTCCATCGCAAGAGAATGCCTCGTGTGAACGCCGCCCCGGAAAGGTATCTGGATGAAAACGCTCCTTGTCGTATTGACGCTCGGCGCATTCGCGCAAGGCGCTATCGCCGGTGAATCTGACTGCCGCGAGATCGAAAGCACGAGCGGACGGCTCGCCTGTTACGACGCCGCGTTTCCTCCAAAGGTGAAGAAGTCCATTGCCGTGGAAATCGACATATCTCGGGCCCCATACAAGGATCCATTCGTTGCGGAAGAGGCCCGAACCGCGGCGAAGCTGAAGAATATCTGTCGCGGTTGTTGAGGCTTGTAACCAGGCAGCGCGGGCGTGGCAGCGGGCTGACGGCGTGAACAAGCGCCATTAACGGGAGGATCTGTCATGTCACTTAAACAATTTGGCGTCGATGACGGGCCACATACCATGGACGGGCTGCGACTGAGCGCGCGGGATGGCGCTAAGCCGGTCGAGGCGTTCATTGGCCGCAAGGTGATGGATATCTGGGTCGCCTCGGTCGCGCATCGTGTCGGCAAACAAAGCCTGTTCCGTGGTCAGTACAATGCGCTCGGCAAACTGAATCTTGCGTCGATCGAGCGCATCGTCAGTGCAAAGTACCAGCTTGGAGTCACGCTCAACCGCCAACACCCGTTTGTCGAGGTTCTGGTCTCGGACATTGAGGAAAGTGGTGAGGCCCTTGATCTGAGCGAGCTCGTGCGCGAGCCGTTGCCGCCGGCATTCCATCGGCTGGCTTGAGCCGGACAGGATGACCATCGAGCATGCCGCCGTCGAGATCGCCCGCAAACCCTGGGGCCGCGTCGATCTGCGTCCCTGGAGCAGCATCGACGCTTCGGCTGATCCGGTCGGTGAGTTGCGGCTTGGGCGTATCGACAAGCGTGCGCCCAGCCCGGCGCTCCTGCTCAAGCTGCTGTTCACCAGCCAGCCCTTGTCGATCCAGGTTCACCCGAATGACGAATTCGCACACGCCATCGGCTTGCCGAACGGGAAGACGGAGGCGTGGTACATCCTGTCGGCGCCGCCGGGCGCGCGGGTTGCGCTGGGGTTGAAGCGGAAACTCACGCCGCAGGCATTGCGCGCGGCAATCAGGGACGGCTCGATTGCGGGCCATGTGCAATGGCGTCCTGCCGCGCCAGGCGACGTCATCTTCGTTCCCGGCGGCACGATCCACGCCATCGGCGCCAATATCGTGCTCGCCGAGATTCAGCAGCAGAGCGATACGACATTCCGTCTGTTCGATTTTGGCCGGCAGCGCGAGTTGCATGAGGACAGTGCCGTGGCCGCCTCCGATGCCTGGCCGCCGCCAACGCAATTGCCTCCGCGGCGTCTCACCGACGGTCGTACGGTTCTCGTCGCGAGCTCGCCTTTCGTGCTCGAGCGGATCGATCTTCAAGCCAATTCGCATTGGGAGCTCGATACCGATCGGGAAGCCTGGCTCCTCGTGATCGACGGGAAGGGGCGCATCGGACGGGCGAACGTGACCGTCGGAGAGGCCATCTTCATTGAGGCCGACAGCGCCGGTATCGACATTGGCCCGAGCGGGATGAGCATGCTGCTCGCCTATCCGGGACCGGATCCCATCGCATCCTTGCTGCAGGATTGTACGGGACTGACGAAAAATTCCACCGCCGCCCAGGCGCCGACATCAAGTGAAATCATCGAGGTACCGACATGACGCCGCTCCACCGTATCGCCGTCATCGGCAACTCGCTGCCTCGCCGATGCGGAATTGCAACCTTCACGACCGACTTGCACAAGGCGATCTCGATGTCGCGTGCGGATCTGGAGACCAGCATCGTGGCGATGACCGATCCCGGTCAGGCCTACGACTATCCTCCGGCGGTCGCTTTTCAGATCAAGGACGGCCATATCGACGACTACATGCGCGCCGCTGATTTCCTCAATGCCGGCCGGTTCGACATCGTGTGCCTCCAGCACGAATTCGGGATTTTCGGCGGCGAGGCCGGCGCCCATATCCTGGTGCTGTTGTCGCGCCTCACCATGCCGGTCGTGACGACGTTCCATACCGTGCTGGCGCGTCCGACGGCCAAGCAACGCGCCGTCGTGGAGCGTATCGTCGACGCGTCGTCGAAGGTCGTGGTGATGGCCAACAAGGGCCGGGAGCTGTTGCGTGACGTCTACCTGGTGCCGGACGACAAGATCGAGGTAATTGCGCACGGCATTCCCGATGTCGCATTCGTCGGGTCCGACGCAGCGAAAGCCAGACTCGGATTTGCGGGAAAGTCGGTCATTCTGACCTTCGGCCTGCTATCGCCCAACAAGGGCATCGAGGTCATGATCGACGCCATGCCGTCGATCATGAAGCGCTGCACGGACGCAGTCTACGTCGTGCTCGGCGCAACGCACCCGAATCTGGTTCGAGACCAGGGCGAGGCCTATCGCGAGGGCCTGATGGCGCGGGTGCGTGAACTTGGCATCCAGGATCACGTGGTGTTCCTCGATCGGTTCGTCGATCTGGCAACGTTGCTCGAATTCATTTCGATGTGCGACGTCTATGTCACGCCCTATCTCAACGAGGCCCAGATGACGTCGGGGACGCTAGCCTACAGCTTTGGGCTGGGGAAGCCGGTGGTCTCGACGCCGTACTGGCACGCCCGCGAGTTGCTCACTGAGGGATGCGGAGTCCTGGTGCCGTTCGGCGATGCCGCCGCGATCGGCGGCGAAATCGCAAACTTGCTCACCGACGACGTGCGACGGCAGGCGATGTCTCGGCGCGCCTATGCCGCGAGCCGAATGATGACGTGGGAATGCACGGCCGAGCGTTACATGTCGGTCTTCGAGACGGCACGGCACGGTCACCGGCCCAGGGTGTTTGCGCGCTCCGACATGGGCTTGCCGGGACTGCGTGGCCCCGCGCCGCCGGATATGCAGATCGGCCACTTCCTGTCGATGTGCGACGATGTCGGCCTGCTCCAGCATGCGGTGCATTCGGTGCCCGATCGCGCGCACGGCTATTGCGTCGACGACAATGCCAGAGCGTTGCTGCTGGCCTGCGCCCTCAACAATCCGGGCGAGCAACCGCTGTCGGAGGTCCTGACGGCCCGCTTTGCCGCCTTTGTGCAGCACGCGTGGAACCCCGACACGGGGCAGTTTCGCAACTTCATGGGCTTCAATCGCACCTGGCTTGAAGACAGGGGCTCCGAGGACAGTCACGGGCGGACCCTCTGGGCCTTGGGTGAGGCGGCGCGCACGGACGCGAGCCCGGCGCGGCGCCGGTGGGCTGCGGCCTTGTTCGCGCAGGCATTGTCGATCGCGGAGAGCTTTCGTTCGCCCCGCGCGTGGGCCTTCATGCTGCTGGGTTTGGACGCCTACTGCGCCGTGGCGCCGGACGATCTCCACGCCAGGGAAGTCCGGCATTCCCTTGCCGACAGGTTGATGTCCTGTCTGGCGTCGGTGGAGACGCCGGACTGGGTGTGGTTCGAGGAGGGGCTGGCCTATGACAACGCGCGATTGCCGCAGGCCCTGATGCTCGCGGGCATGGCGACGCAAACGCCTCAATATATCGATGCGGGATTGCGGTCGTTGCGCTGGCTCATGACGCAACAAACGACCGCGGCAGGTCAATTCCGGCCGGTCGGCACCTCTGGCTTCGGCGAGCAGCGGCAGCATCCCCGTGCCTTCGACCAGCAGCCGGTGGAAGCAACGGCGACGATTGCGGCCTGCCTCACGGCGTGGCGTGCGGATGGCGATGCCGAATGGAAGGCCATGGCAACGCGAGCCTTCGCCTGGTTTCTCGGCAGCAATGATCTCTCGGTGGCGCTGGTCGATCCGCTCACCGGCAGTTGCCGCGATGGCTTGCACCCCGATCGCGCCAACGAAAACCGCGGGGGCGAGTCGGTCGTTTGCTATCTCCTCGGCCTTGCCGAGATGCGTCAGCTTGCGCGCGTCAACGCGAGCCTGACAAGGCCGATCGCGTTGCGCGCCGTGGGCGCCTGAACTTCACCTTCCCACCTAGCGAGCCGAGGATACCGTGTCACAACCTTCCTTCCTGAACCGGCAGGGACTTCATCTGCGCCCCGATCCAGCGCGGGTCATCGTGCGGCCGTTCAAGCCGGCGACCGAACCGCGCGATCTCAATCCGACCGACAAGATGCGCGCAAATCATATCGTCGAGCGGGTTCTCGCACTTAATTCGGAAGCCGTTGCGGCCCAGCTCGCGGACGTCCTCGATAATTTCGAGGGCCGACATCGGAACCTCCTGGAGAGGTTCGAGGCCCGCGCCGACGATATGGAGGATGCTTTCGCAACGCATGGTATCTTCTCGAAAGCCCAGCGCCAGCTGATCGGCGCCTATTTTCTCAGCGAGTATTCGTTCGAGGCCTCAGCCTTGTTCAATCCGAGCATCGTACCGCACCCCGATCAATCCGGTAGCCCGGAGGGCGGCAAACGCTTCATCCTCAGTCTCCGGGCGATCGGCGAAGGGCATGTGTCGTCGCTGACGTTTCGAACCGGAACGATCGCGGCTGAGGGGAGCCTGACCGTCGATCCGACGGCTCGCCTTGCCTCGGTCCCGCGGATCAGCCATCGCGCATCCGGCCCGGACGGCGACCGGGTCGAGCTGACGTTCAGGCCCGAGGAAGATCTCAGCGAGCGTGTCATCTTTCCCGTGACCGAATCCCAATCGAACGGCATCGAGGATGCGCGCTTTGTCCAATTCAGCGACGGCGATCGGAAGACCTATTACGCGACCTACACGGCCTACAGCGGGCGGGCGATCCGGTCCGAATTGATCGAGACCAGCGATTTCATGTCGTTTCGACTGACGCCTTTGCGGGGCGCTGCGGCCCACAACAAGGGCATGGCGCTGTTCCCGCGCAAGATCGGCGGCAGCTATGCCATGATCGCGCGACAGGACAATGAGAACCTGTATCTGGTCTATTCGGACGACCTCTCCACATGGGAAGGCGGCCGGGCCCTTCTGAAACCGCAGTTTCCCTGGGAGTTCGTCCAGATCGGCAATTGTGGGTCGCCGATCGAACTCGACGAAGGCTGGCTGCTGCTGACGCATGGTGTCGGCCCTATCCGGAAATACTCGATCGGAGCGGCGCTGCTCGACAAGCACGATCCATCCAGGGTGCTGGCGCGTTCGAGCGAGCCGCTGTTGCGGCCTGAACCGTCCGAGCGCGAAGGGTATGTCCCCAACGTCGTCTATACCTGCGGCGCGATGAGGCACAATGACCAGATCATCCTGCCATATGCCGTGTCGGACACCTTCTCCAGTTTCGCAACGATCAGGATTTCCGCGCTCATGGATGCGATGCGACGCTGAGCGTTCGCAGTCGTTGACGTCACTTCCGTTTGCCAACAGGGTCAGAGGAGCCGTCATGGTTCGCCAAACAACCTACGTCGTGCAGGCGTTCAATGCCGGCAAGGGCGGGAATCTCAAGGCCGACTCTCCGATCGTCTGCAAATCGGAGAGCGGCGCGCTGCGAACGGCGGAGAGACTGGCCTTGAGCAAGCTCGGTGTCGTTGCGTTCTCGTCCAGCGGCGATGCCGAAATGGGTGACTATGACGATGAGCCGACGGTGTTTTTCCGGAAAGGCGAGATTCCGGCCGGCTTCGACTAAAGTCCCTGGTTGCGATCGAGAAGATACTTTTCAGAGGAGCCTACATGAGCGAGCGACTTGAAACCCTGAAGAAGGCCCGCGATCGCATGATCGAGGACAGAGACGCGCATGCGAAAGTGCTGGCCGCTCCCTTTGTGCGCGACACGGCCGAGCGGGCGCGCAACAAGTTCGTCGAGATTCAGGCGCTGATCGACGCCCTCGACCGCGCCATCAGCGGCGAAAGCCTGGTGCCCGTCAAGAACTGAGGCAGCGCAACGGGAAATCAGCCGACATCTCGTCGCAGGGGAGCGGTCGCATGCCGATGGCTGCGACCCCTTATTGCTGTCTCGCCCATTCGACGATCGCCGCCGCATCCGCGCCGGCCTGGGTCTCCCAGGTGGCGATCGTGTCCGTCGCGGCGTTGCGGAGTGCGGTGACGAGGGACGGCGGTGCGGGCTCGGCGATGTTGACGCCGTTGTCGCGCATGCGCGCATAATTCTCGGTCGTGCGATGGGCCAGCAGCGCGAACTGGCTCTGCTCGGTCTCGGCCGCAGCCGCCATCACCTCGCGCTGCATCGGCTCGGACAGCTCCGCGAACGCCTCGCTGCGGACGAAGGCGATCGAGACCGGCATCGCATAGTTGATGGCCGTGAAATGCGGCAGGAAGTCCCAGAGCTTGCGTCCCGCGCCGCCGTCGCCGGAGGTGAGGAACGCGTTCAGCTGGTGCTCCTTCAATCCGGCGAGCGCTTTGTCCATCGGCAGGAACTGCGCATTGGCCCCGGCCGCGCGCATCACCGCGCTGGAACTGGCGTCATAGGCCCGCAGGTTCAGCTTTGGCAGATCGTCGGCGCCTGCGAGCGCATGATCCGACCAGAGGCCCGTCGCCGGCCAGATCGTCAGATAGAGCAGCTTGAGACCGCGGGCGGCGAACGCCTTTTCGTAGAGTGGGCGTGCCCGCGCATTGGTGGCGCGAGCGACGTCGACCGATTGCACCAGGAAGGGCAGGGTAGAAAGGGCGAGCACCGGGTCGAGGCCGGACAGTGCGCCCGCAAAGGCATCGCCGCCGGCGATCCGGCCGTCCAGCGCCGCGCGCGGCATCTCGCCCGAATTGATCTTGAGCTCGTTGTCGAAGGCGTTGGCCACGGTCACGAAACCGTTGGTGCGCGCCGCGACGCGGTCGGCGAAAGTGGTGAGGCCGATCCCGGAAATGTTGCTTTGCGGATATTCCGTGGTCATCCGCCAGTTGACTTGCGCCATGGCCGGCGCGGCGGACAGGACCAGGGCGGCGAGGGCAAGGATCGCGCGGATCCGTTTGGCGGGGAAACGCATTGGGAGAAGCAGGTCAGGCAGCATATACTGGCAACTCGTCGAACCATGGCACGATGCCACAACATGGCGGATCATCTTCTCGCATGCCGCGCCGGCGTGCGCCACAGCGATGCTTGGGCAGTGTTGGCGCGAATTGCATCACTCGCCGTTGCCGTGCTGCTGACCTCTGCGACAGAGGTCGCGGCAGGGGACAGCTCGCCCGCGGGGACCGACGTCGCGGTGCCGAGCGTCGAGGAGCTGGCGACGCCGCCGCAGAAGCCAGCGGATGCGCGCGAGAGCGACACGCGGGAGTCCATCTGCCTGATCGTCGAGGCGGCCGCGCGGGACGCCAACCTGCCGCTGGAATTCTTCGCCCGCGTGATCTGGCAGGAGAGCCGATTCCAGGCCGATGCGGTGGGGCCCATGACGCGCAGCGGCGAGCATGCGCAGGGGATCGCACAGTTCATGCCGGGCACCGCGAGCGAGCGCGGGCTGCTTGACCCGTTCAACCCGGTTCAGGCCTTGCCGAAATCGGCCGAATTTTTGAACGAGCTGCGCAACCAGTTCGGCAATCTCGGGCTTGCGGCGGCCGCCTACAATGCGGGGCCGCGCCGCGTCCAGGAATGGCTGGCCGGTACCGGCCCGATGCCGGAGCAGACCCGCAATTACGTCTATGCCATCACCGGTGCGACGGTGGATGCCTGGGCGAAGGCCGGCGGTACCGGCAAGGGCCCGCCGAGCGCGCCGCCGACGAGCTGCCGCGATCTCATGGCCCTGTTGAAGCGCGCGCCGAATCCGTTCGTCGCCGAGCTCGAGCAGCATGTAGAGCTGGCCGCCGCGAAGATCTGGGGCGTGCAGCTCGCCGCCGGCTTCGACCGCAACAGGGCATTGGCGATGTATTCCCGCGCGGTCACGCGGCTGAGCGCGGTGATCGGCGAGCGCGACCCGAGCCTGCTGAGTTCGGTGATGCGCAGCCGCGGCACGCGCGCGTTCTACCAGGTGCGCATCGGCGCGGATACGCGCAGCGAGGCGGATGATCTCTGCAACCGCATCCGCAAGGCTGGCGGTGCCTGCTTCGTGCTGAAGAACCGCGGTGTGAGCGGGTAGGGCAACTCTCTCCCGCCGTCATTCCGGGGCGCGCCCCTTGGCGCGAACCCGGAATCCATTGTTCAACAATCTCTGCGGCCTGATGGATTCTCAGATGCGCAATTGCGCATCATAGCTCGCGACTTCGTCGCGCCCCGGAATGACGGCGGCGGGTGTTGGCCGTGCGCATGCCAGCTCCGCCGCGCGGTTCCTTGACGCGGACCGCCGCATTGCCCGTTATGCAGGCACGATTCCGTAACCCCAGCCGGCCGTCCCGTGGCGCTTCCTCCGCTCGATTCACCTCAATGGCAAAGTCCTTGGCGCGCCTTTGCGTGGGGGCTGCGCTCGATCACGCAGACGATCCTCACCATCGTGCTGTTCGTGACCTATCTCGGCATCGGCGCGCTCGCCCACGACACCCATTTCAGCCTGCTCTGGGCGCTCTGCTCGACGCTGTTCGTCTGGGCAGGCCCCGCGCAGATCATCCTGATCACGACGCTCGGCTCGGGCGCGACCGTCATCCAATCGGCGATCGCGGTGACGGTCAGTGCGATCCGCCTCTTTCCGATGGTGGTCTCGGTGCTGCCGCTGATGCGCACGCCGAAGACGAAACGGCGCGAGCTGGTCTTCGCCGCGCATCTCACCGCCGTGACGCTCTGGGTCGAATGCCACCGCTTCCTGCCGCAGGTGCCGCGCGAGCGGCGCATCGCCTTTGTCCACGGGCTCGGCTGTGGCCTGGTCTCGGTGTGCCTCACCGCCAACACGGTCGGCTATTTCCTCGCCGCCAACCTGACGCAGACGCTTGGCGCCGCGATCCTGCTGCTGACGCCGCTGTCCTTCCTGTTCTCGACCGCGCGCAACAGCCGCGAGGTCGCCGACGTGGTCGCGCTGGCGCTCGGGATTCTGCTCTATCCGCTGGCGGCGAAGATGAACTCCGGCCTCGACATCCTCGTCAGCGGCGTGGTGGCCGGGTCGATCGCCTACGGCGTGCATTGGTGGCGGGAGGTGCGCGCATGAGTTTCGCACAGCTCATCGGCGACTGGCATGCGCTCGCAGTCCTGTTCGTCGCCGGCGTCGTGCCCAACCAGATCTGGCGCATGCTGGGCCTGTGGTTCGGCGGCGGTATCGACGAGGGTTCCGAGCTGCTGGTCTGGGTGAGGGCGGTCGCCACCGCGATCCTGGCCGGCGTTATCGCCCAGATTGTGGTCGAGCCGCCGGGCGCATTGGCAAGCGTGTCCGATGTCCTGCGCTACGGCGCGGTCGGCGCCGGCCTCGTTGTCTTCCTGCTGACCCGCCGCTCGATCTTCGCGGGCGTTGTCACGGGCGAAGTCTTCATGCTGGCCGGCACGTGGTGGTTGGGCTAAAACCTTCGCGAACAGCAAGGAACTGGAAATATGGTTCGCGAAAACGAGCTCCGCGAGGGCGAGGTCGCCATCGAGCTGCCGCCCGCAGAGGATGCCGGCCTCGTCTTCATCGGCCGCATCCGCACGCCCTGGACGTCGCGGCGGGAGACGCCGCGGCAGGGGCGGCACGACGGCCCGATCTGCCGCCTCGAGATCTTCGAGCCGTTCGTGCCGGCCATCAAGGGCGTCGACTTCTACAGCAATCTCGAAGTGCTCTACTGGCTCGACAAGTCGCGCCGCGACATCATCCTGCAAAGCCCGAAGAACAACGAGAAGACCCGCGGCACGTTCTCGCTGCGCTCGCCGGTCAGGCCCAACCCGATCGGCACCTCGATCGTCAAGCTGGTCGGCATCGAGGGCAATGCCATTCTGGTGCGCGGGCTCGACTGCATCGACAACACGCCGCTGATCGACATCAAGCCCGACCGCTGCGAGTTCACGCCACTGGCCGCGCCGCAAGCCGGGGATTTCCAGACGGAGTAGTCGTCATTCCGGGGGCGATGCGAAGCGTCGAGCCCGGAATCCATCGGGCCGCAGAGATCGTCGTGAAATGGATTCCGGGCTCGCGCCAAGAGGCGCGCCCCGGAATGACGATGTGGAGAAAGTCAGCCCGCCTTCAGCGCCGCGATCAGCTTGGTCGCGTTCTCTTCCAGCACCTTGACGTCTTCCTTGCGGCTCGCGGGCGGCAGCATCGCCACCCCGTCGTGGCGCGGCAAGACGTGCATGTGCAGGTGAAACACCACCTGTCCGCCGGCCGGCTCGTTGAACTGTTGCACGGTGATGCCGTCGGCCTTGAACGCCTTCATCGCCGCGGCGGCGATCCTGTGCGCGCCGCGAGCGACATGGGCGTAGTCGTCGGGCTTGATGTCGAGGATGTTGCGGGCAGGGGCCGTCGGGATCACCAGCGTATGGCCCGGCACCCGCGGCATGATGTCGAGGAAGGCGAAGACGTGCTCGTCCTCATAGACCTTGTGGCAGGGAAACTCGCCGCGCAGGATCTTTGCGAAGATGTTGTTGGCGTCGTAGGCGGTCATGGCAGCTCCTCGGCGGCTCCTCGGAATTTTGCGCTTACTGTCACCAGCCGCATCGAACCGTCAAGGCGCCTCGTCGGCGCCTTTCCGGAACGGGCCGAGCTCGGCCAGCTCCCGTCCGGCCTCGGCGACATAGGCGCGCTCGCGCTTGAGGTAATCGTCGATGGCGCGGCGCAGGCCCGGATCGGCAATGAAGTGGGCGGAATGGGTCGTCTTCGGCAGGTAGCCGCGCGCGATCTTGTGCTCGCCTTGCGCGCCGGCCTCGACGTGTGTGAGGCCGCGGGTGATCGCGAAATCGATCGCCTGATAGTAGCAGACCTCGAAATGCAGGAACGGATGATGCTCGACCGCGCCCCAGTTGCGGCCGAACAGCGTGTCCGAGCCGATGAAGTTGATCGCGCCCGCGATCCAGCGGCCATTGCGGCGCGCCATCACCAGCAGCACGTCCTCGCTCATGGTCTCGCCGATCAGCGAGAAGAACTCGCGCGTCAGATACGGACGGCCCCATTTGCGCGAGCCGGTCTCCATGTAGAATTCGAAGAAGGCGTCCCAGGCCTCCTCGGTGATGTCTTTTCCGGTGAGCCAGTGGATGGTGATGCCGGACGCGAGCGCGTCGCGGCGTTCGCGCTTGATCGATTTGCGGTGGCGCGAGTTCAGGGTGGCGAGGAAGTCGTCGAAGCTCGCAAAACCCTCGTTGTGCCAGTGGAACTGCTGGTCGGTGCGCTGGAGGAAGCCGTGCCCGGCGAGCAGCTTCCACTCCGCCTCCCGCGCGAAGGTGACGTGCACAGAGGAGGCCTTGCTGACCCCGCACAGCGCCACCAGCCCGCTCGCCAATGCCTCCATGATGCGCTCGCGGTCGACACCGTCGCGGACCAGCAGCCGCGGCCCGGTCGCCGGGGTGAAGGGAACCGAGACCTGGAGCTTGGGATAGTAGCGCCCGCCGGCCCGCTCGTAGGCGTCAGCCCAGCCGCGGTCGAAGACGTATTCGCCCTGCGAATGCGATTTCAGATAGCAGGGCACGACGCCGGCAACGCGGCCGTCGATCTTGGCGACCAGATGCCGGGGTCCCCATCCTGTGCGGATCGTTGCCGAACCCGATTTCTCGACGGCGGAGAGAAACGCGTGCGAGACGAACGGGTTATAGGCAGGCTTTAAGAGACCGGCCGAATCGCCTGGAAGCCCGGATGAGGATCCCTTGCCATGCCCGTTGCAAGCCTTTTCGATAAGAGCCTTGCCGGGATTTGCGCAGGCGTCCCAATCTTCGGGCGACACTTCGCCAATAGACGGTACGGCCTCGAGCGTGATTTCGGTTGATGCCATCGTGCCCAAGATCGTGCATTGCAGCAGCGACTTCAAGAGGGCGGGAACTGAGGTGTAGATGCAAACGCGGTATCAGCGATTGTGCAAAGATCTATCCCGAGTCGTCCTGGCGATAGCCAGGACCCATACCCACAGAATTTGGTTTGGCGATGACTCGGAGTTGCAGCTTCGGGCCACGACTCCTCCCTGGGGTAATGGGTCCTGGCTTTCGCCAGGACGACCCTAGGGCTACGGCACGAACCCCTCGAAGATCATCTGGTCCGCGTATTGTCCGACTCGCGTCCGCTGCTCCGGCGTCCGCACGGTCCAGCCGAGCAGGGCGCAGCCGAACACATTGCGGGCGATCCAGGGGGCGGGTGCCGGGAGGTGGTCGACCTTGAAGGCGACGAAATGCGGCTGGGTCTGGAAGCCGTGGCGCAGGTACAGCATGCTGTCGCGCTGCGCCGCGGTCAGCTTGGCCCAGTACTCGTCCTCATAGCTCCGCTGCGCGACGATGCCGCGCGGGCGAGAGGGCAGCAGTTCGCGCAGCGCCAGCACCTGGTCGGGATCGAAGGACATGCCGACCGCGGGGCCCTGATAGGACGCCAGCACCTCGGCCATCCGCTTCACCAGCTTGCGGTCGCCGCCAAAATGGCTCTTCACCTCAATCACCAGCGGCACCCGGCCGCCAACCATGGCGCAGAGGTCGGACAGCGACATCATCCGCTCGTCCGTGTCCTTGAACCTGATCGCCCTCAGCTCCGCCGCGGTCCTCTCGATCACCTCGCCGGTGGCCTCGGTGAGGCGGCCGAGTGCATGGTCGTGATGGACCATGGCCTCGCCGTCGGCCGAGAGCTGGATGTCGACCTCGATCGAGAAATTGCCTGTGATCGCAGCCTGGACCGCGCCCGGCATGTTCTCGACGATTCCGCGGGAAATGTCGTGCAGGCCGCGATGGGCGACCGGCCGGGCTGTCAGCCAATCAGGGGCGCGCATTCGCGTCAGGCGACCTCGAACACACCCTCGACCTCCACCGCCGCATCCGCGGGCAGCGAGGCGACGCCGACGGTGGTGCGGGCATGGCGGCCCTTGTCACCGAAGGCGGCAACCATCAGGTCGGAGGCACCATTGAGCACCTTCGGCCCGTCGAGGAAGTCCGGCGCCGAGTTGATGAAGCCGCCGAGGCGTACCACGCGGACGACCTTGTCGAGATCACCCAAGGCCGCCTTGACCTGGGCCAGCAGGTTGACGGCGCAGCCGCGCGCGGCCGCGGCGCCTTCTTCGATCGAGACGCCGGCACCCAGCTTCCCCTTGGCGATCAGCTTGCCCGCGGGATCGAAGCAGACTTGGCCGGAGACGAACAGCAGATTGCCGGTGCGCACGAACGGCACGTAGTTGGCCACGGGGGTGGGCGCCTCGTGCAGCTTGATACCCTGTTCCGCCAGTTTCTGCTCGACCGTGCCCGCCATCTTCGACCTCGTTGTCCAAAAATCATCCACCCCGGGCGCGTCCCATCGGCGGCCGGGCGCGCCCTGTTTCGCCCATCGTGCCGCCACATGCAAGCAACCCCGGCGGGCTGCGTTTTGTTGAGGCAGGGCAGGAGGTTCAGGGCGAGGGCCGCAACTTTACGTGAAACGGCCTCAGTTGCGACGCAATGGAACGGTCATTAAAATGGGGAATCTGCGCTTCCCAAGGACGCATCTTCAAGGAACAGACATGATGCACCTTTTCCGGACTTCGCTCGGTGTGATGGCGCTCGCGGCGGCCGCTTGTGGCCCCGGCGGCGGGGCGCTGGCCGCCAACGGTCCGTTCCTCGCGCATCAGGCGCTCTATGACCTCAGCCTCGTCAAGTCGCGCTCCAATTCGGTCAACAGCGCGCGCGGCCGCATCCTCTACAATTTCACCGGAAGCTCCTGCGAGGGCTACACCTCCGAATTCCGCCAGGTCTCCGAGCTCGACAGCGGCGAGGGCAAGATCACGCTCAGCGACCTCCGCTCCAACTCCTGGGAGGACGCCGCGGGAAAAAGCTACCGCTTCAAGATCGAGACGCGGATGAACGAGGCCGACGCCGGACGGGTCGACGGATCGGCAGAGCGCGACGGCGATCACATCAACGTCAAGCTGAAGCTGCCGGCGCCGAAGAGCTTTACGCTCGACGGCAAGATCGTGTTCCCGACCGAGCAGATCCAGCGCATCATCGCCGCCGCCAAGGACGGCAAGTCGCTGCTCGAGCTGTCCGTCTATGACGGCTCCGACGACGGCCAGAAAGTCTACAACACGCTGACCGTGATCGGCCAGCCGATCCCCGCCGACCGTGCCTCCTCGACCGATCCGTCCACCACGGACGAGCACATGAAATCGCTCAAGCGCTGGCCCGTCACCGTCAGCTATTTCGACCGCGACGCCCAGCAGAAGGAGGGCGAGCAGACGCCGATCTATGCAATGGCATTCGAGCTCTATGAGAACGGCGTCTCGCGCCAGCTCGTGCTCGATTACAATGATTTCGTCATCTCGGGCGCGATGGGCAAGTTCGACGTCAAGGACAGTAAGCCCTGTAATTGAGCGTCGATCGTCATTCCGGGGCTCGCGAAGCGAGAACTATGGTGCGCAATTGCGCACCTGAGAATCTCGAGATTCCGGGTTCGGTCCTGCGGACCGCCCCGGAAGGACGGCGAGAGTTGTTTGTCGGCTCTCACTCCGTGTCGTCATTGCGAGCGCAGCGAAGCAATCCAGAATCTCTTAGAGGAACGATTCTGGATTGCTTCGTCGCAAGAGCTCCTCGCAATGACGGGCTGGCCCTCAGCTCCCTCTCCCGCTACGCTCTCTCCCAACCACAAACCTCCGGGAGCCAGCTCCATGCCCAAGCTCGACCATCTCCGCCCCAGCGGCCTGCACCACAATCCGGCCTATTCCCACGTCGTCACCGCCACGGGCGCGCGGACGATCTACATCTCGGGCCAGGTCTCGACCGACGAGGAGGGGCGGATCGTCGGCGAGGGCGATATCGCCGCGCAGACGACGCAGGTGATGCAGAATCTCGGCCTGGCGCTGAAAGCTGCCGGCGCGAGCTACGCCAACATCGTCAAGATCACGACCTTCGTGGTGAACTACAAGCCGGAGCTGCGCCCGATCATCGGCAAGGCCCGCTCCGCCTTCTTCGAAGGCATGGAGCCGCCGGCCTCCACCCTCGTCGGCGTCTCCGCGCTCGCCGCGCCGGAATGGCTGATCGAGATCGAGGCGGTGGCGGTCGCGGATTGAGGTGCGGACGGAATGACTTTGCAGAATTCCATTCGGATCGCTGCTGCCTTGATGAGCAGGAGCGATGGGCGCGTCCTGCTGGTCAGGAAGAAGGCTACCGAAAGCTTCATGCAGCCCGGAGGAAAGATCGAGACCGGCGAGCATCCGCAGGACGCACTGAGGCGCGAATTGTCGGAGGAGCTCGGGATCGATATCGATCCGAGCGAGATGACCTATGTCGGGCGATACACTGCGCCTGCCGCGAATGAGCCGGGCCGGCAGGTCGATGCGGAGGTTTTCCGCATCGTCATTGCGCATCCGGTCGCTCCGGGGAGCCGAGATCGAGGAGATTCTCTGGCTCGATCCGTCCACGCCCGGAGCTGTCAAACTCGCGCCTTTGACGCGGGACAACCTACTTCCGCTGTGTTCGTGAATCCCGTAGCCCGGATTGCGCTTCGCTCCACCCGGGCTACGAGTGCTTCGCTTTGGACATCTCCCGCAGAACGGCCATCGCCTCATCGGCCTGGTCGACAGCCACAAAGAGATGGTCGTGGTGGAAGGCCGAAACGGCATTCACGCTGATGCCGGCTTCGGCCAGTCGCGCCGTGATAGCCGCCAGAAAGCCCACCGCATCGAGTGCGGAGTGAACCGTCAGGGTGATCGGGCGCGATGCAAACGCGTAGCGTAAGCCTGATGCCTCGGCTTCTTCGCGTGGGATCACCAGCGTCGTTCCTTCCTGCTCGCGGAACGTCAGCAGTGGGTTGACCGCTGCGGGAATGGGCTCGTTGGGCGGGATCGTGCAAAACACGAAGGCGCCGGGCTGCATCTCCGGCTTCATGTTTTTCAACAGCACGCTGAGGTCGCGTTCGCCTATCACGGTGCCAGCTCCTGGGCGGGCGGGATCGTTTGAGCCCTTGCGAAGCTATCGGCGCCGGAAGCCGTTGGAGTCACGGTCAACATACCTTTGTATATCTCTTGCAATCCTTCTCATACGCTGACCTTACGCTGGTACAATTGAGCGACGGCGGGAGATTCTTACAATTTGAGTCCACTCGGGTCACTGCGAGGAAGCTCAAATGAACGTCATCATTCGAAAGCTCAACGGCCTGTGGCACCTCGTCGTCGGGTCTTGTCAGATCCGAACTCCGTTCCTGGAGACTCAGGATCGGCAGTTGGTCGTTCAGTATGCCCGGCGCGTCTATCCGGGTGCGCGGATCTTCGAACGCGACTGAATTGAGCAGGACAAGATCACTCCTGCTGTCCTGTTTCGGGACCATCATACGCGATGCCACGAATGACGGCGGAGTTGCCGAACTTCTTGCGCAGACTGTCCACCGCGCGCTCGGCGTGGGCGGCGCGGCGGTCGAGCATGTCGGTGTCGTCGGCGGGCGAGCCTTCGCGCAGCGCGCTGACGCCGGCGCCCATCAGGCGGAAGGCGGTGCCGTCGATTTCCTTGGCCAGCATCTCGCGGCAGATCGAAAAGATCTTTGCGGCGAGCTGCGTTGGCGCTGCGATCGACTGCGAGCGCGTGCGCTGGCGGAAGTCGGCGGTCTTCAGCTTCAGCGTGACGGTCGAGCCGGCAAGCTCGCTGCTCTTCAGCCGCGACGACGTCTTCTCGCAGAGGCGCCAGAGAATCTTCTCCAGCGTCGCGAAATCGCGGATGTCGGTCTCGAAGGTGGTTTCGCTGGAAATCGTCTTGGCGCCCCGATCGGGCTCGACGCGGCGGTCGTCGATGCCGCGGGCAAGCCGCCACAGCCGACGGCCGTCGCTCGGAAATTGCCGCATCATCTCGATCTCGTCGGCCTTCTGAAGGTCGGCGATGATGCGGAAGCCGCGTTGCACCAGGCGTTCCTGCGTCGCAGGACCGACGCCGAAGATGAAGCCGACCGGCCTCGAAGCCAGCATCAAACGCGCTTCCTCCTGATCGAGTGCGGCAAAGCCGCGCGGCTTGTCGAGGTCGGAGGCGATCTTGGCCAGGAACTTGTTGCAGGAGAGGCCGACCGAGACGCTGATGCCGATGTCGCGCTCGATATTGCGCGCAAACCGCGCCAGCACCTTGGCCGGGATCATGCCGTGGACCCGCTCGGTGCCGGAGAGATCGAGGAAGGCCTCGTCGATCGAGAGCGGCTCGACCAGCGGCGTCAGCGCCTGCATGGCCTGGCGTACCTCGCGGCCGACGCGGACGTATTTCGCCATGTCGGGACGGATCACGATCGCGTGCGGGCAGGCCTCCAGCGCCTTGAACATCGGCATCGCCGAGCGCACGCCATAGGTCCGCGCGATGTAGCAGGCGGCCGACACCACGCCGCGCTTGCCTCCGCCGATGATGACGGGCTTGTCGGCGATGTCAGGATTGTCGCGCTTCTCGACTGTCGCATAGAAGGCGTCGCAGTCGATATGGGCGATGGTCAGGCTCGAGAGCGCGCGGTGGCGGACGAGGCGAGGGGAACCGCAAGCCGAGCAGCGCCGCACGCCCATATCCAGATCGACCAGGCAATCCCGGCAGAAGCAGCGGGGCCCGGCCGGGTCGCAGACGGTCACGGCACGTCGCGCTCCCAGGTCCGGTCGCCGAGCGCGTCGCCCAGCACCTGCCGCGCCGCGGCAACGTTGGTCGGATGCAGCTCCGAGGCCGTGGCAAAGGCCTTCACGGTCGCGTCATCGCGCAGCACGAAATCGAGTACGCTGAGGAGGAAATTGGGGTCCGAGGCGGCGTTCCGAAGGGTCTCCGGGCCGACACCTGTCTCGGCCAGGAACAGACCCAGCCGCTCGGGCTCGCCCGCGACAAAGGACAATGCCTGAATCGCAACGATTTCAGCGACTTCGCGGGGGTTGTGAACAGGCTTTTTCAAGGGCCCAGTTTGCCTTTCCGTTAACTTTCAGTGTCTACTTTGGAATATGCCCGAGTCTCGCGCCTGAGTCTTGCGACGCCCGACAAGCAACTGGAAACCACATCGCAGAAAGTGGCCCCTCGGGTTTAACGAAACTAGAGCGAATCTGAGGCTAGTTTGAATCCAGTTTTCGAAGCGCCGGGGAGCGGCGCCTGAGGCGTCACATGTATCGGGCTTCGTGCCAATCAGGAGGACGGGATGGCTAAGACCGTCCTGATCGTGGAAGACAACGAGCTCAACATGAAGCTCTTCCGCGACCTGTTGGAGGCGCACGGTTACCAGACCACGGGCACCAGCAACGGCTACGAGGCGCTGGATCTCGTTCGAAAAATGCGGCCCGACCTCGTGCTGATGGATATCCAATTGCCGCAGGTCTCGGGCCTGGAGGTGACGCGCTGGATCAAGGACGATCCGGAGTTGCGCTCCATTCCCGTCGTCGCGGTCACGGCCTTCGCGATGAAGGGCGACGAAGAGCGCATCCGCGAGGGCGGCTGCGAAGCCTATTTGTCCAAGCCGATCTCGGTCGGCAAGTTCATTGAGACGGTCCGGCGTTTTATCGGATAGGAAGTGAGTTCAAAGTGTCCGCGCGTATCCTGGTTGTCGATGACGTTCCTGCCAACGTCAAACTCCTCGAGGCCCGGCTTTCCGCCGAATATTTCGACGTGATGACCGCCTCGAACGGCACCGAGGCGCTGGCGATCTCCCGCCGCGCCGAATGCGACATCATCCTGCTCGACGTGATGATGCCCGACATGGACGGCTTCGAGGTCTGCCGCCGCCTGAAGACCGATCCGGCGACGCACCACATCCCCGTCGTGATGGTGACGGCGCTCGACAGCCCGTCCGACCGCAACCGCGGGCTGGAAGCGGGCGCCGACGATTTCCTGACCAAACCCGTCTCCGACGTCGTGCTGATCGCGCGCGTGCGCTCGCTGACGCGGCTGAAGATGATGACCGACGAGCTGCGCATGCGCGCCATCACCTCGCTCGAGATCGGCATGCAGGCGCCGGAGCGCACTGCGGTCGCCGACACCGGCAAGGGCGGCCGCATCCTGCTGGTCGACGACCGCCAGTCCTCCTATGAGCGGCTGGCGAGCCTGCTCGCCGCCGAGCACACCGTCGATGTCGAGCCGAACCCGACCGAAGCGCTGTTCCACGCCGCCGAGGGCAATTACGACCTGCTGATCGTCTCGCTCGACCTCAACAATTTCGATGGCCTCAGGCTCTGCAGCCAGGCGCGCTCGCTGGAGCGCACGCGCCATGTGCCGATCCTGGCGATCGCGGACCCCGAGAACTCGACGCGGCTGCTCCGCGGCCTCGAGATCGGCGTCAACGACTATTTGCTGCGACCGATCGACAAGACCGAGCTGCTGGCGCGCGCCCGCACCCAGATCCGTCGCCGCCGCTACACCGATCATCTGCGCGACAACGTGCAGAATTCGATCGAGATGGCGATCACCGACGCGCTCACCGGCCTGCACAATCGCCGCTACATGGAGAGCCATCTGGCGACGCTGGCCGAGCAGGCCGCAACCCGCGGCAAGCCGCTGGCGCTGATGATCCTGGACATCGACTATTTCAAGTCGATCAACGACAATTACGGCCACGATGCCGGCGACGACGTGCTTCGCGAATTCGCGGTGCGCGTGCGCAAGTCGATCCGCGGCATTGACCTCGCCTGCCGCTATGGCGGCGAGGAGTTCGTCATCGTGATGCCGGAGACCGATCTCCACGTTGCCGGCATGGTCGCCGAGCGCCTGCGCCGCTCGATCGCGGGCGAGCCGTTCGCGATCCACAAGGGCACCAAGCGCATCGAGGTCACGATCTCGATCGGCCTCACAACGCTGGAGCAGAAGGGCGAGGCGGTCGCCGACGTCCTCAAGCGCGCCGATACCGCGCTGTACCGCGCCAAGCACGACGGCCGCAACCGGGTGGTGTCGCAGGCGGCGTGAGGGCGGCTCGCACAAAAGTCGCGAAAACAACCCCATGCACAGTAGCCGGCGCTAGTCGGATCAAGGGCTTACGCGGGTAGCAAGACGGCTTGCGCTGGCGATAGCGCCGTTTGGCTCGTCGGGCAAAACAGGGGCATTTTGTTAGGATCGCGGCGGTCCTACAAACTCCGCTGTCATTCCCCGCGAAGGCGGGGAATCCAGTACGCCGCGGCCTCTCGGTTCAATCACAACCGCCTCTGGAATACTGGATCACCCGCTTTCGCGGGTGATGACAGCGAGCGATACGGCGACAATGGTTAGTCTGGCGGGCGCTTGTGCCCCTTCGCGGGCTTCGCCGCACCATCCCCCACATCCACCCCCGCATTCCGCAACAACACCTTCGCCGCTTCCTTCGCGGCGCGCGCCATCGCGGGGTCGTCGCGGACGAGGTCCTGGGCGATGGAGCCGTCGACCAGCAGCACGAGCTGCGTTGCCAGCGCGTCCGCATTCGCAACGCCGAGTTCGTTGAGCCGCTCGCGAAACCAGACGCGGCGGCTTTCCTTGAAGGCGACCGCGATCTTCCTCACCGCGCGGTCCTTTGGGCCGAGCTCGGCCACCGCATTCACGAACGGGCAGCCGCGAAAATCCTTCGCCGCAAAACGGCGCTCCAGCGAATCGAAGGTGGCGAGGATCTGCTCGGCCGGCGGCTTGTCGGAGGGGCGCGGGGCTACGAAACGGCGCTCGAGGTAAGCCGCGATCAGCGCGTCCTTGGAGGGGAAGTGGTTGTACAGCGTGCGCTTGGAGATGCCGATCTCGGCCGCGATGGTGTCGACGCCGATGGCGCGAATGCCTTGCAGATAGAACAGCTTGTCGGCGGTCTCGAGGATCCGCTCCTTCATCGTCTGTGGGGTCGTCGGGGGAGCCATGCAGCAGCGCGCGTCCTGTTCGCTTGACAGCGTGCACCTTTTCATAGCCTAAGTACACAGGTCTGTGTAACCAAAATCAACTGATATTGCAGACGTCGGCGCTCGCGCCGCGCCCACGAGGGAGAAGAAAAATGCCCCTGTTGCAGGTCCTGCGGCCGACCTTGCCCATCCTGATCGGCGCCTCGATCATGCTGACGCTAAGCATGGGGTTGCGGCAGAGCCTCGGCATCTTCATGCAGCCGCTGACTCACGACATCCACATTTCGATCTCGGATTTCACGCTGGCGCTCGCCGTGCAGAACCTCGCCTGGGGCTTTCTCCAGCCGCTCGCCGGCGCGATGACGGTGCGCTACGGCTTCCGCCCGATCATGATCGTCGGCTCGCTGATGTACATCGCAGGCCTCATTCTGATGGCGACCGCGGGCGGGCTCGTCAGCATCATGATCGGCGCCGGCGTGCTGATCGGCACCTCGCTCGCCTGCACCGCGGCGGCGATCGCGATGTCGGTGGCCGCGCGCGCTGTGCCCGAGACCGTTCGGTCCACCGTGCTCGGCATCGTCTCCGGCGCGGGCTCGCTCGGCGCGCTGCTGTCCGCGCCGATCGGGCAGTTGCTCAACGAAGGCTTTGGCTGGCGCATCGGGCTCGCCGGCTTCGTCATCATGTCGGTGCTGATGATCCCTGCGGCCTGGTATGCGGGGCGTGTCGACAAGGTCCCGCTGCCGAAGCCGGCCGCCGACGATATCGGCGACGCCACGGCCGCATCGGTGGCGACGGCCGCGTTCGGCAACGCCTCCTTCGCGGTGATGACCTGCGCCTATCTCGTCTGCGGCATGCAGCTCGTGTTTCTCACGACGCACCTGCCGTCCTACCTCGCGATCTGCGGCCTCGATCCGATGCTGAGCGCGCAGACGCTCGGCATGATCGGCGGCTTCAACGTGCTGGGCTCGCTGTTCTTCGGCTGGGCCGGCCAGCGCTGGAATAAGCTCGCGCTGTTAGGGGGCATCTACATCCTGCGCTCGCTGGCGCTCGCCTGGTACTTCATGCTGCCGGCGACGTCGTTCTCGACGCTGCTGTTCGGCGCCATCATGGGCTTCCTGTGGATGGGTGTAGGGCCGCTGGTGGCAGGCGCGGTCGCCGAGATGTTCGGCCTGCGCTGGCAGGCGATGATCCAGGGCCTCGCCTTCATGAGCCACCAGATCGGCAGCTTCCTCGGCGCCTACGGCGGAGGGGTGCTCTACGACGCGCTCGGCTCCTACACCATGGCCTGGCGCATCGGCGTCGCGCTCGGTCTTGCCGGCGGCATCGTGCAGGTGGCGTTCGCGCTGATCCGGCCGTCGCAGCCGCCGGTGCTGCGGACGGCGTAGCCGGGGCGGGGACTCGTGAGCGGCGGTTTGGGGGGGGCGGATGTCGCAGGATCTCACGGAAATGAGCTGTAGCTGCGCAGCCGATTGCAGCGCCTGCAGGGCGATTGCTGCTTAACGGAGACGTCGCCGCCAGTCGCTCGGTGTCACGCCGGCGAGTTTTCTGAACGCCGCGGCAAAGGCGGTTTGGGAGGCGTACCCGAGCGCCGCTGCGATCGAGACGACCGAATCGTCAGTATCGCGCAGCATGTTCATGGCTTGCTCGAGTCGGTACTGGCGGAGCCAGGCATGCGGCGAGAGCCCTGTGCTTTCCTTGAAGGCACGACAGAAATGGAAGCGTGACAGGCCGGCATCCGAAGCAAGCATCGCGAGAGAGACATCGGAATCGCTCTCCGAGCGCAGGCGATCGATCGCGCGGCGGAGGGCTGTTGGCGACAGCCCGCCGATCAGTGCCTGGATCGCGGTAGGCGAACCGACGTGCGCGGCCAAGATGCGGGTGGCCAGGAGATCTGTCAGTTGATGTCTGAACAAGGCATCCAGGGCCGCATTGCCGTCCAGTGCATCCGCTGCACTCAGCAGCAGGCGGGATGTGATGGGATCGGGATGCCCCGTTCGCTCCATGAGGTCGCCAGGTGCAGCCGCGCGGGCTTCCCGGGCAACACGATCGAGCGTCGTGTGGGGGAGGTAGAGCTGAACGACATTGATGTCCCCGGCAATGTCCCATCGGGCGCTTGAGCCTGCCGGAATGATCGTCACCACGCCGGAACGGGCCGTTCCGATCGCGACCGACTTGCCGGCGCGCCGCTCAAGTCGCTGCACGCCGCACGGGTAAGTCATGACGACATGATTGGCCATGGGTTCAACGACGTCATGCAGGGCGCCATGTTTCCAATGGGCGATGGCGCCGCCCAACGGATCGGAGGCCATACGAATTGGCGCGGTCTTGAGGACCCGCGCCATCTCCACATCGGCCGGGCGGAGCTCGGGAACCGGAACGTCCCTCGGGTGCGCCCCCGGCGAGAACAGAGCCGCCAAGGGATCGTGCAAGATGGTTTTGTTCATGGGCTTGTGCTCGACATTGTCGTGCGCCGTCCTATCCGATGGCGAACAAGCTAGGCCCAACCGTCGCGAATGGCCCGTCATGCGTTGTGAAATGTTGTTAGGAGGCGTCAGTCCTTCGCCCTTGGTAGTGTGAGGACTGCACGGCAATTTCCCGACCGTTGGCCTGACGCGGGACCTTGGCCTAAAATGTGGTCCGGAGCATGGGCACAATGCGACGGTTCCAATGACGACGCACGGCAAGGAAGTCCTGTCGTTCGGGCCGTTTCGCCTGACTGCAAGCGAGCGGTTGCTCACCAAAGACGGAGTTCCCGTCGACCTGGGCGCACGCGCCTACGAAATTCTGACCGCTCTTGTCTCCACGCCGAATGAAGTCATCAGCAAGAAAGACCTTCTGTCGCTGGTCTGGCCCAACGTCACGGTCGAAGAGGGCAGCCTGCGTGGTCAAATGGCCAGCCTGCGCAAGATGCTCGGCGACGGAAAAGACGGCGCGCGATACATAACGACCGTGGCCGGTCGAGGCTACTGCTTCGTAGCGCCAGTCTCACGGTCGCTCGGGGAGCCCGAGGCGGCATCAGCTGCCGCTGAGAGCTTTCGAAACGCCAACCTGCCCGTCCGTCCCGCAGGATTGATCGACCGGGAAGATGATCTGCAAAGGGTCGCCGCCCAGCTGGAAGTGGCGCGCTTCGTCACGGTGGTCGGCCTCGGAGGCGTCGGCAAGACCACGCTCGCGACCGCGCTCGGGCACCACCTGATTGAGGCATTCGGGGGCGCGGTGCTGTTTGTCGATCTGAGCATGTTGAGCGATTCACGGCTGGTGACGAGTACCGTCGCATCCATGCTGGGACTATCGGTGCGATCGGACGACGCTACGCCGAACCTGATCGCCTATCTTCGGGACAAGCGGGTCCTGTTGATCCTCGACACCTGCGAACATCTGATCGAGTCGGTAGCGACCTTCGCGTCGTGCGTCTTCAGAGAGACCCCGCAAGTCCACATACTCGCGACCAGCAGAGAAGCGCTACAGGTTGATGGGGAGCAGATCTATCGACTGGAGCCGTTGGCATGCCCGCCAGACGACGCGATGCCAACGGCGGCAATTGCGCGATCGTTCCCAGCTACGCAGCTGTTCGTCGAACGCGCAGCGGCGAGCGGCGCCCGGTTGGATCTCGACGATGCAGACGCGCCAATCGTGGTCGGTATCTGCCGGAAGCTGGACGGCGTGGCATTGGCCATAGAGCTGGCAGCAAGGCGCGTCGAGGCCTATGGATTGCGCGATACGGCGGCTCTGCTCGACCAGCGCTTGACCTTGTTGTGGCTGGGTTCGCGCACCGCGCCGCCGCGTCATAAGACTTTGCAGGCAACGCTGGACTGGAGCTACCGGTTGCTTTCCAGCGTCGAGCGGCTGGTACTTCGCCGGCTGGCCGTGTTCGTCGGACATTTCACGCTGGACGCAATGCTCGCGGTGGTCACAAGCGTCAACGTCGACCAGACCGCCGTCCTTGGCGCGATCGACAGCCTCATTGCCAAGTCGATGGTTACGACCCGCCCGATCGGAGCCATGATGCGCTATCGGCTGCTTGATACGACGCGCACTTACATTCTCGGGACGGAAATCGCCGATCCGGAGGCTGCCGATCTGGCCGCGCGTCACGCAAACTACTTTCGGCGCTGGTCGGAGCAGGCGGGAAGGGAATGGGCAGCGTTGTCGAGCGGCGCTGAAAGGGAGGCGCACCTTGCCGACCTCAACAATGTCCGGGCGGCGTTGGAATGGTGTTTTGGCGAGGGCGGCGATCCCGAAATCGGGATCAAGCTGGCGGCAGCCGCAGCGCCTGTCCTTTTGGCGATGTCGCTGTTGTCCGAATGCTATCGCTGGTCGCAGCACGCAATCGTCGCGCTGGAAGGCAGGACCCGCGGCGAACCGGAGGAGATGCAGCTCCAGGCAAACCTCGGGGTTGCGTCAATGCACATGAACGGGCCGAGCGACGCAGCGCGTGCGGCGTTGGACCGAAGCCTCGCGATTGCGGAGGCAGGCGGCAACGTGCTCAGCCAAGTTGGAATTCTCGGCACGCTGTCGATGTTCTGCACGCGCGACGGCGAATTCAAGACTGCGCTGGATCATGCAAGGCGCGCGCGGACGGTTGCCGGGGCCGCCGAGGACCCTCACGCGATGGCCCTGGCCCAATCGGCCGTGGGCAGGGCGCTCCACTTCATCGGTGAGCACGGCAGCGCCCGGTCGGAGCTCGAGGCTGCGCTCCAGCATTGGTCGCACGCCCAGCGGGCCTATCTTGGGTTCGATGACCGTATCCTGGTTGGCCTCGGCCTTGCGCGGGGCCTATGGGTGCAGGGGCATCCCACCAAGGCCGCGGTCCGCGCGCGCGAGACAATCAAAGACGCGGAATCCAGCACCAATCCCGCATCGCTTGCTGTCGCTCTTGCCTGGGCTCCGGACGTATTCGTCTGGAACGGCGATCTCGCAAGCGCCGAAGCACATGCTGACCGCCTGGTGGCGCATGCCCGGTCCCATTCCCTGGGCCCCTATCTTCATGTTGGCTACGGGTACAAAGGCATCCTCGCGATCCGTCGTGGCGATGCAAGGGGCGGCGTCGACACACTTCGCGGTTGCCTGAAGCACTGCCACGCGATGCACTACGAGGTGCGCAACACGGAGTTCAACATTCTCCTGGCGCAAGGGCTCCTCGCAATCGAACAGGTCGGCGAAGCCATAAGATTGGTCGATGACACGATCAGCCGGGCCGAGGAGAATGGAGATCTCTTCTTCATGCCAGAAGCGTTGCGTGTCAGGGGACGCGCCGTCCTGGCTATGCCGACCCGGGTTGACGATGCGGAACGCTGGTTCAAGCAGTCGCTCGAATTGAGCCGTCGCCAAGGCGCGCACGCCTGGGAGTTACGCACCGCAATCGATCTGGCTGCGCTGTTGGCAGGTCGAGGGCAACCTGACGATGCCTGCGGGCTGTTAAGGCCCGTGTTCGAGCGATTCACGGAAGGCCTGGAGACGGCAGATCTGGCAGCTGCCGGCCGCCTGTTGGCGTCCCTGGTCGGCAGGACGAACTCGTGATGGAGATGGCCGTTGGCGCCGACTGCTGGCGCCAACGTTGGAATCGGACGGCTTCAACGTGGCGACCCGCGGCAAGCGCGGGCCGACATCCGCGGCTGAGTTCAAGCGGACGGGACTAGCGCGGACGCCCCGACCGCTTGAGTTCTGCGACCTTAAACCTGTTGCCGGCGGCCAGGCTGCTGCAGAACCAGTGGGCTCTGTTTCGATTCTCGCCCAGGAACACCTTCGTCTCGACGCAATTCTCGTAGGACGTATGGGTGATGGTGTCTCGGCACGTTGGCGAGAAAGGTCCATAATCTATGTTGCCACCCGACTCGCTACAGCCAATCCAGGGCTCCTTGCCGTGTGGGAAACTTGATGCACAGCCACCGTTGCAGCTGCTGGCGACTTTCTCCAGGCTGGCAATCCTCCCCATCACTGAACCCGGTGCATACGAAGGCGTCCGCGCGGTTGACGATGACGTTTGAACGGTTGACGCAGTCCGGCGCGATGATGCCCCGGTGTTTGCCGCCCGCTGCGGCGCAGGTGGCTTCGTCAATTGCTTCGGTGCATCGACCGTGACGGGGGGAAGTGTGGCGGCGGAGCCGGTCGGGATTTGCGACGCGGCGGGACCGCACACCAGGACGGTTGACAAGACAGCGACAGTTGAAGGCACGACAAGGCTTGATGACAATCTCATGACCATGTCCTTCCCAAATCCGGGACGGAAATGCCGTTCCGGTAAGTGCACGGTAACATACGTTCCGGATCGGGCAACCGAGGGTTGAACGGATGTCTGCCGGTGGCCCGCGGCCGAGATGGCAGCCATGCAGAACGCGGAATGCTCGCGCCGTCATTGCGAGCCACCGGCCGCGCAAAGCGCGGCGCGATGACAGGCTCCGCGAGGCAATCCAGGGTGCCTCTGCAGAACGACTGGATTGCTCCGCAATTTTGTCGCGAGTTCCTCGCAATGACGGCGTGGAGAAGGAGTAGCGCGTCAGCTTCAGTCTCGCGCTCCGGACCCAGCGCTACAGCGCCCGCGCGTTGCCGCGCGCCCGGGACACGACAGACAAAATAAAAACGGGGCCGTGAGGCCCCGTCAAAAGTCCGTTGCGTATCCCGCGATCTTACTTGATCTTCTTACTTGATCTTGGCTTCGCGGAATTCGACGTGCTTGCGCGCGACCGGGTCGTACTTCTTCTTGACCAGCTTGTCGGTCATGGTGCGCGAATTCTTCTTGGCGACGTAGTAGAAGCCGGTGTCGGCCGAGGACACGAGCTTGACCTTGATGGTGACCGCTTTGGCCATGTTCAGAACCTCAGAAATGAAGGGAATCTGGAGCCGGCCAAACGGCCCGCGTTGGCCGGCAACCTAGCCAGAAACCGCCTAATGTCAAGGTTTTACACCCCGAAAACCACCCAAATCGGGCCCATTACGCCTCGAAGAACCGGTTTTTCGGCCGCGGCAGGCCCAGATTCTCCCTCAAAGTGGCCCCTTCATACTCTTTGCGGAAAATCCCTCGCCGTTGGAGCTCCGGGACGACCTTGTCGACGAAATCGTCAAGGCCGGCCGGCAGGAACGGGAACATGATGTTGAAGCCGTCGGAGCCGCGCCCGACCAGCCATTCCTCCATCTGGTCGGCGATGGTCTTGGCGGTGCCGACAAAGGCCAGCCCGCCATAGCCGCCGACGCGCTGGGCGAGCTGGCGCACCGTGAGCTTTTCGCGGGCGGCGAGGTCCACCATGCGCTGGCGGCCGCTCTTGCTGGCGTTGGTCTCGGGGATCTCCGGCAGAGGCCCGTCCGGGTCGAAGCCCGACGCATCGGTGCCGAGGATGACGGAGAGCGAGGCGATGGCGCTGTCGTAATGCACGCGGCTGTCGAGCAGCGCGCGCTTCTCCTTGGCTTCATCGACGCTGTCGCCGACCACGACGAAGGCGCCGGGGAGGATCTTGAGATGTTCAGGGTCGCGGCCGACTTTCGCCATGCGGCCCTTGATGTCGGCGTAGAGTTTTTGCCCGTCGGCGAGGCTGCCGCCGCCGGTGAACACGGCCTCCGCCGTCTCGGCCGCAAGCTGCCTGCCGTCTTCGGAGGCGCCGGCCTGCACGATCACCGGCCAGCCCTGCACCGGGCGGGCGATGTTGAGGGGGCCGCGCACCTTCAGATATTTGCCGTTGTGGTCGAGCGTGTGCATCTTCGAGGGCTCGAAGAACAGCCCGCTCTCGACATCGCGCACGAAGGCATCGTCGGCGAAGGAATCCCACAGGCCGGTGACGACGTCGTAGAACTCGCGGGCGCGCTTGTAGCGCTCGGCGTGCTCCATGTGATCTTCGAGCCCGAAATTCAGCGCGGCGTCCGGGTTCGAGGTGGTGACGATGTTCCAGCCCGCGCGGCCGCCGCTGAGATGGTCCAGCGAGGCGAAGCGGCGCGCGACGTGATAGGGCTCGTCGAAGGTGGTCGAGCCCGTCGCGATCAGGCCGATCCGCTCGGTGACGGCCGAGAGCGCCGACAGCAGCGTGAACGGCTCGAACGACGTCACGGTGTGGCTGCGCTTGAGCGCGTTGATCGGCATGTTCAGCACGGCGAGGTGATCGGCCATGAAGAAGGCGTCGAACTTGCCGGCCTCGAGCTTCCTGATCAGCGTCTTGATGTGGCCGAAATTGAAATTGGCGTCCGGCCAGGCCCCCGGATAGCGCCAGGCGCCGGTGTGGATGCTGATCGGGCGCATGAACGCGCCAAGCTTGAGTTGTCGTTGTGCCATCGCCCCGTATCCGTTCTGGGTGTCGTTGGGGAAAGACATAGGCATGAGTGGGAACTCCGCCATTGGGGGAGGCGGGAAGAATTTTTCGTATTTCGCGATCCACTCAGCACAATCCCGTCATTCCGGGGCGCCGCGTCAGCGGCGAGCCCGGAATCCATCGGGCCGCAGCGACCGACGCGCGATGGATTCCGGGCTCGCGCCAAGGGGCGCGCCCCGGAATGACGAAGGAGCGCCCATCGAACCAATCCGCTGCTCGCTCCGACCAAAGCCATGACCTCGTGAGGAGACCATCAATGGCAGGCGCGATGACAGTGGATGGCGGCATGGTCCGTATCGACCGGCCGATGCCCTGGGTTGGCCGGCTGCTGTCGTTGCCGCTGCTGGCGGCCAGCGGTTATCTGCTGTGGAATGTCGCGCTCGGCCTGCGCCAGGATTTTTCCAGCTTCGGCCGGCTCGCCGATGACCTCGTGCCGGTGCTGGTGTTCACCGGCCTCGGGCTGCTCGTCGGCATCCCCGGCCTGATCCTGCTCACCTTCCGCTATTTCGTCGTGCTCAACGAGACGCTGCGCCAGATCGTCATCACCAGCCAGTTCGGCCCGCTGAACATTCGCAGGCATCGCAATCTCGCCGACTATCATTTCATCAGCATCACCGACGACTACGATGCGGATCTGACGACCTATGACGTCAATCTCTGCGGCAACAAGGGCACCGAGCCGATCAACCTGATGAGCTTCACCAGGCGCGAGGAGGCGGACAAGCTCGCGGGCGAGATCGGCCGCGTCCTCAAGCTGCCGGCGCGCGACTATGTCGGCACCGAGCCGGATAGCGACGACGCATGATAAGAATACTCGATCGGCTTAGCCCGGTTCACCACTCCCTACGGGAGAGGTGAGCAGTCAGCTCAAAATATCCTTCTGCATCTTGCCGCCGTAGAAATGGAAGAACGGCACCGGCGCGTCGTGGCGGAGCGGGCCGGTGGCAAGGCGCGTGTCGAGCTCGTTGAGCACGTTGCGCGTCATCGGATGCAGATCGGCGAGCGGCTTCGAGCCGAGTTCGACCCAGACCAGCTCGACCAGCTCCGCATCCGCATGGATCACGCCCTCGACGCGATGGGTGATCGCGGAGGCATCCGCGGTGAAGAAGCGCGTGTCGAACCGCTTGACGCGACCGGGCGGGGTGATGGCGCGCGCGATCAGGAACAGGCCTGAGGGGTCGGGCAGCAGGCCCGCATCCGCAAACGGCTTCCAGGCGCTGTCGAGCTTGGGCGCTTTCCCCTCGGCCTTGCGCCCGAGGCAGAGGCCAGTCTCCTCGCAGGCCTCGCGGATCGCGGCGATCGCCAGCGATTTTGCGCGTGAGGCCGGCGTCTTCGGGCTGCCCTTGGCGAGGTTGGCTTCCAGCTCGGAGGTGATGGGGGCCGCACACGGCACGCGGTAGTCGGCCTTGTCGACGCGGCCGCCTGGGAAGACGAATTTTCCGGGCATGAACACCACCTTGTCGTGGCGCTTGCCGACCAGGACTTTCGGAACGGCGCCGCCGCGATCGACCAGGATCAGTGTCGCCGCATCCTTCGGGCGGAAATAGGGATGATGGTCGGCTTCCTTGCCCTCGTGGATCTTTGCCTTCTCGGCTGCCTGCAACGTGTCCGTCATGTCCTCACCCAAACCGCTTCTTGCTTATTGCTTACACCGGCGGAATACCATCCGGAGGGTTGTCGTCAAAGCCGTGCATGCGCAGAGCCCATTGCAATCCGACCACGGCACCCTTGACCGGCTGGAGCAGCGCGAGCGAGACGAAGAACGTGAAGGGCAGATAGGCCGCGAAGCTGAGCCAGACCGGCGTCGTGTAGTTGGTCTCGATCCAGAGGATGCCGGGCACCACGATGTGGCCGACGATGACGATGACGAGATAGGCGGGCAAATCGTCGGCGCGATGCGGCGTGAAGTCGAGGCCGCACGCCGAGCAATGATCAGCGGTCTTCAGGAAGGCGCGGAACAGTTTTCCTTCGCCGCAACGCGGGCAGCGGCCGCGAAAGCCGCGCTTCATTGCCGTCCAGACATCGCGCTTCTCGACGAGGCCGGTCTCGCGCGTCCAGATTTTCGGGGCCGTGCTCATCGTCACCATGCCTTGCCCTTCTGGCCTTTGCCCTTGTTCTTCTTGCCCTTGCCGGGCTTCTTCGGCTTCGCCGGCTTGTGCTTCTTCGCCGGACTGCGTCCGGGATGCGCCTTGAACGAGGGGCGGCGTTGCCGACCGGATGCCCTGCGGCCCTGCGGCGCGGTCTCGCCGCTTGACGACAGCAACTCGAAGCGCAGCGCGCCCGCGATAGGAGCTGCTTCTATCAGACGGACGTCGACCACGTCACCCAGCTGATGCATGGCGCCGCTGCGCGTGCCGACGAGGGCATGGCGGCTCTCGTCATAGTTGAAATATTCCGTGCCAAGGGATCGGATCGGGATCAGGCCGTCGGCGCCGGTCTCGCTCAGCTTGACGAACAGGCCGGCGCGCGTGACGCCGGAAACGCGGCCCTGGAAGCTGGAGCCGATGCGGTCGGCGAGATGGTGCGCGATCAGGCGGTCCACGGTCTCGCGCTCCGCCTTCATCGCGCGCCGCTCGGTCACCGAGATGTGGGCTGCGACCTCGCCGAGCGTTTCCGGTGTCTCGGTGTCGGGCAGCGCACCTTCGCCAAGGCCGAGCGCGCGAACCAGCGCGCGGTGCACGACGAGGTCGGCATAGCGGCGGATCGGCGAGGTGAAATGCGCATAGCGGCGCAGGTTCAGGCCGAAATGACCGTAATTCTCGGCGGAATATTCGGCCTGCGCCTGGGCGCGGAGCACGACTTCGCTCACCAGCGGGAAGTGGTCGTGGCCCTCGAGCTGGGCCAGCACGCGGTTGAACAGGGCCGGGCGCAGCGCGCCTGATTTGGCGAAGGGAACGTCGAGCGTCTCCAGAAACTCCGCGAGCGCGTGAACCTTCTCCAGCGTCGGCTCGTCATGCACGCGGTAGATCAGCGGCAGCGACTTCTTCTCCAGCATCTCGGCCGCCGCGACGTTGGCGAGGATCATGAACTCCTCGATCAGCTTGTGCGCATCGAGACGCTCCGGAACGATGACGCGATCGACCGTGCCATCGCTCTTCAAGAGGATCTTGCGCTCGGGCAGATCGAGATTGAGCGGATCGCGCTCGTCTCTTGCGCGCTTGACGCAGGCATAGGCGGTGTAGAGCGGCCTCAGGATCGGATCGAGCAGGGGGCCGGTGGTGTCGTCAGGCCGGCCGTCGATCGCGGCCTGCGCCTGTGCGTAGTTCAGCTTCGCCGCCGAGCGCATCAGGATGCGGTGGAACGTATGCGAGCGCTTGCGGCCGTCGGGGCCGATCACCATGCGCACCGCCAGCGCGCCGCGCGGCTCGCCCGGCACCAGCGAGCAGAGATTGTTGGAGATGCGCTCCGGCAGCATCGGCACGACGCGGTCGGGGAAATAGACCGAATTGCCGCGGTCGAGCGCGTCGCGGTCGAGCGCGGTGCCCGGCCGCACGTAGAAGCTCACGTCGGCAATGGCGACGTTGACGATGAAACCGCCCTTGTTGTTGGGATCGTCGTCGGCCTGCGCATGCACCGCGTCGTCATGATCTTTCGCATCGGGCGGATCGATGGTGACGAGCGGGACGTCGCGCCAGTCCTCGCGCCCCTTCAGGTTCGCCGGCTCCGCTGCTTCGGCTTCACGCTCTGCCGCGGGGCGGAATTGCAGGGGAATGTCGTGGGCGTAGATCGCGATCAGGCTGATCGCCTTCTCCGACTTGACCGAGCCGAGCTTCTCCTTCACGCGGCCTGAGGCGAGGCCGAAGGCGCGTGAGCGGACGATGTCGACGCTGACGAGGTCGCCGTCCTGGGCGCCCTGCGTGTCGGCCGCGGCAATGTTCAGCTCGCGGTCGGCAGATTTCTTGTCGACGGGGACGAGCCGTCCGCCGCCTTCGGGAAGCTCGCGGAACACGCCGAGGATGCGGCTCTTGGCCTTGTCGAAGACCTTGATGATGTGGCCGCGATAGGCCGGGCCTTCGGTCTCGTCGATGCGCTCGACGCGCAGCAGGGCGCGGTCGCCGACGCCGGCGGCGGTGCCGGGCTTCGGCCGGCGCGGCATGACGATGAGGATTTTTGGCGGTTCGCCGCTTTCGACCTCGTCCCATTCGGTGGGGGAGGCGATCAGCTCGCCATCGGAGTCGCGGCCGGTGATGTCGGCGACCAGCGTCGACGGCAGGGTGTCCGGTTCCGAGACCTTGTGGCGCTTCTTCTTGATGGTCCCGTCGTCGGCGAGCTCGCGCAGCATGCGCTTGAGCTCGACGCGATCGGCGTTCTTCAGGCCGAACTCGCGCGCAATTTCGCGGGTGCCGACGTTTCCTTGATTTGCCTTGATGAAGGCGACGATGGCTTGCCTGTCGGGAAAGCCACGGTCATTCTTGCGTTTCACTTAACCTCTAATTCTTGCCGGCACTCTTCTTGGCCGGAGTGTTTGCAGGATTCTTGGTGGCGGCGGCCTTGGTCGGCGACGTCTTTGCAGTCGACGACACGGCGGCGCGCGCCTTGCTGGTGGATTCGGATTTGGCCGCGGCTTTCTTCGCGGCCGGTTTCTTGGGTTTGGGCGCGGCGTCATCGCCGCCGGCGGCCTTCGCCGCAGCCTTCTTGGCCTTGGCCGGCTTCGCCGCCTTCTTCGCCTTGGTCTTGCCGCCACCCTTGGCCGCGCGCTCGTCGATCAGCGCGATCGCCTGCGGCAGCGTGACGGTGTCCTTTTCGAACTCGGCCGGGATCGTCGCGTTGACGCCGCCGGCGGTGACATAGGCGCCGTAACGGCCGCTCTTCACGGTGACGGTGCCGAGCGTCGGATGATCGCCGATCGCCTTGCCGGGGTCGGCGCCGAAGCGGCGGCTCGGGCCCTTGGCGACCTTTTCCGCGATCAGCGTCACGGCGCGGTTGAGGCCGATGTCGAAGACCTCATCGCCGGCCTCGAGGCTGGCATAGGTCTTCTCGTGCTTCACGAACGGCCCGAAGCGGCCGAGGCCGGCGGTGATCGGCTGACCGGTCTCCGGATGCTTGCCGATTTCGCGCGGCAGCGACAGCAGTTTCAGCGCAAGCTCGAGCTCGACGTCGCCGGGCGAGGTGCCCTTCGGGATGCCCGCGCGCTTCGGCTTCTCGCCTTCCTCATAATCCTTCTGCTCGCCGAGCTGGATGTACGGGCCGAAGCGGCCAGCCTTGACCCAGACGTCGCGACCGGTGTCGGGATCCTGGCCGAGCGAACGGTCGGCCGTCGCCTCGCTGTCGGCGGCGAGCTGGCGGGTGTAGCGGCACTCCGGATAGTTCGAGCAACCGACGAAGGCGCCGAACTTGCCGGCCTTGAGATTGAGCCGGCCGTTGCCGCAGCTCGGGCACTGCCTGATGTCGCCGCCGTCGGCGCGGGGCGGATAGATGTGCTGTCCGAGCATGTCGTCGAGCACGTCCAGCACCTGCGCCACGCGCAAATCCTTGATCTCGTCGACGGCGCCGATGAAGCCGCTCCAGAAATCCTTCAGCACCTGCTGCCAGGAGATCTCGTTGTTGGAGATGCGGTCGAGCTGCTCTTCCAGGTTGGCGGTGAAGTCGTATTCGACGTAGCGGCTGAAGAAGCTTTCGAGGAACGCGACCACGACGCGGCCCTTGTCCTCGCCGTGCAGGCGCTTCTTCTCCAGCTTGACGTAGCCGCGGTCCTTCAGGACCTGGAGGATCGAGGCATAGGTCGAGGGCCGGCCGATGCCGAGCTCCTCCATGCGCTTGACCAGCGAGGCCTCGGAGAAGCGCGGCGGCGGCTCGGTGAAATGCTGGGTGACGGCGAGCGACTGCCGCTTCAGGCCGTCGCCGGCGCTCATCGCGGGCAGGCGGCGGGAATCCTCGTCTTCCTCGTCGTCGCGGCCTTCCTGGTAGAGCGCAAGGAAGCCGTCGAACTTGACGACCTGGCCGGTGGCGCGCAGCTCCAGCGTACGGCCGCCGGCCTTCGCCGTGATGTCGACGGTGGTGCGCTCGAGTTCGGCCGCTTCCATCTGGCTCGCGATGGTGCGCTTCCAGATCAGCTCGTAGAGCCGCGCCTGATCGGAATCGAGCTTGCGGCTCATGCTGTCCGGGCGGCGGGACATGTCGGTCGGGCGGATCGCTTCGTGAGCTTCCTGGGCGTTCTTGGCCTTGGCCTGGTACTGGCGCGGGGCCTCCGGCACGTAGGCGTTGCCGTAATCCTCGCCGATCACCTTGCGCGCCTGGGTGATCGCGGACGGATCGATCTGCACGCCGTCGGTACGCATATAAGTAATGAGTCCGGTGGTCTCGCCGCCGATATCGATGCCTTCATAGAGGCGCTGGGCGATGCGCATCGTGTGCGCCGGCGCAAAGCCGTATTTGCGGCTGGCTTCCTGCTGCAGCGTGGACGTGGTGAAGGGCGCCTGCGGATTGCGCCGGGCGGGCTTCGCATCGACCGCCGTGACCGCGTAGGCGGCGGCTTCCAGCGCCTTCTTGAAGTCTTCGGCTTCCGCGCCGGTGCCGATGTCGAGGCGCTGGATCTTCTTGCCGTCGGCGCCGACGAGACGCGCCTCGAACGCATCGCCGCGCGGGGTGAGCAGGGTCGCGACCAGCGACCAGTATTCGCGGGCGACGAACTTCTCGATCTCGAGCTCGCGGTCGCAGACGAGGCGCAGCGCCACCGACTGCACGCGGCCGGCCGAGCGGGCGCCCGGCAGCTTGCGCCACAGCACGGGGGAGAGGGTGAAGCCGACCAGATAGTCCAGCGCGCGGCGCGCCATATAGGCGTCGACCAGCGCGCCGTCGATCTGGCGCGGATGCTTCATCGCGTCGGTGACGGCCTGCTTGGTGATGGCGTTGAACACCACGCGCTCGATCTTCTGATCCTTGAGAGCGCGCTTTTCCTTCAACACCTCCAGCACGTGCCAGGAGATGGCCTCGCCCTCGCGATCAGGGTCGGTGGCGAGAATCAGGCGGTCGGCGTTCTTCAGAGACTTGGCGATATCGTTGAGCCGGCCGGCCGCCTTGGGGTCGACCTCCCAGATCATCTTGAAATTGGCGTCCGGATCGACGGAACCGTTCTTCGCCGGGAGGTCGCGGACATGGCCGAACGAGGCCAGAACCTCATAGGACGAGCCCAAATACTTGTTGATCGTCTTGGCTTTCGCCGGCGACTCCACAATGACGATATTCATGTAGTTCCAGTAACTTATGGGGAAATTCTAGGCCGAATTCGACGAGATTCGGGTCGGCCGTTTCGAACCGAACATGGGTGGTGAGGCCGTCGCTGTCAAATCGAGGGGTGTAGAAAGCCGCCGCGATGGGAAAAGTTTCATATCGAGAAAGTTGCAAAATACCACCTTGGAGTTGCGGTCGATGTGGGCGTAATGTTCCCGTGGGGCATGGATTCGGGGTGGGGTCTGGTGACTAGGCCAGGAAAGAAACGGGCGCGCGCCGCATCAGGCGCGCGGGAAGGCTCGCGCCACGAGGAACCGGGGGAAGGCGGGGCCGATGAGGCGGTTGCCTTCATCGCCGAGCAGGTGGCGGTGTTGCGCAAGCTCGCCGAGCGCCACAGGCTCGACGTTCTGCATTATCTCTTAGGCATGACGCAGCTGGAGGCCGACGAGCATCTGCGGCTGCGCACCAAGCGCAAGCTGTCGTGAGGTTCTCATGTCGTCCCGGCGAAGGCCGGGACCCATACCGCGAGGTCTATCGATCTGAGCGGGGGGCCAATTCCGAACCACGAGTCTTCGCCTAACCGCTCCCTGTGGTTATGGGTCCCGGCCTTCGCCGGGACGACCATGAGGAGAGATCGTACGCGATGTCATCCTGTTGCGCGCCGCCGCAGCGCCGGTCGCGGCTTCACTGTCGTATCCGCCTGGCTGAGCAGGCGCCCGTCCTCCGCGCGCAGCTCCAGCTTGCGCACCGGGCGGCCCTTCTCGCGATCGACCAGGATGGTCGCGATCTGCTCGGGGTGGTCGTCGAATTCCTCGCTCCATTGCCGGAGCGCGACCAGGATCGGGAAGGTGCCGCGGCCCTTCGGCGTCAGCACGTATTCAGAATAGGCGCTGCCGTCGGAGGCGGGGGCGGTCTCCAGAATGTCGTGATCGACCAGCGCGCGCAGCCGTACGGCCAGAATGTTCTTCGCCATGCCGAGCTTGCTCTGAAACTCGCCGAAGCGGCGCAGGCCGAACAGCGCCTCGCGGATAATCAAGAGCGACCACCAGTCGCCGATCGCCTCCAGCGAGCGTGCGATCGGGCAGGTATCGCCCTCGAAGCTGGTTCGTTTCACCATCGTCCTGGTCCTTTCGCGTTCGCCCGATTCCGGAGGCGATCACGCGCTTGTGTGGTTGCATCATAAAACCAAATGCCCTAGATGGCAACGTAGTTTCATTATGAAACCACTGGAGGCGAACGTGAGACTGAAGAACAAGACGGCATTGATTACGGGCGGCAACGGCGGCATCGGCCTTGCGACTGCAAAGCTGTTCGTGGCCGAGGGTGCCAAGGTGGTGATCACCGGGCGCAACAAGGAGACGCTGGCGGCTGCCGCGAAGGAGCTCGGCCCGAACTCGCTTGCGGTCGTCGCCGATGCCACCGACATCGCGGCCACCGAAGCTGCAATCAGGCAGGGCGCCGAGAAGTTCGGCAAGTTCGACATCGTGTTCGCCAATGCCGGCATTCCCGGCAGCACGCCGCTCGGTGCGGCGACGCTGGAGGTCTTTGAGAAGGTGATCAGCACGAACCTCACCGGCGTGTTCTTCACGGTTCAGTCGGCGCTGCCTCATCTGAACGACAACGCCTCGATCATCCTCAACGGCTCGGTGATCTCGGTGCTCGGCATTCCCGGCTATTCGGCTTACGGCGCGGCGAAGGCCGGCGTGCGGGCGATGGCGCGGATCATGGCCTCGGAGCTGTCGCCGCGCGGCATCCGCGTCAACGTCGTCGCGCCGGGCGCGATCCGCACGCCGATCTGGGGCGCTGCGATCGCAACGCCTGAAGCCGAGAAGGCGTTCGAGAAGCGGATCGCGCTGTCGACGCCGCTCGGCCGCATTGGTGAACCCGATCACATCTCGAAGACGGTGCTGTTCCTCGCCTCCGATGATTCCGCGCATATTCAAGGCCAGGAGATCTTCGTCGATGGCGGCGCAGTCGCCGCTCCGAGCGGTGCGCCGATCTATCGCGGCTGATCAAATCAAGTGCAAATTGAATCGGTCGGCGCGACGAGGTCGGTTGCGCCGACCGGTTCCCTCGTCCTGCGGGATGTATTTTCTGAACCTTGCGTGATGAGGTTGAACCTTGCCGCAAGCTGCCAAGACCCTTTTACGGGCAGGGGGTCATAAGACTCATTTTCAGGGAGCCCGTCATGCCAAAGGCAGCTCGTATTTTTTCGTCGATTTCAACACCGCGCATTTTCACCGAACGCTCCGCCATTCCCGCCAGACGCTCCGACAAATCGGAGCTCATCGGGGTGGCTGTTTTCTCCGGCATTGGCCTGTTCGTTTCGCTCGTGGCCGTCATCCTGGGCATGCAGGGCGCCTGGTTTTAGCCGGTGCGATCTGTCAGCCGCCGCCGGAATCCGGCAGCGGCTGTTGCGGTCGGCGTGAGCCTCACGCCGCCTGAAGGCTGGTGGCCGCCTGAAGTGCGCCGGCCAGCGCTTTCTCACGATGATCCGGCCCGACCTGGATGCCGTCAGCGGAGATGAACTCGGGATCGGTGATGCCGATGAAGCCGAACACCCAGCGCAGATAGGTTTCGAGATGCTCGCCAGCGGCAGTCGGCGTGTCCGCGCCGTAATAGCCGCCGCGTGAGATCGCCACGATCACGCGCTTTGCGCCGGCAAGGCCCTGAGGTCCATTGGCGCCGTATTGGAATGTCTTCCCCGCCACCAGGATGCGGTCGATCCAGGCCTTGAGCTGGCTCGGGATGGTGAAATTGTACATCGGCGCGCCGATCACGACCACGTCGGCAGCGAGGAACTCGTTCAGCACGGCCGCGCTCGCGGCAAGGTCGGGTCCAAGTTCCGCCGGCGCAGGCGCGCCTTGCGCGGCCGCCAGATGCGAGCCGGAGAGGTGGGCGAGCGGGGTCTGGGTCAGGTCGCGATAGACGACGTCGATCGAGGGCGTCGCCTGCCGGAGACGGTCGACGATGGCGGCGGAAACCTGCCGGCTGACGGAGTGGGGGCCGAGCACGCTGGAGTCGATATGGAGGAGTTTCATTGAGGTCACCCATGGTATAGATTTGTAACCCGCACTACATGAGTGACCATCGAAATCCCCGCAAGAACGCACTTTTTTGAGCCATGGACACATCTTTGAAACCTGCGCACATCGATCTGCCTGCTTCGCCAAGGCCGGATCAAAGGCCCGATCCCAACCATGCGGACTGCCGCGGGGTCGCCTCCGTGCTGTCCCGCGTCGGCGACAAATGGAGCGTGTTCGTCATCATGATGCTCGGCGACGGACCGAAGCGCTTCAACGAGCTGAAGCGCATGATCAACGGCATCTCGCAGCGGATGCTGACCTTGACGTTGCGCGGGCTGGAGCGCGACGGCCTCGTCACGCGCACGATCTTCCCGACCATTCCGCCGCGCGTGGACTATGAGCTGACCGATCTCGGCCGCGGCCTGTCGCGGCCCGTGGAGGCGCTCGGCAAGTGGGCGATGGAGCATCTGGCGCAGATCGAGGCCGCACGTACGCGGTTCGACAAGCGCGGCGAGAACTAAAGCAGCGACACCAATCCGCCGCCGTGGCGTTCGAGCCGGCCGGCGAGCTCGAGCTCCAGCAGCACGGTGCGCACGATTGCCGGCGAGGCGCCGGACATCCGCACGAGATCGTCGAGGCCGATCGGCACGGGGCCGAGCAGGCTGACGATCTGGTCGCGGTCGTGCGTCTGCGGATCGCTCTCGAACGGCTCGCTGTCGGGCTCGCGCGCCGGAATCATCGGCGGCCGCTCCATGATCGGTGCGACAGCATTGATGACGTCGGCAGCTTCGGTGACGAGCGTTGCGCCCTGCTTGATCAGATCGTTGGTGCCGGCGGCGCGCGGATCGAGCGGCGAGCCCGGCACCGCGAACACCTCGCGGCCCTGTTCGGCCGCCATGCGCGCGGTGATCAGCGAGCCCGAGCGGTGGGCGGCCTCCACCACGACCACGCCGAGCGAGGCGCCCGAGATCAGCCGGTTGCGGCGGGGGAAGTCGCGGGCGCGCGGCTCGTGGCCGAGCGGCATCTCGGAGATCGCCGCGCCCGCGTGATCGAGGATCGATCCGAGCAGGTCGCCGTGCTCGGGCGGATAGATGCAGTCATGGCCGCCGGCGAGCACGGCGATCGTGCCGCGCTCGACGCTGGCGCGATGCGCGGCCTGGTCGACGCCGCGGGCGAGCCCCGAGATGATGATGAAGCCGGCTTCGCCAAGCTCACGCGCGAGCTGACCAGCAAATTTCAGCCCAGCGCCGGAGGCATTGCGCGAGCCGACGATCGCGATCATCGGCCGCATCAAGGTTGTCGTGTCGCCGCGTACCGCGAGCAGCGGCGGGGCGTCGTCGAGCGTCGAAAGCCGCGCCGGATAGCCGTCCTCGCCGGGCGCGAGCCAGGCGATGCCGAATTTGCGGCTGGCGGCGAGCTCGGCCTTCGCCTCGTCCGCGCTACAGATGCGCCCCGACCGCGCCGCGCCGCCGCGGCGCGCCAGATCCGGCAGCCGCTCCAGGGCCGCACGCGCGCTGCCGAAATGATCGACCAACGAACGGAAGGTGCGCGGCCCGACATTGTCCGAGCGGATCAGCCGCAGGCGGTCGACCCGCTCGGCTTCGGTCAGCTCCACGCTGGGGTTGATGGCGTCCACGGCGTCTCCCTTGCAGGGACAGCATGGAACAACCTGAGGGCGTGGGCAACAGGGGCGTGCGCTTGCGCGACCTCGGCGCAATGCTAAAAGCGATCCCAATAAGAAGGGTTTTGCCATGATCTCACTCGCCGACCTCCAGCGCCGCATCGAAACGGGCGAGCTGTCGCCTGACACCGCCATTGCCCAGTCGCACGCGGCGATCGAGGCGCGGGAGAAGGAGGTCCATGCCTTCGTCCGCCACGACAAATCCGCGAAGGCGCAAGCCTCCGGCCCGCTGCGCGGCATCGCCGTCGGCATCAAGGACATCATCGACACGGCCAATATGCCGACCGAGATGGGCTCGCAGATCTATCGCGGCTGGCAGCCGCGTTCGGACGCGCCGGTTGTGATGATGCTGAAGCGGGCGGGGGCTACCATCATCGGCAAGACCACGACCACGGCGTTCGCCTCGCGCGATCCCACGGCGACGCTCAATCCGCACAATACCGGCCATACGCCGGGCGGCTCGTCCTCGGGCTCGGCGGCGGCGGTCGGTGCCGGCATGATCCCGCTGGCGCTTGGCACCCAGACCGGCGGCTCGGTGATCCGGCCCGCCGCTTATTGCGGGACGGCCGCGATCAAGCCGTCGTTCCGTATGCTGCCGACCGTCGGCGTGAAGTGCTATTCGTGGTCGCTCGACACGGTCGGCCTGTTCGGCGCGCGCGCGGAAGATCTCGCGCGCGGACTGCTCGCGATGACCGGCCGCAGCGAATTCTCCGGCATCGTCCCGGCCAAGGCGCCGCGCATCGGCGTGGTCAGGCAGGAGTTCGCCGGCGCTGTCGAGCCGGCGGCCGAGCAGGGCCTGCAAGCGGCGATCAAGGCGGCCGAGCGGGCCGGGGCCAGTGTTCAGGCCATCGATCTGCCCGAGGCGGTGCATGAGGCCTGGCGCATCCATCCCATCATCCAGGATTTCGAGGCGCACCGCGCGCTCGCCTGGGAGTTTTCCGAGCATCACGACGAGATCGCGCCGATGCTGCGCGCCAGCCTCGATGCGACAGTCGGGCTCACGCCGAAAGAATATGATGAGGCGCGCCGGATCGGCCGCCGTGGCCGCCGCGAGCTTGGCGAAGTGTTCGAGGGCGTCGACGTGCTCTTGACCTATTCGGCGCCGGGCACCGCGCCGGCCAAGGCGCTCGCGAGCACCGGCGACCCCCGCTACAACCGGCTCTGGACGCTGATGGGCAATCCTTGCGTCAACGTGCCGGTGCTGAAGGTCGGTGGCCTGCCGATCGGCGTGCAGGTGATCGCGCGTTTCGGCAACGACGCGCATGCGCTTGCGACGGCGTGGTTCCTGGAGGATGCGCTGGCGAAATCAGGCTAGCGCGGGTTCTGCGGAAGCGGTGCGCTGGTCGGATGCAGGCGGAGCTGCACTGATCGTTGCTCCTTGCCCGAGCCAGCGCTCGGCCGCCTCGCGGCCGCTCCGGTGCAACAGGCGGATGAAGCCGCGGCCGAGATCGGCCGAGCTACGCTGCGCCAGGCCTTCAACGGAGTCTTCCGCCGCGATCCTGGACAGCCGCAGCGAGGATGCGGCGTGCGATTGCGCCCATGCGATCGCCGCAACCTCGGCATTGAGCGCGGCGTTTGCGGTGATCTGGTCGAGCCGGCGGTCGATGGCGGCGAGCGTGATCGGCACGTAGCTGTCGCGGGACGGGGTGAGCTGGACCAGCAGCACGTCGGTCGCCGCCGTCTCCTGCGCCAGCTTCAGCAATGGCGGATTGCCGCCGAAGCCGCCGTCCCAATAGGCTTCGCCCTCGATCTCGACGGCGCAGTGGACCAAAGGCGGGCAGGTCGAGGCCAGCGCGACGTCGGTCGTGATGGCGTCGTTGCGAAAGATCTGCTGCTGCCCGTCGCGGATCCGCGTCGCCGCGATCAGGAGCTTTGGCGACTTCGCCGCGCGCAGCGCCGCGAAATTGATGTCGCGCGACAGCGCCTGCCGCAGCGGATCGAGATCGAACGGATCGAACTGGCCGGAGCGCAGCGTCGGCCCGAACGCGACCGAGCTTCCCACGGGCGAAAAGCCGCCGACCAGCATCAGCGAGCGGAACGAGGCCTCGTGCATCAGGCGGACCCAGAACCGGTTCAGCCGCGCGCGCGCCGCTTCGCGGCCGCCCTCGGCGAGGCCGCAAGCGAGCAGCAGCGCATTGACGGCGCCGGCGCTGGCGCCGCTGATGGTGTCGATCTCGATATCGGGCTCTTCCAGGAGCCGCTCCAGCACGCCCCAGGTGAAGGCGGCAAAGGTGCCGCCGCCCTGAAGCGCCAGCGAGAGTCTTCGCGGTGGCCATTGATCGGGGCGGACCTGATCGCGCACGACAGGTGCAGCCGCGGTCACGGCCTCGATGGGCGCGGCAATTTGTGCCACGGGGGCGGGCGCAGGTGGCGGTGCAACGGGAGCCGGCTCGGGGACAGGAGGCGGCGAGGGCGCATCGGACCAGATGTCCGTCATGGACAGCAGTCGGCTCGCCGCAGTGCGCGCAGCATCTTGCGGACCACCGTCGATATGCGCGCCGACAATCTTCTCGCTCATTCTGAGCAACCGCGTAACGCCTTTTGCGCTGTCAGGATGACAGGCATGGAACTCGTTCGCCACTCTGGCCACGATTGGCTTTCGAGTTGCGAACAGGATTTGGCGTATAATGCGGAAGGAGCGCGGCGGTATCCGTACTTTTTCCCGGCGTTGGATTTTGTTTTGACGCGCTTTCTTGACGCGAACCGGTATCCACTTCGCTCGAAAACGCTCTAGGCCTTCTCGCCGATCCGGCTTTCCTTGCCCGATTGCAGCCGCTTGATGTTCTCGCGATGCGCGTAGAACAGCAACAGCGTCAGCACGGCGAACAGCGCAGACAAAGCGAGGTGGCCGAACCACCACAGGAAGATTGGCGTGATGAACGACGCCACCAGCGCCGAGAGCGAGGAATAGCGGGTGGTGAAGGCGGTAGCCAACCAGAGCAGGCAGAACACCACCGCGGCCGGCCAGAACAGACCGAGCAGGATGCCGATATAGACCGCGACACCCTTGCCGCCCTTGAATTTGAGCCAGACCGGGAAGAGATGGCCGAGGAAGGCGCCGAGGCCCGCCACCATCGCGGCATTGGGGCCGGCGATGTAGCCGGCGATCACGACCGCCACGGTGCCCTTCAGCGCATCGAGCAAGAGGGTGCCCGCAGCAAGGCTCTTGCGTCCGGTGCGCAGCACGTTGGTGGCGCCGATGCTGCCGGAGCCGATCGAGCGGATATCTTGCGTGCCGGCGAGCCTGGTCAGGACCAGCCCGAACGGAATCGAGCCGAGGAGGTAGCCGATGACGAGCGCCACCGGCAAAAATGCTTCAAGACCCATGGCTGCAAATCCCTTGGCCGCATCGCCATGTTGAACTGCGACGCCACGCATGATCCTGTCCCGATCCGCTGTCGCCGTGCAGGGCGACACCCAAAACCGTCACCCTAGACATGCTCGAAGACCGTCCGTCCGCCGACAATGGTGCGCACCACGCGGCCTGTAAAGCGGGCTTCGTCGAACGGGGTGTTCTTGCAGGGCGATTTGAGCTCGGCGGGATCGACCACCCAGGGGACGTCGGGGTCGATCACGATCACATCCGCCGGGCTACCGGCGCGCAGGGTTCCACCGGGCAGGCCCAGAATCTCGGCCGGCCGGGTCGACATCGCCTGGATCAGCGTCTTCAGGTCCAGCTCGCCATTGTGCATCAGCCGCAGGCCGGCGGGCAGCATGGTCTCGAGCCCCACGGCGCCGGGAGCTGCTTCCGCGAACGGCAGGCGCTTGACCTCGACGTCCTGCGGATTGTGGTCGGACATGATGACGTCGATGAGGCCGGAGGCGACGGCTGCGACCAGCGCGCGGCGGTCGTCCTCGGTGCGCAGCGGCGGCGACAGCTTCAGGAACGACCGGTAGGGCCCGATATCGTTCTCGTTCAGCGCAAGATGGTTGATCGAGACCGAGGCGCTGACGGCGAGCCCGGCGTCGCGGGCGCGCTTGAGGATGTCGAGCGAGTCGATGCAGGACAGCGAGGCGGCGTGATAGCGGCCGCCGGTCAGCGCGACGAGGCGCATGTCGCGTTCCAGCATCACGGCTTCCGCTGCGTTCGGAATGCCCATCAGGCCGAGCCGCGAGGCGAACTCGCCCTCGTTCATCACGCCTTCGCCGACGAGATCGGGATCTTCGGTGTGATGCACGATCAGCGCGTCGAAATCGCGCGCGTAGGTCAGGGCCCGGCGCATCACCTGGGCGTTGGTCACGCTTCGGTCGCCGTCGCTGAAAGCGATGGCGCCGGCGGCCTTCAATAGGCCGAACTCGGTCATCTCCTCGCCGCGCATCCCCTTGGTCAGCGCCGCCATCGGCTGGATGTTGACGATCGCGGTGTCGCGGGCGCGGCGCATCACGAAGTCCACCGTCGCCGAATTGTCGATGACGGGCTCCGTATCGGGCTGGCAGATGATGGTGGTGATGCCGCCGGTCGCGGCCGCCTGGCTCGCGGACGCGAAGGTCTCGCGATGGCTGAAGCCGGGTTCGCCGACGAAAGCTTTCATGTCGATCAGGCCCGGGGCCACGATCTTGCCGGCGCAGTTGACGACGTCGGTGCCCTCGGGGACGCCGGCGGCGCCGATGCCGCGGCGGGTCTCGCGGATGATGCCGTCGGCAATCAGGACATCGCCGGGGCCGTCGAAATCCCTTGAGGGATCGACGACGCGGGCGTTGGCGAGCAGGATGGGACGGCGGTCAGTCAGCATGAGCATCACGCGTTCGGCAAGTTGCGGGCGAGCGCTTCGAGCACGGCCATGCGCACCGCCACGCCCATCTCGACCTGTTCGCGGATCAGCGATTGCGCGCCGTCGGCGACCGCTGTGTCGATCTCGACGCCGCGGTTCATCGGGCCGGGATGCATGACGAGAGCGTCTGGCTTGGCATAGCCAAGCTTTTTCTGGTCCAGCCCGAAATAGTTGAAATATTCGGAGGTCGACGGCACGAAGGAGCCGTTCATGCGCTCGCGCTGGAGCCGCAGCATCATGACGATGTCGGCGCCGTTGAGCCCCTCGCGCATGTCGCGCGCAACCTCGACGCCCATCCGCTCGATGCCGGGCGGCAGCAGCGTGGAGGGGCCGACGACGCGGACGCGGGCACCCATGGTGTTGAGCAGGATGATGTTGGAACGGGCCACACGCGAATGCAGCACGTCGCCGCAGATCGCGACGACGAGGCCCTCGATCCGGCTCTTGTTGCGGCGGATGGTCAGGGCGTCGAGCAGCGCCTGCGTCGGATGCTCGTGCGCGCCGTCGCCGGCATTGATCACGGAACCGTCAACCTTGCGGGCCAGCAGTTCCACCGCGCCGGACGCGTGATGCCGGACCACCAGGATGTCCGGGTGCATGGCGTTGAGCGTCATCGCGGTGTCGACCAGCGTCTCGCCCTTCTTGATGGACGAGGAAGACACCGACATGTTCATGACGTCGGCGCCAAGCCGTTTGCCGGCGAGCTCGAACGAGGATTGGGTCCGGGTGGAAGCCTCGAAGAAGAGGTTCACCTGCGTCCGTCCACGCAGGACGGTGCGCTTCTTGTCAACCTGGCGGTTGAGCTCGACATATTCTTCGGACAGGTCGAGGAGGCCGGTGATGTCGGCCGCGGAAAGGCCCTCGATGCCCAGCAAATGCCGGTGGCCGAGGACGAAGGTCGATTTCGATGTCATTAAAACGAGAGCTATAGGCGGGGATGGCTGGGGGGGCAAGGGCCAATGCCGGGGCGGGGAGTTATCCCCTGAGGAGTCTGGTACACCGTCATTCCGGGATGGCGCGCAAGCGCCAGACCCGGAATCTCGAGATTCCGGGTTCGATGCTCCAGGCCGCGCTTCGCGGTCCTGTCGCATCGCCCCGGAATGACAGGGAAGTTTGGATGCGCTCAGCCAAATCAATTTTGATCGCACTTTTAGCGATCGCTTCAATCTCGTCCGCCCACGCCCAATCGCTCCCCGGCGGCTTCGTCTATTTGCGCGACATCGATCCCGGCATCATCCAGGACATCCGCTACGCCACATCGAACAATTTCGTCGGCCGTCCGCTCGCCGGCTACGGCGCCGGCGAGTGCGTGGTGAAGCGGGAGGTGGGGCTGCGGTTGAAGGCGGTCCAGCAGGACCTCGCCGCACAGAACCTGTCGCTCAAGATGTTCGACTGCTACCGGCCGGCGCGGGCCTCGCTCGACATGGTCGCGTGGTCGCAGAACGGCCGCGAGACCGCCGCCGAGCGCCGCTACAATCCCAGGATTGCCAAGACCGAGCTGTTTCGCCTCGGCTACATCGCGAGCCGCTCGCAGCATTCGACGGGGGCGGCGCTCGATCTCACCTTGGTCGATCTCAAGGCCGACAATTCCGGCAAATACGACCCGTCGAAAACCTATGCCGACTGCACGGCGTCGGTCGAGGCGCGGCCGCCGGAGGGCAGCGTGGACATGGGCACCGGCTACGACTGCACGGATACGAAGGGCCATACCGCAGCACCGTCGATTACGCCGGACCAGCGCGCCTGGCGCAAGCGGCTGGTGGCTGCGATGGCCAAGCAAGGCTTTGTGAACTATTCGAAGGAGTGGTGGCATTTTTCGCTGCCGGGGGCAGGCGGGGCGGCCTATGATTTCCCGATCCAGCCGCGGCGGAACTGATTCCGCGCCGGGGAAACAAGATGACTCAGCCCAGCTTCGCAACCCACGAGGTCTTCAACCAGTCGCCGCCGTTTTGGGATGTCGATCTGTTTGCCGTGGACCGGCCGCTGGTCGAGGCGGTCAAGGCCAATGGCGGCGCTAAGGCGGAGCGGGAGCTGTCCGAATTCGGCAAGCATTGGGGCTCGGCCGCGATGGCCGATCGCGGGCGCGTGGCGAACGAGAACACGCCAAAACTGCGCACCTTCGACGCCAAGGGGAATCGCCGCGACCAGATCGAGTTTCATCCGGCCTATCACGAGCTGATGGCGCACAGCGCGCATGCCGGTGTGCACAATTCGACGTGGACGGCGGACGGGAAGCCGGCGGGCGATGCCGCCGAGGTCATCCGCGCCGCAAAATTCTACATCGCTTCGCAGGTCGAGACCGGCCATCTCTGTCCAATCACGATGACGCGTGCCTCCGTCGCCGCGCTGGCGATGCAGCCGGATCTGCTGGCGCGCGTGATGCCGGTGCTGGCGACGAAGAGCTACGACCCGACGTTTGCGCCGTGGTGGCGCAAGCGCGGCATGACGCTCGGCATGGGCATGACCGAGAAGCAGGGCGGCACCGATGTGCGCGCCAACATGACGCGCGCGGTGCGCGACGGCGAGGCCTATCGCATCACCGGCCACAAATGGTTCATGTCGGCGCCGATGTGCGACGCGTTCCTGGTGCTGGCGCAGGCCGACGAGGGACTGACCTGCTTCTTCATGCCGCGCTTTGCGCCCGACGGGTCCGTCAACGCGATCCAGTTCCAGCGCTTGAAGGACAAGCTCGGCAACCGCTCCAATGCCTCGTCCGAGGTCGAATTCGCCGCCGCTTATGCGCAAGCGGTCGGCGAGGCGGGCAAGGGCATCCGCACCATCATCCAGATGGTGCAGCTGACGCGGCAGGATTGCGCGATCGCCTCCACCGGCCTGATGCGCTCGGGGCTCGCGCATGCGCTGCATCATGCGCGTCACCGCAGCGTGTTCCAGAAGCATCTCGCCGATCAGCCCCTGATGCAGGCGGTGCTGTCGGACATGGCGCTGCATGTGGAGGCGAGCGTCGCCCTGGTGATGCGGCTCTGCCGCGCCTTCGACCGCACCCCGCACGATGCGGCGGAGGCCGCCTATATGCGGCTGCTGACGCCCGCGATCAAATACTGGACCTGCAAGAGCGCGCCTAGCTTCCTCTACGAGGCGATGGAGTGCCTCGGCGGCAACGGCTATGTCGAGGACGGCATCCTGGCACGCCACTATCGGGAGTCGCCGGTCAACGCGATCTGGGAAGGCTCGGGCAACGTGATGTGCCTCGACGTGCTGCGCGCACTGTCGCGCGAGCCGGAGGCGGCGATGGCGGTGCTGCAATCGCTTGCCGCCGAGACCAAGGGTTTGCCGGGCGCAGGCGAGGCGGTCGCGTTCATCGACAAGACCTTCCGCCGCGCCGATGGCGAGCGCGTCGCGCGGCTCGCGGTCGAGAAGCTGGCGCTGCTTGCCGCGGCCGCCGCGCTGAACGGCGTGTCGCCGCGTCATGCTGAACTGTTCGCGGCCACGCGCCTCGCCACAACCCACGCCAGCATGTACGGCGCGGTCGAGCTGGAGAGCGGCGACGTGCGCGCGCTGCTGGAGAGGGCGCTGCCGTGAGCTTTTTGCTTCTTTTTTGCCGTCATTCCGGGGCGATGCGAAGCATCGAACTACGGTGCGCCCTTGCGCACCTTGAGAATCTCGAGATTCCGGGTTCGCCCTTCGGGCGCCCCGGAATGACGGCCATCTCAACGAAAGCCTCCTGATGGATTCCCTCAATCCCGAGCATCCGCCACTGACCATGACGCCCGCGGATCACGCGCCGCGCGTCTGGAGGTTCTTCGGTACGGCGCTGTGGGGCCTTCTCATCTTCGTCGCGATGTTCGTCGGCCAGGTCGGGGCGATCCTGCTGCTGGCCGCGCTGCGCGGCCTTCCGATCGACATGGCCTCGATCCAGTCGGTCGGCCGCGAGCCGGCGGCGCTCGCGCTGTCGGTCATCATGGGCCTGCCGGCGACACTCCTCGCGGTGTGGCTCGCCATCCGTATCAAGAAGGCCTCCTTCGTCGACTATCTCGCGCTGCGCTGGCCGTCCTGGATGCAGCTCCTGTTCGGCGCGGTCGGTCTCATCCTGCTGGTGCTGGCCTGGGAGACGGTGTCGCGGAGCCTCGGCCGCGAGGCGACGCCGGGCTTCATGACCGATCTGTTGAAATCGGGCCGTGACAAGGGCGCGGCCCTGTTGCTGCTGATCGCCTTCAGCGTGGCGGCGCCGATGTCGGAAGAGGTGCTGGCGCGCGGCTTTCTCTATCGCGGCTGGTCGGCGAGCTTCCTGCGCGTGCCCGGCGCGATCATCCTGTCGTCGCTGGTGTGGACGGTCGTGCATCTGCAATACGACCTGTACTTCCTCGCCGAGGTCTTCACCATCGGCGTGTGGTTCGGCTACATGCGCTATCGCGCCAATTCGCTCTGGCTCACGATCGTGCTGCACGCGCTGAACAACATGACTGCGGTGGTGCTGACGATGTGGCTGGGGGGCTGACGGAGGTTGCCCCGCATTCCGTCATTGCGAGCGCAAGCGAAGCAATCCAGAATCTCTCCGCGGAGGGATTCTGGATTGCTTCGTCGCATCAGCGCAAAATTGCTTCGCAATTTTGTCGCGAGCCCCTCGCAATGACGAGCAGAGGGAGGCGCCCACAACGACGAGTTTCAGGCCACCAGCGCGATCGCGACCGGCATCGTGATGGCCGCAAGGATCGTCTGCAGCGTGATGATCTGCGCCAGCAGCGGCGCATCGCCACCCATCTGCCGGGCCAGCACATAGGCGCTGGGTGAGGTCGGCACCGCCGCGCAGATCGCGACGATTGCCAGACTGTTGCCTGATAGCCCGAACCAGGCCGCAAGCCCCAGCGCGAGCACGGGCATCAGGACCAGCTTGAAGGCGACGCCGATCGTCGCGCTCAGGCTGGGACGCAGGAGGCCTTCGAGATGCAGGCCCGCACCGGTCACGAGCAGGCCGATCGCCAGCGATGACCGGCTCAGCGCGTCCGCAACCTCATGCCAGATCTTCGGCAGCGGCAGATGGACGACGTTGATGAAGAGCCCGATTGCGCAGGCCCAGATCAGGGGATTTCGGATCACCGTCATGACGATCGCGCGGGCGGACTGTTTCTCCGGCGATGCATAGTGCGCGAGCACGGCGACGCTGAACACGTTGACCAGAGGGATGATCGCGACCATCGCGACCGAAGCCAGCGCCAGCCCGACATCGCCGAACATGTTGGCGGAGACGGAGAGCGCCACATAGGTCTGCCAGCGCGTCGCGCCCTGGAAGATCGAGGTAAAGGCCGGCCCGTCAATATCGAGCCGCGACAGGGCCGGGCGCAGCGCGAGGCACAGCAGCGACATCGCCAGCGCCGACAGCAAGAGCGCGCCGCCGACGCCGGCGACCGGCACCTTGGAAAGGTCGGCCTTCACCAGCGTCTGGATCAGCAGCATCGGAAACAGCACGAAATAGGTCAGCCGCTCCAGCCCGTGCCATTGCGTGTCCAGCCGCATCAGGCTGCGCCTCAGCACGACGCCGAGCACGATGAGGATGAAGACCGGCAGCAGCGCCGCGATTACGACGGCCATGGGGGTCAGCCGTTTCCGGTGCGCAAGTTCGCGAGGCGGTCGAGCGCGCCTTGCAGGATGAAGATCGCGGCGTGCTCGTCGATCACCTCGGCGCGCTTGGCGCGGCTGACATCCATTCCGATCAGCTCGCGTTCGACCGCTGCGGTCGAGAGGCGCTCGTCCCAGAGGCCGATGGGGAGCGTGGTGAGATTGGCGAGGTTGCGGGCGAAGGCGCGGGTCGATTGCGCGCGCGGGCCCTCGCTGCCGTCCATGTTGATGGGCAGGCCAAGCACGAAGCCGACGACCTTGCGCTCAGCAGCGATCGCGAGCAGCCGGGCGGCGTCCTGCTTGAACGCCTTGCGCTGAATGGTCTCGACGCCGGTCGCCAACCGCCGGTCCGGGTTCGACACGGCGACGCCAATCGTCTTGGTGCCCAGATCAAGGCCAACCAGCCCGCCGCGTTCGGGCCAGTGGGTTGCAGCATCGACCAGGGGCAGGATAAGAGCCGGCATGGCATCAGCGCATATCACGCGTCACGCCGTGGAGTGAACCCGGAACATGGATGCGCTGACACTATTCGGCCTGTTTGCCGTCACCGCGATGCTGGTCTGCTATGCGATGGAGGACCGCAGCCACTGGTTCGTGCTGCTGTTCGCGATGTCCTGCGCGCTCGGCTCGGCCTACGGCTTCCTGCAGGGCGCCTGGCCGTTCGGGCTGGTCGAGGCGATCTGGGCCGTGGTGGCGCTCCGGCGCTGGTATCTCAGGCCGCGATGACGTCGTCGTCCTTCTTCAGGCAGGCGGCAAAGCCTTGCAGCGCGCTGTACTGATGTCCGGCACTGCGCTGGATGAAGAGTGTCTCGACGCGCGCGTGCGAGGCGCTCAGCGGGTGGATCGACACGCTGCCGTTCATCGCGCTGCGCTCGACCACGGCGCGCGGGAGCAGCGTCACGCCCATGTCGGCGGCGACGCAGCCGATCATGCCGTCGAGCGTGCCGAGCTCAAACCGTGCGGCCGACGGCCAGCCGAACTCGACGAAGATCTGCTCGAGTCGTTGGCGATAGGTGCAGCCGGTGCGGAACACCAGCGCAGTCGGACCTGACTCCGGCGTGCCGGCACGCAGCTCGGCTAGCGAGCTCCAGCGCCGCGCGCTGACCAGCACCAGCTCTTCGCGGAAGGCGCTCGTCGCCGTGAGGTCGGCATGCGCGATGGGACCTGCGACGAAGGCGCCGTCGAGCGTGCCTTCGAGCACGCCAGCAACAAGGTCGGCCGTTGTTGCCGTGCGCAAGGAGAGGCGCACGGCCGGGAAGCAGCGGTGGAAATCGGCCAGCAGCGGCGGCAGTCGCACGGCGGCTGTCGTTTCCATCGAACCGATCGCCAGAGGTCCCTTCGGCTCGCCATCGTCGCGCGCGGCGAGCACGGCCTCGCGCGATAGCGCGGCCATCCGTTCCGCGTAGGGCAGGAGGCGTTTGCCGGCGCCGGTCAGCGTCATGCCGCGGCTGTGGCGCTCGAACAGCGGCGTGCCGATCTCCGCCTCCAGCGCCTTCACGCGCTGGGTGACGTTTGATTGCACGGTGTTGAGCTCTTCGGCGGCGCGAGTGATGCCGCCGGTACGCGCGACCGCGGCGAAGGTCTGGATATCGCTGAGTTCCATGGCGTCGTTTCGCTTTTGTGATGGCAGCGTTCGCTACAATTCATTTTTCGAGAATGCTAGTCGCGCTTAGTCTCGCTGTCCAGATCGGGGAGAAGCCATGCCCATTGCGACGCCGCTGACGAGCTTGCTGGAGATCAGGCATCCCATCCTGCTGGCGCCGATGGATGTCATCGCGGGCAGCCGTCTGGTGGCGGCTGTCAGCCGCGCGGGAGGCTTCGGCATTCTGGGCGGCGGCTATGGCGAGCGGGCGTGGCTGGAGCGGGAGACCGCAAAGCTCTCCGGTCTGCGTGCGCCGTTCGGGATCGGCTTCATCACCTGGAGCCTCGCCAAGCGGCCCGAGCTGCTCGACATCGCGCTCGCCGCAAAGCCGTCGGCGATCATGCTGTCCTTCGGCGATCCTGCGCCGTTCGCACCGAAGATCAGATCCGCGGGCGCGCGCCTGATCTGCCAGGTGCAGGACGAGGCGATGGCGCGGCAGGCGCTCGACGCCGGCGCCGATATCCTGATCGCGCAGGGCACGGAGGCGGGCGGTCACGGCGCGTCACGGACGACCGTCGATCTCGTGCCCGCCGTGGTCGATCTCGCCGCGGGCCGCGTGCCCGTCGTCGCGGCCGGCGGCATCGCAGACGGGCGCGGTCTCGCCGCCATGATGATGCTCGGCGCGGGCGGCGTGCTGCTCGGCACGCGCTTCTATGCGAGCCAGGAAGCCGACGGCGCCGAGGAGGCCAAGCGGCGCATTTGCGCGGCCAGCAGCGGCTCGACCGTGCGCGGCATCATCTTCGACCTGTCGCGCAACAATGTCTGGCCGGCGCCCTTCACGGGAAGGTGTCTGCTCAACGACCACGCCAGGCGCTGGATCGGCCGCGAGGTCGAGATGATGCAGAATGTCGCCGCAGTCGCGGCGGAGTATGCCGCAGCAAAGGCGGCCGGCAATTTCGATGTCGCCGCCGTGATCGCGGGCGAGGCGGTTGGCCTGATCCATGATATTCCGCCGGCGGCCGAGATCGTCGAGCGTATTGCGATTGAGGCGGAGCACCTGCTTGCCGGCCGGCGCAACTCCATCACGTCCGTCGCCTGAACTGAGAGAGACACACCATGTGGCCTGACCGTCGACTGATCGACCTCTTCAAGACCGAATTCCCGATCGTGCAGGCGCCGATGGCCGGCGTGATGGATGCGGAGCTGGTGATCGCCGCCGCGCAAGGCGGGGCGCTGGGCTCGCTGCCCTGCGCGATGCTGTCGGCGGAGAAGGCGCGCGAACAGGTTGGTCTCATCCGCCAGCGCGTGAAGGCGCCGGTCAACATGAACTTCTTCTGTCACACGCCGGTCGATCTCACGCCGGAGGCCGAAGCGCGCTGGAAGCAGCGGCTCGCCGGTTACTACCGGGAGCACGGCCTCGATCCGGCGGCGCCCATCAACGCCGCGAACCGGGCTCCGTTCGATGCGGCCTTTTGCGAAGTCGTCGAGGAGCTGAAGCCGGAAGTCGTCAGCTTCCATTTCGGCCTGCCGGAGCAGGCGCTGCTCAAGCGCGTCAAGGCGGCCGGCTCTCTCGTCATCTCGTCCGCCACGACGGTGAAGGAAGCCGTCTGGCTCGAGCGGCACGGTGCCGACGCCGTGATCGCGCAAGGCGCCGAGGCCGGCGGCCATCGCGGCATGTTCCTGACCGACAAGATCGCCGAGCAGCCCGGCACCTTCGCGCTGGTGCCGCAGGTCGCCGATGCCGTGAAGGTGCCGGTCATCGCAGCGGGTGGCATCTCCGACGGGCGCGGCATCGCCGCCGCCTTCGCGCTCGGCGCGTCCGGCGTGCAGATCGGCAGCGCCTATCTGCGTTGCCCGGAATCCAAGGTGAGTGCGGCGGGCCGCGCTGCGCTGGCCGAGGGGCGGGACGATTCCACCGTCATCACCAATGTCATGACCGGCCGGCCGGCGCGCGGGGTCCAGAACCGCCTGATGCGCGAGGCCGGTCCGATCTCGCCGGATGCACCTCCGTTTCCCCATGCGGCAACCGCGCTGGGGCCGCTCAAGGCCGCCGCCGAAAAGCAGAGCAGGGTGGATTTCACCAATCTCTGGGCCGGCCAGGCCATCGCCCTCGGCCGTGAGCTCCCTGCCGCCGAATTGACCCGGGATCTGGCCAAATCGGCCCTGGCCCGCATGAAGGCGCTCGCTGGATAGGCGGGAAGCCCCGGTTGCGGCGCAAAACCGGCCTCTGCTATACGGCACATAGGTTTTGCCGTGAGAGGCCTTATATAATGTCCGTCGACGCCGCTACCGTCCGCCGCATCGCGCATCTGGCGCGCATCGCGGTTTCCGAGGGCGAGGTTCCGCATCTGCAGGGCGAGCTCAACGCCATGCTCGCCTTCGTCGAGCAGCTCTCGGAGGTCAATGTCGAGGGCGTGGAGGCCATGACCTCGGTCACCCCGATGCAGATGAAGAAGCGGCAGGACGTGGTCAATGACGGCGAGATCGCGGACGATATCGTTGCCAACGCGCCCGCGACCGAAGGTCACTTCTTCCTGGTGCCGAAGGTCGTCGAGTAATTTTTAGGACGTGGTCCGATGTGCCTGCTTTGCGACGATGAGAAGGCCTACCAGGCCTATATGAACTATCTCGACAAGATGGAGCGGCAGGGCAAGGCTGCCGACCCCAATGTCGCCGTCAATGCCGTGCTCGACGAGATCGAGGCGGCTGCGAAAGCGGCCGCCAAGAAAGACGACCCGGCCAACGACAAGACCCTGTCTCCATTCTTCTGCAGCCCGATCAATAAATGACCGATTTGACATCGCTGACGCTCGCCGAGGCCCGCAAGGGTCTCGCGGCCAAGACTTTCACGTCACTCGAGCTGACCGACGCGCATCTGTCCGCGATCGAAGCCGCGCGCGTGCTCAATGCCTTCGTGATGGAGACGCCGGACCGCGCGCGCGATATGGCGCGCGAGGCGGATGGCAAGATCGCCAAAGGCGATGCCGGTCCGCTCGCCGGCATCCCGCTCGGCATCAAGGACCTGTTCGCGACCAAGGGCGTGCGCACCACGGCCTGCTCGAAGATCCTCGGCAATTTCGTGCCAACCTACGAGTCCACCGTGACCTCGCAGCTCTGGCGCGACGGCGCGGTGATGCTCGGCAAGCTCAACAATGACGAGTTCGCGATGGGCTCGGCGAACGAGACCTCGTGCTTCGGTCCCGTCGGCAATCCCTGGCGACGTGAAGGCTCCAACACCACGCTGGTGCCGGGCGGCTCGTCCGGCGGCTCGGCCTCGGCCGTGGCGGCGCTGCTGTGCATGGGCGCGACCGCGACCGACACCGGCGGCTCGATCCGCCAGCCGGCGGCGTTCACCGCGACCGTCGGCATCAAGCCGACCTATGGCCGCTGCTCGCGCTGGGGCATCGTCGCCTTTGCCTCCTCGCTCGACCAGGCAGGTCCGATCGCGCGCAGCGTGCGCGACAGCGCGATGCTGCTGCGCTCGATGGCCGGCCACGATCCGAAGGACACGACGTCCGTCGATATTCCCGTGCCGGACTATGAGGCCGCGATCGGCAAATCCGTGAAGGGCATCAGGATCGGCATCCCCAAGGAGTACCGTCTCGACGGCATGCCGGCCGAGATCGAGAAGCTGTGGAGCGAGGGCGCGGCGTGGCTCAAGGCCGCCGGCGCCGAGCTCGTCGAGGTGTCGCTGCCGCACACGAAGTACGCGCTGCCGGCCTATTACATCGTGGCGCCGGCGGAGGCGTCCTCCAACCTCGCGCGCTATGACGGCGTGCGCTACGGCCTGCGCGAGCAGGGCAGGAACATCATCGAGCTGTACGAGAACACCCGCGCCGAAGGTTTTGGCGCGGAGGTGCGCCGCCGCGTCATGATCGGCACCTATGTGCTCTCGGCCGGCTATTACGATGCCTATTATCTGCGCGCCCAGAAGGTCCGCACGCTGATCAAGAAGGATTTCGAGGATTGCTTCGCCAAGGGCGTCAACGCGATCCTGACGCCTGCGACGCCGTCGGCGGCCTTCGGCATCGGCGAGAAGGGCGGCGCCGACCCGGTCGAGATGTATCTCAACGACATCTTCACGGTGACGGTGAACATGGCGGGGCTGCCCGGCATCGCCGTGCCCGCCGGCAAGGACGCACAGGGCCTGCCGCTCGGCCTGCAACTGATCGGCCGTCCCTTCGACGAGGAGACGCTGTTCTCGCTCGGCGAAGTGATCGAGCAGGCCGCCGGCCGCTTCACGCCCGCGAGGTGGTGGTGAATGTCGCAGCGTTCATCGCGAGCCTCGACGGCGCGGCGCCGGCGCCGGACCTGAACGCGCCGCTCACAGGTCTCTGGTGGGCCGCCAAGGGCGACTGGGACCGGGCGCACAAGATCGTTCAGGACGAGAGCAGCCGCGAGGCGGCCTGGGTGCACGCCTATCTGCACCGCGTCGAAGGCGATCTCGGCAATGCCGGCTACTGGTATCGCCAGGCCGGACAGGTCGCGGCAGAGGATTCATTGGAAGCGGAGTGGCAGCGGATCGCTGTCACGCTGCTCGGGAGCAAGACATGAGCACGGCCACGCACAAGCTTCTCAAAGGCGCCACCGGCGATTGGGAGATGGTCATCGGCATGGAGATCCACGCCCAGGTGACGTCGAACTCAAAGCTGTTCTCGGGCGCGTCCACCGCGTTCGGCGGCGAGCCGAACAGCCACGTGTCGCTGGTCGATGTTGCGATGCCGGGCATGCTGCCCGTCATCAACGAGGAATGCGTCAGGCAGGCTGTCCGGACCGGGCTTGGTCTCAACGCAAAGATCAATCTGCGTTCGGTGTTCGATCGCAAAAACTATTTCTATCCGGACCTGCCGCAGGGCTACCAGATCAGCCAGTACAAATCGCCCGTCGTGGGCGAAGGTGAGGTGCTGGTCGAGCTCGACGGCGGTCGCAGTGTCACCGTCGGCATCGAGCGCCTGCATATCGAGCAGGATCCCGGCAAAATGCTGCACGACCAGTCGCCGTCGCTGTCCCTCATCGACTTCAACCGCTGTGGCGTGGCGCTGATGGAGATTGTCTCAAAACCGGACATCCGCGACGCCGAGCAGGCCAAGGCCTATGTCACCAAGCTGCGCTCGATCATGCGCTACCTCGGCACCTGTGACGGCGACATGGAGAAGGGAAATCTGCGCGCCGACGTCAACGTTTCCGTGCGCAAGCCCGGCGGGCCGCTCGGCACCCGCTGCGAAATCAAGAACATGAACTCGATCAACTTCATCGGCCAGGCGATCGAGTATGAAGCGCGGCGTCAGATCGATATCCTCGAGGACGGTGGGCAGATCGAGCAGGAGACGCGCCGGTTCGACCCCGACAAGGGCGAGACGCGGTCGATGCGGTCGAAGGAAGAGGCGCACGACTACCGCTACTTCCCCGATCCCGACCTGCTGCCGCTGGAGTTCAGCCAGGAGTTCGTCGACGAGCTGAAGGCGAAGCTGCCCGAGCTGCCGGACCAGAAGAAGACGCGCTTCGTCGCCGATTTCGGCCTGTCAGCTTACGACGCGAGCGTGCTGGTCGCCGAGCGCGAGAGCGCGGTGTTCTACGAGACCGTGCTCGACAAGCTCGGCAACCGCGCGCGCGACGGCAAGATGGCGGCGAACTGGGTGATCAACGAGCTGTTCGGTCGTCTCAACAAGGAAGGCCGGGATATTACGGGCTCTCCCGTCACCGCCGAGCAGCTGGCTGCGATCATCGATCTGATCGGCGAGGGCACGATCTCCGGCAAGATCGCCAAGGATCTGTTCGAGATCGTCTGGCAGGAGGGCGGCGATCCCCGCGCACTGGTCGAAAGCCGCGGCATGAAGCAGGTCACCGACCTCTCGGCGATCGAGAAGGTGGTCGACGACATCATCGCGGCCAATCCCGACAAGGCCGCGCAGGTCAAGGACAAGCCTCAGTCGCTCGGCTGGTTCGTCGGCCAGGTGATGAAGGCGTCCGGCGGCAAGGCCAACCCGCAAAGCGTCAACGAGCTGCTCAAGTCCAAGCTCGGCATCTAGCCTCACGCGTTCGGACGAGGTGACGGACATGCTTCGTCACCTCGCTATGGGTTCGCGATGCGACGCTCGCGCGCGTCCTCGGCGGCAATCTTCGTCCCGACGACTGCGATGCGGCGACCGAATCGCCGTCACGCGATTCGCGCAAAACGGCGGCTTGCACGGGCTCCGACGAGCGCTCGCGCCGTTAAGCATGAAAATATTTTCGTTGCCAAAAACTGCGACTCAGAGTCCGCGAAACGCCTTCGCGGGGCGATCCTGCGCGTCGCGACGCGCGTCATCGCGTCGATCACGCGCAATGCGTGAGTGCAGGAAAATACTTTCTGCATAGTGTTTTCTTGCAATCATTACTCTCGCAAACATCGATGATGCGCCCACTCTCCGCGATCGGACGAACACGTCATGCAGTGTGCTTGCATCGCGCTCGCCAAGCGCACGCGCCTTGCTGCGTCAACACTTCTTTAAGCGAGAAGCTGTTTTTTTCGTCGTGTTGGTGTATTCGGGATGAGTGTGCATTCGATCCCCGACTGCATGCAGCGATTAAAGCCATCTCACACATCGGAGGGCAACATGGCCAAGAAAGCGAAGAAGGCGAAGAAGGCGAAGAGCGCAGTGAAGAAGACTGCGAAGAAGACCCGCAAGGTCGCGAAGAAGAAGAAGTAACTTCGACTTCTGAAGTTGCCGGCTCCCAGAGAGCCGGCACGTCATCAGCGCCTCCCAGAGGTTCTGGTCGACGATAGAGGGTGTCGGCGAGACATCAGGTCAACGGTCGGATCGCTCTTTTCGCGGTCCGGCAGAAGAAACGAGTTTTCTTCGTTCGGTGCGGTGCCGGTTCTCCGGTTCTGCAATTTCACAAGCGGCCTTCGGGTCAACGTGAAATCTGGTCCTGACGTGTTCGCCGACGCCCTCGTTCTCTGAGGCCGGGGTATTGCCGGCATTCCCTTTCCACACATTGCTGATCTGGTCGTGGCGTGACCGCGCTGCCGCTGAGCGCTGCCTCGGGGCAGGCGAGGGCTGCGGCTTTGTCGTTGCGCGACGTCCGTGCGCCGTTTCCCCTATTTGCAGTGCCATCGCCCGGCGGCGACCCGGTGTGCCGCGGCTTCTCGATGGATGGGGCGCCCGCCTGCCGCCTTCGCTGAAGCTTCGGCGTTCCAGGACCGCAAGCCCCGGCAGTGCCTTGGCGTAGCCGGGTCATGGGTGACGACTGGAAGTGGCGGAGTGTACGCCACAGCGCCCCGCCACCGCGCGCGATGGTTATCGTTGTCCGAAAATCGCAGGGTAAACCGAATCTGACGAATCGCAGAAGTGCCCGTCAAATGGGGACTTTTGGCATTCCGTGCGCGGCCGCGGCCAAGGCGCGTTTACGTCTGCTTCATCGCGATACTTAAACTGCCATTCAAATTTGCCCGCCATCATCGCTTCCAACAAGCCGGCAAACGGCCTGGGCAAGAAGACTTGGGGAAGAGTTGAGCAGCGCATGATCCCAGAAGGGATCACGCAAATCAGAGTTGGACGGGAGCCGCGCTCGGGGGAACGAGGCGGCATAAGAAAACAGGGGATGCGTTATGTTTCAGGGTACTTTCGATCTGGAGACCGCAACGCCGATCGACGCGAGCGCGCTGTCGGACGTGCTGTTCGAGCGCGGGATCTATTGGGCGAGCGGCCGCGCCGGCCTCGTCGATCTCGTCGCCGCGCACAAATGGTTCAACCTCGCCGCCCTGAAGGGCCGCAAGGACGCCGTGGCGCTGCGCCAGGAAGTTGCCGGACAGATGTCGGACGCCGAGATCTCGGCCGCACAGCGCGACGCGAGGGCGTGGGTTTCCACCCACTAGAGCCATTTCTGTTCCGATGGCATCGGAACAGGGCTCTGGTGTCTTGTTCTGAGATGTTTTCCCGACGCGAACCGGTATCCGCTTTGCTTGAAAACGCTTCGAGCTGAGGATCGCAGCCGGCCCCGTGTTTCCACGGGCGTGCCTGGTTGCGCTGAATCAAGTTCCTTCGTCGTGACGCCGCCTAGACCCGCGCGGCATGAGCGCTGCCGACACGAATGGACAATGGCTGCCGATTCAGATCGCGCCCGACGATTGCGATCTGGAACTCGGACGGCCGCACAAGACGGGCATCGTGCCCTGGACCTTTCCATGCCGGCGCAGGTCCGGCGTCTGGTTCAACGTCTGGGCCGACGAGCCGGTGCTGATTTCGCCCTCGCATTGGCGAATCTGGCGGTCCGGCCGCTAGGTGCGGACACACATAATATAGGGAGAGCGAGAATCGGGCTGAGCTCAGCCGCGCGGATCCCTGCACCAAGCTCTCTCCGGCGCGGCGATCGCTTTCAGGTGAGAGAACGGCAGGCCTTGATTCTGCTGCTGGGTGGCGGAGAGGGAGGGATTCGAACCCTCGATACAGCTTGAGACCGTATGACGCTTTAGCAAAGCGTTGCCTTCAGCCACTCGGCCACCTCTCCGGTGCGAGCCTTATGCCTCTAATTACTTGGGCCGGTCAATTTGTAAGCGCGTGTTTGCGCTCGAATATTCCCAGCGATTTTCGGAATGGAGCCGGTTCGCTTCCGGGGTGCGAACCGTTACGCGCGAGAACGGACGCGGGGGCTGGAATATCCGGCGTATGCAGCAAGGATGTTCTTGCGTATGGGGGCATTCTTTCTAGCGTAAGTGACTGGATTTACTGCGGAATCAATAGAGTTTGTGGGAGAGAGTCTATCGAGGGGTTCGAATTCCTTCGTCTCCCCAGACTGCCGGTAATGCATTGATTTTACGCGTTTTTGCTGCTGAGTGCCTGCTGCCGCACGTGGAACGAGCTGCTCCCTGATCGTATTCGCTCGGACGGTCCGCCGATTCTGCTAACGATGCGCTCGGCGGAACAGGCGCCCAGCGGCAGAGCCGGATGGGCCTTCGCGGGACCGGTTGCTATGGTCAACGAGTTGAATCGAGGGAGGAATGGGCTTGGCGAATGAGTTGCAGGCCAAATTTCGGCGTGCTGTCGATGCCTTTCAGGCCAGGGACCTGGCGAAAGCGGAGAAGATACTCGAGCAGATCAGGAGATCCTCCCCGAAAATCTTCGACGTCGAGCACTTCCTTGGCGTGATCAAGCTGGTCCAGGGCCGATTTGCCGACGCTGAGATCCATCTCAAAGCGGCGGTCGGCCTGAATGGAAACAGCGATGAAGCGCTCAGCAATTACGGCTACGCGCTCAAGAGCCTGAATCGCCCCCAGGAAGCGCTGGTCTATTTCACCCGCGCCCTGGCGGTGAATCCGCACAATCCTCTCTCGTACCACAACAGAGGTACGATACTCGCCGAATTCTCGAGGAACTATTCGGAGGCGATCGAGCAGTTCGACAAGGCGGCGTTCTACAATCCGAACTTTGCCGATGCATATTCAAGCAAGGGCAATTGCCTCGAAAAGCTCCAGCGCTATGAGGACGCCCTCGTTGCTTACGACAAGGCGTTGTCGGTCAAGCCCGATCTCGAGAATGCGTGGCTTGGTCGAGGGAATGCCTTGAGGAATCTCAAGCGCTACGACGAAGCGTTTGCCACTTACGACAAGGCGCTGTCGCTCAAGCCTGACTTCGAGAATGCGTGGGTTGGTCGAGGTGACGTGCTTGCCGATCTGAAGCGCCATGACGAAGCGCTTGCTGCGTACGACAAGGCACTGTCGATCAAGCCCGATCTCGAGGGTGCGTGGGTTGCCCGTGGCCATGTCTTCTGGATCCTGAAGCGGTATGAGGAGGCGTCGACTGCCTATGACAAGGCGCTGTCGATCAAGTCCGATCTGGAGAATGCGTGGCTTGGTCGGGGCAATGTGTCGTTTGACCTGAAGCGCTATGACGAAGCGTCCGCCGCGTTTAACAGGGCGCTATCGGTCCGGCCTGATCTGGCGGAAGCATGGCTTGGCCAGGGCAATGTTCTCAACGAGCTCAAGCACCATGACGATGCGCTCGCCGCATTCGACCGCGCGCTCTCGATCAAGCCTGACCTCGCGGAGGCATGGCTCGGTCGAGGCAATGTCGCGTGGGCCCTCAAGCGCTATGAGGAGGCTCTCGCCGCCTATGACCGGGCGCTCTCGATCAAGCCTGACCTGGAGGGGGCGTGGATCGGTCGGGGCAATGTCTTCACCGAGCTCAAGCGCTATGAGGAAGCTTTTGCTGCTTATGACAAGGCGGTGTCGATCGAGCCGGACCTGGAAGGCATCGAGGGGCTGCGCCTTTTTGCAAAGATGAACTTGTGCAATTGGGACAATCTGGAGGGAGAGATCGGTCATTTGACGGGGGCGATACGGGCCGGGAAGGCCAATAGCTCTCCTTTTGCGTTGCTGTCGTTGACTGACACTCCCGACGATCATCTGCGATGCGCCAGGGCGTGGGTGAGTGCGAAGCTCCCGCAATTGTCCAAACCGGGTTCAAGGGGTGGGATCCACAAGCACGACAAGATTCGGATCGGATATGTTTCACCCGATCTTCGTCAGCATCCGGTCGGGTACCTGACCGCCGCGATGTTCGAGAACCACGATACCAGCCGATTTGAGACCTACGCCTTTTCGATCGGTCCGAACGACGGCAGCGACCTGCGCAGACGACTGGAAGGGGCCTTCCACCGCTTCATCGATTGCCAGGACAAGAGTGACGGTGAAGTCCTGGAGGCGATCAAGGAGGCAGAGATAGACATTCTCGTCGATCTTGCGGGGCACACACAGAATGCCAGGCTGTCGCTATTCGTTTCCGGTCCCGCTCCGATAGCCGTCAATTTCCTCGGGTTCGCGGGGACGGTGGGCAGCAAGGAGCTGTCGAATTACATCATTGCCGATCACGTCGTCTTGCCGGAGTCAAACAACCAGTTCTTTGCAGAGAAAGTGGTTCGTCTGCCCGGCAGTTTCATGCCCCGCGACAACAAGGGGGAGGCAATCGATGACATAAGGCTCGAGAGGGCTGATCACGGGTTACGGCAGGAATGGATTGTATTTTGTTGTTTCAACCCTGCCTACAAGATCAATCGGTCCGTCTTCGATAGCTGGGTGAATATTCTGGGGAAGGTGGATCATTCGGTCTTGTGGTTGTCCGACATGGGAGAGGCCGCAAAATCGAACCTGCGAAAAGCAGCCAAGGACCGGAGCGTCGATCCGGATCGCCTGGTGTTCGCAAGGCGCCTTTCATCATCCTCCGAGCACCTGGCGCGGCATCGCCTTGCCGACCTCTTCCTGGATACGCTGCCCTACAACGCACATACGACGGCGAGCGATGCGCTGTGGGCCGGCCTGCCGGTCGTGACGCAAATTGGAAACAGTTTCGCAGGCCGCGTCGCGGCGAGCTTGCTCAACGCAGTCGGCTTGCCTGAATTGGTCGCGCGAACACGCGACGAATATGAAGCGCTCGCAATCGAGCTGGCGCTGAACAGGCAAAAGCTTCAGGGGATTCGCGAGAGGCTGCGAGAGAACCGTTTGACGACATCGTTGTTCGATGCGGCGCGCTATACCAGGCACCTGGAAGCGGCCTACGAGGCCATGCATCAACGGCATCAGGCGGGACTTCCGCCGGATCACATCGACATTCGACCGCTCGGATGAGGAAGGCTGCCTGTGCGCGTCTGCTGTTGCTCGTGCAGACCACCAGGCCGCGCTTAACTCCGGCCATGCCGTCTCCAGTCGCCTTATCCCGAATGCCGATATTCCTGTCTTTCGTTGGCCTGACCGATGATCGCGTACCGGCGACCTGTCGTCACGCCCTGCCGTGCGGCGGAGGCGCGCCGGTTAAACTGGGTTTCCTCGCGGGTTCCCGCCGCCCGCCCGGAATGAAGAACCCGGACCCCAGCTGAGGAAGAAGAGGGGCTGGCGAGACTCCGTCGCCGCCGGCCGGGGGCGACCGTTTCGGCCTGCCGCGTGACATCCCGGCGCCGATGTTGCCGTGGTCGCGCTCTTTCCAGATCAGTCGATTCTTGAAGGGGCGGCGGATCCTGCCAAGTCGCTCGCCGATTCTACGATTCGATGGCGCCAGACCGCAGCTTCGCGACGCCCGTCCCCGCGGCGCCCCAGGTGAGGAATTTCGATGGCAGTCGGAACCGTCCTAAAAACCACAGTAAAAACAATATGTTGCGAGGCCGTTCTGATCACATCTGCGTGTTATTTGTGCAACACCCATCGGAAAACGCGCTCCATTGGCCCGTTTCGGAGCGTTCTGTTGTTGTGTGTGCAAGGACGTTCGGTAATTGTGACTGAGCGACGGAGGGGGGCATCCCGAGGTCGTCCCGTTTTAGGTGGTTCGCTTAAGTCCCTCGCGTTCAGCGGGTGTGTCCGAAGGCGCGAAGCGACTAAGCGGTGAGTTAAGGGACAAGGGAACCAACCTTAGGGTGTCTTCACCCAGCGGATCCGGAACCTTCCCTATAGAGCAAACTTGGAGGTTTAACATGAAGTTGGTTAAGAGCCTTTTGCTCGGTTCAGCGGCGGGTCTGATCGCCGTTGGCGGAGCACAGGCAGCCGATCTCCCCGTGAAGGCCAAAGCGGTCGAATACGTGAAGATCTGCTCCCTGTACGGTGCCGGATTCTACTACATCCCGGGCACTGACACCTGCATCAAGCTGGGTGGTTACCTGCGCGCTGAAGTCGCGCTGGGCACCAACTCGGACTTCACCCTGAATCAGAACGTCTCGACCCAGGGCGCCAACGGTGCACGCAACCGTCTGACGAACTACTACACCGCTCGCGCTCGTGAAGACCTCAACATCGACACGCGCACCGCGACCGAATACGGCGTGGTCCGCACCTTCTTCGATGGCGTCTTCTCCTGGACGACCGGCAACTACGTCGGCACCGGCAGCGCGACCGGCACCACCGCCTACAGCGGCGCGCTGGCGACTGCCACGACTCCTGGCGCGACCACCACGTCGCTCTTTGGCTCGGGCGGTGGCTCGGTGAACGGCACCGACGGCAACACCTCGGCCGGTTCGCTCGGCGTGTACTACGCCTTCATCCAGTTCGCTGGCTTCACCATGGGTAAGGCCGTGTCGCAGTTCGACGCGCCCTGGACCAACTATCCCGGCAACAACTTCGACGGTCTCGTCGGCGGCAGCGGCACGGTCACTGGTATCAACCAGTTCTCGTACACCGCTGACTTCGGGCAGGGCATCACGGCGGCGTTCTCGGCGGAAGATCCGACCTCGTACATGCAGGCCGGCAATCTCAACATGACCGGCGCGACCGCGTCCAGCGTGCTCGGTGCCTCCTACGGCTCCAACGCCATCGGCGGTTCGCGTTCGCCGAACCTCGTCGCTATGGTGCGTGTCGACCAGGCCTGGGGCCTGTTCCAGGCATCGGTTGCGGCCAAGGACAACCACGTCGCTTACTACGGCGCCACCGAGCCGACTGGCCACCCCGACGACAAGTGGGGTTGGGCGGTTCAGCTCGCTCTGTCGATCAAGAACATCCCGACTGGTGCGGGTGACGTGATCAACATCTCGGGCGTCTACACCGACGGCGCGACCCGCTACAACTTCCAGAACCTCGCGGGCAGCACCTACGTGATGTTCGGCAGTTCGGGCACCGCCTACCAGAGCCTCGGCTACGCCACGGCTCCGGACACCGTGTTCATCACGGGTAGCTCGCAGGAAACCGTCAAGACCTGGGGCTTCCGCGGTGCTTACACCCATAACTGGGATCCGTACTGGAACACGGCGATCTACGGTGCTTACGCTCAGGCGCAGTTCGGCACCTTGGCCAAGACCACGCTTTGCGGCGCTGGTGGTGCTGGTGGTGGCGTGATCGGTGCTGGGTTCGCCGGCGTGACTGCCTGTAACCCGGACTTCGCGATCGGCCAGGTGGGCATCATCACCCGCTGGACCCCGGTCAAGAACCTGACGTTCTCGGCTGACCTTGCCTGGACCCATCTCGACCAGAAGTATGCTGGTACGGTGACCCCGGCCGCTCTGGTCCCCGTTCCCGCCAAGCCGGTCGCGGCCTACGAGCTGAAGGATCAGAACTCGCTCGTTATGCTCCTCCGCGCTCAGCGCAACTGGTAAGTTCGGTCTAACGACCTGACAGAGAGCCCCGGCGGGAAACCGCCGGGGCTTTTCTTTTGGTGCATGGCTTTGCGCCCCAGCAATGTCGGCCGAGCTGGCGCGTCGCTTCCGTGACCGGTCGCGTGCACGCCTCAGGTCGCGGCCGCTGCTCAAGCCGGACGACGGCGCATGTCCGGCGCTTGCCACCGATGCTCTCGGCAGCGACTCTCTGCGCTGTCTGCTTATGGCCCTGAAACGGACCATTGATCTGGATCAACCCGGAGGAGTGCCACCAGGCCGCTGATGCGATGGCCCCCGGGGGTCGTCATGTATCTGGCTGATACGAAATCGTTGTCTGGCTCCGGACAATCGTTCGAAGATCCAGCAGGTGAGGGGATGCTTTATGTGCCGGGCGGCACGTTTCGCATGGGTTCGGATCGGCATTATCCGGAGGAAGCGCCGGCCCATCTCGTTACCGTTGACGGATTCTGGATGGATCGCACGCCGGTCACCAACCGCCAATTCCGCAAATTCGTGAACGCGACCGGCTACGTCACTTTCGCCGAAATTACACCTGATGCGAAGGACTATCCGGGCGCTCTGCCGCACATGCTCAAGGCCGGGTCACTGGTCTTCACGCCGCCTAAGCGAGCTGTAGACTTGCACAACTGGGGGCAATGGTGGACGTTCAAGTTCGGCGCCAACTGGCGCCGTCCCTATGGTCCGCGCAGCAACATCAGCGGGCTCGACGACCACCCGGTCGTCCACGTCGCCTACCGCGACGTCGAAGCCTATGCCAAATGGGCCGGCAAGGAATTGCCGACCGAGGCCGAATGGGAATTCGCCGCACGCGGCGGACTGGACGGCGCGGAATTCGCCTGGGGTGACGAGCTATTCCCCCGCGGAAGGCATATGGCAAACACCTGGCAGGGCAATTTCCCGCACCAGAATCTTGCGGCTGATGGCTTCGAACGCACTTCGCCCGTCACCGCATTCCCGGCCAACGGTTACGGCCTGCACGACATGATCGGTAATGTCTGGGAATGGACGGCCGATTGGTATTCGCAGAAGCACGAAGCCGACGCCCTGAAAGTCTGCTGCATCCCGCAAAATCCTAGCGGCGGGCCCGAGGGCGCGAGCTACGATTCTTGTCAGCCGAACCTCAGGATTCCACGCAAGGTGCTTAAAGGCGGCTCGCATCTTTGCGCTCCCAGCTACTGCCGCCGCTATCGTCCGGCCGCGCGTCATGCCGAGCCGATCGACACCTCAGCAAGCCATGTCGGCTTCAGGTGCATCGCCAGGAAGAGGATCACGTCATGAGTAACGATCGGATTCCGGAAAAGCCTGAGATGAGCACGGGACCAATCGGCGGAGGATTGAAACGCCGCGATCTCTTGTTGAGTGGTAGTTCTCTCGTCGCCGCTTCGGCGCTCTCGGCCGTCGGATTGACGAGCCCTGCGCAAGCGCAGCAACCAGCTACGGCGCCGGCGCCCGCTACGCCCGGGCAACGGCCGAACATCGTCGTCATCATGGGTGACGATATCGGCATCTGGAATATCGGGGCCTACCACCGCGGGATGATGGCCGGGCGGACGCCAAACCTCGACAAGATTGCCGCCGAAGGCATGCTGTTCACCGATTACTACGCCGAGGCGAGTTGCACGGCGGGTCGCGCCAACTTCATCACCGGCGAGCTGCCGATCCGCACCGGCATGACCACAGTCGGCCAGGCCGGCGCTCCCACCGGCTTGCCGGCGGAGGCCGTGACCATTGCCGCGGCGCTGAAAGGTATGGGCTACGCCACCGGCCAGTTCGGCAAGAACCACCTTGGCGACAAAAACGAGTTTCTGCCGACGGTGCATGGCTTCGACGAGTTCTTCGGCTACCTGTATCACCTCGACGCGATGGAAGATCCGGCCCACCCCGCTTATCCGCAGGAGCTGTTGAACACAGTCGGTCCGCGCAACATGGTTCACTCGTGGGCGACCAACGTGGACGACGCCACCGTGGATCCGCGCTGGGGCAAGGTCGGCAAGCAGAGGATCGAGGACGCCGGAACGCTCTATCCCAAGCGGATGGAAACCGTGGACGATGAAATCCGCGACTTCGCGCTCAATTTCATCGACAGGGCCAGGGCCGACAACAAGCCATTCTTCCTGTGGCTCAATCCGACCCGCATGCACATCGTTACGCACCTGTCGCCGAAGTACCAGGCGATGCGCAACTCCAAGAATGGTTGGTCCATCCATGAAGCCGGCATGGCGCAGCTCGACGACGACATTGGCATCGTGATGCAGAAGCTGAAGGATATGGGCGTCGATGACAACACCATCGTGGTATTCACGACCGACAACGGCACCGAGGTCTTCACCTGGCCCGATGGCGGACAGACGCCATTCGCGCAGAGCAAAGGCACGATCATGGAGGGCGGCTTCCGCGCGCCGGCGATGGTCCGCTGGCCGGGCAAGGTGCCGGCCGGCAAGGTCGAGAACGGCATCATGTCCGGACTGGACTGGTTCCCGACCTTCCTGGCCGCTGCCGGCAACCCCAACATCGTCGACGAGCTCAAAAAGGGTAAGCAGATCGGTGACCGCACCTACAAGTGCCATCTGGACGGCTACAACCAGCTGGACATGATCACTGGCAAGGGGCCGTCAAATCGGCACGAAATCTTTTATTTCGGCGAAAGCGAGCTGGGGGCCGTGCGCATCGACGACTACAAATATCGTTTTATCGACCAGCCCGGAGGCTGGCTGGGTGATAAAAGCAAGGTTGACGTGCCCTATTTGACCAACCTTCGCCTCGATCCTTTCGAGCGCACGGGCTGGCCCGATAGCGGGACCAAATACGGGGCGCAACAATACTTCGACTGGTTCAAATACGAATTCTGGCGCTTCGTGTTTGTTCAGCAGCAGGTGGAAAAGCTGGCGATGACGGCGATCGAGTTTCCGCCGATGCAGAGGGGTGCAAGCTTCAATCTAGACGCTGTGAAGGCCAAGATCGAAGCGGCGCGAGCGGCAGTCGCCAAGTAGCGCAGCTTAAGGCGCCGCTATTCCACGCTGCCGGTGCCGCGGCGCAGGTCGGCCTCGATCTGCAACCGCGTGCCGCCGCCGAAGCGGGCGCGGTAGACCTGAAGGTTCTCCATGATCCGCTGCACGTAATTGCGCGTCTCGGAGAACGGAATGAGCTCGACCCAGTCGACCGCATCGACCTTGGGATCGCGCGGATCGCCGTAGCGGTCGACCCACTTCTTCACGCTGCCGCGGCCGGCATTGTAGGCGGCAAACGTCATGATGTAGGAGCCGCGATAATCCTCGAGCAGCCCACCGAGCTCGGCCGAGCCGAGCGTGGCGTTGTAGGCCGAATCGTTCTTCAGCCGCCCCAGATCGTAGGTCGCGCCATGCCGCTTGCAGACATAGCGTGCGGCATCCGGCGTCACCTGCATCAGCCCGTAGGCCTGCGCCGGCGAGACCACCGAGGGATTGAACGCGCTCTCCTGCCGGGCGATGGCGTAGACGATGCTGCGCTCGACCTCGGGGCCGATCGGCGTGAATTGCGGAATGCCGTTGACGGGATAGGCGTAAAAATCGAACGGAAGGCCGCGGTTGAGCGCTGCCTTGCCGACCAGCAGCATGCCGCGCGCATCGCTGTAGCGCTGGGTCAGCTCGCCGAGGCCGGTCAGCGCCTCGGGATCGCCGTTCTCGCCCATGTCGGCGAGCATGGGCACGGCCATCTCGCGCTCGTCGAGCTCGTAGAGCAGTTGCGCCGCGCGCACGATCTCCAGCCGTTCAGCGCCGCGCCCGCGCGGCTGGCTGTTGAGCTCGATCTGCGGCAGGCCGAGTTTTGCGCGTGCGAGCTGGCCGTAATAGCTCGTGGATTGTTCGGCAGCCCGCGCATAGGCGTTGCGCGCCTCCTGCTGGCGGCCCGCCGCTTCCGCCGCGCGGCCCTGCCAATAGCCGGCGCGCGCCAGCGTGGTCGGATTGACGCTGCCGACGCCGATGCGGGCAAAATGCTGGGTGGCGGTCGCGGGATCGTTGAGAAAGCGCAGCGCGATCCAGCCTGCCGTGAACTCCTGCTCGGTCTTGTAGATGTCGCGCGAGGGCAGCGCCGCGTCGCGCGCGATCAGATAGGCGCTGCGGAACTCCTCGGTGTCGATCATCTTGCGCGCGAGCAGGCGCCGCTCGATCCACCATTCGTCGAGATTGTAGAGCCGGTTCGGATCCTTCGGCGCCGACAGCATGAGCTGGGCGGCCTCGGCAAACTTCTCCTCGCGGCGCAGCAGCTGGATCTTGCTGAAGAGGAAACCGGGGTCATTGTGCAGCTCGCGCGGCACCGCCTCGAGCAATGCGCGGGCGTTCGGCGCCTTCTTGACCGAGGCGATGCGGGCCTTGGCCAGCGCGATATAGCCGGCGCCGAGGCGTTTTGCGGCGCGCAGAGCGGCCTCGTTCTCGCTGCCGTAGAGCAGGGTGTCCATCCGCGCCTTCTGATCGCCCGGCGTCAGCAGGGCGCCGAACTGGTCGAGCGCGTTGTTCTCGGTGTCCTCCGACATCGGATCGCTGCGCCAGGCCTCGCGCACCAGCCGCTCGGCATTGGCGCGGTCGCCGCGCGCCAGCATCGCCTTGGCGAGCGTGAAGCGGCCCTTCGCGGACACCGGGGATTCGTTCTCGAACCACGACCACGCAACTGAATCGTCGCGCCTGTCGTCCCACATCGCAGCCTCGAGGCGGCGGCGCAGGAAGGTCTGCGACGGCCAGCTCGGATTAGCGGAGAGGAAGGCGCGATAGCGCTCGACGGTCGCGCCATTGTCCTCGCTGCGCAGGATGATCCATTCCGCGAGCTTTCGCGCGACGGGATCCGAGATCGTGGCGGCGGCGTTGGTGGCGTCGCCCGCCTTGCGCTTGCGCACGAGTTCGATGACGCTCTCCAGCGTGTCCTTGTCGGCTTGCGACGTCGACGAGGTCGCAGCGATCGCGGCCGGCGTCACCGGCCTGCGAGGTGCCGCGTGCTGGCGGGTCGCGGGCGCCAGCACAGGAGCTGCGATCGGTTTGGCGGCCGGAGGGGCGGCGGGTCTGACGATGGCCGTCGCGGCCGGCGCGGGTTCCGCTTTGGGGGGAGAGCCGGTGGCGGTCGGCTGCGATTTTGGCGCGGGCGCCGCTGCCGAAGGCTTGGGCTTGTTCTTGGCGGGGTCCTTGGCGGGTTCCTTGCCAGCGTCCTTGCCGGCATTCTGGGCTGGTTTCTTCGCGGCATCTTTGGCCGGGGCGCCAGCCGCCCCCTTGCTTGCGCCCTTCGCTGTGTCCTTGCCGGTTCCCTTGGTGGTTTCCTTAGCTGTTTCCTTGGCCGATCCTTTGCCGGATCCCTTCGCGGCGTCCTTGGCGGCTGGCTTCGCAGTGTCCTTGGCCCCTTCCGCAGGTGTCTCATTGGACTTGGCCCAGGCGGCGCAGCCGACCGACAGCCCTGCCATCAGGCACACGACCAGACCGGTGGATCGCCATGTGGCACGAGGAAATGAGGTCACGGCGTTTCGTCGCCCCGAATCAGTCAAGTGGCTCAAGATCTAGCTGAATTTGATTGAATATGCGGACAAAATACCAACAGCCGCTTACCTCGGGCGGGTTTGCACCATCACCGCGGCAAAATCGCGGCCTAAACGGTGCGTCGCACGGGAGCGGCCCTTTTACCGGCGGGATAGACCCGATATGAATGGGGCTTGCTCTCAAAACTCGCCGCGTACGGAGGAAGTCCATGGCAGCCAAGACGAAATTCCGGGGGTCGTTCACCGCCTTGGTCACGCCGTTCAAGAACGGCTCGCTCGACGAGGCAGCGTTCCGCTCCCTGGTCAACTGGCAGATTTCCGAGGGCACCAACGGACTGGTCCCGGTCGGCACGACAGGCGAGAGCCCGACGCTCAGCCATGACGAGCACAAGATGGTCGTCGAGTGGTGCATCGAGGAGGCCAAGGGCCGCGTGCCCGTGGTTGCCGGTGCCGGCTCCAACTCGACCAAGGAGGCGATCGAGCTGGCCCAGCACGCCGAGAAGGCGGGCGCGGACGCCGTGCTGGTGGTGACGCCTTACTACAACAAGCCGACCCAGGAAGGGATGTACCAGCACTTCAAGGCGATCAACGATGCGATCGGGATTCCGATCATCATCTACAACATCCCGCCGCGCTCGGTGATCGACATGTCGGTCGACACCATGAAGCGGCTGTGGGAGCTGAAGAACATCGCCGGCGTCAAGGACGCCACCGCCAGCATGGTCCGCGTGTCGCAGCAGCGCGCGGCGATGGGCGAGGACTTCAACCAGCTCTCGGGCGAGGACGCGACCATCCTCGGCTACATGGCCCATGGCGGCCATGGCTGCATCTCGGTGACCTCGAACGTCGCGCCGCGCCTGTGCTCGGAGTTCCACACCGCCTGGCAGAAGGGCGATCACGCCACCGCGCTGAAGCTGCACGACAAGCTGATGCCGCTGCACAACAACCTCTTCATCGAGAGCAATCCGGCGCCGATCAAGTACGCGATGTCGCTGCTCGGCAAGCTTGACGAGACGCTGCGGCTGCCGATGGTGCCGGTGACCGAGCCGACGCGCGTTGCCGTGCGCAGCGCCATGGTTCACGCTGGCCTGATCAACTGACGCGGTAACCTTTCCGGGGAGCCTTTCATGAGCGGGGTCGATGAAAAGGGCAGGCGGATGCTCAAGGAGTTCCGCGAATTCGCCATGAAGGGCAACGTCGTCGATCTCGCGGTCGGCGTCATCATCGGCGCGGCCTTCGGCGCCATCGTCACTTCGCTGGTCGGCGACGTGATCATGCCGTTGATCGGCGCCGTCACCGGCGGCCTCGACTTCTCGAACTACTTCACCCCCTTGTCGAAGGCGGTCACCGCCACCAACTTAGCGGATGCTAAAAAGCAAGGCGCGGTCTTGGCTTGGGGCAGCTTCCTCACGCTGACGATCAACTTCATCATCATTGCCTTCGTGCTGTTCCTGGTGATCCGCGCCATCAACACCCTGAAGCGCAAGGAAGAGGCGGCACCCTCCGCTCCGCCGAAGCCGTCGGCCGAGGTCGAGCTGCTGACCGAGATCCGCGATCTCCTCAAGAAGTCTTGACGCGTACGCTTCGTCCAAACTGTTAGCGTTCGCGCGTATCTCACTCAGGTTTGTCTGCCATGGCCGATAAGAACGAACGACCGATCAAGGTCATGGCGGAAAATCGCAAGGCCCGCTTCAACTATGCGATCGAGGATACGATCGAGGCGGGCATTGCGCTGACCGGCACCGAGGTCAAGTCGATCCGCAACGGCAAGAGCACGATCGCGGAATCCTACGCCGATTCGAAGAACGGCGAGATCTGGCTGATCAACGCCACCATTCCCGAATACCTCCAGGGCAACCGCTTCAACCACGAGCCCAAACGGCCGCGAAAGCTGCTGCTCCATCGCCGGCAGATCAACAAGCTGATCGGCGCGGTGGACCGCGAAGGCATGACGCTGATCCCGCTCAAGCTCTACTTCAACGAGCGCGGCCGCGCCAAACTGCAGCTGGCGGTTGCAAAGGGCAAGAAGCTGCACGACAAGCGCGAGACCGAGAAGAAGCGCGACTGGAGCCGGGAGAAGGGGCGCCTGCTGCGGGCGAGGGGATAGCGGGATGAATCAGAAGAACCTGCTCGAGGTCGACTGGAGCCAGATTCCGGCGCCGGCCGATGATGGCGGCGCCGCGCATCTGCCGGGCATGACGCTGCCCGCGATCGGTCTGCTCGCGACCGACGACACAGCAGTGATGCTGTCGGCGCTCCCCGGCCGAACCGTGGTGTTCGCCTATCCCCGCACCGGCGAGCCTGGCAAGATCTCGCTGGTCGACGATTGGGACATGATCCCGGGCGCGCGCGGCTGCACGCCGCAGACCTGCGCGTTTCGCGATCTGTTTGCCGAGCTGAAGGCCGCCGGCGCCGCCCACGTGTTCGGCCTCTCGACCCAGAGCAACGAATACCAGACCGAGATGGCCTCGCGCCTGCATCTGCCGTTTCCGGTGCTGTCGGACGAGAAGCTGGCGCTGACGCGCGCCCTCAAACTGCCGACCATGGAGGTCGCAGGGCTGACCCTGATCAAGCGCCTCGCGCTGATCATCGACGACGCCAAGGTCACGCATGTGTTCTATCCGGTGTTTCCGCCCGACCGGAACGCCGGCGATGTCCTGGACTGGCTGAAGGCCAATCCCGTCAAAGACTAGTCCAAGGGCTAATCGAGGTCGGCCTTCACCTTCGCGAACACGGACCGGAACATGTCCGGCGTCAGCACGCCGGTGTTCGTGTTGTAACGCGAGCAGTGATAGCTGTCGTAGAGCCTGAACGCGCCGGCCTGGTGCACCGCGCCGTGGCCGAAAGGGGCTTGCGAGCCCTTCAGATTCAGCGGCTTGAGCACGGTGTCGTGCGCAATCCGCCCGAGCGCGACGATCGCGCGCAGGTTCGGCATCGTCGCCAGATTCGCCGCGAGAAACTGGCGGCAGGTGTTGATCTCGGCGGGCAGCGGCTTGTTCTGCGGCGGAACGCAATGCACCGCATTGGCGATGCGGCAGTCGACCAGCTTCAGCCCGTCGTCGGGCCGCGCCTGATAGGCGCCCTTGGCAAAGCCGTATTCGAGCAGCGTGGCGTAGAGCAGGTCGCCGGCATAGTCGCCGGTGAAGGGACGGCCGGTGCGGTTGGCGCCCTGCATGCCCGGCGCGAGGCCGACGATCAGGAGACGCGCCTTGACGTCCCCGAAGGGGGCGACCGGGGCGTTATGCCACGACGGCTCGCGCGCGCGATTCGCCTCGCGAAAGGCGACCAGGCGCGGACAGAGCGGACAGTCACGGTCGGGGACGAGGGTGGGGGGCTGGCGGCCTGACCGGGCCGCCTCACTCCTCAAAGTCGTCATCGCCCCTCGGGGCCATCGTGGTCGCGCGCTGGAGGAATTGCGGGGCGTGGTGGCGGGCCTCGCGCTCGCCACGATCGCGCGGGGCGGGGCGTTCGGACGGGTCGCGGCCGAGCTTGGATTGCAGCTCGACGAGGTCGGTGAAGACGTCGGCCTGGCGGCGCAGCTCGTCGGCGATCATCGGCGGCTGGCTGGCGATGGTCGAGACCACCGTGACCCGCACGCCGCGGCGCTGGACGGCCTCGACCAGGGAGCGGAAGTCGCCGTCACCGGAGAACAGCACCATCTGGTCGATGTGCTCGGCGAGCTCCATCGCGTCCACGGCGAGCTCGATGTCCATGTTGCCCTTGACCTTGCGGCGGCCGGAGGCGTCGATGAACTCCTTGGTCGCCTTGGTGACAACGGTGTAGCCGTTGTAGTCCAGCCAGTCGATCAGCGGGCGGATCGAGGAGTACTCCTGATCCTCGATGATGGCGGTGTAGTAGAAAGCCCGCAACAGCGTCCCGCGGCTCTGAAACTCCTTCAGCAGGCGCTTGTAGTCGATGTCGAAGCCCAGAGTTTTCGCCGTCGCGTAGAGATTGGCCCCGTCGATGAAGAGCGCGATCTTGTTGGTAGGAGAAGGTGACATTCAGTTTGCTCGCGAAGTGCTCGTGATTGATCGTTTATTGTTGGCGCGGCAGCACGCCGCGCAGTTCTAGAGTGCCGCCGAAACCCGTCGAAACCGCAAATCCGGAGAAGTCGGGGCAATCAAGGTATAGTTATGGCGAACTCTCAAACACCCGGGGCCGCCCTCGGTGGCAGCCCTGGAAATCGCCCATCCCAGCCCCAATGTGGGGGTAGCAGAGCCATTTGGCGAGGCCAAATCACAAATTGGCCTTGCGAAATTGTCTTGGCCCCTATAACTAGCCCCAATCATCCACATATTTCGTCCCACCCACAACGGAGCGACAGTCCATGGCTCGCGTCACCGTAGAAGATTGCATCGACAAGGTCGATAACCGGTTTGACCTGGTCCTGCTGGCCGCCCACCGTGCCCGCATGATTTCGTCGGGTTCACAACTAACGGTTGACCGCGATAACGACAAGAACCCTGTTGTGTCTTTGCGTGAAATTGCCGACACGACCATCTCGCCGGAGGACCTCCGCGAGGAGCTGGTGCACTCGCTCCAGAAGTTCGTCGAGGTCGACGAGCCCGAGCCGGATACGGTGCCGCTGATCGGTTCCGCCGGCGCCAGCGTCGATGCGGACGATACCGAAGTTGCCGTTGAGCGCATGACCGAAGAGGAGCTCCTGAAGGGCCTCGAAGGCCTCGCGCCGCCGGAAGAGCAGCCCGAGGAAGACGAGTAGATCGTCCCGTCGCAATCGCCGAATTCTTGTGATCTTATCAGAGGCCCGAACCTGCGTTCGGGCCTTTGCTTTTGTTGGCGTTTTCGTGGTTACCATAGTGTTGCCGGTTCGCGCCGCGCACCTGTCACCGAATTGATCGGACGCGCGCGGGATCGGAGCTAAGATGTATACAACGGGCCGCCTTGAGGTCCGTTTGAAGGCAGGACGGCATGGTGTATCGACGCCGCAGATCAACGCAGATGCAGGCCGCAACCGAATCGGTTGCCGTGGCCCCGACTGCGCCGGTGGCGCGCCCGGCCAAGCCGCGTGCGCGCATGATGCGTCAATATGACCTCGTCGAGCGCGTCAGGTCCTACAATCCCAACACCAACGAAGATCTGCTGAACCGCGCCTATGTCTACGCCATGAAGGCGCACGGCTCGCAGACGCGGGCCTCGGGCGATCCGTATTTCTCGCATCCGCTCGAAGTGGCGGCGATTCTCACCGACCTGAAGCTCGACGACGCCACCATCGTGGCCGCGCTGCTGCACGACACGATCGAGGACACCGAAGCGACGCGGGCCGAGATCGACCAGATCTTCGGACCCGAGATCGGCGCGCTGGTCGAGGGCCTGACCAAGCTGAAGCGGCTGGAGTTGGTGTCGCGCGAGGCCAAGCAGGCCGAGAACCTGCGCAAATTGTTGCTGGCGATTGCCGACGATGTTCGCGTTCTCCTGGTGAAGCTCGCCGACCGCCTGCACAACATGCGCACGCTGGAATTCGTGCCGCCGGAATCGCGCAGGCGCATTGCCGAGGAGACGCTCGACATCTACGCGCCGCTCGCGGGCCGCATGGGCATGCAGGAAATGCGCGAGGAGCTGGAGGACCTGTCCTTCCGCACGCTCGACCCCGAGGCCTATTCGGTGGTGATGCAGCGACTCGACGCGCTCGCCGAGCGCAACCGCAATCTGATCGGCGAGATCGAGGCCCAGCTCTCCAACAATCTGCGCCACCGCGGCCTTGGCGCGCGGGTTTATGGCCGCCGCAAGAAGCCGTTCTCGATCTGGACCAAGATGGAGCGCAAATCGGTCGGCTTCGAGCAATTGTCCGACATCTTCGGCTTCCGCGTTGTCGTGAACGACATCGAGGCCTGCTACCGCGCGCTCGGCATCGTCCACACCACCTGGCCGGTCGTGCCGGGGCGTTTCAAGGACTACATCTCGACGCCGAAGCAGAACGACTACCGCTCGATCCACACCACCGTGATCGGTCCGGGCAACCAGCGCGCCGAGCTCCAGATCCGCACCGAGGCGATGGACCAGATTGCCGAGCGCGGTATCGCCGCGCACGTGTTCTACAAGGAAGGCGCGGGCTCGCCGACCGAATTCCTCAAGCGCGAATCCAACGCGTTCGCCTGGCTGCGGCACACCGTCGGAATCCTCTCGGAGAGTGCCAACCCCGAGGAATTCCTCGAGCACACCAAGCTCGAGCTGTTCCACGACCAGGTGTTCTGCTTCACCCCGAAGGGCAAGCTGATCGCGCTGCCGCGCCACGCCAACGTCATCGACTTCGCCTATGCGGTGCATACCGACGTCGGCAACAGCGCGGTGGGCTGCAAGATCAACGGCAAGTTTTCGCCGCTGTCCTCGGAGCTCCAGAACGGCGACGAGGTCGAGGTGCTGACCTCAGAGGCGCAATCGGCGCCGCCGTCCGCCTGGGAGACGCTCGCGGTCACCGGCAAGGCGCGCGCCGCGATCCGGCGCGCCACGCGCACCGCCGTGCGCGACCAATATGTCGGTCTCGGCCGGCGCATCGTCGAGCGCCTGTTCGAGCGCGCCAAGATCGAATACGCCGACGACAAGCTCAAGGGTGCGCTGCCGCGGCTTGCGCGCACCTCGATCGAGGACGTCATGGCGGCTGTGGGGCGCGGCGAGATCAAGGCCTCCCACGTCGCGCGCGCGATGTATCCCGACTACAAGGAGGAGCGCGTCGCCCGCTACGGCATCAAGAAGGGGCTCGCCGCCAAGCTCAAGGAGAAGGTGGCCTCCGAGCCGCCGCGAACCCCGGTCGCGATCCCGATCCGCGGCATCAATTCCGACCTGCCGGTGAAGTTCGCGCCGAACGGCGGCGCGGTACCCGGCGACCGCATCGTCGGCATCGTCACGCCGGGCGAGGGCATCACCATCTACCCGATCCAGGCGCCGGCGCTGAAGGATTTCGAGGAGGAGCCCGAGCGCTGGCTCGACGTGCGCTGGGACATCGAGGACACCGCGCCGCAGCGCTTCCCGGCCCGCATCAGGGTCGAGAACGTCAACGAGCCCGGCGCGCTCGCGCAGATCGCGACCGTGATCGCCGAGCACGACGGCAACATCGACAACATCAGCATGCAGCGCCGCTCTCCGGACTTCACGGAGACGACGATCGATCTCGAAGTCTACGACCTGAAGCACCTGAGCGCGATCCTGGCCCAGTTGCGCGCGAAGGCGGTCGTCGCCCGCGTCGAACGTGTTAATGGATAGACGTCTTTCGTATTCGCCTGTCCTTCGAATTTGTGAGCCTTGCAATGCCCGCTTCTCCGCTCCGCCTCGGCGTCAATGTCGACCATGTCGCGACCCTGCGTAACGCGCGCAGCGGCCGCAATCCCGATCCGGTGCGCGCCGCGCTGCTGGCGATCGAGGCCGGCGCCGACGGCATCACCGCGCATCTGCGCGAGGATCGCCGCCACATCCGCGACGAGGACATGGCGCGGCTGAAGGCCGAGATCTCCAAGCCGCTCAATTTCGAGATGGCGGCGACCGACGACATGATGCGCATCTCGCTCGCCACCAAGCCGCACGCGGTGTGCCTCGTGCCGGAGCGCCGGCAGGAGGTGACGACCGAGGGCGGACTGGATGTAGTCGGCCAGCACAATGCGCTCGCGCCCTACATCGCCCGGCTGAACGATGCCGGAATCCGCGTCTCGCTGTTCATCGCCGCGGACCCCGCGCAGATCGAGATGGCGGCGCGGCTGCGCGCGCCCGTGATCGAGATCCACACCGGCGCCTGGTGCGATGCCGTCGTCGACGGCCACACCGAGAAGGCCGACGCAGAGTGGAAGCGGATCGTGGCGGGTGCGAAGCTGGCGAAGGACGCGGGGCTGGAGGTTCACGCCGGCCACGGGCTCGACTATGCGACGGCGGAGACGATCGCAGCTCTGCCCGACATCATGGAGCTCAATATCGGCTACTACATGATCGGCGAAGCCTTGTTCGTCGGTCTCGCCGAGACGGTGCGCAGCATGCGCGCGGCGATGGACCGCGGCCGGAGCCGGGCATGATCATCGGCATCGGCTCCGACCTGATCGACATCACCCGCGTCGGCAAGGTGATCGAGCGCCATGGCGAACGCTTTCTCGACCGCATCTTCACCGCGGCCGAGCGGGCCAAGGCGGAGCGGCGCGCCAAGAACGAGAAGATGGTGATGGCGACCTACGCCAAGCGCTTTGCCGCCAAGGAGGCCTGCTCGAAGGCGCTCGGCACCGGGATCAGGCGCGGCGTCTGGTGGCGCGACATGGGGGTGGTCAACCTGCCGGGTGGACGGCCGACCATGCAGCTGACCGGCGGCGCTCTGGCCCGGCTCCAGGCCCTGACGCCGGATGGCTTCGAGGCGCGGATCGACGTGTCGATCACCGATGACTGGCCGCTCGCACAGGCCTTCGTCATCATTTCGGCCGTTCCGCTGGCCAAGTCCTGACCGTTCCCAGGTCATTTTATAATTCTTGTTAAGAATCAATATCTTATGCAGTTTTGATGCGATCCTTGATTGCGTGGCCTCCGACAACCGTCTAAAAGTCCGCGGACGCAAATCAGGCTGGGCGAATTCGGCTTTACGCCGGAATTGGCCCTCATTATCAGAATCAGGACAATCTCCTTGGGCCGCGAAGCGATGGGCTGTTCGCGGGAGGAGGGCGCTCTGTGACCGCCGGCCGGAATTGAGAGAGCAATGAGCGTGACTTCGGGAACGAAAACTGAAAGCGGCGTCGGCGAAACGATCCGGGTCGTGATCCACGCTCTCCTGATCGCGCTCGTGATCCGCACCTTTCTGTTCCAGCCCTTCAACATCCCGTCCGGCTCGATGAAGGCGACGCTGCTGGTCGGCGACTATCTGTTCGTCTCGAAATATTCCTACGGCTATAGCCACTACTCGATCCCGTTCTCGCCGCCGCTGTTCTCGGGGCGGCTCTGGGGCTCGGACCCGAGCCGCGGCGACATCGTGGTGTTTCGCCTGCCGAAGGACGATTCCACCGACTACATCAAGCGCGTGATCGGGCTTCCCGGCGACCGCGTCCAGATGAAGGACGGGCTGCTCTACATCAACGACACCCCGGTCGAGCGGCAGCGCATGAGCGAATATGTCGGCGAGGATCCGTGCGGCTCCGAAGGCGGCGGCATCTCCCGGGTGAAGCGCTGGAAGGAAACGCTGCCGAACGGCGTGTCCTATGAGACGCTGGACTGCGCCGACAACGGCTACATGGACACCACCAACGTCTACACCGTGCCGGCCGGCCATTTCTTCATGATGGGCGACAATCGCGACAATTCCACCGACAGCCGCTTCCTCGGCCAGGTCGGCTACGTGCCGCAGGAGAATTTGATCGGCCGAGCCCAGATGATCTTCTTCTCCATCGCCGAAGGCGAGCATGCCTGGATGTTCTGGCGCTGGCCGTGGGCTGTGCGCTGGAATCGCTTCTTCAAAATCGTCCGATGAAAGACGAAGCCAAGGACATCGCGACCCAACCGACCGAGGCGCAAGCCGCCCCTGAGGGCGAAGCTGCACCGAAGACGCCTGCCAAGAAGAAGCGGGTACGCAAGGCGAAGGCGACTGACGCGAATGCCGCACTCGAGGCACGCATTGGTTACAGCTTCGCGGATCCGAACCAACTGATCCAGGCGATCACGCATGTCTCGGCGCTGAAATCCGGGCGCAAGCGCGGCGACAGCTATCAGCGGCTGGAATTCCTCGGCGACCACGTGCTCGGGCTCGTCGTGTCCGACATGCTCTACCACGCCTTCCCGAACGCCGACGAAGGCGAGCTGTCCAAGCGCCTTGCCGAACTCGTGCGCAAGGAGAGCTGTGCCGACGTCGCCAAGTCGCTCGGGCTGCTCGACGACATCAAGCTCGGTTCGGTCGGCCCCAGCGCCGACGCCCGCCTGCGCAAGAGCGTGCTCGGCGACATCTGCGAAGCCGTGATCGGCGCCATCTTCCTCGACGGCGGCCATGCGGCGGCGGCCGAATTCGTCAAGCGCAACTGGACCGAGCGCATGCACAAGCCGCGGCGTCCGTTGCGCGATCCCAAGACCGTGCTCCAGGAATGGGCGCAGGGGAAGGGCCTGCCGACGCCTGTTTACCGCGAGGTCGAGCGCACCGGCCCGCATCACGATCCGCAGTTCCGCGTCGCGGTGGACCTGCCGGGACTGGCGCCGGCGGAAGGTATCGGCGGCAGCAAGCGCGCGGCAGAGAAGGTGGCGGCCTCGGTGATGATCGAACGTGAAGGTGTTGGCGGCGGCAATGACGGTTGAAGCAAGCGGCGAGGCGCTCGCCGCGACGCGCTGCGGCTTCGTTGCGCTCATTGGCGCACCGAATGTCGGCAAGTCCACGCTGGTCAACGCGCTGGTCGGCGCCAAGGTCACGATCGTCTCGCGCAAGGTGCAGACCACGCGCGCGCTGATCCGCGGCATCGTCATCGAGAACAACGCGCAGATCATCCTGGTCGACACGCCCGGCATCTTCTCGCCCAAGCGCAGGCTCGACCGCGCCATGGTCTCGACCGCCTGGAGCGGGGCGCATGACGCCGATCTCGTCTGCGTGCTGCTTGACGCCAAGACCGGCATCGACGAGGAGGCCGAGGCGATCCTCGCCAAGGCGGCAAGCGTCAATCACGACAAGATTCTGGTGATCAACAAGGTCGACCTGGTCCAGCGCGAGAAGCTGCTGGCGCTGGCGCAGGCCGCCAACGAGCGCATGCCGTTCGCCAAGACCTTCATGATCGCGGCAATCTCCGGCGACGGCGTCGACGACCTCCGCTCGACGCTTGCCGAGATGGTGCCGCCGGGGCCGTTCCTCTATCCTGAGGACCAGATGTCGGACGCGCCGATGCGGCACTTGGCGGCCGAGATCACGCGCGAAAAGATCTATCGCAAGCTGCACCAGGAATTGCCCTACCAGTCCACGGTCGAGACCGACAAGTGGGAGGAGCGCAAGGACAAGTCGGTGCGCATCGAGCAGACGATCTTCGTCGAGCGCGAAAGCCAGCGCAAGATCGTGCTCGGCAAGGGCGGCGCCACCATCAAGTCGATCGGCGCGGACTCGCGCAAGGAGATTAGTGAGATCCTCGGCGTGCCGGTGCACCTGTTCCTGTTCGTCAAGGTGCGCGAGAACTGGGGCGACGATCCCGATCGCTACCGCGAGATGGGCCTGGAATTTCCCAAAGAATAAGCAAGAACAGATCGGTATCCGATGAGCGTGCCCACGAACGTCCGGCGCTTCGAAGCGCTGCTCTATGCGTCGTTGATGCTGGATGCCCTGTCGGTCGCGGTGCAGGACCGCACGCCCAATGCCGAGATGACCGAGCAGATGATCATGACGGCGACCCTGCTCGCCGGCGGCATGATCCTGCTGCTGGTCTATTTCGTCTGGCTGGCTGCGCATTGGCGCAAGAACTGGCCGCGCTGGGTGCTGGCCGCAGCCCTGGTGCTGTCGGTGATCTCGCTCGGCCAGATCATCGGCGAGAAGGGCATGGAGCTCGACAGCGCCATCGAGATCGTGTCCTGCGTGCTGACCACGATGGGCCTGTATTTCTCCTTCAGCGGCGACGCGCAGGGCTGGTTCAACGCGTGAGGTTTTGCGCGGTGCCGTAGGGTGGGTAAAGGTGCGCCCTTGCGCGCCGTGCCCACCACGATCGCGGTGGATCAAAATTGGTGGGCGCGCTTCGCTTTGGCCACCCGACGGTCGCTCAAAATGCTAGACTTCCTTCAATGGAATGGACCGACGAAGGCATCGTGCTGGGGGTGCGGCGGCATGGCGAGAGCAGCGCCATCGTCGAACTGCTGACGCGCGCGCACGGCCGCCATCTCGGTCTCGTGCGCGGCGGTGCCGGCTCGCGGATGCGGCCCTTGCTGCAACCGGGCAACAGCGTTAGCGCGGTGTGGCGGGCGCGGCTCGACGAGCATCTCGGCTCCTACGCGGTCGAGGGCCTGAAGCTGCGTGCGGCCACGCTGCTGGCCTCGTCCCACGGCGTCTACGGCGTCACCCATCTCGCCTCGATCGCGCGGCTCCTTCCCGAGCGCGATCCGCACGAGGAGATATTCGGGCTGCTCGAACATTCGCTCGACGATTTCGACGACATCGGCAGCGCGGCCGTACACGTGATCCATTTCGAGCTGGCGATGCTCGCCGAGCTCGGCTTCGGGCTCGCGCTGGACAACTGCGCGGTGACCGGGGAGACCACGGACCTTATCTACGTTTCGCCGAAATCCGGCGGCGCGGTGTCGCGCGGCGCGGGCGAGCCATGGCGCGACCGGCTGCTGCGCCTGCCGCCGTTCCTGCGCCACGGCGAAACCGCGACCGAGCTCACCGACCAGGATCTTCAGGACGGTTTTCGGCTGACCGGATTGTTCCTGCTGCGCCACGTGCTGGAGCCGCGCGGGCAGGTCCATTCCGACGCGCGGGCCGGCTTCATCAATGCCTTGACGCGGCAGCAGGCGAGGGCGGCGATCCCGGCGCCATGACGTCAGCGCGCCTCTGTATTGTCTGATCAGATGGCATGTCCCGGAACCAAATCGGGTTTCCTGGATTGGCCCGTGGGGTTCCAACCCGGGGATAAACCTGATGCTGATCAAGGGACTTATTGTGTCGGCAGCGCTGATTGCGCTGGCGCCGGACGCCCTCGCAGGCGAGCAAACAGGACTGGTTCGCCGTGCCTCCTGCACGGTCGTCAGGTTCTATGTAGCCAAATATTCGGCAGCAGCCGCAGAGGCATGGGCCCGGTCCAAGGGCGCGACGGAAGCAGAGATCGAGACTGCCCGGCGCTGCTTGACCAACGCGCCGACCACGACACAGGCCCAAAATCGCCAGGCCACCCAGACCGTGACCGCCGGCTGGGCGGGGCAGTAACCGCCCACAGGGAACCAATCCATCCTTGCCCGATTCGCTTCCACGGTTTAACCGGGCGGCATGGGAAAACGATTGATTCCGCCGGAACCGGCCGAAATCCATGAGGTGCCGCTGCGTGAGGCGCTGGAAGAGCGCTATCTCGCCTATGCGCTCTCCACCATCATGCACCGTGCGCTGCCGGACGCACGCGACGGCCTGAAGCCGGTGCACCGGCGCATCCTCTACGGCATGCGCCTGCTCAGGCTCGACCCCGGCACGGCCTTCAAGAAATCCGCCAAGATCGTCGGCGACGTGATGGGCTCGTTCCATCCGCATGGCGACCAGGCGATCTACGACGCCATGGTGCGGCTCGCGCAGGATTTCTCCTCGCGCTACCCGCTGGTCGACGGCCAGGGCAATTTCGGCAATATCGACGGCGATAACCCCGCCGCCTACCGCTACACCGAAGCGCGCATGACCGATGTCGCGCGGCTTCTGCTCGAGGGCATCGACGAGGACGGCGTTGAATTCCGTCCCAATTACGACGGCCAGTCGAAGGAGCCGATCGTCCTGCCCGGCGGCTTCCCGAACCTGCTCGCCAACGGCGCGCAGGGCATCGCGGTCGGCATGGCGACCTCGATCCCGCCGCACAATGCCGCCGAGCTCTGCGACGCGGCGCTGCATCTGATCGAGAAGCCCGACGCGAAATCCAAGGCGTTGCTGAAGTGGGTGAAGGGCCCGGACTTTCCGACCGGCGGCATCTGCGTCGATTCCAAGCAGGCGATCGCCGAAGCCTACACGACCGGCCGCGGCTCGTTCCGCGTCCGCGCCAGGTGGGAGCAGGAAGAGGGCGCACGCGGTACCTGGGTCGTCGTCGTCACCGAGATCCCCTTTCTGGTGCAGAAGTCGCGCCTGATCGAGAAGATCGCCGAGCTTCAGGATCAGAAGAAGCTGCCGCTGGTCGGCGATGTCAGGGACGAGTCGGCCGAAGACGTCCGCATCGTGATCGAGCCGAAGTCGAAGAACGTCGATCCGGCGCTGATGATGGAATCGCTGTTCCGGCTGACCGAGCTCGAAAACAAGATTCCGCTGAACCTCAACGTGCTGATCAAGGGCCGCATCCCCAAGGTCGTGGGGCTCGCGGAGTGCCTGCGCGAATGGCTCGACCATCTGCGCGACGTCCTGATCCGGCGCAGCAACTACCGCAAGGCGCAGATCGAGCATCGGCTGGAAGTCCTCGGCGGCTTCCTGATCGCCTATCTGAACATCGACAAGGTGATCAAGATCATCCGCACCGAGGATGAGCCGAAGCCGGCCTTGATGAAGGCGTTCAAGCTCACCGAGGTGCAGGCCGAAGCCATCCTCAACATGCGGCTCCGCTCGTTGCGCAAGCTCGAGGAAATGGAGATCCGCACCGAGGACAAGAACCTCCGCAACGAGCTCAAGGGCATCAATGCGGTGCTCGCCTCGGAAGCCGAGCAGTGGAAGAAGGTCGGCGAGCAGGTCGGCAAGGTCCGCGACATGTTCGGGCCGAAGACGCCGCTCGGCAAGCGCCGCACCACCTTTGCAGATGCGCCCGAGCACGATCTCGCCGCGATCGAGGAGGCCTTCGTCGAGCGCGAGCCGGTGACGGTCGTCGTGTCCGACAAGGGCTGGATCCGCACCATGAAGGGGCATGTCGAGGATCTCTCGGGCCTTGCCTTCAAGCAGGACGACAGGCTCGGCTTCGCGTTCTTCGCGGAGACGACCTCGAAGCTGCTGCTGTTCGCCACCAACGGCAAGTTCTACTCGCTCGATGTCGCGAAACTTCCGGGCGGCCGCGGTCACGGCGAGCCGATCCGCCTGTTCATCGACCTCGAGCAGGAGGCGGCGCCCGTCGCGCTGTTCGTCAACAAGGGTGGGCGCAAATTCCTGGTCGCGAGCCACGAGGGCCAGGGCTTTGTCGTCAACGAGGACGATTGCGTCGGCACCACCAAGAAGGGCAAGCAGGTTCTCAACGTCGACATGCCGAACGAGGCACGCACGGTCACCGAGGTGGTCGGCGACACCGTCGCGGTCATCGGCGAGAACCGCAAGATGCTGGTGTTCCCGCTCGACCAGATCCCGGAGATGGCCCGCGGCCGCGGCGTCCGCTTGCAGAAATACAAGGACGGCGGTCTCTCCGACGTCGTCGTGTTCGACGCCAAGGCCGGCCTGACCTGGAAGGACTCCGCGGGCCGCGAATTCTCCGCGACCATGAAGGAGCTCGCGGAGTGGCAGGGCACCCGCGCCGACGCCGGCCGCCTGCCGCCGAAGGGTTTCCCGAAGTCGAACAAGTTCGGCCGGGGGATCGAGTAGGGGACGGGGCGGACTCCTGCGCCGTCTCGGGGGGTACGCAACATCGTAACCACGCTTTCAGTGTCGTCCTGGCGAAAGCCAGGACCCATTATCACCGGCCGCAATTATTGCGACGACTCGTGGCTGCCAGCCGCGCTCAACACTTCTCCCTGGGGTAATGGGTCCTGGCTTTCGCCAGGATGACGGGAAGGAGGCTGCTTGCGCAACGACGAGAGACGACAGCGTCGCTCTCCGCACCCGCAAACGCGTGGCTGATAGTCGCGAGCGCATACGTGACGCCGCCGTATGGGCACGAACATTGCTTTTTCTTGACGACTGCAAACGACAAGTCAAAAGGCAAATAAGCAACAATGTTCAAGCCAAAGTCATTCATTCCGGCGCTGTTCGCCCTCGCGCTGGTTGCCGGGCCCGCACATGCAGCGGGCAATCTCGTCGCGGTGCTCGAGGCGGAGATCGTCACGCTCGATCCGCATTTTTCCACGGCCTATATTTCGCGCACGTTCGGCTACATGGTGTTCGACACGCTGTTTGCGAAGGATTCCAAGGGTGAGATCAAACCGCAGATGGTGCAGGACTGGAAGGTCTCGCCCGATGGCTTGACCTACAGCTTCACGCTGCGCGACGGCTTGAAGTGGCATGACGGCCAGCCGGTCACGGCGGCCGACTGCGTCGCATCGCTGCGCCGTTGGGGCTCCCGTAGTGCGCTCGGCCGCCGCATCTTCGCGATCACGGCCTCGCTCGAGCCGACGGACGCCAAGACGTTCGTGCTGACGCTGAAGGAGCCGTCCGGCCTCGTCATCGACGCGCTCGGCAACCCCGTTAGCCCCGTCGCCTTCATGATGCCCGAGCGCATTGCCAAGACGCCGGGCGACCAGCGCATCACCGAGATCGTCGGCTCCGGCCCGTTCGTCTACAGCAAGGCCGATCACCGCACCGGCGACCGCATGATCCTGAAGAAGTTCGCGGACTATGTGCCGCGCCCCGAGCCTGCCGACTTCCTCGCCGGCGGCAAGCGCGTCAATGTCGACACGCTCGAGATCCGCGTCATTCCGGACGGTGCGACCGCGGCTTCCGCGCTCCAGGCCGGCGAAGTCGATTTCATGCAGTACGCGCCGTTCGATCTGCTGCCGACGCTGGAGAAGAACTCCCGCGTGAAGCTGCTCAATTTCACCGGCGGCAACATGTTCGCCGGCGCCTATCGCCTCAACGCCGCGTCGAAACCGTTCGACGATCCGGCGATCCGGCGCGTGCTGTGGAAGCTGGTCGACCAGCGCGAAGTGCTGGATGCGCTCGGCCTCGACGCCAAATACGCCACGCCCTGCGCGACCTTCTTCACCTGCGGCACCACCTATGACAGCAACGCCGGCACGGAAGCCGCTGCAATGCCGTCGATCGAAGCGGCGCGCGCCGCGCTGAAGGCGACGAAATATGCCGGCGAGCCCGTGATCGTCATGGAGGCCAACGACCTCGAAGCCCCGCGCGTCTCGGCGCAGGTGCTGGCCGAGCGGCTGAAGCAGGCCGGCTTCAACGTCGATCTCCAGGTGATGGACTGGGCGAGCGTGCTGGCGCGCCGTGCCAAGAAGGAGGGCTGGAGCGTCTATGGCGTTCACGCCGGCGGCTTCGATCTCGGCTCGCCGCTGACCAACGTCATGGTGGCGTTCAACTGTGCCGACTTCACCGGCTGGCAATGCGATGCGCGCATCACGCCACTCATGGAAGCCTTCGCCAAGGCGCCTGCCGAGGAGGATCGCAAGACAATCGCGGCCGAGATTCAGACGGTGATGTACGATCAGGCGCCCGGGATTCCCTGGGGCCAGTTCGCCCAGCCGGCGCTTTATCGCGCGACGCTGCGCAATCTGATACCGTCCGCCATCCCGGTGTTCTGGAACGTTGAGAAATAGCGCGATGTACGATGTCATTGTTGTCGGCGGCGGCTCCGCCGGCGCCGCTGTTGCGGCGCGGCTCTCCGAGGATCCCGCAAGGCGCGTGCTGCTGCTCGAAGCGGGTCTCGACTGGCGCGCTGATGAAGCGCCGTGGGAAGTGAAGACGCCCAATCCGATCCCGATCATCCACAAGCGCGAGTACCAGGAAAAATGGCAGTGGCCTGATCTGCTGACGCGCCGCGTGGCGGGGCAGGAGCCGCGCTTCTATTGGCGCGGCAAGGGGCTGGGCGGCTCGTCGATGATGAACGGCCAGATCGCGATCCGCGGCGTTGCTGACGCCTTCGACGAATGGGCGGCCAATGGTTGCACCGGCTGGTCGGCGAAAGAGGTGATGCCGCTGTTCTCGGTGATCGAGGACGACATGGAATTCGGCCACACCGAGGGACATGGACGCGGCGGCCCGCTGCCGGTCTATCGCGCGCCACCTGAGAAATGGGGCCCGATCGATCGCGGCTTGCGCGATGCGGCGCTGGCCAGCGGCTATCCCTGGTGCGCCGACGTCAACGGCCCTGACGGCGAGGGTGTCGCCTGTTATCCCATCAACAGCCGCGACAGCCGCCGCATCACGACCAATGAGGGGTATCTCGAGCCCGCGCGCGGCCGAGCCAATCTGGAGATCCGCGGTCATGCGCTGGTCGATCGTGTGCTGATCAGCGACGGCCGCGCGACCGGCGTCCGCGTCCGCATCGAGGGGCAGGGCACGAGCGACATCGGTGCGCGCCAGATCGTGCTGTGCGCCGGCGCGATCCACAGTCCGGCGATCCTGCTGCGCTCGGGCATCGGCCCGGCCGAGGAACTGAAGGCGATGGGGATCGCCGTCGCGCGCGATCTGCCGGTCGGCCGCCACTTCTTCGACCACCCGCTGTTTCGCGCCACGATCCAGCTCCGCGAAAACCTGCGGCCGACCGATCCGGACACTCGCCACACCAATTGCTGCGTGACCTATTCCTCGGGCCTCGCCAATGGCGGCAAGCGCGACATGATCCTGATTGCGTTCAACCATCGCGGCATCGGCGTGCCCGGGGCGATCGGCGCCGGGCTGTTCAACGCCTATTCTCGCGGAACGCTCAAGCTCGCCTCGACCGACCCCAGTATCGATCCCGTTGTCGAGGAGAACATGCTGGCCGATCCCCGGGACATGCTGCGCATGATGGATGCGGTGAAGCGGCTCGCGGTGATTACGTCCCAGCCGGCGCTTTCCGGCATCGCCGACTGGATCCGGTTGACCGACACGGATCTGACCTTGCCGCAAGCCGCGGCCTTGCCGGATCAGGAACTCGACGCGCTGCTGCGCCGTGAGACCGGCGACATCCAGCACGCCGCCGGCAGCTGCCGCATGAGCGGCGTCAACGACGCCGATGGCGTCGTCAACCCTGATGGCACGGTGAAGGGCATCGCGGGCTTGCGCGTCGCCGATGCATCGATCATGCCGTCGGACTGCCGGGCCAACACCCACTTCACGACGGTGGTGATCGGGGAAGCGATCGCGCGGATGATGATGCGGTAAAGCTACTGCGTAAAATCTACTCATCTCGTCATTGCGAGCGGAGCGAAGCAATCCAGAGTCTTTCCGCAGAGACAGTCTGGATTGCTTCGCTCCGCTCGCAATGACGGAGCAAGCGGGGAGGCCCTCGCTCTCCAATTCACACTTCAAACAGCAGACACGCCATCGCCTTCTCGCGGCGGATATCACCCGAGTTTTGCTTCTCGCGCGCCCTCGTAGAGACAAGGGCGCAGGGAAGGCCGGGCGCCGGCTGGCACCCGCAAGTCCGTGCGCCACAAAAAATGCACACGGGGTGGACTACAGGTCTCGCCGGATCGCCCGGCCTTCCCTGCGCGAATGGTTTTAACGGTGTCCTTCGTGCTCTCCCCGGGGAGCGATGCACTATTGCCCCCGTCGCCTCACGGATGGCTGATGCGCGCGTCCGGTCGGACCGCAACATCACCGCAAGACTTGACGCACAGACCCCGGGCGTCAGGACCACACGACTTCTCCGTCCGCGCACGTCTTCGCTGAGAATCCGAGAGGTGGCGTGTGCTCGCTCCCGAAGCCATGCGAAGACGCTGTCAGCGCCAGGTCGTATGCGCAAGAGCCATTGCTCACGGTGTCCCGCCCTGCAATGCCGATCGCGCCCGACGCCGTCGCGTCCATCGCTGCCCGGCCTGCGGTTCGTGACGATCGCGATCCGCCCCTTGTCTCAGGCCAGGGTGTTTCGCATGTACGACAAATCCGAATTTCGGTAAAGTGGAATATTTTCGGGCCGGGGCTTGACACGTCGTGAGGTCGCGCGGCGCGGCTGTATTGCCCGACAGGCAATCGTCGACGGGGGCGTAGGTGACGAGCTTTCGGCCAGAGGGCGTGTGATCATCAAAGCCAGCTTCTGGAGGCTAAGCGGAAGTCGGCCCGCCTCGTCATCATCGACGGCTTGCGATCCGTTGCGGATCTTCGAGGGGCGGTCCAAGATGACGGACTTCACCGGCTTGAGCAGGGCGTTGGATGGCAGTCGCAATCAATATACGAGCCGATAACGATTCCGCGGACGAGATCGAACAGCTATGGGACCAAGTTGCTGCGTTGGAGGACGGGCCGTCGATGCGCACTCTGGCGTACCGACCACATCTGACATTCGCGATCTATGATGCGCCCGAGATTGACGAAGAGACGGCGTGGAAAGCAATGCTGTCTGCAAGCGCAGGCGAAACACAATTGCCCGTCACATTCAGGCGATTGAGGTGGTTCGCGGGCCCGCCACTTGTATTGTGGGCTGAGCCCGAACCGAGCGAGACCCTCAGAAGGTGGCACGCTTCAATCAGCGCTGCCATCGACCCGGGCCAATGTCGGCCACATTATCGGCCCGGTGCGTGGACGCCCCACTGCACACTTGGCACACGCATCGCCGATAGAAACAGCAAAGACGCCATTGCGTTTGCGCAGTCGTTCGACCGGCGCATTCAAGTCAATTTCGACGTCGTGGATTGCGTCGTGTTTCCACCTGTGCGGGTCGTTGCGCAGCGGGAACTGCCGAAGGGGCGTTCCGTTGCGTAGCGATGCTGATCCACCCGCGAAGTTGCTTCCTGCTGCTTACAGGTCTGCTCAACGGAGGCTAGCAGCCGGGATTGCTCAGGTCGAATGTTTCGCATTCTGACCGATAGCGGTTCTACGGCCAGCATTTAGATTTAGACCGAAGAGGGAGCCGACAGGATGGCGGTCTATTTCTGGGTCTTTGGTGTAGCGGTCTTCGCCGGGCTTGAGATTTATCTTGGAATGCACGCCCTGCGAAACTTAGCTCCCGGCGTTGAACGCAAAGACATAACGTTCTTCCGTAAATTTTCGGGGCAGGTGGACAAGAACTTCTTCAACGATGAGGGACAAAAATACCGCGCGTGGATGATGAGAAATGAAGTGGCATACGGTCTTTGGATTTTTGCAATAGGACCGTTTGCAATCTCAGTCAGATGAGTAAGGCCACCGCTGTTTTTCCGCGCGTTATTCCGCTCCTGGCCCTTAGCGGAGCCTTCGCGATACAGTGCTCTACGGCAGCTTTTGACCCAAGGCGGACATACTGCATATCGCCGAGACGTGGGGACTCACGCGGCTTGCAGTATCAACTCGCTCACGCGCTCTGGTGCATCGAGCATGGCCATGTGCCCCACGTCCGGCAGTTCGAATGTGGCCCAAGACTTGTCGCTCTTGCAGTCTGCCAGAGCCTTGTCGAAGGCCGGCTGTGGAAATCTAGGGAGGCGGATGTATGTTTTCTTTGCTACCTTTTGAAGCGCCCCGGAAACCTTGACCTGCTGGAGATAGGTGCCGACTGGATGCGGAGTAGCTTTAGCTTCGGCGAATGCTCGATCGGGTTCGGCAACAATTGCGGCGGTCGTAATCTTGGTTAATCCACGAACGCCTGCCTCGCCCTTGTCCATGGTCGTTTGAATGGCTTTGCGAACGCCCTCGGCTGCGAAGTCCGCCACCCTTTGTCCGTCGACCGGAATGTAAGCATCAAGCCATACAACCGATGAGACTTTATCGCCGATGGTTTCGAGTGCGCCCGAGCATACGAAGCCTGCATAGGACCATGCCACGAGACAGACGTTCTCGAGACTTTCCCATTTAATCAGGTTGACGACGTCGGCGATGTGAGTGTCCAGATTGACATCCTTACTCAGCAAATGCGAGCGGTCGGCCAAACCTGTGAGTGACTCAGCGAACACCTTGTGGCCGCCCTGTTCGAGCCGGTCAGTGACCCGGCGCCATATCCAGCCGCCGCAAAAGGCCCCGCTGACAAAGACGAAGGTCTTTCGCGCCGATTGGGCGCGGGCGGCACCGATCACGCCGGAGGCCGCTGCTGCCGCGAGACTGCCGGCTGCAGCACTGCGAAGCACGCGGCGGCGGGTAATTCCGCTATTTGTCATGACAAAATCCTTTGTTTAAGGAGGATCGGGACTGAAGCGGATTGCAACCTGGAGGATATCTGCGCGTCGGTTCGCGGCCAAGGTCTGTAATTGGCCCTTAGCCGAAGGTCGATTGAGCACGTGTCATGTCGGCTGTCAGGGGCAAACCGGACGCCGATCGAACTTGGCATCCACCTCTGCTTTTGATCCGAAGCGGACTCGCTTGTTTTCTACCGGCAAATCGACGAGCCGACTTGTTGCAAGCTCTTTCGTAGGCAGAGAGTTGCCTGATACCATCCACAACGCGTTGGGCTGTCTGGATGCGATAAGAGAACTCCCGCTTTACTACTAGCCGCTTTGCGCTCCGACAGATTGACGCATATCAAGACTGGCTTCCGGCTTAGGCTTGTGAAGGCTCTGGGAGTGGCATGCTTTCGCCGGCTGATCGGACTTAAGAGCCCGCGCCCTAGAGTGATGCCGTGCTCGCCGATCTCGCGCTGCTCTGCTACCACCCGCATGGTCTGGGCGCGTCCGCCGTTCGGTCGCTATCGGGGATAGATCGGACATGGAGCGGATAACCCATGTCGGTCGCAAATGACCCGTAGCGGACTCGCTTGTTTTCTACCGGCAAATCGACGAGCCGACTTGTTGCAAGCTCTTTCGTAGGCAGAGAGTTGCCTGATACCATCCGCAACGCGTTGGGCTGTGTGGATGCGATAAGAAAACTCAGGGGTCGCCGCATGAAAGACGTCGAAATCGTTTCGGAAGACCAATGGCACGCTGATTGGCGGCAGGAACGCCGGTTGACGCTGCTGTTTGAACCGTCGATCAAGGAGGATGCCTGGTGTGGACCGCTCGTCGAAGAGTTCTGGTTGCCCCATTGGCAGAATCGGCTCGATTTCGTCACACAGGCCGCTGATTTCTGTGCTGACAAAGACGAGTATAGCGGGGTCGCCGCATGAAAGACGTCGAAATCGTTTCGGAAGACCAATGGCACGCTGATTGGCGGCAGGAACGCCGGTTGACGCTGCTGTTTGAACCGTCGATCAAGGAGGATGCCTGGTGTGGACCGCTCGTCGAAGAGTTCTGGTTGCCCCATTGGCAGAATCGGCTCGATTTCGTCACACAGGCCGCTGATTTCTGTGCTGACGAAGACGAGCATAAATTGAGGGACCTGGACAATATCGTAATCCAGCGACGTGGGGGGAATGCCGAGTTGGAAGGCAGCGCCTTCGATCTCCGCGAGCTCAACGAGGCCCGAGAGCTTGGACTGCAGCACTATTCGAGCCATAGCCCGATCTTCGCCGATATCCGCCTCACCGCAATCACATTCGATCATCTCAGGGAACAGTTGCAAGCCGCTGTAATCGACAAACCCGAAGCGGATCGCGTGCTCTTGGCGTGCGGTTTTTTGGCCGGCGACGTAGCCATTCCGCGTCCGCGGCCGGTCAAGCCACATCAGAAGCTTTCCAACACGATCTCTATCGCCCGGAAGACGCCGCGCATCTGGTTCGAAATCGCTCGCGCCAGTGAGACGAAATCGCGCTGGGTTCCGCTTGAAATGAAAACCCTCGGACGCTGGATGGCGATTGAGCGGTAAGGAGCGATTGAACGGTCCACGAAACCACCCGCCTCGGATGATCCCAAACGGGTCGGAGAGGCAGGTCCGTTGTTGGCCCAACGCGGAAGTCCTGCGACGTCCGCTTTCGCGCCGCTATCGGGGGCATAGCGGACGTCTAACGGCGTCCCGATTAATGAGTACGCAGTTGCAAGCCGCTGTAATCGACAAACCCGAAGCGGATCGCGTGCTCTTGGCGTGCGGTTTCATGGCCGGCGACGTAGCCATTCCGCGTCCGCGGCCCGTCAAGCCACATCAGAAGCTTTCCAACACGATCTCTATCGCCCGGAAGACGCCGCGCATCTGGTTCGAAATCGCTCGCGCCTGTGAGACGAAATCGCGCTGGGTTCCGCTTGAAATGAAAACCCTCGGACGCTGGATGGCGATTGAGCGGTAAGGAGCGCTTGAGCGGTCCACGAAACCACCCGCCTCGGATGATCCGAAACGGGTCGGAGAGGCAGGTCCGCTGTTGGCCCTTAGCGACCCTTCGAGGCGCCCCGTGTCGAAGTCTGCTTTTGATCCAGACCGGACCAGGCACCCAAATCCCCAATTGACGCCAGCTTATCCCGGCCCTTGAATGCTTCCCGGAACGCCTGATGGAGGAACGCCTGCCCGCAGACTTCTGCGGCACTGCCTCGCGAGCGGCCGATCTTCACGCTGTCGGCTTCGAAGGTCCAGGTCCGCCGATGCGCATGGAGGTCTTGGCCATGAGGATTTCTTCAGCGCTTTTCGCCCTTTCGCTGACGTCGCTTGCTTCAGCGGGTGCGCCTGCACAAAGCCAGGACGGCCCGCCCGCATGGGCCTACCCGGTAAACCCGCCGAATTTTCAACGGGCCCCCGACGACGGCACGATCCGGCGAGTCCCTGACAGCGCCGCCGGTTTTACGCTCACGCAACTGCGCGATCTGTTCGCCGCACCCGACTGGCATCCGGAAGACCATCCGGCGATGCCTGAGATCGTCGCAAAGGGGAGAACGCCTGACGTGTTCGCGTGCGGCGTCTGCCACAGGGCAGACGGACCGGGCGGCCCTGAGAATGCCAGCCTGTTTGGCTTCTCCGCGGAATACATCATCCGGCAAACGGTGGAGTTCAAGACGGGCCTGCGCAAGAATTCAGTGCCCCGCGTCGCCACCGACCTGATGATCAAGACGTCCAAGGCCATCACCGATCAGGAACTCAAGGAGGCTGCGAACTATTTTGCGTCAATCAAGCCGAGATCCAACATTGCGGTCGTAGAGACCGAGACCGTGCCGAAGACACATGTCAGGGACTTGTTCCTGGCGCCGATGGACGGCGGCGAGAAAGAGCCCATCGGCCAGCGCATCATCGAGATTCCGGAAAACGTTGAGCACTTTGTCAGCCGGGACTCGCGCGCTCGCTTCATCGCCTATGTCCCGGTTGGCAGCATTGAGAAAGGGCGGACGTTGGCGGCGAGCAGCGACCTCCGCGTCCAGTGCGCCGCCTGTCATGGTGCCGACCTCAAAGGGACTGCCGTGGCGCCAGGGATTGCGGCCCGTTCGCCCACGTACATGTTCCGTCAGCTTTACGACTTCAAGTCGGGCGCGCGGAAGGGCGCCAATAGCGACGTCATGAAACCGGCTGTTGAAAACCTCGGCATCGACGACATGATCGCGCTGGTCGCCTACACGGCGTCGCTCATGCCTTAACGTTTCCAGGCTGCTCGTACACGCCCTAGATCACCCCCACCAGCCGCAGCGCCACGCCTGCGGCGCAACTGCCCGCCAGCACTGTGAGCATGCCGAGCTTGAAGCGGAAGATCGCGGTTGCGGCTGCGACCGACAGCACGAGCGCTGGAATGTCGACGCTGGTCAGCACCGGCATGTCGAAGTTCAGCGGGAAGGCGTGCACCGGTACGGTCTCGCGGAACAGCGTGTGCAGCGCGAACCAGATCGAGAGGTTGAGGATCACGCCGACGACGGCGGCAGTAATCGCGCTGAGCGCGCCGGCAAGGCCGGTGTTGCCGCGCAGGCGCTCGATATAGGGGGCGCCGACGAAGATCCAGAGGAAGCAGGGCGTGAACGTGACCCAGGTCGCGAGCAGGCCGCCAAGCGTTGCCGCCAGCATCGGCGACAGGCCGCTTGGATCGCGATAGGCCGCCATGAAGCCCACGAACTGGAGCACCATGATCAGCGGACCCGGCGTGGTCTCGGCCATGCCGAGGCCGTCGAGCATCTCGTGCGGCTTCAGCCAGTGATAATGCTCGACCGCCTGCTGGGCGACATAGGCCAGCACCGCGTAGGCGCCGCCGAAGGTGACCAGCGCCATCTTCGAGAAGAACAGGGCGATCTGGCTGAAGACGTTGGCCTGGCCGAGCGCGGCGAGCAGGGCAACTACCGGCACCAGCCACAGCGCAAGCCACAGCGCGCCCACGCGGATCGCGCGGCCGGTGTCGGGTTTGATGTGATCGGGCACGGCGTCGCCGAGCATGCTGTCGATCACGGCGCTGCTGCCGCCATGACCGTGACCGGCCGGAGCAAATTCCGGACGGCCCTGTCTGGCGCCGATATATCCGATCAGGCCGGCGGCGATGATGATGATCGGGAAGGGGACTGCAAAGAAGAAGATCGCGACGAAGGCGATAGCCGCGAGCGCGATCATGATGCGGTTCTTCAGCGCGCGCTTGCCGACGCGCACCACGGCCTCGACGACGACGGCGAGCACGGCGGCCTTCAGGCCGAAGAACAGCGCCTCGACGAAGCTGACATTGCCGAAAGCCGCGTAGATGTAGCTGAGGGCCATGATGGCGATGATGCCGGGCAGGATGAAGAGCCCGCCCGCCATCAGCCCGCCGGCGGTGCGATGCATTAGCCAGCCGACATAGGTCGCAAGCTGCTGCGCCTCCGGCCCCGGCAGCAGCATGCAGTAGTTCAGCGCATGCAGGAAGCGGCCTTCGGAGATCCACTTCTTTTCTTCGACCAGGATGCGATGCATCACCGCGATCTGGCCCGCGGGCCCGCCAAAGCTCAGGCAGGCGACGCGCAGCCAGACGCGGAAAGCTTCATTGAAGCTAATGCCGTGACCGGCATCAGCTCCTGATTGAACGTTACGGGTATCCATTACGCCTTCACTTTGTTGGTCGGCCAGTTGTGGGTCTCAGCCGTGGCGTCGCGGCACCAGCGGTAAAAGGCGTCGTATAGCAGCATGCCGGCCTCGAGCTGTTCGAGGTCGTCGTCATACATCCGCGACAGCCCGAGCGACGCCGCGAGCAGTCCGGGGGCCTCCGGCGCCAGATCAGGCCGCGCGGTGTCGGCGCCGCGCACCAGCGTTGCGAGCCGGAGCAGGGCCGGGGTGGCGATCCCGAACTCCTCGATCATGACGTCGAAGGTGCAGAACTCGCCGCGGTGGCTCCAGAACACGTTCTCGATGTCGAACGGGGCTGCATTGAACCGCTCGCCGACCGCGACCACTTCGGACGGCGCCACATACAGGAACACCGCGTTGGGATCGACGAAGCGGCGGATCAGCCAGGGGCAGGCGATACGGTCGACCTTCGGCCGCGCCCGGGTTACCCAGACGGTGCGTCCCTTGGCGTCGCGGGGCGGCAGCTTGCGGGTGTCGAGGAGCGGCAGCTTGGCCTCCTTCCAGCCCTCGAAACCGCCGTCGAGCGTCTCGGCCTGAACGCCAAGCTGGCGGAGCCAGGCCGCGGTGCCCTGCGCAAGCTTGGCGCCGCGCAGGCAGGAGACGATGACGGAGCGGCCCGCGAAGGCGGCGCCCCAGTCGGGAACGTTCTCGTGGCTGAGCCTGATGGAGCCGGGGATCAGCCGCCGGTCGGCGGCAAAGTCCTCCTCGGTCCGCACGTCGATCAGGACAGGAGCGTTGGCCGTGCCGATCAGGCGCGCCAATTTATCGGATGATATGGTCGTGAATGTAGACATGATGCGTCCTCGCATAAACCAAACGGGACGCGATACTTGGGCATGTCGCCTCGTGGGGAGATCGCTCAAATCCCCATGAGCCGCATTACAACGAAACCGCGCCAAGCTGTCAACCGCCGGTTTTGCCGCTAATGAGCGTTAGAAAGATGTGCTGCCGGGGCCTATATTGGCCCCTTGCGGATTCTGTTTTCCGGAGAGTTGAGCCGATGCATTCCCATTCCATCGAGCAATGGACCCATGACCACGCTTTCCTGGGCGAGAAGCACGACGAGAACGAGCGGCGCACCTGGCTCGTGGTGGTCCTGACGCTGGTCATGATGGTCGGCGAGATCGTCGCCGGCTCGCTGTTCGGCTCGATGGCGCTGCTCGCCGACGGCTGGCACATGGGCACGCACGCAGCCGCGCTCGGCATTGCCGCGTTCGCCTACCGCTTCGCGCGCCGGCACCTGGGCAATGCGCATTTCACCTTCGGCACCGGCAAGTTCGGCGATCTCGCCGCCTTCTCCAGCGCGATCATCCTCGGCCTGATCGCGGTCGAGATCGCCTATGAGAGCGTGCTGCGGCTCTTCACGCCGGTGCCGATCGTCTATGGCGAGGCGATCGCGGTCGCTGCGCTCGGCCTTTGCGTTAACCTCGCCAGCGCGTGGCTGCTGCGCGGCAGCCACGATCATCACCATCACGGCCATGACCACGGCCATGCGCATGATGAACACGACGATCATGACCATCACCACCATCGTCATCACGACAACAATCTCCGCGCCGCCTATGTCCACGTCATGGCGGATGCCGCGACCTCGTTACTCGCGATCGGCGCGCTCGCGGTGGCGATGTATTCGGGATGGGTCTGGGCCGATCCGGCCGTCGGCCTGATCGGCAGCGTCGTGATCGCGAGCTGGGCGTTCGGCCTGATCAAGAGCTCTGGCGCGGTGCTGCTCGACGTGCGCGCCGACGAGAAGCTGGAGCGGGTGATCCGGGCACGCATGGAGGTCGGCGAGGATCGCGTCACCGACCTGCATCTCTGGCAGGTCGGCCCCGGCCATTGTGCCGTGCTGGTGTCCGTGGTGTCGGACAAGCCGAAGCAGCCGGCCGTCTACAAGAAGCGGCTCGCCGGGCTGAAGGGCCTCAGCCACGTCACGGTCGAGGTCGAGACCTGCCCGCACTGACGTGATCGGCGGGAGCGGAATTCTGCGGCGCGGCCGGGGTTGATCCTCGGTTGTAGCTTCCCAAACGCTTGCCAAGGAGGACCAAGGATGACGTCCAGGATCAAGCTTGCTTTTGCCGCCGCCGCTCTCGCCTTGTTCAGTCATGCAGCGATGGCCCAATCGGAAAAGCCCGGCGTCGAAAGGCTCTACGTCCTCAATTGCGGTGAGGGAACCGCCGGCGACATCTCGCGCTGGACGCCCGGTCTGAACGAAGGCAAGTCGATGGACTTCGTCGACAGCTGCTATCTCGTCAAGCATGCCAAGGGCTGGTTCCTGTGGGACACCGGCATCGCCGATTCCGTCGCCGCCATGCCCAATGGCCTGGTGCCCGCCGATCCCAAGGCCGTGACCTGGCGGCGGCCGAGGACGCTTGCCGCCCAGCTCGAGCAGCTCGGCGTCAAGCCCGACGACGTCAAGGCGATGGCCGTTTCCCACACCCACCCCGACCACTCCGGCAATGTCGAGCTGTTCCCGCAGGCCGTGCTCTACGTGCAGAAGGCCGAATATGACTGGCCCGGCGCCAACAACGAGCCGCGCTTCAAGCCTTCGCATCCCGTCGAGCAGCTCGCGGGCGACAAGGACGTGTTCGGTGACGGCAGCGTGACCATCCTGTCGACGCCCGGCCATACTCCGGGACACCAGTCGCTGCTGGTGAAGTTGCCGAAGACCGGTGCGGTGATCCTGTCCGGCGATGCCGTGCACTTCAGGGATAATTGGGATAACCGCCGCGTGCCCAGCATGAACGTCAACAAGGACCAGAGCGCGGCCTCGATGCAGAAGATCGCCGATACGCTCTCCAGGGAGAAGGCGCAGCTCTGGATCAATCACGACAAGGCCCAGCGCGACAGCCAGAAGATGGCTCCGGAGTTCTACGACTAGCTTCTCCTACCCGCTTGTTGCCACACTACAACGTGTTGTCGCGCCCGCTGATGCAGCGATCGAGCGCGCTCGGCTTTCTCACGGTCGGCATGGGCGCGGGCGCCGTCGTGCTGGTGCTGGCGGGGCTCGTGAAAGGCAGCTTTGCGGCGCTCGATCACTTCACGACGGCGCAGTGGATCGCCGGCATCTATCTCGGTGCCGGCGGCGGCGCGCTCGCCTTCATCCTCTGGGTCATGGCGCGGGCGACGCCGACCCGGGTCGCCAATACCATGACGGTCAATCCGATCGCCGCGACCTTGCTGGCAGCGCTGCTGATCGGCGGGCCGATCACGGCAAATCTCCTGGTCGGGCTGCTCGCCGTCTTCGCCGGAATCTGGATTGCGACCAGCGAGGCGAAGCCGGCCTAGCTGTGTGGCGCAGTCGCTGCGGGCGGACTTGCCTCCGGCGTCTTCTTCGGCTTCAGCGTGCCGGCATAGAACGACAGCAGCCACACCAGCATGACGGCAAGGAGATAGACGACCCAGGCCTGCGGCGGCGTGGTCGCCCAGCGCAGGAGGCCCTTGAATGTGCGGGGCGGGCTGTTGTCTTCGGTCATGGCCCGCTTGTGCGCGAAAGCGGCGGTGCGGTCAATCGGGCCGGCGCTCGGCGCGGATCAGGAACAGCGCCGCCAGCGCCGAGAGGCTCAGCGCGGAGGAGACGATCAGCACCTTGGCGCCCATGACGTCGATGAGCAGGCCGAACGCCAGTGGCGCCACCGCCTGTGCCATCCGCGCCGGCGCGCCGATGATGCCGAGGCGGTAGCCGAAATCTTTCGGCCCGAAGATCGACAGCGGCAGCGTGCCGCGGGCGATCGTCAGGATGCCGTTGCCCGAGCCGTGGAGCAACGCGAACGCGCTCGCCGCGGCGCCGCCGAAGATGGCGACGACGGCAGCTCCAATCGGATGGGTCACGCAGGCGAGCCGGGTCGACCACAGCGGATGAAAGCGGCTCAGAACGCTCGCTTCGAGGATGCGCGCGAGCACTTGCGCCGGACCGATCAGCGCGCCGGCCGCGATCGCCTCGACATGGGTCGCGCCGGTTGCCTCCACGATGCGCGGGAAATGCACCGCCATCGCGCCGGTGACGGTCCAGGCCGCGGCGAAGACGAAGGCGAGCAGGATCATGGTGCGGTCGAGCGGCACATGCGGCTTCGCGGCCGTCGCCGCCGCCTGCTTGGCGCCCTTGATCGCCGGCAGCATGAAGAAGTTGAGGGGCAGGCCGATCAGGATGTTGGCGGCGGCCCAGGCAAAGCAGGTCTCGCGCCAGCCGATATGGGCGAGGCCCCAGGCGGTGAGCGGCCAGCCGACGGTGGAGGCGAAGCCCGCCATCAGCGTGATGCCGGTGATGGGCCTGCGCGCCTCGGTGCCGTAGATGCGGCCGAGCGCGGCGAAGGCGGCGTCATAGAGCCCCATCGCCATGCCGATGCCGAGCACGAGCCAGGCGACCGCCATCACCAGAACGGATTGCGACAACCCAAGGAGCACGAGGCCGGCGGCAATGGTCAGGTTCGAGGCCGACAGCACCTGCTGGCCGCCGACGAGATCGATCTGCCGCCCGATCCGCGGGCCGAGCATCGCGGAGATCACCAGCGAGACCGAGAACGCGCCGAAGATCCAGTTGGAGGAGACGCCAAGGTCGTGCGCCATGGGATCGGCGAGCAGGGCCGGCAGATAGTAGCTGGAAGCCCAGGCCAGGGTCTGCGTGGTGCCGAGCGCCAGGATGATCGGGAGCTGGCGCTGGCTCATCCGCGCGTGCTTCCGATTCTGGCCGACAAAGTCATCATCGCCGGCATTTGCCGCCGGCGCAGCGAGTGCGTCAACCGCGATCGCGGCATATTCGACCTGCAGGGGACGGGAGCCTTGTACGGCTCGCGCGAGGCTTGCGCCTTCCACTCGTCACGAATGCACGGCATAATGGCGCATGCAATTGACCTCGCGCCTCGCGCTGATGAACTGGCTGACCGGCCAGGGGCTCACGGGCCTGCCCGAAAACGAACTGCTCCGCGGCTTCTGCGAGCGCTGCCGCGCCGAGGGCCTGGAACTCTCGCGCGCCCTCGTCGTCATCGACACGCTGCATCCGATCTATGAGGGCCGCGGTTTCCGCTGGAGCGACCGGGCGAGCAACGAGAGCGACGCGTTCGAATACGGCTCGACCGCCGAGGGCGACGCGGCCCAGCACTGGCGCCGCTCGGTGTTCTTCCACATGCTCGAGCACGGCCACGACGAGATGGTGATCGATCTCGCCGACGCGCCGTCGCTGGATTTTTCGCAGATCGGCGAACTCGCCGAGAAGGGCCATAAGCATTATCTCGCCTTCGTGCACCGCTTCGGCGAGAACGGCGCGCTCGGCCTGATGGATTGCCTCTATTCCTGCTGGACCACGCGCCGCGACAGCGGCTTCAGCGAAGCCGAGTTGGAGTCCCTGCGCGATCTCGTGCCGGTGCTGGGGCTCGCGATCAAGTCGGCGCAGCAGGTCGATATCGCGCGCACGCTCGGGCGCGTCTATCTCGGCCGCGGCGCCTCCGAGCAGGTGCTGGGCGGCCGCATCTCGCGCGGCGTCACCGAGCGCATCAAGGCAGTGCTGTGGTACTCGGATTTGCGCGGCTCGACCGGGATCAGCGAGAGCATCGGTCCCGACGAGATCATCCCGTTTCTCAACGACTATGCGCAGGCCGTGATCGATGCGATCCACGATGCCGGCGGCGACGTGCTGAAGCTGATCGGTGACGGTGTGCTCGCGATGTTCATCGGCGAGGACATGGCGCATGCGCGACGTGCTGCGCTCCGCGCCGAGCATCTGTTCCGCCAGAACGTCGCAGCGCTGAACAAGCGGCGGGAGGCGGACGGCCGTCCCACCACGTCGGCTTATATCGGGCTGCATGTCGGCGAGGTCTTCTACGGCAATATCGGCAGCGAGGATCGGCTCGATTTCACGGTGGTGGGTCCGACGGTGAACGAGGTCAGCCGCATCGCCTCGATGAGCCGCTCGGTCGATCGCGAGCTGTTGGCGTCGGCGGAGTTCTACAAGGGGCTCGATGCCGCCGGCCGCCGCTATCTCGTCTCCACCGGCCGCTACGCGCTGCGCGGCATCGGCCGCGCGCAGGACCTCTACACGCTCGATCCGGAGGTTGACGCCAGCGAGCCGGTGACGGGGAGCTATGAGCGGTATCTGGCGAGTTAGGCATCACTCCTCGCCTACGTCGTCCTGGCGAAAGCCAGGACGACGAGGAGGATGCTGCGCCACTTTCCGCAATCGCGACGCAGCTAACACCTCACCGCCACTTCGTCCCCCACCATGTCCGGCTGCCGGTCGAGTGACGCGGCCGGTGACAGCAGGATCACGAGCGCCTGCATGCCGAACACCGCCGCCGCGAGATAAAGGCACGCCTCCGCGCTCCAGAGCCCGCCGACGATTGCCCCCAGCGCCGAGCCGAGCGGGCGGGCGCCGTAGCTCATGATGTTGATGGCGGAGACGCGGCCGAGCAGGCGCGGCGGCGTCACGGACTGGCGCAGAGTGGTGGTCGAGATCACCCACAGGATCGGCCCGACGCCGAGCAGAAAGAAGCTTAAGGCCGCAAGCCAGGGCGAGGGGACCAGCACCGTCAGCGCCATCACCAAAGAGGCGGCGAAGCCGGTGACCGGGCCGAGGCCGACAACCGTGCCGAAGGCGACGCGCTGCATCACGCGCGTCGCGAGCAGCGCGCCGATCACCATGCCGACGCCGTACATCGTCAGCACCGTGCCGACGCCGGCGGCGGTCAGCCCGAGATGGCGCACGGCATAAGGCACGAACACGGCGATCTGCAAGAACCAGCCGGTGTTGAAGATGAACTGGGTGATGAAGACCGGCCGGAGCAGTGGATGGTGAAACACGAAGGCTGCGCCTTCGCGGATGTCCTGGAACGGATGGCGCCGCGGCGCCGGCGTGCGGGCGGGCTCGTAGATGCCGGAGAGCAGCACCACGGCAATGGCCGAGAGCGCCGCGGCAAAGCCGAAAGCCAGGCTCGCGCCCCACCAGCCGACCAGCGCGCCACCAAGCGCAGGCCCGCTGGCAAAGGCGATGGTGCGCGCGAGCTCGATCCGGGCATTGGCGGCTGGCAACAGGTCCGAGCTCACCAGCGAGGGCACCAGGGCCGGTGCGGCCACGCTGTAGACGACGGTGCCGCACACGGCAGCGAAGCCGAGCAGGGCCAGCAGCGGCAGATTGAGGGCGCCGAGCGCGAGCAGCAGCACGATCGCCGCGAGGGCTGCGGCCCGCAGCGCCTCGGCGCCCGCCATCAGCGCGCGGCGGGAGATGCGGTCGGCGAGCAGGCCGGCCGGGATGGCGAAGAGCACGAACGGAAGTGTCAGCGCCATCTGCAATAGACCGGTCTGGCCTTCAGCGACCCCGAGCGTCAGCACGGCGACGATGGGGGCTGCGGCCAGCGCGATCTGCTCGGCCGATTGCGCCGCGAGATTGGACCAGGCGAGGCGGCTGAAGGTGTCGGGGAGGCGAGGCGGATTTGACATGGCTCATTTCCTGCAGAGTCGGATTGGCGCCAGTATCCGCGCCGGAGACCGGCCAAACCCACCCGCTTCCCGACAGGCCCGGGGCAAAACAGGTCCGTGCCGGGAACCGATGCGGCCAGATGCAGTTGCAAATGAGTTGCAATAAGCTTCGACTTCGGTATTCTGATCACATGGATGCCCGATCGCCCGATTTAACCACCGACGCCGCCGGCTGGCGCACCGACGTGCCGACCACAAAAAGCCTGGCCGAGGTGAATGCCTCCGTCGCCCTCCCCACGGCGGGGGTGTGGTGGCGGCGGCTGCTCGCCTTCGTCGGTCCGGGCTATCTCGTCTCGGTCGGCTACATGGATCCCGGCAACTGGGCGACCGACCTCGCTGGCGGATCGAAGTTCGGCTACACGCTGCTCTCGGTCATCCTGCTCTCCAACCTTATGGCGATCCTGCTCCAGTCGCTGGCGGCGCGGCTCGGCATCGTCACGGACCGCGACCTCGCGCAGGCCTGCCGCGCGACCTATTCGCCGGCGGTGAACTTCCTGCTCTGGCTCGCCTGCGAGGCGGCGATCATCGCCTGCGATCTCGCCGAGGTCATCGGCACGGCGATCGCGCTCAAGCTCCTGTTCGGCATCCCCCTGATCGGCGGCGCGCTGATCGCCGCGCTCGATGCCTTCCTGCTGCTGCTATTGATGAACCGCGGCTTCCGTTTCCTGGAAGCCTTCGTCATCGCGCTGCTCGCGGTGATCGCGGTTTGCTTCGCGGTCCAGATCGTGGCCGCGGCGCCGCCGGTCGCGGAGGTCCTGCATGGCTTCATGCCGAAGAGCGAGATCTTCACCAATCCGGAGATGCTCTACATCGCGATCGGTATCATCGGTGCCACCGTGATGCCGCATAATCTCTATCTGCACTCCTCGATCGTGCAGACGCGCGCCTATGAGCGCAACGAGACCGGCCGGCGCGAGGCGATCAAATGGGCGACGACGGACTCGACCATCGCCCTGATGCTGGCGCTGTTCATCAACGCCGCGATCCTCGTGGTCGCCGCGGCAACCTTCCACAAGAGCGGCCATTCCGATGTCGCCGAGATCGGCCAGGCTTTCGAGCTCTTGTCACCGCTGCTCGGCCTCGGTATCGCCTCGACGCTGTTTGCCATCGCGCTGCTGGCCTCGGGCCTCAACTCGACGGTGACCGCGACACTTGCCGGCCAGATCGTGATGGAGGGTTTTCTCGATCTGCGCCTGCCAAGCTGGGCGCGCCGCCTGCTCACGCGCGGCATCGCGATCATTCCGGTGATCATCGTCACGGCGATCTACGGCGAGCGCGGCACGGCCGATCTCTTGGTGTTCAGTCAGGTCGTGCTGTCGATGCAGCTGCCCTTCGCCGTCATCCCGCTGGTCCGCTTCGTCTCCGATCGCCGCAAGATGGGCAAGTTCGCGATTTCCCCGTACGTCGCTGCGATCGCGTGGATCGTCGCGGGCGTCATCGTGGTTTTGAATCTGAAGCTGCTGGCGGATACGCTGTTGGGGTGAGCCGAGGCGGCCGCTTGCTCCGCCTGGCCACAACAGCCGCGCCCGGTGGCATTTTGGGCTAGCGGCCTGATTTTCCCAAGAGCACGAAAGGGCGGATGGGCACACGCCTGAACCTCGATTTTGTGAACTGCCTCACTTTTCAATTTATGCGGGGCGCGTATACTGCCCACCAATTGCTACTAGGACGAGTGTTGTAGGGCGTAGTGTCATGTTGTTTGTTTCAGGATTGATTTTACTCCCCGCGGGATGATCGGCGGCCCGCGCCGGATAAAGTGCGCCGACCGCATTTTCTCCGGATACATCTATCGGTTCTGCGCGAGCCCGGTCGGCACGCGAATGGTTGGTTAGATTCATTGCTTTGATTGACGGCTTGTTTTTTCGCTGCGCGGGTTCACGTCCGGGAGGGGACGATGATCAGGCCAGGAAGCATCGGTTGTTTCGGTAAATTCATTGATGAATGGGGGCTGCCGTGACCAGGTGTCCCACGTGTTCAACGCGTGTTGCCCGCGAAGATCGGTTCTGCTCGCAATGCGGCGCGGATCTCAAGCGTCGCGTGGTGGAGCCCGGTACCCAGGATCGGGGCGCACAGGTCGTCCAGCTGCGTGATCATCCGCCGTTACGATCAAAGATGCTGACCGAGAATAAGCACGTCAGCGTGCTTTTCGCCGATGTCTGCGACTCGACCGCATTGCTGCAGCATTCCGACCCCGAAGAAGCCCGCAACTACCTCGGCAAGGCGCTGAACCAACTGGCCGAGGCGGTCGAGACCTATGGCGGCACGGTCAGCCAGTTGCTCGGCGATGGGCTCGTCGCCTTGTTCGGTGCGCCCCTGGCGCAGGAGGATCACGCCTTACGTGCGTGCCTTGCCGCCCTCAAGATGCAGAGAGCAACCGTTCCCGGCCATGATGTGCAAGGCGTTGCAAGTCCGACGCTGCGCATCGGCATCAATTCGGGAGAGGTGCTGGTCGGGGTTGTCGGACAATACGATTGGTCGCACTACGGAGCAGATGGCAAGACGATTCACCTTGCGTCCCGGCTCGAAAAGATGGCACCGCCCGGCGGCATTCTGGTCAGTGCCGCGACGCAGCGGCTTGTCGCCCAGCAGATCGAGACGCGGTCGGTAGGGACCCGGCAAATACGGGGATTGGACGAGCCGATCGAACTCCACGAGGTCGTGGTCGAGACCGAAAGTTCGGCAGCGGCGCCGCTGACGCGCAAGCAACGCTGGGCGCCTCTGGTCGGACGCGAAGATTCCTTACGGATTCTGGCAGGGGACCTTGAGGTCGTCCGAAAGGGTGGAATGCGAACGATCGGGCTGTGCGGCGATGCCGGGATCGGAAAGTCCCGCTTGGTTGCCGACTGGACGGCCGCCCTCGCAAGCGAGGGCATGGACGTCTGCGTTTCGCAGGCGAGAGGCTATGCAAGCACGCGCGCCTACAGCGCCGCCGCGGACCTGATCGCGAGCCTGGTTGGGCTGGTGCAAATGAACGTGACGGACGTACGGCAGTCCGCCAGGCAGGCCTTGATCGAGGGATGGCCAGCCGAGGGCGCCGAACATCTCGCGGCGGCCAGCGACCTGTTGGGGCTGGCGGCGCCCGATCAGGCCTGGCTGGCGCTGAACCCGGTACAACGACGGCGCCGCATTGGCGAAGCACTGCTGTGGCTGGTGCGCAGGCGCGCGCGGTCTGGCCCGTTCGTGCTGGTGCTCGAGGACGTTTTCCTGGCCGATCGCGAGAGCCGGAGGTTGTTCGAGGCCTTGCTTCCGAAGCTTCAGGAGCTGCCGGTTCTGGTCTGCGTTAGCTATCGGCCCGATTTCGAGCACCAGTGGCGGCAGGCGCCGTGGTTCGTAGAGCGCATGATCGAGCCTCTACACGACGGCCAGATGCTCAGGCTCGCGCGTGCCCTGCTGGGGGACGATCCATCCGTGCTCGGCGTCATGAACGAGCTGGTCGCCCGCGCCGACGGTAATCCCTTCTTCCTCGAGCAACTGGTCATCACCCTCATCGATGACGGATCGCTCGAGGGAACGCCGGGAGCGTACCGCCTCCAGAGGCCTCTCGGAGAGCTGCGCGTGCCGGGCTCGATCGCCGCGGTCATCGGCGCGCGGACCGACAGGCTGCCCGAAGCCGCCAAGTCTGCGCTCGAGGCTGCGGCCGTTCTTGGCGATCCCATCACGCGCGACCTGATCGCCACGATGCAGGCGGTGGACATCGCGCGCGCCGAAGAATTGCTCGCTCTTTGCGTCGCGTCCGGCCTCCTGTCGTGTCCGGAGCAGACGAGCCTATCGCTCGAGTCGCAGGCGTTCGCGTTCCGCCACGCGCTGGTGCGCGACGTCGTGCTCGGGGTGCTTACGCGCAGCAGGCTCAAGGCGCTGCATCGACAGGCCTTCCTGGCGCTCCACGCGCAGCCGGGAGCCGCGGATGCCGATGCCGCGCCGGTGTTGGCGCATCATTCCTTCAAAGGCGAGGAATGGGAGCAGGCGGCGAAGTTCGCCATCAAGTCGATGGCACGAGCCATCTCGCATTCGGCCAATCAGGAGGCCCTCCAATTGTTCGAGAAGGGGATCCAGGCTGCACGGCGTGTCGACGGCGCCCCGACTGCGCAAGCCCTGGAGCTTGCGCTTCGTCTGGAAGCCATCGGGGCAATGATGGCCCTTGGGCAGATCGACGACATCTTCAGCAACATGGAAAGGGCTGAAGCCATTGCCGTGCAACTGAACGATCAGCGCGCACGGGCGGCGGTTTCGACCGAGACAGCGGTGTTTCTGTGGATGCGCGGTCGTTTCGAGCAAGGCTTGCGCTACGCCTCGCAGGGCCTGGAAGCGGCCCGCCTTGCACAGCGTCGCCACATGACGATGGCGGCGCATCAGACGCGCCTGATGCATCTGCATGCCCTCGGGCGATACGCGGAAGCGGCCATCGAAGGCAACGTCCTGCTGTCCGAATACGGCCCGGAACTGTCGGCGCACTACGTTCAGCCCGGATGGGCCGCCATTCCCATCATCAACCTGTATGCGTTTCACGCCAGCACGCTCTGGCGCCTCGGGGACAGCGAAGCCGGTAGCGCCTTCTGCGCCAAGGCCTACGAGATCTTGTCGAACATCGACCACCCATACTCCCGTCTGCTGATCGATACCGTCCAATCGCAGATGTGGATCGAGAACGACGAGCTCGACCGGGCGGAACGCATGATGCGCATGGACCTGCAGCAGTGCCGGACGCACAACGTGCCGACCATGCTTTCCGTTTGCATGGGCGTTCTCGGCAGCGCGCTTGCACGCAACGGCAAGGCTGCCGAAGCGGTGCCCATGCTGGAGAGAGGGTTCGCCGATCGCATCTACGAGGCGGCCGGCCCCTACGGCCGGACGTTCATGCGTGTGAGCCTCGGTGTCGCCTATCGCAAGCTCCGACGGCTGGACGATGCGATCGCGGTCGGACGCAAGGCGGTCGAGCAGGCCGCTGAAGAATACGGGCACCAGACCGAAGCTCTGTACGAGCTCGCTGAAACGTTGCGGCACGCTGGCGATCAGGCCGGGGCCGAAGCGCATTTCAAGCGAGTCGCCCTGGCGGCGGAACGCCTGGGCATGCCCCACTATCAAAGGCGGGCCGCAGCGGCCCTCGCGGATTGGCGGAAGGATGGGCATGCAGCATGAAACTCTCCACTTATGAACCCGACGCCTTGCAGCCGGGAGCACGCAGTCTCTCCTATGGTGTCTTTTGCTGGCTCAACCGCCACATCACCGTCTTGCGTGCGCTCGGCGCACTGCTGCGGCGCTGGCCCTCGGTGGGGGGCTTGTTCGGCATGGTGGCGCGCGCCAGTGCCGTCAAGGACGTGCTGACGCGCACGCGCAGCTTTTCCAACACGGCGCATGCGGCCAACATGGTCTCCGGAGACTATCTCATCGGGATGGATCCCGGCCCGACCTATTCGGCCGATCGGGATCTCGTCCATGCGCGGTTGGCGGCTCTGGACGTTCCAGCCGATTCCGATGCCGAGGCACAGCGCCGGATCAAGGACCTGAGCAAGCCCGGAGCGGCCGAATTCGATCTGATCGATGATTACCTGATGTGGGTCGTATTCCACGCCATGAGACCCCTGTTTGGAGATGCGATAGGCGCCGTGGTTGCGGGGTCGGCGACCAACGCTGCGCAAGGCGATGTCGATGAAGGCTTGCAACGACAGTACATGCTTGAGATCCGATACGTCGCGGGGCAGCTGCTGGCCGGCAACCTGGCGACACTCGACCTCCGGCGGCGGGCGGAATCGTGTGGGGATGCGCTACAGGCGCGCATCGATCGCGTCACCGGCCCCATCGGCGCTGCGTGGGGCGTCAAAAGCTCCTCCGAGGACATTGAACGAAACGCGGTAGGCCTTGCCTGGATCTCACATCCGGTCACCGTCCAGTCGGGAGCCCTTGTCATGCAAGAGCTGCTGGGACGCCAAAAGGTCTATGAACAGCTGCGATCGCGGGCCAGGGCTCTCGGCGAGTCCCGCGTCTGGACCGACCCCGATTTTCGCAAGGCCGTGCGCAACCATGTACTCGAGCTCATGCGCTTCCGGCCGATTTTTCCGCTGCTGGCGCGCGACGTGCCGCGGGATACGGAAATGGAGACGGGCGCGCGAAGCAACGCTGGATGTCCGGGCGGCGGCAAGGTCTCGCTGTTGTCGATCGCTGCCCTGTTCGATCCCAGCGCGGTGCCCCAAAGCGGTCGCTTCTGCCCGAACCGCGATTGGGGCAGCGAAGATGCCTTGCGGTATCTCATGTTCGGCTATGGCTACCGCCAATGTCCCGCCCGGGACTACGCGGTGGATATCCTGACAAGCGCGCTGATCGGCTTGCTCACCTTGCCCCGGCTGCAACTGGCGCGCGGTGAAGGCAAGGCCATTGCGTATGACGGACCGCTGATGTTGTGCATGCGCATGCGTATCACCTGAGCACGCGGAGAAGACAGCCATGCTCGAGATTGTCCGGCAGCAGATGATCTGCATCGTTGCGCCCGGCTGGCCCGGCGGAGGCGGTCTCCCGCAATCACTCCAGGATGCGCTGGACAGCCTCTTGCGCGATGTCGCGGTGGTTCACTTCGCTTCGATCGGGCTCCTGCCGGCGGTGGCCGATGCCGCGGAGCAAAGGCCCTCGCTGATGCTCGAGCTTGCGGTCGAGGAGGGCCTGCGCCCGTACGACCTGCTGTATCGCCTCATCCACCATCCCGGCGGCGCGATGTGGTCGCTGTTCGGCGCCATGGTCGCTCCCGGCGTTGCGGTCCCCACGGCGCAGCACGAGCAGCAATTGCTGGACAAGCTGATGCAGTGGCACAGCATCGCCGATGGCGCCTTCGTCGGCGCCCGCGACCGGTCGGTCCGGCAGATCAAGATGGAGCAGGACCTGCTCGAGCGCACGCGAGCCGAGGCGCGGACGCTGAAATCCAAATACGGCAATGATCGCACTGCGTTCGCGCTGGCGCTGGCGCGATGGGCATACGCAGACCCACGCTTCGAGTGGGCGGCCACGCCTGCACCGCGTTCCTACTGGCGCGGGAAGGGGGCCGGCATCGGCGCGAAGCTCGCCTATCCGGTAGCGGCGATCGTCCTGTGGTTTGTCGCGCTCTGGCTCATCTCGGCACTTCCGCGCGCCTACAATTGGTTCTTCGGCGAACCGGGTCCCATCGTGCAGGCCGTGGAGGACGCTGTCAGCAAGACGAGCAAATGTCTGCTGGCGATAAGTGGACACGGTTTGCTGGCGTTCGCGGTGATTGCATTTCTCGTGTGGCTGTTCCTGGTCCCGCTGCCTGCGCAATTCGTGTCATGGAGGCGCTGGTTGAACAGCGTTCAGCAAGAGCTCGACCGGCCGACTGAGACGTTCTCATCGCTGTCGACCTATGTCGGTGGCTGGGTCATCGGCGTGCCGCTGCTGCTGGCCATAGCCGCGTGCGCCATAGCCTACACTTTCGCGCCGCTGGCCTATGCGCTCGCTCCGGACTATATGGCGCGTATCGTCGAACCAAAGATACCAAAGCTGACCGGATTGGAGATCATCGGGATCGCCGTCGCTGTGATCGCCGTGGTGCTTTGCATCGGTGCGCTGTTCTATTGGCTCAATCGCCGCTTCACGAAGCTGAGCGAGCAGTTCTTCCATCCGCTCGAAGACGACGTTCCGCGTGCCCAGCAGATCCATCCGTCGGTCGAGAGATGCGAGGCGGAGCTGGTCCGCAAGACCCAGCACATGTTCAGCCTTACGGATGTGCGTCGTCCGAACGGGTGGAGCGCGTGGTGCATCCGGACGGCCCTGCGTATCGTGACATTCGCCGGACGGGTGTTTTTCACGCAAGGGTGGCTCGGAAATGCGCCGGGCATCCATTTCGGTCACTGGCACATCATCGACAACGGTCGCCGCTTTCTGTTCTGCTCGAACTATGACGGCAATTTCGGCGGCTATCTCGACGATTTCATCAACGGTGCTTCTACCGGAACCACGCTGGCCTGGCGGTGGACGGAGCTCAGTCCACGCGCGCCGGCGGTGGACGGTCAGCCTGGCATTGCCGCGCCGCGCAGCTTCCCGCCGACGCGCTTTGTCATCTTCCGTGGTGTGAAGTGCGAGCTGAAATTCAAGTCCTACGCGCGCGACAGCATGCTCCCGCACATCTACCATTTCGACGCGTGCAACAGGACGATCGAGCAGATCAATCTTGCGACCGGACTGCGCGACGCCCTGTTCGGCGAGCGCAACGAGAAGAACGACGACCTGATCATGAGGGCGATCGAGACATGAAGCACGCACCGCTTCTCTCCGAGCAAAGCGACGACATCCAGGGCATGCTGAAGAGCGGCTTCGGCTGGCTCAAGAGCAGCCGCTTCTGGTTGCTCACGATCCGCGAAGGCCGCGTGGATCAGGCCCGGGCCTGGCTCGCGAAACTCGTCGACAGCGGTTTGGTCGTCAGCGCCAAGCGTGTCGGGACGGGCAGGAAGAAATCGGAAGAGTCGATCAGCGAGGCCGTGGCGGTCGCCTTCAGTTTTTCAGGGCTGAAGAAGCTTGGCTGTACCGAGGCGGAAACGCATCCGTTTCCGACTGCTTTCAGCAGTGGCATGGGAAGCGCATTGCGCAAAGAGCTGTTGAGGGACGCTGGGCGTGATCAATGGCGCTGGTCGGATGTTGAAGACCCCGACGGCCGCCAAACCGTTCACATCCTCGTTGCGCAATGGTGGGTGCTCGACGAAAAATCGCGAATGGAGGATCCCGATCCGGATGCGTTCATCATCAGGACCGTTGAAAACAATCCTTGCTCGTTCAAGAAAGAGGAAGATGGCAAACTGCGCGAGCCGTTCGGGTTCCGCGACGGCCTCGCTCAACCCGTGATCCGCGGCCTCAGGGAAGAGGGGGGGGCCGCGCTGAAGCAGGCCAAACTGGATGCAGGCCAATTCTATGAGGATCGCGTCGTCGAGCCCGGAGAATTCATTCTTGGCTATCGCAACGAATATGACGAACTCACCTACTGTCCCAACGTGAAGGAGTGGCCGCAGTCCAGTGCCCGCTTCACGCTGAACGGAAGCTACCTGGCCGTGCGGCAGATCGCGCAGGATGTCGATGCGTTCGAGCGGTTCAAGACGGCTAATGGCCAGCACATCTGCGAAAAAATGATGGGGCGTCGGATGGACGGCATGCCGCTCGGATGGCAGGGACCTCTGGGGTCGGATTCGGCGGCGGACGCCTTCCGCTATCGAGTCCAGGACGCAAACGGCTTCGTTTGCCCCCAGGGAGCTCATGTCCGCCGGTCCAATCCGCGCGATTCCCTTGGCATCGATGTGCCATCGAGCATCAAATCATCCAAGCTGCACAGGTTGCTCCGCCGTGGACGGCCCTATCGTGAGACGACCGAAAGCGGCACGTCGTGCGATGGCTTGTTCTTTATCGCGTGCAATGCCGATATCGAGCGCCAGTTCGAGTTCATCCACCAGCGCTGGGTGCAAAACCCCCGGTTCGGGACTCTTGAAGGCCAGGACGATCCTGTCGTGGGTTCGTCGCCTGTCCCGAAGACGTTCACCATTCCGGGATTGCCGAGCGGCAGCGAAGTGACGCTGGCCTCGTTCACGCAGGCGCTCGGAGGCGGTTACTACTTCTTGCCGGGGATCGCGGCGCTTCAGTTCATCGCCGGAGGTCGCGCCGGTGCAAAGCCTGCCCCGTCGCGTCAGGTTGAAGCGGCCTCCTGAGAGGGAAGACGGCGGAGGGCTTAGTCCTGCGGCTCTGACGCCGCATCCCCTTGCGCGTCGATGCGCAGCCAGCCCGACGGAGCGAGGCGCTGCTGCGGCAGGAAGCGGGCCTTGTAGTCCATCTTCTTCGAGCCCTCGATCCAGTAGCCGAGATAGACATAGGGCAACCCTTGCCGACGGGCGCGGGCGATGTGGTCGAGGATCATGAAGGTGCCCATCGAGCGGCTGACCTGGCTCGGCTCGAAGAAGGAATAGACCATCGACAGGCCGTCGCTGAGCACGTCGGTGAGCGCAACCGCGATCAGCTCCTCGCCGCGGCCGGTGATACCGCTGTCGGGGCCGCGCTTGCGGTACTCGATGATGCGGGTCTCGACATGGCTGTCCTCGACCATCATGGCGTAGTCGAGCACGGTCATGTCGGCCATGCCGCCGTGGCGGTGGCGAGCGTCGAGATAGGCACGGAATACCGAATATTGCTCGGAGGTCGGGACCGCACTGCGCTGCTCGCCGATGATGTCGGCGTTACGCGCTATCACCTTGCGGAAGTTGCGGGACGGGCGGAACTCGTTGGCGATGACCCGGACCGACACGCAGGCGCGGCACTGGTCGCAGGCGGGCCGATAGGCGATCGACTGGCTGCGGCGGAAGCCGCCATGGGTCAGGAGGTCGTTGAGGTCGCCCGCGCGGTCACCCACGAGGTGCGTGAACACCTTGCGCTCATGCCGGCCCGGCAGATACGGGCAGGGAGAAGGCGCCGTAAGGTAAAATTGGGGGGTGTCGCGCGAGTGCTGGGTCAAGGGACGTCGTGGGCCTCCAAAACGGGTGTCAGCATCGCGCTACGGAAGCCCTCGGTCAATTGGTCTGCTCGGCAGGTCAGATCAGTCAGCTTAGCTGGCCCTGGTTGATAGGTTCTTGATCAGTAGGTTCTGGCGCCCTGGGGCAGGGGTGCGCGGACCGAGTTGTTGATCACGACCGTTCCGAGCACGAAGTCATGCAAAAGGCGCCGCCGGCCGTTGAACAGGCCGACCAGGACCACGAAGGGCGACAGGAACGAAACCGTCACCCAGAACAGGACGGCATGGGTGGCGCCGAGCACGAAATAGCCAGGAGCGCCGTACCAGGTGCGCAACTCCAGGTCCATCACCCGCATGCCGATCGTGGCCGACGACGGACCGCCGATGCAGGCGCCGTAATAGACGATGGCCCAGATCACGGAGGCCGGCCAGGCCAGCCAGAACAGCGCCCAGCCGATGCCGAGCGTGACCACGCCGAACAAGGCGATGAAGAGGTAGCCGAGGATGACCGGCACCGAGATCACGACCATGTCGATCAGGAAGGCGAACACCCGCCGCGTCGCGACGCCGCGGAACAGTTCCGGGTGCAGATATGGATCGTAAGCGTGCGGTTGCACCCCGCCGTCATTGCGCCAGGCGCCTGCCTGGGGTCCCGAATTGCCCGAGTCCGAATACGACATGGTCCATCCTCCAGATGGGAAACTTCCGTGGCAGGACATGGGAACAGGCCGTCCGCGTGCCAAGGGCGTCGGGATTAACAAGCCGAAATATTCCGGCGATTCGGGGGCGAGGGGGCGGGAGGAGGGACGGGCTGCAACCGCGAACCCAAGCGTCGTCCTGGCGAAAGCCAGGACCCATTACCCCAGGAAGAGTTTGGCGAAGACCAGAAGTTTGATTCCTTCGCTGGTACGAATACCGCCCGCCATCGATGGATCACGCGGTATGGGTCCTGGCTTTTGCCAGGACGACAATGACCTTACCCCTGCGCCCGCAGCTTCTCCGCCGCCTTCGGGGCAAAGTAGCTCAGCACGCCATCCGCGCCGGCGCGCTTGAAGGCGAGCAGGCTCTCCATCATCGCGCGGTCGCCGTCGAGCCAGCCGTTGCCCGCGGCCGCCGCGATCATCGCGTACTCACCGGACACCTGGTAGGCGAAGGTCGGCATCGCAAAGGTGTCCTTCACGCGGCGGACCACGTCGAGATAGGGCATGCCCGGCTTCACCATCACCATGTCGGCGCCCTCGGAGATGTCGAGCTCGACCTCGCGCAGCGCCTCGTCGGTGTTGGCGCTGTCCATCTGGTAGGTGCGCTTGTCGCCGGTCAGCGTCTTGGCCGAGCCGATGGCGTCCCGGAACGGGCCGTAGAAGGCGGAGGCGTATTTGGCCGCATAGGCCATGATCTGCACGTCGATGAGCCCTGCCTGGTCCAGTCCCTCGCGGATCGCGGCGACGCGGCCGTCCATCATGTCGGAGGGCGCGATGATGTCGCAGCCGGCTTCGGCCTGCACCAGGGCCTGGCGCACCAGCACGGCGACCGTCTCGTCGTTCAGGATCGCGCCGTCCGCGATCAGGCCGTCATGGCCGTGGCTGGTGAAGGGATCGAGCGCGACGTCGCAGAGGACCCCGATCTCCGGAAATTCCTTCTTGATCGCGCGTACCGCCTGGCAGACCAGATTATTCGGGTTGCAGGCCTCCGAGCCTTCCTCGTCGCGCAGGGACGGGTCGGTGTAGGGAAACAGCGCGATGCAAGGGATCGTAAGCTTCATCGCGCGCTCGGCCTCGCGCACGGCCTGGTCGACGCTGAGGCGCTCGACGCCCGGCATCGAGGCGATCTGCTCGCGCTTGTTGTTGCCGTCGATCAGGAACAGCGGCCAGATCAGATCGTCGGTGGTGAGCACGTTCTCGCGCACCATCCGCCGGGCCCACTCGGCCTTGCGGTTGCGGCGCGGACGGATGGCCAGATCGAGGGCTGGGGAGGCGGCTGCGCCATCCCGGCGCGAAACCTCGCGCAATTCGATCGGACGCCCGTATTTGATCGCCATCACTCTTCCTCCGGCTGGAATTATTCTTATACCAGCTCGCATGGTTCCCGTCACCGCGGCTTGACCTGCCGCAAGGGATGGCAGCCGATTGATTTTGCGGGGCGAAACAGCCAGAAGGGAGCCATGTCCGAGATCTCCACCCGCGATGCGGCCCGCGACAGCGCCAACGCCAGGGACGCCGCCAGAGACAATGCCAGAGACAATGCAATGTCGGTGGCGGCGATCTCGTCGGAGCGCCCGGAGTCCGACGACAATGTCTGGACGCGCCGGCTCGTGCTGTTCCTGCGGGTGATGGCGGTGCTCTCGATCCTCAAGGGCCTCTATCACTGGGCGCAGGTGACCGGCTTCGTCGGCGGCGAGGACGAGGCGTTCGAGAACCAGTCGATGGCCTGGCAGGCCGCGACCGTCTACTTCGCCGTGATCGAGCTCGTCGCCGCCGTCGGGCTGTGGCTCGCAACGCCCTGGGGCGCGGTGGTGTGGCTGACGACCGTGGTGTCGATGGCGGTGATCGAGCTGATGTTCCCGGGAATCTACGGCGGCAGCCTGGTCGTGGTCGGCGTCGAGGTCTTCATGCTCGCCGCTTATCTGGCGCTCGCCTGGATGGCCGCGCGCGAACGGCCGCCGTAGGGCACGCGCAGGACTCTTGTAGGATGGGTAGAGCGCAGCGAAACCCATCACCGACGTGCGCCCGCATCGATCGGTTTCGCTGCGCTCTACCCATCCAACGATCTGTTCAGCTCCGGGACACGAGAGCAGAGTTCGGCGCTTGGTTGACCGCTGGTTGCCTAAAATTCGAAGTAAGTTTTCGCTAACCTAGCCTGGTCCGCCACAGCTCTTACGCGCGCGTTTCGAAACGGGGCGGGGCTGTTCTGGAATGCGACAACCGGGGCGGACGGAGGGTGAACAGGACCTTGCGAGGGTCAACAGAGGGTTGCGAAAAGCCCTTGTGGCACAGGCTTAATCCGCAATTCACTGTCTTAAATTCATGATCTCTTTATTCTCTTATTTAAGCCGATCTTCAAACGAGCCCCTTAAGTTGCACCTATCAGACGGGACACAAGTTTCGTCGAATAAGTGTCGATAAAAACGACAACAGGGGAAGTGTCATGATGAAAGCCGTCGCAACTGCGGCAGATACCGCAGAGCGCGTCTCCGGCCAGCAGGGTTCGGTGCAGTCGCTCTATCTGGAAGCTTTGACTCTGGTGGAGCGGCTGCATCGCCGGCTCCTCGACGTCATCAAGGACGAGTTCGATCGCCGCGGTCGCGCCGACATCAACTCGGTGCAGGCGCTCCTGCTCTACAACATCGGCGACAAGGAGCTGACCGCGGGCGAGCTGCGCACGCGCGGCTACTATCTCGGCTCCAACGTCTCCTACAATCTGAAGAAGCTTGTCGAGCTCGGCTTCCTCGATCACCAGCGCTCGCGCGTCGATCGCCGCTCGGTGCGCATCCGCCTGACGCCGCAGGGCCAGGAAGTCCGCCGTATCGTCGACTCGCTCTACCAGAAGCACGTCAAGACGGTCGAGCAGGTCGGCGGCATCTCGGGCGAGGAATTCTCGACCCTCAACAAGTCGCTGCACCGTCTCGAGCGGTTCTGGACTGATCAGATCCTGTATCGGCTCTGAGTTTCCAAGGGATGGCCAAGCCGGCCCGCAACAAGACCGGCAAGCCTCCCGAACGTGCCTGACTTCCCCAAGCGCACCGGCCCGGTTTCTCCCGGACCGGTGCGTTTTGTCATTTTGCAGCTGCGAGAAAATTCGTCGATCGGGTGGAACCGGAGCCCGGTATCGCCGTTAGTTCTCTGGATTCGGAGGATGCGATGCTGGTCGGGCGCGGGCTGCAGGTCATGAACGTCCAACTCGTGAGTGATGCCTATGCCATCGCCGCGAATTACCTCCGCCGCTCCGGTGCGATTCCCGACACGCTCGTCACCAACGAACACCTGCTCGAGATCATCATCAAGCTGCTCCAGCACGGCGAATTCAACAAGATCAGGCTCGCCAACAAGGCGATCGCCAGGTTCGAGACGCAGTCCGAGGCCCGCGCGGTTGCCTGATCAAAACTCCCGACATTCCAGAGAACCAGAGGGTGCCATGGACGCTGCCATCGACCGCATCATGCAGACCTATGACCTGCTCGCCAATCGCACGGCGGCGGCCAGCGAGGAGGCACGCGCCAAGGTGACGAACTACCTCAACACGCTGATTGAAGCGGGTGAGAAGGACCCGCACAGGTTGACGGTCTGCGGCCTGACCTATTTGCGCCAGCTCGACGGCAGCGTGGACCCCGTGAAGGCCGGGTATACGGGGCTCTAAGGGGGAGGGGCGGCTCTCATCGGCCGGCAGGACTTTAAGGTCCAAAACGGCCCCTTCAGGCATCATCGGAACGGGGCGGTTCCAGCGAACCGCTCCAGCGTCCGGATCCTTCAATCCCCACCATATCTTGCATAAATATCAGGCCCGACCCGCAACTACTTGGCCGGGGGCGGGCGATGTGGTAGATCGCGCTCGCCGCTTCCGATCGCCACACCAGACCCGCCCGTAGCCCGCCAAAAGGCTGCGGCGGTGGAGATATTCGCAAGATGACCTCAGCCAAAACCGCCTCCGCGCCCGATTCGTTTTTCACCGCCTCGCTCGACCAGGCCGACCCGGAAATCGCAGCCGCCATCAAGGGCGAGCTCGGCCGGCAGCGCCATGAGGTCGAGCTGATCGCCTCCGAGAACATCGTCAGCCGTGCCGTGCTGGAAGCGCAGGGTTCGGTGATGACCAACAAATATGCGGAAGGTTATCCGGGCGCGCGTTACTATGGCGGTTGCGAGTGGGTCGACGTCGCCGAGAACCTCGCGATCGACCGCGCCAAGAAGCTGTTTGGCGCTGGCTTCGCCAACGTCCAGCCGAACTCCGGCAGCCAGATGAACCAGGCGGTGTTCCTGGCGCTGCTCCAGCCCGGCGACACCTTCATGGGCCTCGACCTCGCGGCCGGCGGCCATCTCACCCATGGCTCGCCCGTCAACATGAGCGGCAAGTGGTTCAAGGCCGCGCACTATACCGTGCGCCGCGAGGACCAGATCATCGACATGGACGCGGTCCAGAAGCAGGCCGAGGAGGTCAAGCCGAAGCTGATCGTGGCCGGCGGCTCGGCCTATTCGCGCGCCTGGGACTTCAAGCGCTTCCGCGAGATCGCGGACAGCGTCGGCGCGTATCTGCTGGTCGACATGGCGCACTTCGCCGGCCTCGTCGCCGGCGGCGTGCATGCCTCGCCGGTGCCGTATGCGCACGTCACCACCACGACGACGCACAAGTCGCTGCGCGGTCCGCGCGGCGGCCTGATCCTCTCTAACGACGAGACACTCGCCAAGAAGCTCAACTCGGCGATCTTCCCGGGCCTGCAGGGCGGCCCCCTGATGCATGTGATTGCGGCGAAGGCGGTCGCCTTCGGCGAGGCGCTGCGTCCGGACTTCAAGGTCTATGCGAAGAACGTCGTCGAGAACGCCAAGGCGCTGGCCGAGGCGATGAAGAGCCACGGGTTCGATATTGTGTCCGGCGGCACCGACAACCATCTGATGCTGGTCGACCTCAGGCCGAAGGGCCTGAAGGGCAACGTCTCGGAGAAGGCGCTGGTCCGCGCAGCCATCACCTGCAACAAGAACGGCATTCCCTTCGACCCCGAAAAGCCCTTCGTGACCTCGGGTCTGCGTCTCGGCACCCCGGCGGCTACGACCCGCGGTTTCGGCGTCGCTGAATTCCAGCAGGTCGGCGGCATGATCGCCGAGGTTCTCAACGCGATCGCGCAGTCCGACGACGGCAAGGCGCCGCTGGTGGAAGCCGCGATCAAGGAACGGGTCAAGGCGCTCACCGACCGGTTCCCGATCTATCAGTAAGGCTAGGCCAAGCGGATGCGCTGCCCGAACTGCAACAGTCTCGATACGCAGGTAAAGGACTCGCGTCCGACCGAGGACTCGTCCGTGATCCGCAGGCGGCGCGTGTGCGTCGCCTGCAATTTCCGCTTCACCACCTTCGAGCGCGTGCAGCTGCGCGAACTCACGGTGATCAAGCGCAACGGCCGCCGTGTGCCGTTCGACCGCGACAAGCTGATGCGCTCGGTGCAGATCTCGCTTCGCAAGCGGCAGGTCGAGCCGGAGCGGGTGGAGAAGATGGTCTCCACCATCGTGCGCGAGCTCGAGACCGGGGGCGAAGCCGAGATCTCCTCCGAGGTGATCGGCGAGACCGTGATGGAGCATCTGCGCACGCTCGACGACGTCGCCTATGTGCGCTTCGCCTCGGTCTACCGCAATTTCCGTGAGGCCAAGGATTTCGCCGACGTGCTCGGCGAGCTCTCCGGTGAGGAGGAAGCGCGGCTCGCCGCGATCCGCAAATGATCTTCCGCATCCTGGAGGATCAGTTCGCGCAGAAGATCCGCGAATCCAAGGACGCCGATCGCCGCTTCATGCAGCTTGCGCTGGCGCTCGGCCGGCGCGGGCAGGGGCGGACCTGGCCCAATCCGGCCGTCGGCGCCGTCATCGTGAAAGACGGCGTCATCGTCGGCCGCGGCTGGACGCAGCCCGGCGGACGTCCGCATGGCGAGCCCGAGGCCTTGCGGCGTGCCGGTGAGGCGGCGCGCGGGGCCACGCTCTACGTCACGCTGGAGCCGTGCTCGCATTTCGGCAAATCGCCGCCTTGTGCCGATGCGGTGATTGCGGCCGGCATCAAGCGCGTGGTGGCGGCGATCGAGGATCCCAATCCTGAAGTCGCAGGCCAGGGCCATGCCCGTCTGCGTGCTGCCGGCATCACCGTTGACGTGGGTCTCTGCGCGGCGGAGGCTGCGTTCGACCACGCCGGGCATTTCCGCCGCATCCGCGACAGGCGCCCACATGTGATCCTGAAGCTCGCAGTCTCGCCCGACGGCAAGATCGGCGCCGCCGGCGGCAAGCCGGTCGCGATCACGGGCGAAGCTGTGCGCAATCGCGTCCATCTGCTCCGCGCGCAGAGCGATGCCATCCTGGTCGGCATCGGCACGGTGCTGGCGGATGATCCGCTTCTCACCTGCCGCCTGCCGGGCATGGCGGCGCGTTCGCCGGTGCGCGTGGTGCTCGACCAGAGCCTGCGCATGTCCGCAGCGAGCCAGCTCGTGCGCTCCGCGCGCGAGACGCCGCTGTGGGTGGTGGGCTCTGAACTTGCCGAGGCTGCGGCCGCCACGCGGCTTGGAGCAGCCGGCGCGCAGATCATCCGCGTACCGCCGGGAAACGCCTCCGGGCTCGATCTGCCGGCAGTGCTGCATGTGCTGGCCGAGAAGGGCATTTCGCGGCTGATGGTCGAGGGCGGCAGCCGCGTTGCGGCTTCGTTCGTGGCGGCCGATCTCGTCGACGAGATCTGGCTGTTCCGCGGCGCGGAAGAGGTCGGCAGCAGCGGCGTCGATGCGCTCGATGCATTGCCCCTGTCGAAAATCACGCAGTCGCAGGCCTACAAGGTTCATGCTAGCGAGACATTCGACAAGGATACTCTCACCATCTACGAGCGCGCCTAAAATGTTCACCGGCATTGTCACCGATCTCGGCGAGATCGTCAGCTTCACGCCAACGGCGCAGGGCCAGTTGCACCGGCTGCGCATCGCCTGCAGCTACGATCAGACCACCATTGCCGATGGCGCCTCGATCGCCTGCAACGGCGTCTGCCTGACGGTCGTCGCTTCAGGTGTCGCGGGCGGCAAGACCTGGTTCGACGTCGACGCGGCCGCCGAGACGCTGGCGCTCACGACGGCAAAGCACTGGAGGGTGGGCACCAGGCTCAACCTCGAACGCGCGCTCAAGATCGGCGATGAGCTCGGCGGCCATATCGTCGCCGGTCACGCCGACGGGATTGCGACCATCGTCAGCCGCGAGGACCTGCCCGACATGGCGCGGTTCGTGCTCTCCACGACGCGCGAGCTGGCGCGGTTCATCGCCACCAAGGGATCGATTACGCTCGACGGCGTCTCGCTGACGGTCAATACGGTTGCGGACGTGACCTTTTCGGTGCTGATTATCCCGCACACGCTGACCGTCACGACGATCGGCGGCTGGAAGGCGGGGGCCGAGGTCAATATCGAGGTCGACCTGATGGCCCGCTACGCGGCGCGGCTGACGGAAATGAAGTGACGGCAAAGCCGTCATTCCGGGGCGGTCTGTAGGACCGAACCCGGAATCTCGAGATTCCGGGTTCGCTTCGCGCCCCGGAATGACAGTTTAAAACTTGGCTTACATGCGTTCGGCGACTACATAGCGCCGACCCCTGTGAAACGGATTGAACGATGGCAGACGCGCGGCGCGCACCCTTGAAGGACCAGACCGACATTTCCGGCGCGCGTGCGCTGATTGTCGAGGCGCGGTTCTATGACGATCTCCAGGATGCGTTACTGGACGGCGCAGTGGCCGAGCTGAAGGCCGCCGGCCTGACGCATGACGTCATCACGGTTCCCGGCGCGCTGGAGATCCCGGCGGCGGTGGCCATTGCGGTCGATGCCGCGGCGGCCAACGGCAAGCCCTACGATGCGGTGATCGCGCTCGGCTGCGTGATCCGCGGCGACACCATCCATTTCGAGATCGTCTCGCAGGAATCCTCCCGAGCGCTGATGGACCTTGCGGTTTCGCGAAAGCTCCCGCTCGGCAACGGCATTCTCACCGTCAACACCGAGGCGCAGGCCTGGGCGCGGGCGCGCGCCAGCGAGCTCAACAAGGGCGGCGATGCCGCGCGCGCTGCGCTTGCGATGCTGCGCATCAAGCGCCGCCTGGCGCGGGCCTGAGCCATGGCCGACAACAACAAGAAGCCGGCGGGGCTTACGGAGAAGAAGGCGAACCGGCGCGGTGCGGCGCGGCTCGCGGCCGTCCAGGCGCTGTACCAGATGGATATCGCCGGCGCCGGCATCAACGACATCTTCGCCGAGTTCGAGAGCCACTGGCTCGGCAACGAGGTCGAGGGCGACACCTACCTGCCGGCCGAAGCCGCGTTCTTCCGCGACGTCGTCTCCGGCGTCGTGCGCGACCAGAAGAAGCTCGACCCCCTGATCGACGAGGCGCTGTCGAAGGGCTGGCCATTGAAGCGGATCGAGGCGATCCTGCGCGCGGTGCTGCGGGCCGGGGCCTATGAGCTCCAGCATCGCAAGGACGTGCCGGGCCGCGTCGTGGTCTCCGAATATGTCGACGTTGCCAATGCCTTCGTCGATCGCGAGGAGACCGGCATGGTGAATGCGGTGCTCGACCAGATCGGCCGTCAGTTTCGCGGTGACGAGTTCGGGCGAGGGTAAACACATATTCCGCTGTCATCCCCCGCCTTGTGCGCAGTTGCGCACTGGGGCGGGTGATCCAGTACGCCGCGGCAGCGGTTATTGAAATCGGGCGTCTCGGCGTACTGGATCGCCCGGTCAAGCCGGGCGATGACAGTGGAGTTTGGGGCTAGCGCCGATGACCAACGCACCGGAAAACTCCGCCGAAGACTCCCTCATCGCGCGCTATTTCAAGCCGCTGGCGACCGATCCCGGTGCGTTCGGGCTGGTCGACGATGCCGCGGTCCTGTCCTCGTCCGGCGACGACATCGTCGTCACCACCGATGCCGTGATCGAGGGTGTGCACTATCTTGCCACCGACCCACCCGACACCATCGCGCGCAAGGCGCTGCGGGTGAACCTGTCCGATCTCGCCGCCAAGGGCGCCGTGCCGGCCGGCTTCGTGCTGACGCTGGCGCTGCGGAGCAAGGAGGACGCCTGGCTCGGGCCGTTCGCGGATGCGCTGGGCGAGGATGCGAAAACCTTCGCGTGCCCGCTGCTCGGCGGCGACACGGTGTCGACGCCGGGGCCGCAAATGATCTCGATCACCGCCTTCGGCCGCGTGCCACGGGGTCGGATGGTCGGCCGCACCGGGGCGCGGCCAGGCGACCGTATCCTGGTGACAGGCACGATCGGCGATGCCGCGCTCGGACTTGACGTGCTCACGGGCGGCGCTGCGGCTGCGGCGCTGGCGTCCGATCCTGCCGCAAGGGAAGCTCTGGTTTCGCGCTATCGCATTCCGCAGCCACGCAACATGCTGGCGCGTGCGGTGAGGGACCATGCGTCGGCTGCGATGGACGTCTCCGACGGGCTCGCCGGCGACCTGACAAAACTCTGCGCGGCGTCGGGCGTCTCGGCCTCTGTGGACGTGGCGAACGTGCCGCTCTCGGCCGCCGCGGCGGGCCTGATCGTGCGCAACGCCGTTTGCGTCGAGACGCTGCTTGCCGGGGGCGACGATTACGAGGTGCTGTGCACGGTGCCGCCGGCGCAAAGCGATGCGCTGATTGCCGCGGGGCGGGCCGCTGGCGTTGCGGTCACGGCGATCGGCACGATCGTCGCAGGGAGCGCGCGGCCGCGCTTCCTGGACGGGCAGGGCCAGGAATTGGCTTTGAAGCGGCTGTCCTACAGCCACTTCTAGGAATTGCTCCAAATCGCGGCGTCCGGGCGATGGGCTGAGGACTTGGAGCTCAGGACTTGCTCAGGACTTGCTCAGGACTTGGCCTAAATACTTGCCGAGATCGGCTTTTTCGGCCGCTTCCGGCGTTGCACCATCAAGTTGATTTTGGCAAGCTCGCGACCGACTGAGGCCGCCCCTTCGGGAAAGGGGGCGGCCTTGTTCGAAATCAAGGCGCCGCACCGCACGACGGACAATAAAAGGCGCCGGGGACACATCAAGGATCTGAGGCAAAAAATCACATGACAGCATTATGGTTGATAGTGCTCTGCGGAGTGCTTTCCGTCGTCTACGCGATTTGGGCGACGTCTTCGGTGTTGAGCGCGGATGCGGGGTCGCCGCGCATGCAGGAGATCGCAGCTGCGGTACGCGAAGGCGCACAGGCCTATCTGCGGCGCCAGTACACCACGATCGGTATCGTCGGCATCGTCATCTTCGTGCTGCTTGTCTATTTCCTCGGGCTCTATGTCGCGATCGGATTTGCCATCGGTGCCATCCTGTCGGGGGCGGCCGGCTTCATCGGCATGAACGTCTCGGTTCGCGCCAATGTGCGCACCGCCCAGGCGGCGACCACGTCGCTCGCCGGCGGCCTCGAGCTCGCCTTCAAGGCGGGCGCGATCACCGGCATGCTGGTGGCGGGTCTCGCGCTGCTCGGCGTGACCCTCTATTTCGGCTTCCTGGTCTATTCGCTGAAGCTCGCGCCTGACAGCCGCGTCGTCGTCGACGCCATGGTGGCGCTTGGCTTCGGCGCCTCGCTGATCTCGATCTTCGCCCGTCTCGGCGGCGGCATCTTCACCAAGGGTGCGGACGTCGGCGGCGACCTCGTCGGCAAGGTCGAGGCCGGCATTCCCGAGGACGATCCGCGCAACCCGGCGACCATTGCCGACAACGTCGGCGACAACGTGGGCGACTGCGCCGGCATGGCCGCCGACCTGTTCGAGACCTATGCGGTGACCGCGGTCGCCACCATGGTGCTCGCGGCGATCTTCTTCGCCAAGACGCCGATCCTCATGAGCATGATGACGCTGCCGCTCGCCATTGGCGGCATCTGCATCATCACCTCGATCATCGGCACCTTCTTCGTCAAGCTCGGGCCGAGCCAGTCGATCATGGGCGCGCTCTACAAGGGCCTGATCGCAACCGGCGTGCTGTCGCTGATCGGCATTGCCGTGGTGATCTACACGCTGATCGGCTTCGGCAAGCTCGATGGTGTCGATTATACCGGCATGTCGCTGTTTGAATGCGGCGTCGTCGGCCTGATCGTCACCGCGCTGATCATCTGGATCACCGAATACTACACCGGCACCGACTATCGTCCGGTGAAGTCGATTGCGGCTGCGTCGGTGACCGGCCACGGCACCAACGTGATCCAGGGCCTTGCGATCTCGATGGAGGCGACCGCGCTGCCCGCGATCGTCATCATCGCCGGCATCCTCGTCACCTACAGCCTTGCCGGCCTGTTCGGCATCGCGATCGCGACGGCCACCATGCTGGCGCTGGCCGGCATGATCGTCGCGCTCGACGCCTTCGGTCCGGTGACGGACAACGCTGGCGGCATCGCCGAGATGGCGGGCCTGCCGAAGGAGGTGCGCAAGTCGACCGACGCGCTCGACGCCGTCGGCAACACCACCAAGGCGGTCACCAAGGGCTACGCGATCGGTTCGGCCGGTCTCGGCGCGCTCGTGCTGTTCGCGGCCTACAACCAGGACCTCAAGTTCTTCGTTGCGGACTCCGCGCATCACACCTACTTCGCCGGCGTCAATCCGGACTTCTCGCTGAACAATCCCTATGTGGTGGTGGGCCTCCTGTTCGGTGGTCTGCTGCCGTATCTGTTCGGCGCGATGGGCATGACGGCCGTGGGCCGCGCGGCGAGCGCGATCGTCGAGGAGGTGCGGCGTCAGTTCCGCGAGAAGCCCGGCATCATGCAGGGCACCGACAAGCCGGACTACGGCAAGGCGGTCGACCTGCTGACCAAGGCGGCGATCAAGGAGATGATCATCCCCTCGCTGCTGCCGGTGTTGTCGCCGATCGTCGTCTACTTCCTGATCTACGCGATCGCCGGAGGCGGTGCGACCGGCAAGTCGGCGGCGTTCTCGGCGGTCGGCGCGATGCTGCTCGGCGTGATCGTGACGGGCCTGTTCGTCGCGATCTCCATGACCTCCGGCGGCGGCGCCTGGGACAACGCCAAGAAGTACATCGAGGACGGTCACTACGGCGGCAAGGGCAGTGATGCCCACAAGTCAGCGGTGACCGGCGACACCGTCGGCGATCCCTACAAGGACACGGCGGGACCGGCGGTGAACCCGATGATCAAGATCACGAACATCGTGGCTTTGCTGCTGCTGGCGATCCTGGCGCACTGAACCTGTCGCGCGCTACAAACGACAAACCCGCGGTGCAAACCGCGGGTTTTTTGTTGTCCGCTTTACGGGGGACCGTCGCCATGAAGGTCGAGACGACCAAGTGTATCCGGTGCGGCTGCGACATGCTGATGGCCGACACGGTCTGTCCGACTTGCGGCAGGGTGCAAGCCGGTGGCCGGCAATCCGGTGCGCGTACAATGCTGGCGGTCGCGCTGGCGGCGGCCGTCCTCATCGCCTTCAACTGGTTCAAATCTCCTGCGCCGCAAGCGAGCCCGCCTACTGCACATCCATCTGCAAACCTTCCTTCTGGATGATGCCGGCGAACTTCTTCGTCTCGGCGTCCACGAAGTCGGCGAACTGCTGCGGCGTGCCGTAGTCGGCGCGGGCGCCCATGGCGGCGATGTTCTTCTTGATGTCGTCGCGCTCCAGCATCGCCTTCACCTGGAGATTGAGCGCTTCGAGCACCCCGGCGGGGACGCCTTTCGGCAGGAACACCGAGAACCACGACGAGACGTCGAAATTGGCCAGCTCCGGTGCGCTCTCGCGCATGGTCGGCAGGTTCGGCGCGAGGTCGCTGCGCTCGGCGGTCGTCACGCAGAGGCCGGTGAGCGTGCCGTTCTGGACCTGCGGCAGGCTCGGATAGAGGTTGTCGAACAGGATCTGGATGTCGCCGGCGAGCGCGGCCTGGAGCGCGGGCCCGGCGCCGCGGAACGGGATGTGCGTCATCTTCAGCCCGGTGAGCTGCAAGAACCAGGCGCCGGTGAGGTGAGGGCTCTGGCCGACGCCGGAGGAGGCATAGCTGAGCTTGTCCGGATTGGCCTTGAGATAGGCGATCAGCTCGGCGACCGACTTGATGCCGGTCTTCGGATGCGCCGACACGATGTTCGGGATCCGGATCATGTTGGAGACCGGCTGGAGCTGGTCCGGCTTGTAGGTGAGGTTCTTGAAGATGCTGTAGGCGATCGCGTTCGGCCCGGGGTTGCCAATCAGGATGGTGTGGCCGTCCGGCTTGGCGCGAACCACCTCGGCGGTGCCGATCGTGCCGCCGCCGCCGGAGCGGTTTTCCACGACGGCCGACTGGCCCCAGGCGGTTTGCAGATGGGCGGCCAGGAGCCGGCCCATGACATCAGTCGAGCCGCCGGCCGCAGCCGGCACGACGAGGCGGACGTTTTCGGTGGGTTTCCAGTCCGCCAGGCTCGATCGCGGCAGGATCGCTGCAGCCGACAGGCCGGCAGCGCCGGTGAGCACGCGGCGGCGGGACAACAAGGTTTTCGGCACGAATCCACTCCCAGCTTCTTGTTTTGCAGGGAGCGTATGGAACCCGGCGCGCGACGGCAAGTCGCACGCGCCGGTAAGTGCCGCGCGGAGGGCGGCACGACGCCGCAGGCTGAAGGCTCAGTTAAAGCTGAGCAGCTTGAACAGCGGCGTGAGGTAGCTCATCTCCTGGCCCGATGTCGGCGTGGTGCGGCTGATGAAGTCGAAGATCTTGCCGTCCTGGAGGCCGTAATTCGCCAGCCGGCGCACGCGCCGATTCTTGTCGAAATAGATCGCGATCACGCGTTGATCGACCACCCTCTGGTTCATGAAGGCGACCATCCGCTCCGAGCGCTGCGAGATGTAGTAGAAGACCTCGCCGTCGAGGGTCGCGACCGTGGAGGGCGTGCCCATCACGATCAGCACCTGGTCCTGGCTCGCGCCGATCGGAATCTGCTCCAGCGCGCCGGGCGGCAGGATGTAGCCCTTCTGGAACTGCTCGCCGGTGCAGCCCGCGAGCGCCACGCCGACCAAGGCCGCAGCGGCAGCCATGCGCAGGCCGCGCCAGCGTGCATGAAGGCCGCGCCGCGTGTCTGCGCGCGGGCTCGTCTGGTTCGTTATCGTCATAGCGGAACTGATTCCGTCCCCTTGCGTCGCGCGAGGCGCTGAAGTACCGGGCTGAGGCTCTGAATGCAATACGCGCGCGCCCGCTTGCGGAAACCACAATGCTTTGGCCGTTCAATCACTTCAGGAAACCCCGGCTAGCCCCGCCGGGCACCATTGAAGCCATCTATGGCATGATCGTGACGCAGGCGCGAGAACCCATATTTTACCGCGACTTGGGCGTGCCCGATACGGTTAACGGGCGTTTCGACCTGTTGCTGCTCCATCTCTGGCTGCTGCTGCGGCGCCTGCGCACGGTGCAGGGCGCCACGGAGCTGTCGCAGGCGCTGTTCGACCGCTTCTGCGAGGACATGGACGACAATCTGCGCGAGATGGGGGTGGGCGACCAGACCGTGCCGAAGCGGATGCGGGCCTTCGGCGAGGCCTTTTACGGCCGGGTGCAGGCCTACGATCATGCGGTCGAAGGCGGCGGTGGGGCGCTGGCGGCGGCGATCTGCAAGAATATCTTGAATGGGTCCGGCATGGACCAGGCGGAGCGGCTCGCGGCCTACACGCGGGCCACGGACGCCGATCTCGGCCGGACCGGCGAGGCCGCGCTGCTGCGCGCGGCCTTCAACTTTCCCCCGGCGCTTCCCGAGGATGTCACGCCATGAGCCGACCGAATACTGGACCCGATCCCTGGCGGTCCCCCGTCATCGTTGCGCAGATTCCCGACACCGGCCTGCACCGCGAGATCGAGGCGTCGGCCGCCGAACGGCAGGTCATGGCCGAGGTCGCGGGCGTGCGGGAGATCCTGTCCGCTAACGCCAGCTTCGACGTCGTGCCGAAAAGCGGCGGCCGGGTCCAGGTCACGGGCCACGTCCGCGCCCGGGTCGGCCAGACCTGCGTGGTCTCGCTCGATCCGATCGAGAACGAGATCGAGGAGGAGGTGGACCTGACGTTTGCCCCCGAGGCCGAGGCACGCCGCCTGTCCGACCTGATCGAGGAGGGCCAGGACGACGAGGAGCCACCGGAGGTCATCGACCCGCCGGAGGCCATCATCAATGGCATCATCGACCTCGGCCGGCTCGCCACCGATGCCCTGTTCCTGGCGATCGAGCCCTATCCGCGCAAGCCGGGGGCTGTGTTCGAGGCGGAGGTCGTTGAGCTCGACCCGGCGGACCATCCCTTCGCAGCGCTGAAGGCGCTTCAGGACAAGAAGAAGGGCCAATAGCTGCCGATTCCCCGTAAGACCGCTCTGCCAGGCAGCGCGAGGCCTTTGCGGGAGTGGTTTGAAAACCTGATTTATCTATCTGATTTCCATATATTTCTTGCGAATCTTCTGGTTTGCCGCCGGATCGCCCCGAATGCAAAAGGCTGGGGGCAAGAGGTTGTTTCGGGATAACAAAACGCTATTGTCGCGCCCCGGTCCGGGCGCGGCGTGGCGCTTGGCCGCCGCCACGTCCGTGGCGAACCCATTTCGCGGCCCCCGCTCGTTGAAGACCGCACCAGACCAGGTTTCCAGGACTTTTATGCTAAGCAAGGTTCGCATCGCGCTTGACGCCATGGGAGGCGATGTCGGCCCCGCCGTGGTCATTCCAGGCGCCGCCATCTCGCTTCAGAGGCATAGCGCGACCGAATTCCTGCTGGTCGGCGACCGCGCCAGGATCGAGCCCGAGCTCGAGAAGCACCCCGCGCTCAAGGCTGCTTCCAGGATCGTCCATACCGACGTCGCCGTCAGTGGCTCGGACAAGCCGAGCCAGGCGCTGCGCCGTGGCCGCAGGACCTCCTCGATGTGGCTTGCCATCGATGCGGTGAAGAAGGGCGAGGCGGATGTTGCGGTCTCCGCGGGCAATACCGGCGCGCTGATGGCAATGTCGCGCTTCCACCTGCGCACGCTGCCGGGCATCGACCGCCCGGCGATCACGGGGATATGGCCGACCAAGCGCGGCGAGTCCGTCGTGCTCGACCTCGGCGCCACCATCGGCGGCGATGCGCACCACCTGGTGTCGCTGGCCGTCATGGGGGCGGCGATGGCAAGCGTCCTGTTCAACAAGCCGCGCCCCACGGTCGGCCTGCTCAACATCGGGGCCGAGGAGATCAAGGGGCACGAGGAGATCCGCGAAGCCAGTGAAATCCTGCGGGCGAGGAACCTGCCGGAACTCGACTATATCGGCTTCGTCGAGGGCGACGGCATCGGCAAGGGGCTGGCCGACGTGATCGTCGCCGAGGGTTTCAGCGGCAACATCGCGCTTAAGGCTGCCGAGGGAACCGCGCGGCAGATGGCGGAATTACTCCGCAACGAGATGCAGCGGAGCTGGCTGTCCAAGCTCGGCTATCTCTTTGCGCGCAGCGCCTTCCAGGCCCTGCGGGACAAGATGGACCCCAACAAGTCCAATGGCGGCGTGTTCCTGGGGCTCAACGGACTGGTGGTTAAAAGCCACGGCGGAACCAGCGCCGAAGGCTTTGCCTATGCGATCGATGTTGGCTATGAGATGGCTCACTACGATCTCCTGAACAAGATCAATCAGATGCTCAACCGCGAGGGTGGTGCACTCAATTCCGTGCAGGCCGCGCAGGAGGCTGTTTCGTGACCAAAATTCGTTCGGTCGTGCTGGGCTGCGGCTCTTACCTGCCGGAGCAGGTGGTGACCAACGCCCAATTGGCGGCGCGTATCGACACGTCCGACGAGTGGATCGTCCAGCGTACCGGCATTCGCGAGCGGCACATTGCGGCCGAGGGCGAGTTCACCTCGCACTTGGCGATCAAGGCCGCGCAGGCCGCGCTCACCGATGCCGGCGTGGACGCGCAGTCGATCGACCTGATCGTGCTGGCGACCTCGACGCCTGACAACACCTTCCCCGCGACGGCGGTCGCCGTGCAGCACGGGCTCGGCATCAACCACGGCGCGGCCTTCGACCTGCAGGCGGTGTGCTCGGGCTTCGTGTTCGCGCTCGCCACTGCCGACAATTTCCTGCGCACCGGCGCCTTCAAGCGCGCGCTGGTGATCGGCGCCGAGACCTTCTCGCGCATCCTCGACTGGAACGACCGCGGCACCTGCGTGCTGTTCGGCGACGGCGCCGGCGCGGTCGTGCTGGAGGCCCAGGAGCAGCCGGGCAGTGCCGCGACCGACCGCGGTGTCGTCACCACGCATCTGCGCTCCGACGGCCGCCACAAGGCAAAGCTGTTCGTCGACGGCGGCCCGTCCTCGACCCAGACCGTCGGCCGTCTGCGCATGGAGGGCCGCGAGGTCTTCAAGCACGCGGTCGGCATGATCACCGACGTGATCGTCGATGCCTTCGAGGCGACCGGGCTCAATGCCGACAGCATCGACTGGTTCGTGCCGCACCAGGCCAACAAGCGAATCATCGACGCCTCCGCGCACAAGCTGCATATCGCGCCGGAGAAGGTGGTGCTGACGGTGGACCGTCACGGCAACACGTCGGCGGCCTCGATCCCGCTGGCGCTGGCGGTGGCGCGCAAGGACGGCCGCATCAAGCGCGGCGACCTGATTCTGCTCGAGGCCATGGGCGGCGGCTTCACCTGGGGCTCGGCGCTGGTGCGCTGGTAGAGCCACAGTCGATAAAATTTTGCCGGAATCAGCGGCGATTATCGATGCTTCTGCATTGATGAGCGCTGTTGACCGGCGTATCGTAACCTCATAATTTCAGACAACAATTGTTCGCCGTGATGTGGGGCAGGGCGATGACCGATACAAGTAAAACCGTAACGCGTGTTGATCTGTGCGAAGCCGTCTACCAGAAGGTCGGCCTGTCGCGCACGGAATCGTCCGCCTTCGTGGAACTCGTGCTGAAGGAGATCACCGACTGCCTTGAGAAGGGCGAGACGGTGAAGCTGTCGTCGTTCGGGTCCTTCATGGTCCGCAAGAAGGGGCAGCGCATCGGCCGCAACCCGAAGACCGGCACCGAGGTGCCGATCTCGCCGCGCCGGGTCATGGTGTTCAAGCCGTCGGCGATCCTGAAGCAGCGGATTAACGCCCAGCACCGTACTAACGGCGACGGCAGCAAGGTTCAACCCGAGGCGTAATCGCCTTTCGGATAAGGATTTGGCATTTGGACAAGGCGCCGGATGCGTTCCGAACCATCAGCGAAGTAGCGCAGGAACTCGACATTCCGCAGCACGTGCTGCGGTTCTGGGAGACCCGGTTCTCCCAGATCAAGCCGATGAAGCGCAGCGGCGGCCGCCGCTACTACCGCCCCGACGACGTCGACCTGCTCAAGGGCATCCGCCGGCTGCTCTACGGGGAGGGCTACACCATCCGCGGGGTGCAGCGGATCCTGAAGGAGCACGGCGTCAAATCGGTACAGGGCCTCGCCGACGGCGCGGCCGCGGTCTCGTTCGGAGCCATCGAGGACGCCATCGGCGCGAGCCTGATGGAGCCGGACGACGAGGCACCGATCAAGGGCGTCGCCGACGCCGACGATGATGACTACCAGGGCGACGAAGAGGACGGCATCGACTTCCGCTTCACGGAGGTCGACGACGAGGAAATCCTCACCACCTTCCGCAAGGGCGGCACCCCCGCCGCGCCCGCCGGCCCCAGCGCGCTGGATCGGGAGCGGCTAGGGCGGGTGCTAGCCGACCTCGTCGCCTGCCGGGAGATGCTGGATCAGGCGCTGAAGGACGGCTAGGGCGGCATCGGCCGGCTTTGCGGGCAGTTCCGGGGCTCTGGGCTCAGAGCCAATCAGATCGCGATACCCAAAATGCTGCGACCTCGCCTTGCGCAAAGCGGCGATCCTAGCTAATGGAACGACGTTCGGAGCGTGGCGCAGCCCGGTTAGCGCACTAGTCTGGGAGACTAGGGGTCGGAGGTTCAAATCCTCTCGCTCCGACCATTTTTTCCAACTCATCTGTCGGGTGGATTGAGGGGCGGCGTGGAGCCGGCTCCCGCCGGTGACGCATGCGCGTCGATCGGCAGAGGGGCGCTGCTTCGATGGTCGGCAGATTAAAATGCCAAAAACAACCCCATGCACAGTAGCGAAGCTGTTGGCGAATCATGTTTTTCCGAATCGGTTTGACCCGTCGGGCAAAACAAGGGCATGATGTCATCGTGGCAGCCCGCGGGATGGAGGAGTATCTACGACAGCTGCTTCATGCGTTGCGTCGCAGGGGTCTGGGCGCGCGACTTCGGGAGCGGAGTTGTCTTCTCCCTGGCGCAGATCTTCGCCGCCGAGCGCGAGAACGTCGAACGACGGAGCGGACTTTCAACCAAATTCTGCGGAAGCTATCGCGCGGCGGCTGTAACACAAATGAGATTGGCACGCGATCAAGCAGGATGATCTGTCGATGCGGTCTTCTCTTGCGCACTTGGAACGACATAGGACCGATTGGCGCATCTCAAACAGCGCCGCTGACCTATTGATCTGCATCATGGCGCTTTACGGCTTTAGTGGTCCGCTTCCTCTGCTGTCAGCTAAGCTGGGAGAAGATCATGACAATCAAATACGTTCTCGCAGTAGCGCTCGTCATGCCACTCCTGATGGTGTCCAGCATTGCGCAAACCGTGGATCGGCACACCTATCAGGGCGGCCCAAAAACAAACATTCCTCATGCCACACGTATGACAACCGCGAGCAGCGCATTCGCAATGGCACCTTCCGCAGTCGCACCAAAGCCCAAGCGTCAGCATTTTTATAGCGGCGGGCCACAAACGGTCGTGCCGCATTCCTATTGAGATAAAGATAAAATACCCGGCAGTGGTCGAGAGCAGCTTTCTTCTGGTTGCACCGCGTGGGATCGCCGTCACGTTATCTAGTCACATGGGCGTGAGAGTGTAAGCGACACAGTCCGGCCGAGTAGCAATTGACGGCGCGAAGCGCCTTCGATTTGGCTCTTTGGGGTGACCGCAGCTTTTCGGAGGAGGTTCGAAATGTATACGCGCGTTCTACAACTCACGATATCCGCTCTCATTCTAACGTATGGCACGTTCGGTGCCTTTGCACAGAGCCAAATGACACCGCAACCAGATCAGCAACAAATGCAATCGCATCCCATGGGCCAGGAAGGCGTGGGTACGATGGGACACGGAAGCATGCCGGGCGGCGGCATGATGGGACATATGATGGGGCGCAGCATGATGGGTGGAGGCGCGATGGGACCACCTTTTATGATGCGTATGATGTTCGCTCTGATGGACGCCGACGGCGAGGGGACCATCTCACTGCAGGAGTTTCAGGCAGCTCACGAACGAATTTTCAAGGCGATGGACAGCAATAAAGATGGCAAGCTTACGTTAGAGGAGATGCAAACGTTCATCCACGGAACCAGGTGATCGGCTGCCCGCGGATGGCGCGTCATCCCGTGTGCCATCTGCTCCTACAATGGATCTTTCCTGCTGATGAAACGAAGCCTTAAGCCTTCAGGTCCGCGATCCGCATAATCGCGACCACGTTCGCGTCGTTGTACGCTTGTTCTTTTGTCTCCTTGTTTACGTCACCTGACGCGTCCACGCAGACATTGCAGCCTCGTTAGGAATGGCCGCAGTTGGCCCGAAGCCGGCTGCCAATGAGGGGCAGAGCATGTCCGCTCTGCCCAGTTAGTTCGGACGTCGACCTGCTCTGCTATTGCGAGTGCATCGTCGACTTCAATTCCCAGGTACCGGACGGTGCTCTCGATTTTGGTTTGCCCTCGGCGTGGGAGCACGTCGAACCTGTTTCCGTTTGAAGCCTTTGAACGAGCTGGCCATTGGGCTTGCGATGATCGGAGAGGCGCGTTTCGCCAGGAATTTGTCTGGCCTCCACGATGCGGCGACCGCCCTCGACGTGAGACGGCCCGCCTGCGCGAGCGGCTCATGCAGGTCATTGGATGGCTCCATCCCTTGAAAGGCGCCCGCGAGCATCTAGATAACATCCATAAGCCATCCAAAGGGATGGTATATGGATGTTTTGCTATGGCCGCTAATGTGCACGAGCTGCGACCCAAGGCCCCCGACACCGAGAAGATCACGATCAACCTTGGCTATGTCGACCTCGGTCATGTCGATCTTATGGTGCAGGAAGGGTTCTATTCGAACCGGACCGATTTCATCCGGACAGCAATTCGGAACCAGCTCGAGCGACACGTAGAGGTCGTCAGACAGTCCACGGCCCGGAAGAAGTTGGACCTCGGGCTGCGCAACTACACTCGCGAGGATCTCGAAGCGGCGCGGCGCGCCGGCGAGATGCTGCAAATCAATGTTTTGGGCTTAGCCACCATCGCCCAGGACGTCACTCCCGAGTTGGCTCGCGCCACAATCGCGTCGGTCTCGGTGCTGGGGGCCCTTCACGCCACTCCCGCGGTCAAGGCCGCACTCGCCGACAGAACGAGGTGAACGATGCTGAATCAAGACATAGTCCGCGAAGCAACCCGCCTCACGCGTGCCGGCCAACTGGTCGAGGCCACCGCGCTGTTGCAGCGCATGCTCCAGGGCGGTCGCGCTCCAACACCGGAGTCTCGCAGCGCCTCTCAGGCTCGGCTCCCGCGGCTCGATCCGCTTACCATCGACGCCACGGCCGACGACGTCGAGGAGCGGGAAGCTCCGCAGATTGCGCCGGCCCGCTCTGCTCAGGGACGCAGACGCGCCTTACCGCTCGACGGCTTGCGGGATTTTTCCGGGCTCGGCCTGCGAAGTCCGACCACGCGCGCTCCTCTGTCCCCATCGGACATCGTGCCAGAGGGCAGGCGGTTTATCGACGGTACCTTCAGTAACGCCGCGGGAAGCCGGACCTACAAGCTGTTCATCCCAAGCCGCTGTCAGGGACAACGGCTTCCCCTGATCATCATGCTTCACGGCTGCACCCAGTCGCCGGACGATTTCGCGGCCGGCACCCGGATGAACTTCCTGGCGGAAGAGCAGAATTGCTTCGTGGTCTATCCGGAGCAGCCGAGCGGATCCAACCAGTCGAAGTGCTGGAACTGGTTTCGCACGAGCGACCAGCGCCGCGGCGGGGGCGAGCCCTCGATGATCGCCGGCATTACCCGGCAGGTCATGCGCGACCATGTGATCGATCCGAAGCGCGTATACGTCGCGGGTCTGTCGGCCGGCGGGGCCGCCGCCGCCATCATGGGCGCAACGTATAGCGACCTGTACGCGGCCGTCGGTATTCATTCAGGCCTCGCGTGTGGAGCCGCGAGCGATCTCCCCTCCGCGTTCGTGGCCATGCGGCAGGGAGGCGGCTCCAGGGCAATTGCGGACGGCAAAACTTCTGTGCCGACCATCGTGTTCCATGGCGATCGCGACACTACGGTGCATCCAAAGAATGGCGATCAGATTATCGAGCAGTCCGCCAGGGCAAGGAGGCCGACGACGAAGGTACTTCGCGGACGCGTACCCCACGGCCATGCCTATACTCGCACCGTCCTGATCGACGGGGCCGGTCGGGCGATATCCGAACACTGGAGCATCGATGGCGCCGGACACGCGTGGTCAGGCGGCAGCCCCGCCGGGTCCTACACTGATCCGCAAGGACCGGATGCGACGAGGGAAATGCTGCGCTTCTTCCTCGAGCATTCGCTCGGTGGATAGTCTGGCTTGTTCTCAGACTGACGCCGTTGAGCATGGGTCAGGAAGATCGCCAGTTAGACGTTTGTTGGTTGGAGTTGCTACCTAAAATCATCGTCGACCTCGTAGAACGTGCGATTGATGCGGGACTCCAACGATGCACGGGTTTGGAACGCTACGTCACAAAGCCTGTTGTCCTTTCAGAAATGACCGTTTTGGTCGCCCCCCATTTTCGTGGAGCGTCAGATGAGCAAACGCAAACCGGCGACAGCGCCAAAGCGCGCCCGCAATCCGAAAATGGCCGCGCGGGCCCAACGGAACAAGCAGGCCATTGTTAGAAGCCCGAAAGAGAATTTACTTCACTCTGCTGCGGCAGTCTCGGTCGAACCGCCTCCCGAGCTTCATGATGATCCTAAACACGAGGTTTCTATCATTGAGCCTCGGGTGGATACCTTACCAGGTGACCTCAGTCAGAGAATGACGGATAGCGATCCAACGAACGGCTTTGCTTTAGCGACGGCAAACATGCAGGCGTATCAAGCGAAGCTTCTTGAGATAGCCGGGGCCAACGCGCAATTTGCTTTTGAATTCGGCCTGAGACTTGCGACGATCAGGTCACCAACTGAATTTTTCGGCGTCATTACGGAATTTACAAGCAGACGGGTCGATATGTTCGCGCAGCATTCGAAAGAACTGGCGGCATATCCGTTCTGGCGCATCAAGCCACCCCGTGAGCTCACGGCTCTGCCGGGACGATAACTGCAAGCCGTACCCGCTGCGGCAAAGCTTGTCGTTCTGATCCTCGGCGGCGACAAGGCGCTGCCCCAGGAACGCCGGCCTCTCCATCGTCGCGCAATGACCGCGCGCTGCGCATCATGTTCCCGATGATCTCGGAGGTCGCCGAATTCAACAGGAGGCCCGCCGGTTCACGCTGGCGGGCCTTGGTGACTAAACCCGGCAAGGTGTATCCTTCCAAAGGGGCGGGCGGAGCTTGATTCGTCATGCTGGAAGCCATTCTCCTATTGCTGGGAATTGGGGCCGCAGCTCTCCTGCTGATCGCGTTTTGGGGACTGCATCGCCACGTATAGGCACAAAAAAAGCTTGGAGGCGTATCTGGCGGATCAGAAGCTCGCATGCCCGCCGCGTTTGGGGGCTACCTTCAGCTGCAAGCCAGCCGTGAGTACCCCCCAGGACGGTAGAAAAATTCGGAAGCTGTTCGTTGCCGGAAGCACGATAAATGCTCGTACGCTGTAGCTCGGCCTTTTTCGAGATTTCTGAAATGTTGAAATCTTTGAGGGCCTGTCCGATCGCCCTGGAGATTGTGTGAGGTTCGGCCGAGGCGAATGCTTGGTTCAGCTCATCGGCGAGCTGCGAAAGGTGTGACTGGTCGGTAGGTCTTCGTTACTCGAGCCTCCCAACGCACAAGGCCGGCTCAAAGAGCCGGCCTTGTTCGTTTGCATAATGCTAATCAGTACCTCGCGACGAGAGGGCCGCCGAACCGATAGTTCAGGCGCACGAGACCCATATCGACATCTTGGCTGATGCGATTAGTCTGAAATAACAACCCGGTCCCAGGGACCGTGAGGTCTCTCGTTTGATGGCCGAGGAAGATGTGATCGTACTCAACACCGACCGACCAGTTCGGCGCAAAGCCAAACTCAAGGCCGGCGCCAACTGTGGCCCCCCAGCGCGTGTCGCGACCTGAGGCTAGCAATGTGCCAGCACCGGGAGTGCCGGGAGCAGCGTAGATGTCAAACTTATCGCCGACCACAGCCGCGCCACCCTTCACGTAGAGCAGAACGCTGTTCCAGGCGTAGCCCACCTGACCCGTGATGAGACCGAAGGAATCGATCCGTGACCGATTGCGGTCGCCCGTGACCAGAGCGCTACCCGGGAACAGGAGGCTGATGTTGTCGCCGGAGAAGTCGGCCCAGTTGCCTTGGCCTTCGAGACCGAACACCCAACTTGCTGACTGCCAGCGATAGCCGACCTGACCACCGACCGTGCCGCCAGTCGCGTTGTGACAGCCTTCACCGACGAGGGTGCCGGTAACTGGCGTGACAAAGTCCCAGCAGCTGTGCGCGGAGCCGCCGCCACCGTTGATACCAATGTAGAAGCCGCTCCAGTCGTAGATGGCGGCGACCATCGGCGCCGGGGCCTTGGTGTACGGCCGGGCGGCCAGATCCGCCGCACCGGCGGGAGCCGCCAGAGCGAGAGCCAATGTTCCGGCCGCAGCCGCAAGAACCTTCTTCATGCGAGTATCTCCCCAGAGTAACGAGTTCAATGAATTGGCGCGTTCGCCCACCTGCCTGACAAAGAGTAAGTCGATGGTTGATAATTGCTGTAGCCCGCGTGCCACACTCGTTGCCAAAGGTTGGCCGAAATTCTCAACGTTTACAGATGGTTGAGTGGAACTAAACGCACGTTAGCGTGCGTATGATGTCGAGAGTGCCAAGAGTATCCGGGCCCGTGGAATATGTGAGACCACATTGCCTTGCGCAGACTCGGCGGCAGCTGGCGCAAATCTTCGCCGCCGAGCGCGAGAACGTCGAATGCGTAGAGCTGCACCTCGTTGTCGTGCCAGCGCGAATGCTGCGCGTTGAAGTCGGACACGCCGTCGACGCCGTGCACCACAGCCCCGCCGTCGATGACGAATTGCTGCTCGCGGTTCTTCAACGCGGCTTGGACGATCCAGAAGAAGCGCGTGGTCCGGTCGTGGCCGTTGCGGGTGAATAGCCGGGCGGTCTTGCCGTTGCGCTCGACGCGCAAGCGGTAGGCGTCATCTTTGATTTCAGTCGGGGCCATCAGGCACCGCCTTGGCGGCGGTGGCCAGGCAGAACTCGAACGCGCGGTGCATGCGAACGGGATAGTCACGCGGCTGCGAATATGCGAATCTCGCTAGCGTTTCAGCATCGGAATTCGTCAGTGAGGAACCGATGACAATTGCATTGCCGTACCTTGGAATTGCGCTCTGCTGCTCGATCGCGCTCTGGTTGGTGAGCCAGGTGCTGTAGGGTGTGGAACATCGCGACAGCGGCAGCGACGCTACTTGTGGCGTTTGCTGCAACTCGCGCATATGCCGCTGACATAGGTTATCTGGCTCCCCCCGGAGTCGCTGCAAACGAGTTTCCCTCACCGCAGCGCCCTGTTGCACGGATTGTCAGCCCACGCCGCGCCTCCGAAGAGCACCGCGACGCTCTCAATGAGGCCGGCCAGATCGCACGTGTTCTTGAACTGAAACCTGGCATGACAGTCGGCGACATTGGTGCGGGCAGTGGCTACCACACGGTTAGACTCTCGTACCTCGTCGCACCCGCCGGCTCTGTCGTTGCACAGGACGTCACGCGGGATTACCTCATAGAACTCGCCAGGCGAACAAAACTCCTGAAGTTGACGAACGTGCAATTCGCGCTCGGCGAACCACACGACCCGCGTCTGCCCGCTTCCTCGCTGGATGCCGCAATCCTCGTGCACATGTATCACGAGATAGCCCAACCCTATGCCTTCCTCTACAATCTCGCGCCCGCCTTGAAGCAGGGTGCACGGGTCGGAATTGTCGACCTTGAGCTTCCGACGTCGAAGCATGGCACGCCAATTGAGCTCCTGCGCTGCGAATTGACCGCCGTCGGCTATCGCGAGGTCGCCACATATAAGCTCGAAGGGGACGGAGGGTACCTCGCAGTATTCTCTCCGCCGGAGGTCGCGAGTCGAAAATCTCCCCGCGACATCGTTGCTTGCAGGGATCCCGTCGGCACTCGCTGACACCGCGCCCGCCGCCCGGCCTATTCTTTTCGCGCCAGGGAGCGCGTCGCCAGCAACGACGACCTCGATCGGAAGCGGTTAGCCGAGCGCCCGACCGACGCGATTGCCCCAAAACGGCCGTTGACCCAGGACCAGCCCATCCTGTCTACTCAACCGAGTGGTGGCAGTGTGTAAGACAATGCTGACACAAATTTACGAAGTCGCGACACCTGCGGAAGCCGAGGCGATATCGGCAATCGGCGTGGATCATGTCGGCGTGCTCGTCGGCGATGGAGCCTTCCCCCGGGAGCTTCCGGCTCAGAAGGCGTTAGCGGTTATGAAGATGGTGCGGGCGCCGTCCGTACTTTCCGCGCTGTTCCTTTCGGCGGATGTCGCTCTTATCGAACGGATGGCGAGAGAGCTTGATCCGCCCATTGTTCATCTTGGCGCATCAAGCGAATTGCTTACGCCTGATCTTGTCGTGGCGCTGCGAAAGTCCCTGCCGAAGACCAAATTCATGCGCAGCGTACCTGTCACGGGACCTGAGGCAGTAGGCGTGGCGCAAGCTTATGATGGGGTTGTCGATTGGATCCTGCTCGACAGTCATCGGACAGGTGATGCGCAAATCGGCGCGCAAGGGGTGACGCACGACTGGAGCATCAGTCGAACGATCGTGGAGAGTGTTCGCACCCCAGTCATACTTGCTGGTGGCCTCGGACCAGACAATGTCAAGGAAGCTATTCGGTCGGTGCGACCTGCCGGCGTTGATTCGAAAACAAGAACGGATCGAGAGGGCACTCACTCAAAAGACCTGAGGAAGGTAGAAGCCTTCTATCGCGCTGCGACGAGCGGTTAGATCGCACCTCTCTTCTTGGCCCATCGCGTCAGATCTGACCCGGAACACCAATCGCAATGCGCCCAATGCGCCAACGCCCACCTTCCTCGCGGCAAACGCGGGCTCTGCGTCTGGCACGTTTTTAGCTTGTTTTGGTGCGGGGCTGGCGCGGCAGCTCCCCGCTCGACGGCCTAGACCACCAGACAGGGGCGGGGAGCTTGCCGAGGTTGCTTTCAATCTTCCCGCCAACCGAGGCGGCCTTACGGGGTTACCAATTGTTGCTCCAAGCACCTGTCTGCGACGCTGTCTAATTCTCGAATTACGAAATACTCTTGAAACAATGAGTCGCCATAGTCACCGGTATTTTTGAGGAACTTTGCCACCACTCTGTTTCATTTCGATCGGTCTCTTTGCGAGGCGCAACCATGGATTTGAGAACAAATAGGATTGAAGTCGGCGCGCGTTTTAAGCTCAGCGAAATCGGAAAAATTCGTTGCCCAGACCTGGCTGACAAGGTTGGCGTCGTCGTCGCCCTAGGCCAACGTACAACCGGCATCACCGTTCTGTTCGATGGTGCCCAACGACCAACCGTTTTGCATAGGGATTACATCAGACCCAGCTCTGATGAGGATTAACGGATCGCTCCGTTCTGGCACTCGGGCCATCCTGATGAGGTACCCAAAAGGGGTCGTCAGGATAGCCGGCGCGTCTTGATTCGCTTCCTGGACAGTCGCAAACTGCCCGTAGGGGCTCGTTACGCAGTTCTTCTACTTTCCCTGCTTCAGTCAGTTTGCAATCTCCACCAGGTCACCTCAGACGGGGGCGCGACTCATGGAAATATTCCGTGCTGAGAAGATTTGCGTTGTCGAGGACAACTCAACGAGAACGTGCCGCATCTGCGGCAAGAAAATGAAGCTTGTCCGAGCGGTGGTGGACTCTGAGAGCGGAGCCATCACTCGCATGTTCGAATGCGGCTGCGGCAAGCGCGTCTGGGACGACTGAGGCGCGCGACCGGTAGTGGCTGATGACGCATGCCGCCGGTTGATGCGGTGGAGTGGTACAGGGCGGTCTTCGCGTCCTTTTTTAATTCCCCAAGCTTCGCGGAGCGAAAGTTTGGAGCGGAGTTCTCTCCTATGCTCAGTCCTAGCTTTCCAACGTTCTTGTAGGCGTCCACTCTCCAGACGTCGTTCCACCTACCTCAAATACCCCACCACCATCCTCGTCGTCTCGTCCACCAGCGTCCGCACCGTCTTCTCCGACAGCATCTCGGCGTGGTTCAGCACCGTGTTGTGCGCGACCGCCTCGATGGCGCTGACGGAGATGAAGGTGGCAAGGGCCGGGTCGATCTTGCGCATCTCATTGCGGCGGCTTTCGAGATAGGCGCGGACGAGGGTGTGGACCTCGCGGTTGAAGGCTTCGACGTCCTTGAGCTGGCCGGTGCGCGGGATCTGCTCGGCGAGCACCCGATGGAGTTTCGGATCGATGCGGTGGGCCTCGATCGCGACGCTCACGAGTTTTCGCACCGCCTTCTCGATCGGCATGTCGGCGACCTCGGTCAGCGCTGAGCGGACGATGCCCATGATCTCCTCGTTGTGGCGGTCGATCACGGCGGCGACGAGGGCCTCCTTGCCCGGAAAATATTGGTAGAGCGAGCCGACGCTGACGCCGGCGACTTCGGCGATCCGGTTGGTGCTCGCCTTCTCAAAACCTTCGCGGACCAGAATGCGAGCGGTTGCCTCGACCAGTGCGTCGACGGTGGCGCGGGACCTTTTCTGGGAGGCGTTTTTCCGGGGTTTTGTCGGTGGTTTGCGCGCCATGGGCCAGCGGTCCGAATGCGAGTAGGAAAAGCGAGTGAATGCTCGCATTATATCCGCAAGTGGCGACGGGTCGGCAAGCGCCTTTGCCGCCGCGTCGGGAGAGCCCGGAGGGGAGGTGGCCAATGAGCGTTGCGAAGATCGTGTCGGCGTTGCAGTTTTGCCCCGGCGGCCGCGCGCTGGATGCGCCGCCGCAGCACGATGCCGCGCCGAGCTTGCAGAGCCGTTGCTTCAACGTGCTGCTCAGGCTGCTTCCGTTCAGGAAGCAGCTCGCATCCGCCGAGGCGGTGCAGGCGCATGTGCACAAGCGCGCCTTGCAGCCGGCCTCGCATGAGCCGACGGGGCTCGGCCGAGGTGTCGAGGTGACGCTGACCAGGATGGGCGGATGGCCGGTCTATTACACCGCGCCGTCTTCCGGCCATGAGGGCTGCAACTACGTCATGTTCCTGCATGGCGGCGGCTTCATCAACGAGATCGTGCCGGCGCATTGGCGGCTCATTGGTCAGATGACGCGCGAGGCGCGCGTCGTTTGCGTCGTGCCGATCTATCCGCTCGCGCCGCGCGTCACCGCGAAGGACGTCGTGCCGGCGACGGCCGAGCTGTTGCGGATGCTGCTGGAAGATGCCGGGCCCGCAAAGGTCACGGTGGTCGGCAATTCGGCCGGCGCGGGCCTGGCGCTCGCCGCCTGCCAGTGGCTGCGCGATCGCGGACATCGGCAGCCGAACCTGATGGTGCTGATCTCGCCCGCCGCGGATGCGTCGGTCAGCCGTCCGGAGCAGGTCGAGATCGCGGCGCGCGATCCGATGCAGGACATTCCGGGGATCCTCGAGGCGGGGCGCCTCTATGCCGGCGAGCTCGATGTCGGCCATCCCTTCGTCAGCCCGCTCAACGGCGCGTTCCGTTCGCTGCCGCCAATGACGATCTTCGCAGGGACTCGCGATCTGCTCTACCCCGACAGCGTCGATCTTGCGGAGCGGGCGAGGGCGGTTGGTGTGCCGGTCGAGCTGCATCTGCTCCGCAACCAGCCGCACAATTATGCGCTGATGCCGACGCCGGAGGGGCGAAAGGCGCGTGCGATCATCTTGCGTGCGATTGCTTGAGGGAAGAGCGTGACGATTGTCACAAAGCGCGCCGCCGCGATGGGTCTGGCGCCGCGGTGCCCGCGCGGAGGAGAAAGGCGGCCCCCGGGGCGTTTCCTCAGTCGTCTTGATATCAGTAGTTTTGCGGGGCCTTAGGCGTGGCCCTTGATCTCGTAGTGACCCGGCACGCATTTGTAGCGCTCGAGGCGCCAGTTGGCGTGATAGATCGGATGCTCGCCCATCCACTTCGCCAAGGGTGCCTGTGCGCCGATTGCACACTGCATCATCGACATTTCGGGCGTCATGTTGCTGTCGGTCACGATTTCCTCGACGCAAGCGCCCGAGGCAGATGCACCAAGCCGGCAGAGCACGGCAACGACGGTCACGAACATTCCTGTCACCTCATCGGTAGTTTCTGACCACGAAGAGGATGCAAGCGGAGTGCCAGAGCCTGTGACACAAACAACACGCTGACCTGGCCGACTCGACCCAGCGTCCACCCCCATTTGATGATTCGGATTGTAAAAAAATTGCCCCTAACCCGAAGCCGGACAAATACGGGAACCGGAGGGGGTGATCACAGGAATGTTGGATTCTGCGGGGCTGCGCCGCGCGGGCGGCCCTTCACTGGGCTTGCACAGCCAATAGGCTTCGAAGCGGGCGGATACTCGTCAAAAGAGCGGGACCGCCACAAGGGTTATGGAAACGCGAGGGCAGAACATGAAGGTACGTCCGACCGGCGTGATCCCGCCGATGACGACGCCGTTCCGGAAAGACGGCGAGATCGATTTTGGGCACGTGGCGCCCCAGGTCGACTGGATGATCGGCGCCGGCGCGCACGGCGGCTCGACCGGCGAGGGGCACACGCTCGATCACGAGGAATATCGCGACCTGATGGCCGCAACGGTGGAGGCGGTGAAGGGGCGCATTCCCGTGATCGCCGGCATCATCGTGGACTCCACGCGCGATGCGATCCGCCGCGGCAAGCTGGTTCGCGACATGAATGTCGCCGCGCTCCAGGTCACGCCGGTGCACTATTTGTTCAAGCCGGACGAGGAGGCGCTCGGTGCGTTGAACGGGCCGTGCGTCGAAGCGGCCGAATAGTCCGTCCGCCGAAATAACGATGGCGAAGATGGCAGCGCCGATCCGCTTTTACCTGCGGATGCGGCGCTGCTACATTTTGCGCGCGCTGCGATGAGCGGCGCTAAAGCGCGATGAGATTGGGATGAATCGTCATCGCGCTTTAGGTTATTGTTTGAGCATGATCTCTTCGGAAAACCGCTTCACACTTTGCGCTAACGCGGCCCTCCGGGTCCGGATCATGCTCTGAAGAAACATACCGACAAGGGAGGGGCCGAAAGTCCCATGAAGGATTTTGCAGGAAAGATCGCGGTCATCACCGGCGGCGGCACGGGAATGGGACGCGAGCTCGCGCGACAGCTCGTGGCCGAAGGCTGCAATGTCGCAATGTGCGACGTCTCGGAGGCCGCAATGGCCGAGACCAAGCGGCTCTGCGAGGTCGAGAAGCTGCCGCAGGGCCTGCGCGTCACGACGCATGTTGCCGATGTCGCGATCGAGGATCACCTGAAGCGCTTTCGCGACGAGCTCGCCGAGCAGCAGAAGACCGACAAGATTCATCTGCTGTTCAACAATGCCGGCATCGGCGGCGGCGGCAGCCTGTTCACCAACACGCGCGAGCAGTGGGAGCGCACCTTCAACATCTGCTGGGGCGGGGTCTATCTCGGCGTGCGCACCTTCCTGCCGATGCTGGTGGCGGCGGACGAGGCCCACATCGTCAACACCGCGAGCGTCAACGGCTTCTGGGCCTCGATCGGCATGGGACAGGCGCACACCGCCTACAGCTCCGCCAAGTTTGCGGTGAAGGGATTTACCGAAGCGCTGATCAACGACCTCCGCCTGCATGCCCCGCACGTCAAATGCTCGGTGGTGATGCCCGGCCATATCGGCACCTCGATCGTCTCCAATTCGCGCAAGGTGCAGAGCACGGACGGGTCGGAGCGGCTCAACGCCGACGAGGTCGCGCTGACCCGCAAGCGCATGGTCGCGGCCGGCGTGCCGGATGCCGACAAGATGTCGGACGAGGACATCCAGGCGGCGTTCGCCGAGCGGGCCCGCAGCTTCCTGGAGGATGCTCCGACGACGGCTGCGCAGGCCGCGAAGATCATCCTCGACGGGGTCAAGGCGGAGCGCTGGCGCATCCTCGTGGGCGAGGACGCCAAACGCCTCGACGAGCGCGTGCGCGCGACGCCCGAGCAGGCCTATGACCGCGCCTTCTACGAGAGCTTTACGCAGGAGGTCGGCTGGCGGCTCGGCTGAGTCTACCTCGCTGTTGTGACCAGCGAGGCGCGGATATGGGTATGATGATCATCATGGCAAGAGGTGCGCAGGTCATTTGACGTGCCAGCTCTTGCCAATATTCGCGGCCTCATGACGAATTGGAATGTCACGCATGCGGCGCGGCGCATCGTTCAATCATCGTTCAAGCGATGGTGATCTCAAACACCTGTAATGGCGCGCACGGCGGCTTGGTTGGCGAACCAAAATAGTTTAGTGAATCAGGGGTAACGCGATGATAGAGCGTAGCTCCGATGATACCCGCATGCCTCTCCGACGACTGGTCCCTTTGCCCGGAGAGAGAGGACATCTCCGCTGAATTCACGCGGCTCCTGACCGCAGCCCAGGAGGGCGGCGCCACGATCGCGGAATGCCTGATGATCGCGCGGCAGCTCAAGCGGGGCGACGAGCAATCCTGGCACCGCGAGTGGAAGCGGCTTGCGCAGGCCAACCGGCACCGCGCCGAGGCTGCGTTCGCGGAGGGCCACATGGCGACCGCGCAGCGCAACTGGCTGCGGGCGTTGAACTACTACGGTGCAGCGGCAATGCCGCTCGATCAGGCCGATGAGCGGCGCTGGGTTGCGGTGCTGGCGATGCAGGAATGCGCCCGCCGCTACCTCACGGCGCGCGCACCGGCCGGCGAGGTCGTGACGATTCCCTGGGTCGACGATCATGCGTTGCAGGGCTACTTCCTGCCCGCGGCGTCGGCGAGCGGACGGGCGCCGACCGTGATCTGCATCGGCGAGCCGGGACACCGCAAGGAGGAATTCCTGTTCAAGCTCGCACCGCATGCGCGCGAGCGCGGACTGTCGATGCTCGCGCTCGACCTGCTCGGCGACCAGCGCGACGATTATACCGATACGCTCCTGCAGCGCCGCGATCTCGAGAGCTCGATCGCGAGCGTCATGGATTATCTGGAAACGCGCGGCGACGTCGATTTCGATCGCGTCGCCATCGTGGCGGACGGGTGGGGATCCTCATTCGTGGCGCGCGCGGTGTTGCAGGAGCCGCGGCTCGCCGCCGCCGTCTGCGATGGCGGCCTGTGGGATCTGCACGAACGATCGTTCTTCGCCAGCCGCTTCGCGATGAGCGACCTCAGCATCGTCCCGGTGCCGCATGCGCCGCTGATGGCCTCCAGTGCCGACTGTCCGGTGCTGATCACGCTCGGCGAGGATGGCTGGCTCAAGGCCGACCGGGCGCGTCAGATCGTCCAGAAATCCCGGCTCGGCAGCTCCGATATCGTGTTGAAGGTGTTCACCGCGGCGGAGACCGGCGCGGCGCAGGCCCATGCGGACAATCCGAGTCTCGCCAACGAATACATCTTCGACTGGCTGGAATCGCGGCTCGGCGCCGCCGGTCGGCGGAGCTGAGCGCGGCCTCGCGTCTCAGAAGTCGAGCGATATCCTGACGCAGGCCTTTTCGAGCCGGTTCTTGAGCGTCGCGAGCTTGGTGGTGAATTCCGTCAGCTCGTTCTCGTCGAACTCCTGGAAGACGAACTCGCGAATCGTCTTGTACTGCTCGTTGAGGCTCGCAATGTGCTTCTGGGTCTTGTCGACCAGTGACAGCCGCACGACCCGGGCGTCGGTCGGCGAGGGCCGCCGGCGGAGCAGGCCCTTCTTCTCGAGCAGCTTGGACTGGGTGGTGACGAACGAGGGATCGACGTGGAGCAGCTTGGAGACCACGTTGACCGGTACGCCGTCGTCCTTGTCGAGGTCGGAGATCGCCATCAGGATCAGCCATTGCGGGCCGCTGATGCCGAGCGTCCTCGCCCAGAACTGACGCAGCTCCTCGAGATACATGTTGATCGACGATATCTCCCAGGTGAAACGCCTGATGAGATCCAGGTTACCGATGGGGCGCAGGCGCGCTCCTTCTTTCCTCGTCGCGGACACAGCGTCACTCCCGTGAACTGATTCTTCAGGCCAGTGTTCGTGGAAGGCCATAGTCCACGCAAGCCTGCTCTGACGCAAGTGCAGAGCATGGTAATTTTGTCACTAAAATTACAAAGATGAGCAGGTCAGCATATTTGGTCCGCCCGGGTGTGGCGCCCGGGGCACAGGTTTAGTGAAACTACAAAGCTTACCAAATAAACTATTTTAATTAGCGTAATGGCGCAGGCATAGTGGTGCGCGACGGTGGGGGGTACTCGATCGTCCCGTTGCAGGTGGTTCGCTCACGTCCCTCGCGTCGAATGCGGGTGTGTCCGAAAGCGCAAAGCGGCCGAGCGGATTTGAAAAGACGGGGATCTGGGGGGCCTCACGGTCCGGTCTCCGTAAAATGAGCAACTTGGAGGTTTTATATGAAAGTGGTGAAGAGCCTTTTGCTCGGCACTGCGGCGGGTCTGATCGCCGTCGGTGGAGCCCAGGCGGCCGATCTTCCGGTCAAGGCCAAGGCGGTCGAGTACGTCAAGATCTGCACGCTCTATGGCGCGGGCTTCTACTACATCCCGGGCAGCGACACCTGCATCAAGCTCGGCGGCTATCTGCGTGCCGAAGTGGCGCTCAATGCCGGCGGTAACTACAGTGCCCAGTACAACGGCGTGTTCGCGGCCAACAACCGGCTGACCAACTACTACTCGATGCGCGCTCGTGAAGATCTCAACATCGACACGCGCACCGCAACGGAATACGGCGTCGTCCGCACCTATTTCGATGCGGTCTTCACCTGGACGACCGGCAACTATGGCGGCACCGGTTCGGGCACGGGCGCGACCCAGTACAGCGGCACGATCGGCCTCAATGCCGCGGGGACCGGTCTCACGGGCTCGGGCGGCGGCAACGTCAACGGCACCGACGGCAACCTCTCGGGCGGCGCGCTCGGCGTCTACTACGCGTTCATCCAGTTCGCCGGCTTCACCATGGGTAAGGCGGTGTCGCAGTTCGACGCGCCCTGGATCAACTATCCCGGCAACAACTTCGACCAACTGGTCGGCGGTAGCGGCACCACCAACGGTGTTACCCAGTTCACCTACACGGCCGATTTCGGCCAGGGTGTGACGGCCGCGTTCTCGGCGCAGGACCAGACCCAGGTCTTCCAGACCAACATCTGGAACACCGCCGGCATGTCCACGACCGGCGTCCTCGGCGGAGCCTACGGCTCGAACGATCTCGGCGGCACCCGGGCTCCCGACCTCGTGGGCATGGTCCGCGTCGATCAGGCCTGGGGCCTGTTCCAGGCGTCGGTTGCCGCGCACGACAACCATGTCGGCTACTACGGCGCGAGCGAAGTCACCGGCCATCCGGAAGACAAGTGGGGCTGGGCCGTTCAGCTCGCTCTCCAGATCAAGAACATCCCGACCGGCGCCGGCGACGTGATCAACCTCTCGGGCGTCTATACCGACGGTGCGAGCCGCTACAACTTCCAGGAGCTGGCCGCGACCAGCTACTCGATGTTCGGCAGCTCCAACGCGGCGTATCAGAGCATCGGCTTTGCCGGCGTGTCTGACGCGGTGTTCGGTCCGGGCGGCGGCCTCGAGCTGACCAAGACCTACGGCTTCCGTGGTGCCTATACCCACAACTGGAGCCCGTACTGGAACACGGCGCTCTACGGCGCGTGGGCTGCGGTCAACTACAGCGGCACGGCCAAGGGCCTGATCTGCGGCAGCGCCGCGTTCGCCACCCTGACCGGCACTTGCAATCCGGACTTCAACATCGGCCAGGTCGGCGTCATCACCCGCTGGACGCCGGTGAAGAACCTGACCTTCTCGGCTGACTTCACCTACAGCCATCTCGACCAGAAGTACTCGGGCGTGATCACGACCCCGGCGCTCACGGGCGTTGCCAAGCCTGCGGCAACCTATGAGCTGAAGGATCAGGACACCTACAGCCTGCTGCTGCGCGCCCAGCGCAACTGGTAAGCTTCAGGGCTTTCGGATCTGACGCAGCCCCGGCGGGACACCGCCGGGGCTTTCTGCTGGGCCTTCGGAAAATCCGGCAGCCTGTGCAGGCGACGAAGACGAGCCATGCGATTCGATCGCCTCAAACTTATTTACTTACCTGAGTTACTAAGCTATATAGCTTTCAGCCAAATACGAAAGTTGCGGCTCTTAGCTTCACGCTAAGCCTCCAGAAACCTCCGGTGATGCCCCGCCGGAGGTTTTTCGTTTTTGGGACGTGCGGCCTCAGCCTCGCATCATGCGGGCGCGCGAGTTCGGCCGGTAGGCGAGGCGGCTGTGGCCGGCGCAATACGACTGGCCGTCGGGCGCAGTATTGCCGCAGAAGCAGAAATCGTCTTCACCCGGCGTCGAGATCGGCCAGCGGCAGCGGTTCTCGGACAGCTCCAGCAGCGAGCAGCGATTGGCGTCGTCGATTGGACCGGCGACCACGGGCGCGTCGGTCTCGCCGTAGATGGTGGCGAGCATCTCGTATTGCAGCCGCGGCACGGCCCTCCTCGTACGCGGCGGCGCAAGGCTCCGCTCGAGCCTGCGGTCTTCGACCGCGCGGCTGCGCGTCAGATTGAGCCGGGACAGCTTGCCGATCACCGCGTTGCGGCTGACGCCGATGTCGGCGGCGATCTCGCGGCAGGAGAGACCGGCCTCGAAATGTTGCTTCAGAAGTTCAATTCGTTCGTCAGTCCAGGTTGGTGAGAGAACAGGCATTTGTAACGGTCCCAGGTTGCAGATGTCGGCCATCCGCCTCTCGAGATCCGTCCGCCTCACGTCCGGCGCGCGCTCACGTCCTGCCATTGTCGCGAATCGACAAAAGCCCGTCCTTGATGGCGAGACGGATGCCTTCCTCGATCAATGTCCGTGCGACGCCGGGAACGCTGGTGCCGTGGGTGCCCTGTCTCACCAATTTCTCCAGATAGGTGATGGTCGAGAGCGCCAAGGTTACGGGAATGCGGTCAGTCTCGGCTTTTTCGGTGGCCATGGCCCGAACGCTAGCCTCTTACTCGGGTACATAAAAGTAACGATTAAGACTCTATTTAGGTTCGGGGCCGGAAGTCAAATCCGGACTGAATCGGCGTTTCAGCTCATTGGAATCGCTTGAGAAATTGGGCACGGCGCGGCGCGCCGCGCGGCAGACCGGGCGGCGGCGTGGCGTCAACGGGTCAGGAAAGGCGCCGGCGGCTCAGCCGTGCACGATCGCCTTTTCGATCATGCAATGGATGCCCTTGGAGCCGTTGACGGTCTGGGTCACCCGTAGATCGGCCGCCAGGCTGCACAGCGTGTAGGCGTCCTCGCGCGACAGGTTACGCGTCTCGCCGAGCAGCGCGATCATGTCGCGCAGCGCGCGCACCACGCACTGGTCGAGATCGGGGTCCATCGCCATGGTCATGTAGTGCGTCGGCGTCTCGGCACGGGGATAGTCGAGCCTGAGGTCCTTGCGCAGCGTCAGGCGGAAGCGGCCCTGGAGCGCGGTCTCGATCGCGGTGACGCAGACCTCGCCGTCGCCCTGCACGCCATGGCCGTCGCCGCAGGAGAACAGCGCCCCCGGGACGATCACCGGCAGGTACAGTGTCGCACCGGCGCCGAGCTCCTTGTTGTCGAGATTGCCGCCCATGGCGCGCGGGACCAGCGAGGAGATACGGCCCCAGGCCGGCGGCGGCGAAACGCCCATCACGCCGAAGAACGGCTTCAGCGGCAGGTCGAGGCCCCAGGGCATGCGGCCGACCATTCGCGTCCGATCCAGCGGGATGTTGAGGATGCGCGTCTCGTGGAAATCGTCGGGCAGGGTGCCGGACAGCGGCCTGATCAGATTCCAGCCCCAGTCCTGCCGGAGCTGGACGTCGAGGATCTCGACCGCGAGCACGTCGCCGGGTTCGGCCCCCTCGATCGCGATCGGTCCGGTGAGGATGTGGCCGGGCAGCATGCGCTCACTCTTCGCGTGGACCTCGTGCATCTCCGGCGGAATGTGAAATTTGTCGCGGTCGGGCAGCACGTCCGGGCTGCCGCTGATGGTGTCGACCGTCACCTCGTCGCCGCTCTTGACCGTGAGGACGGGCTCGAGCGCGGCTTCGAAGAAGCCCCAATGGCAGGTTTCGGGGCTTGAATGCAGGTGATGATGGGTCATTTGCGGCCGTCCGTTCGGTTTGACTTGCTGTGCCCGGGCTTGACCGGGCGATCGATCCTCTTTCAAGAAGATTTAAGATGGACGGGCCGGTCAAGCCCGCGCATGACCCGATCATTCCAGCGAGGCTCCCCCTGTATTTCGTTCTTTCCAAGACCCTCGGCACGGCGCTGCTGCCGACCAATCTTCTGGTTGAGCTCGGAATCCTGTCGCTGGTGTTGATGCTGACGCGCTTTGCGGCGCTCGGCCGCAAGCTTGCGGTGACCACGCTGGTCCTGCTGGCGCTCGCCGCGTTCTCGCCGCTGGGCAACCTCCTGCTTTATCCGCTGGAGTCGCGCTTTCCGAAGTGGGACCCGTCGCGGGGCGCGCCCGACGGAATCATCGTGCTCGGCGGTTCCGTCGACACCGATCTGTCGGCCGCGCATCGCACGCCGGTGGTCGCGTCCGCAGCCGATCGCATGCTGGCACCGGCCGAGCTCGCGCGCCGCTATCCGAATGCGCGCATCGTCTTCACCGGCGGCTCGGCGAACCTCGTCTCCACCGATGCGAAGGAGGCCGACTACTCCGCGCCGATCCTGGAAAGCCTCGGGATCCCGAAGGAGCGCCTGATCGTCGAGCGGGACTCGCGCAACACCTGGGAGAATGCGGTCTTCACCAAGCAATTGGTGTCGCCGAAGCCGGGCGAGCGCTGGCTCCTGGTGACGTCGGCTTTCCACATGCCGCGCGCGATGGGGATCTTTCACAAGGCCGGATTTGACGTCGAGGCCTATCCGGTGGACTGGCGAATGGGCGGGCGTGACGATCTCTTCGCGTTCACCCATATCGGCAAGGAGGGGCTCGGCAGGACCGACGTCGCCATGCGCGAATGGATCGGCCTGTTGACTTACCGCGTCATGGGCCGGACCGGCGAGTTGCTTCCGGGGCCGGGCAAGGACTAGAACGAGAGGCGCAAAACAAGAACACAGCACCGGCGCACGATCGCCGGCCCGGAGGACGCCATGCAGCAGCAGAGCGCTGAGAACATCGATCTTGCCGGCCTCGTCGCCGATCTCAACAGCCTGTTGCGGCTGAAGACCACGGTGATCGGCATGAAGCTGTTCGCACGCGCCGCGGACATGGAAGCGATCCCGAAAATCCGGCGGCCGAACGCGATCCACACCACCGACCAGATCGTCAGCATGGCCGCGCGTCTGGGGTGGACCGTCGGCATCACCGCCGACGATCTCGTAGGTAGCCAGTGCCGCGCGGTGATCGGCCTTGCGCCGCAGGACGACAAATGGCTCGCCGGCGAAAATTACGTCGGGGTCTGGCACGGCACGGCGGAGGACGCGCGCAAGCGCCAGGAGGCGCTGGACGTGGTGCCGTTCGGGCACTATCAGGCGCTCGCGGTCAGCCCGCTCGCCAGCGGCCGGCTCGATCCGCCCGACATCTGCCTCGTCTATGCGACGCCCGGGCAGATGATCATCCTGATCAACGGGCTGCAATATACCGGCTACAAGAAGTTCGAATGGGGCGTGGTCGGGGAGACCGCTTGCGCGGATTCGTGGGGGCGGGCGCTCAAGACCGGGGAGCCCAGCCTGTCCTTGCCATGCTATGCCGAACGGCGCTATGGCGGCGTGCCGGACGAGGAGATGCTGATGGCCCTGAAGCCCTCGAATCTCGCCAAGGCGATCCTGGGCATGAAGGCGCTGGCGAAGAACGGCCTGCGCTATCCGATTCCGCCCTATGGCATTCAAAGCGACGTCCGTGCCGGCATGGGCGTGAGTTACGCGAAAAAGTAAAGGCCAGTCATGAGCTCTGCGAAATTCGACATCGTCGTCTACGGTGCGACCGGTTTCACCGGCCAGCTCGTCGCCGAATATCTGGCGGCGCATTACAAAGACGACAAGGCGCTGAAATGGGCGATGGCGGGCCGCAGCCTCGACAAGCTGAAATCGGTGCGCGAGGCGATCGGCGCGCCCGCGGATACGCCGCTGATCGTAGCAGATGCGTCCGATGCCGCCTCGCTGAAGGCAATGGTCGCGCAGACCAAGTCGGTGATCACGACGGTCGGTCCGTATCAACTCTATGGCGAAGAGCTGCTCGCGGCCTGCGTCGCTGGCGGCACGGATTATTTCGACCTCTGCGGCGAGCCCGTCTGGATGCGGCAGATGATCGACAAGTACGAGGCGGCGGCCAAGGCGAGCGGCGCGCGCATCGTGTTTTCCTGCGGCTATGATTCCGTGCCGTTCGAGCTCGGTACGTTCTTCGTCCAGGAGGAAGCCAAGCGCGTGTTCGGCGCAGCGGCTGCGCGCGTGAAGGGCCGCGTGCGCGACATGCGCGGGACGTTGTCGGGTGGCACCGCGGCGAGCGCGAAAGCGACCTTCGATGCTGTCGCGAAAGATCTCAGCCTTGTCGCCATTCTCAACGACCACTTCGCGCTGACGCCCGGGTTCACCGGACCAAAGCAGCCGAAGGGCAACAAGGCGGCGTTCGAGGAGGATCTGCAATCCTGGGCCGCGCCGTTCATGATGGCGCTGATCAACACGCGCAACGTCCATCGCTCCAACATGCTGATGGGATTCCCTTACGGCCAGGAGTTCGTCTACGACGAGATGGTCTTGACCGGTCCCGGCGAGAAGGGCGAGGCCAATGCGAAGCGCGTGATGGCCGTCAACGCCGAAAAGACCGGTCCGAAGGCGCCGAAACCGGGTGAGGGGCCGTCGAAGGAAGAGCGGGAGAACGGTCTCTTCAATCTGCTCTATGTCGCGATCGCGCCTGACGGCCGCCAGGTCCGTGCCGGCGTCACCGGCGACCGCGATCCCGGCTACGGCTCGACCTCGAAGATGATCTCGGAATGCGCGATCTGCCTGCTGCGCGACACGCCGGACGTCGCTGCGGGCTTCTGGACGCCGGGCGCAGCGATGCAGCACAAGCTGATCAAGCGGCTGCAGGATCATGCGGGGCTGACGTTCGAGGTGGAGGGGTAGGGCCGCATCACGGACGCTGTCATGCCCCGCGAAGGCGGGGCATCCAGTACGCCGCGACTTCTCCGTATCCCATCGCTGTCTCTGGAATACTGGATCGCCCGCCTTCTGTTCAGCCCGGGCACATAGCTTACACCTGTTCGGGGAGATGGTTGACACTTTTGGGGTT
>NZ_LBIX01000163.1:0-134023 GCF_028128655.1 Bradyrhizobium sp. CCBAU 45394 | reverse complement strand
GGGCGATGACACCGTGTTCGGCGCTACACCGCCCGCGCATCATACGCGTACATGAACTCCATGCTCTTCGAGCCCAGCGGCAACAGCCATTTCAGCATCTGATTGCGCATCCACGCGCCGGTGGCGCTGAACTCGCGCTTGCTGTTGCCGTTGCGGCGGGCCATGGCGACGATCTTTTCCGTGCGCGGGCGGCGCTCGGCTTCGAAGGCCTGGAAGGTGGTGCCGAGCTCCTGTCCGTCCTGCATCAGGCGCGCGAGCCGCATCGCGTCCTCCAGCGCGAGCGAGGCGCCCTGGCCGGCATGGGGGCTGGTCGCATGCGCGGCGTCGCCGATCAGCAGCGAGCGCTTGCGCGACCAGGTCGGCAAGGTCGCGACATCGAGCGTGTCGGTGACCACGATGTTCTCGGCCGCCTCGATGATGTCGGGGATCGGATCGTGCCAGCCGCGATGGAAGCCGCGCAGATGCTGCTTCAGTGTCGCCGCATCGAGCGCGCGGAACATCGCCGCGTCCATGCCGTGCGCGGGCTGCGTGCTCCACCACATCACGCCGTCGTTCGGATCCGGGCTGCAATAGCCGTAGCCGAAGAAGCCGCTCTGGCCGAACGTGGTCTCGACGTGCCGGCCGATCGGCCTGCCGTCGAGCACGGCGTGCGGCACGAAGCCGCCGAAGCCGATCAGGCCGGTGTCGAAGGGCCGGGGTCCGTCCGGCACCACCTGGCGTCGCGTGATTGAATGCACGCCGTCTGCGCCGATCAGGAAGTCGCCTTCGGCGGTGGTGCCGTCGGCGAAATAGGCGATGATCGGCTGGTCGCCGCGGTCCTCGATCTTGATCAGGCGCTTCTCGAAATAGAGCGAGACGCAGGCGCACCAGGCCTTGTCGATCAGCATTTCGTTCAGCGTGGCGCGGCAGACGTTCACCGCGGGCTGGCCGAAGCGGCGCTGCATGTCGCGGTTGATCGAGCCGAGCTTTCGGCCTTCCTGCGAATAGAAGTCGAAGGCCTCCGCGACCGAGCCGCGGCTGATCAGCTCGTTCGAAAGCCCGATCTCGTCCATCACATGCATGCCGTTCGGCGCGATCTGAAGGCCGCCGCCGATGCCCTTCGAATAGGGCCAGGTCTCGTAGATCGCGGACTCGATGCCGGCGCGGCGGAGCAGGATGGCGGCGACGGGCCCGGCGATGCCGGCGCCGATGATCAGGGCTTTGCGGGGACGGTTGGACATGGCTTGCTCCCGACGTTTCCGTGGTGCTAGGAGAAATTACGGTCGCTAAATCTCTTAGTGACTAAGATATATATCGACTAAGATATGAGGTCGGCCTTGTCAAGGACGAAGGCGCGCGCGGCGCTGTTGCAGGAGCTCGAGGAGGCGATGCGCCGGTCGTCCGCGCAGGGCGTGCTTTATGGCCAGACCGTTGCGAACGTTGCCGGAATTGCCAATTCCGACCTCGAATGCATGGACATCCTCTATCTCGAGGGACGCGTCACCGCGGGCCGGCTCGCCGAGGTGACAGGCCTCACGACGGGCGCCATCACCGGCGTGATCGACCGGCTCGAGAAGGCTGGCCTCGTGCGCCGCGAACGGGACGAGAAAGACCGCCGCAAGGTCTTCATCGCGGTCGTGCCGGAGGCGGCGATGAAGATCGGCCAGTTCTACGTGCCGATGCAGCAGGCGATGGAGAAGGTCTTTGGCGCCTATTCCGACGAGGAGCTGCGTCTTTTGCTGCGCTTCGCGACTGAGGGCTACAAGGGCGTGCTTGCCGCCACTGAAGCGCTGAAGAGCCTCCTCGACACGCCGCCGGAGAAGCGTCCCGATCTCAAGCTGAAGAAGCTTCGTCGCCAGCCCTAGTCTTATAGACTTGGGCTGCCGCGATCATGCCCCACATCGCGCCCAGCATCATCCAGAAGTGCCGCCAATGGTCGGTGTCGATCACGAAGCTTTCGCCGACGGTGCCGACGAAGGCTGAAAACACGGCGAGATAGGCGCGCTGCCAGGGCACGCGGACGAAGATGTGCCGGAAGCCCGTGATCACCGTGGTGAAGACCAGCGCGGGATAGCACACGCCGGACAGCCAGCCGCCCGACATGAAGGCGTTGAGATAGGAGTTGTGGGTGTCCTCGGGGAAGAAGCGGTGGAATTGCAGGGGGCCGATCCCGAATGGCAGGTCGAGCGCCATCTCCGCACCCAGGATGTGCCGGCCGAACCGGCCGAAGCGGCCTTCGTCATAGCTCTGGTCGAAGCTGGCGCGCTGCTTGAACATCTCGGCGGTGGAATCGAACGACAGCAGCACCGCGATCAGCGCAACGCCCAGCACCGCGGCGACGATCGCCATGACGACGATGCGCGAGCGCTGCGCGTTGGTGCGGCTGGTCAGCACCATCAGCGCCAGCATGAAGGCTGAGGTCAGCGCCAGCCCGCCCCAGGCGGCGCGGGAGAAGGCGAGCAGGATGGCCAGTGACATGATTCCGAAGGCGATGACGTTGCGGAAGGCCTTAGCCGGCTTGTCCGAGACCACGCTCTGGAGCGCGAACAGCGCCGGCAGGATCAGGAAGGCGCCGAGCACGTTCGGGTCCTTGAACGTGCCGCGCGCGCGCCCGTAGAGCGTGAGGAGGTCGTCTCCGCCGGGAATCAGGTGGAAGTAGCCGGCGACCGCCGACAGCGAGGCAATCATCGCGCCGACCACGAGGCCGCGGCGGAGCATATCGAGCCGGGCCGCGGTGTCCTCGGACGTGATCGTGGCGAAGAACACCACGGTCACCGCCATGTACCAGGAGGTTGCGATCCAGCTCACCACCTCGGGCTGATCGCACAGCGGGATCGCGCTGATGGTGTAGCCGACATTGAGCAGGACCAGCATCAGCAGCAGCGGCATCAGCGCGAGTCGCAGGCGCAGGCCGGTGGCGAAGAAGGTGACGGTGGCGAGCAGCGTCACGATCTCGTAGGGGCTGGGTTCGATGAAGACGATGGCGCCGGAGGCGCCGACCAGCCACACCAGCGCGCGCTGGAGGGCCAGCACGCCGGGCGCAGCGCGAACGGCTGCATTCATCTCCCCGGCTGTTGCCGCATACGCCATCACACGCTCACGCTACTCGTACACACAACTTCCGCCGTCATGCCCCGCCTAGTGCGCGCTTGCGCACGGGGGCGGGGCATCCAGTACTCCGCGCCGTCAGTGGCGACGTTCGCCGCCGGCGTTTACTGGATCGCCCGGTCAAGCCGGGCGATGACAGCGCGTTCTTGACGCAAACAACTCAATACGCGTTCTCGTTCTTGGTCAGCAGCGAGATCGGCGTCTTCAGGAGAATGACGAGGTCGAACAGCACCGACCAGTTCTCGATGTAGTAGAGGTCGAACTCGACGCGCTTCTGGATCTTCTCTTCATTGTCGATCTCGCCGCGCCAGCCGTTGATCTGGGCCCAGCCTGAAATGCCGGGCTTGACGCGGTGGCGGGCGAAATAGCCGTCGACGGCCTCGTCGAACAGGCGGCTCTGGAGCTTGCCCTGCACCGCATGCGGGCGCGGGCCGACCAGGGAGAGGTTGCCGGAGAAGACCACGTTGAAGAGCTGCGGCAGCTCGTCGAGGCTGGTCTTGCGGATGAAGCGGCCGACGCGGGTTACGCGCGGATCGTTCTTGGTCACGACCTTCGAGGCCGTCGGATCCGCCTGGTGATGGTACATCGAGCGGAACTTGTAGACGTCGATGCGCTCGTTGTTGAAGCCGAAGCGCTTCTGGCGGAACAGCACCGGGCCGGGGCTGTCGAGCTTCACCGCCAGCGCCACCAGTCCCATCACCGGCAGGGCTGCGAGCAGCGCGAGGCCGCCGACGACACGGTCGAACAGCCATTTCATCACGAGGTCCCAGTCGGTGATCGGCGCCTCGAACACGTCGAGCGTCGGCACTTCGCCGAGATAGGAATAGGAGCGCGGACGGAAGCGCAGCTTGTTGGTGTGGGCGGACAGGCGGATGTCGACCGGCAGCACCCAGAGCTTCTTCAGCATCTCCAGGATGCGCGTTTCCGCCGAGATCGGCAGCGCGAACAGCACGAGATCGACGCGGGTGCGGCGGGCGAACTCGACGATATCGTCGACCTTGCCGAGCTTGCGCGCGCCGGCGCAGGTGTCCAGCGCCCGGCTGTCGTTGCGGTCGTCGAACACGCCGAGTACGTGGATGTCGGAATCGTCCTGCGCCTTCAGTGCCTCCACCAGTTGCTCGCCGTTACTGTCGGAGCCGACGATGATGGTCCGGCGGTCGAGCCGGCCCTCGCGCCCCCAGGCGCGCACCAACGAGCGCAGCACCAGGCGCTCGGCGATGAGCGCTGCGAGCCCGATGAAGTAGAAGGCGGCAAGCCACAGCCGCGATATTTCGCTGCCGAACTTGGCGAAGAAGGAGATGCCGATGAAGAGCAGGAAAACGAATGACCAGGACGAGATCATCCGCGTCATCTGCCGGAGTTGACCGCGGAACAGCTGCACCTGATAGATGTCGGCGGCCTGGAAGCAGACCACGGCGGCGACCGCGACGGCGAGGATCTCCGCCGGATATACCCAGCTGAAGCCGGAAAGCGGCATGACGTAGCCGACATAGACCGCGATGCCGACGAGGCTCAGCAGCGCGAAGTCGGCAAGGCGTACGATGCCGGTGATCACGATCGGCGAATAGGCGCGGGCGACCTTCTGGTTGACGACGTCGAGTGCAGCGGGCGAGAGCCGGCGGCGGCGCTCCACAAAGGGCTGGTCAGCCGGCTTGGCCGCGGCACTGGTCGCGGCATCGAGCATCGAGCGTGCGTTGAGCGGTTCCACGGGCGTCCACGTCCATTCCAAAAACCCGTGGCGCAGCCTTGCACCCCGGGCGAGCATCCCCCGGCACCTCGATTATCGGACAAATCGGAAGAATCTCTAAAGCGACCTTAAGGGTGGTTAATGATTGGCAAATGCGTCGCGATAGCCCGCGATCACGCCGTCAACCATCGCCTGCTGGGAAAAATGCGCGGAGATGCGCTCGCGCAGGGAGGATGCGCGCTGCGCTGTCGCCTGCGGATCGTCGAGTGCGGCCGCAATCGCTTCCGCCATCGCCTCGGCGTTGCTTGCCGCGAACAGGGCCGGGCTCTCCGTGCCGAAGATCTCGGGAATGCCGCCGACGCGCGCGGCGATCATGGGAATGCCGGCCGCGCCCGCCTCGATCACCACATAGGGCATGGAATCGCCGCGCGAGGGAACGACCAGCAGCCGCCCTTTGGAGAAGCCGTAGCGTGCCTTGACGTGGCCGATGAAGCGGATCGCGCCGGAGAGGCCGAGCCTCTCGACCTGCGCCTTCAGCGCTGCCGTCTCCTCGCCGTCGCCGCCGAGCGTGAGGGTGACCTTCTTGCCGCCTTCGTGCAGGCGCGCCACGGCATCGACCAGCAGATCCGCGCCCTTGATGTGCCTGAACTCGCCGACATAGCAGAGGTCGGTGGCATCCTCGGTGGTGACAACAGGCTCGAATTCCTCCGGCGTCACGCCATTGAAGACGCAATGCACCACGCCCTTGGGTGTGCCGACGATGCGCTGATAGGTGTCGCGGGCAAACGCGCTCTCGAACAGGAACAGGTCCGTCGAGTCCATCAGCGAGCGTTCGAGCCGCGCATAGAACTCGCCCTTCAACGTGTTGAGCGGATAGTGCAGTGAGCCGCCATGGGGCGTGTAGATGCGGATGGTGTCATCGGAGCGCCGCCGCATGCGAATGAACGCGCCGGCCTTGGCGCCGTGGCCGTGCATGACATCGGGCTTGAGCTCCGCGATCAGGCGCCGCATCCGAAGCCACACCAGGACATCGTCGGGCGACGGCTCGCGGCGGATCGCCATGCGGTGCACGCCGAGCTTCAGTCGCGGCGCGAGCTCGGCCAGCGCCTTGTCGGCGCGCTCGCCGCCGGTGAGGCGGTCGGCGAGAATCCCGACATGGTGGCCGCGATCGACCTGGCCGTTGGCGACGTCGAGGATGTGGCGGAAGATGCCGCCCACGGGGGCGCGCACGGCGTGCAGGATGCGAAGCGGCCGGTCGGGAGAGGGGGGCATGATCTGAACCAGCGCTCGACGGCGAATGCCGAACAATTTCCGAAATATCGAGACGGATTAAGAGGCCTCGTGGTTAACAAATGGTGACGGGCGCGCGTGTACCCATCGCGGGATTAACGCGATTAACCCAGCGGCAACCTTAATGGAGTGTAATCGCCCCGGTTGAGGTAGCTTGGTGGCGTTGCCCTGCGGGAGTGTTCGATGCGTTTAGCGTTCTGGCGTGCCGGCAAGGACAAGGCGGTGGTCGAGCGGGCTGTTTCGAAGTCCAAAGCCGAAGCCAAGCCCGAAGCCACGCCCAAGGTCGAAGCAAGACCTGCGCCTGCTGTCACCAGGCAGGCGTCCGGTGAATCCGGCGACATCGATCTGCACGCGCTCGGTGGCGCGCTCGCCCGCAAGCGCGGCTGGATCATCGTGCCGACGGTGCTGGCGCTGGTTGCGTCCGTCGCCGCCGTCAATCTCGTGACGCCCCGCTACAAGTCCGAGTCGCGCATCCTCATCGATGGTCGCGAGAACGTATTCCTGCGTCCGAGCAGCGACCGCAGCACCGAGGAGCGGCAGGCGCTCGACCCCGAGGCTGTCACCAGCCAGGTACAGCTCGTGCTGTCGCGCGATCTCGCGCGCGAGATCATCAAGAAGAACAAGCTTGCGGAGCGGCCCGAATTCGATCCGGTGCTGCAAGGCATTTCGCCGCTGAAGTCGCTTGCGGCGCTGGTCGGCATCGGCCGCGATCCGTTCTCGATGACGCCGGAAGAGCGGGTGCTCGACGCCTATTACGATCGCCTCCAGGCCTATGCCGTCGACAAGTCGCGCGTGATCGTGATCGAATTTCAGTCGGCTGACCCGGATCTCGCCGTGCGCGTCGCCAATTCGATCGCCGACGGCTATCTCGTGCTTCAGCAGAATGCGCGCCAGGACCAGGCGCGCAATGCCAGCCAATGGCTCGCGGGCGAGATCGAGAATCTGCGCAAGAAGGTTTCCGACGCCGAAGCGAAGGTCGAGGACTTCCGCTCCAAGTCGTCGCTGTTCGTCGGGACCAACAACACGACGCTGTCGAACCAGCAGATGGGCGAGGTCAATACCCAGCTCAACAACGCGCGCTCGATGAGGGCAGATGCGGAATCCAAGGCGCGGCTGATCAAGGAGATGCTCCAGAGCGGCAAGCCGATCGAGGCGTCCGAGGTGGTGAACTCTGAATTGATGCGGCGGCTGTCCGAGCAACGGGTCACGCTGCGGGCGCAGCTCGCCGAACAGTCGTCGACGTTGCTCGGCAATCACCCGCGGATCAAGGAGCTGAAGGCGCAGCTCGGCGACCTCGACAACCAGATTCGCGACGAAGCGGCCAAGATCTCCCGCTCGCTCGAAAGCGATGCGCGCATCGCCGGTGGCCGGGTCGACGGCCTGACCACGAGCCTCGAGCAGCTCAAGAAGCAGGCGACCTCGACCAACGGCCAGGACGTCCAGCTCCGCGCGCTCGAGCGCGAGGCCAAGGCGCAGCGCGACCTGCTGGAAACGTATCTTGGCAAGTACCGCGAAGCCAGCACCCGCGAGAGCATCGATACGGCGCCGGCGGAGGGCCGCATCATCTCGCGCGCCGTCGTCTCGAACACGCCGGCCTATCCGAAGAAGCTTCCGATCGTCCTGATCGCAACCATCGCGACATTGCTACTCTCGTCCGGTGTCGTCGTCACCGGCGAGCTATTGCGCCAGACCGCGCCGCGCGCTGCGGCTGTCTTTGCTCCGGCGCAGCCGCAGGCACAGGCGGCGGTTCGTCAAGAACCATTCGTCCGGCCGATGGTCGAGCCGGTGGTCGAACCGGTCATGGACGAGCCCGCGCCGCTTCAGCCGGAGATGACGGCCGATGCCGATGTCACCGAGTTTGCAGAGATCGAGCATCTGGCCGACAGGCTGCGCGCCGCGGCGGCAAAGAAGATCACGGTGCTCGGCACCGCGCCAGGCGAAGCCGTCACGCTGTCGGCGCTGACGCTGGCCCGGCACCTGGCGCGCGATGCGCGGGTGGTCGTGGTCGATCTCGCCGCGTCCTCGCCGACGATTGCCGCGGTGTCCGTCGATGCCTCGGCGCCCGGCCTTGCCGAGCTGATGCAGGGCGAAGCCTCGTTTGCGCAGGTGATCACCCGGGACAAGCTGTCGCGGCTGCATCTGGTCATGGCTGGTCGTCCCGGCTTCGACCGCAGCCTGCTGCAATCGCCGCGCGTGACGCTCGCGATCGACGCCTTGCTTCGCGCCTACGACCACGTGCTGCTCGACGCCGGCAGCGCCTCCGACCTGCCGGCAGAATTGCTGACCGCCAATGCCCGCGCCGTCGTGGTGCCCGATGCGTCAATGGAGCCGGATGCGCGCAGGCTGATGAGCGAGCAGCTCAAGGCCGTCGGCTTCAGCGAGGTGACGATGCTGAGTAGGCCGGTCCAGCCGTCGGATGCACGCGAGATGGGACCGCGCGTGGTCGCGGCTTAGTAGATTTTACCCTCTCCCCGTGTGGGCCCCGTGTGGGAGAGGGTGGCTTCGCGAAAGCGAAGCCGGGTGAGACGGGTGAAGGGTCTCTCTCCACGAGTTCGGAATCGTAGGGTGGGCAAAGGCGCACTTGCGCCGTGCCCACCACCCTTCAACGATTGCGGCAGAGGTGGTGGGCACGCTTCGCTTTGCCCACCCTACGTTACTACGAAGTCTACCCGAACGCGCGTCGCAGCCGCTGCGCCAGGTCGAACAGCATCTGGTTCTGCTTCACCAGCCGCTTGCCGTGGCTGAGCGAGGACATCGCCATCGCCGCAAGCTTGCCGCGCGAGGTCAGCGGCACGAAGCTGTCAAAGATGTCCTCGTCGTCCTTGCAGAACATCCGCTTGTAGTCGTCCGAGCCGATGCCGAGGTCGAGCGAGCGGTAGCCGCGCTCGGCGTAGCGGTCGATGATGTAGCGCATCAGGATCAGGCCCGGGCTGTAGCGGGCGTGCTCGGACATGGTGTAGGTGTTGAACATCATCGAGAAGCGCTGGCCGTCGGCGACGCCGGCGAAGATCGCGATCACCTCGTCGTCGCATTCGAGCGCGTGGATGTCGATGACACGGCCGTCGCCGCGCGGCGACAGGCAGGCGCTGCGGACGAACTGTTCGACGCCCGGCTCGGCGAAGACGTTGGGCAGTTTCTGTTCGGCCATCCGCACCGGCTTGACGCGGAAGAACCAGTCGAGCAGGCGGGTGACGTCGGCGTCGTTGGTGGCGAGGTGATAACGATAGCCGGCGAGCGCCTGGAGCTTCTTCTCCTTGCTCTTGAGGCGGCGGCGGAAGGAGTTGCTGATCCGCGACGCGGGCGGGCCGCCCGGCTCCATCACCAGCAGCGGGCAGCCGTTGATCGCACTCTGCCGCGGGAGAGCCGCGAACGGGTTCTGCTGATCGTTCCAGCGCAGCGGCTGCTGCGTCAGCGAGAGCACGTCGACATGCTCGCGCAGCGGCGCGAGCAGTGCGTCGAGATCGGCGGCGACGGCCTGTGCCGCGAACTCGGCGTTCCACAGTCCCATGTTGAAGGTCGTATGCTTGCCGCCCATGAAGCAGGCCGTGCGCACCCCGTGGCCTTGGCGCAGCGAGAGCGGCAGCAGCAGGACCGGTGCATGTTCGGCGTCGCGGGCGATCACGATGAAGGGGCGCGCGCCCTCGCAGCCGCCGACCAGCCGCTGCCAGGGGCTGAGCAGGTCGAAGCGCTGGTAGGGCGTGAAGAGGTGGCCGCTCTCCTCGAGGGCGCGCCAGACCGGCTCGGCCTGATCGAGATCGGTGACGATATCGACCTGCGCGATACGGCTCGCTTTCGACCGCGCTGGCGCTTCTGCCGTCCGGCTTTGCATCGCCGCAGCCATGGTCATTCGCGAAACCTGTCGAGAAATCAAAAATATGCGTAATTCGGCCTGTGGCCGACCTTTGCAAAGAAATGTCAACAAAGGGTAATGACAATAGGCGAGGGAACGGGCCGCCGGCGAGCGCGAAGGTGGGATATTGGCATCCGACGACAGATGGCTGGAACGGCTGCGCCATGAGCTGACCTGGTTCACCGGCCAGGCCGCGCTGCGCAGTCGTGGAGCTGGCGCCATCCTGCGCTTTCAGCACGTGCGGCCGCGGCGGCGCGGCGGATTTCAGCCGCTGCGCGAGAACGAGATCACGCCGCAATTCCTCGACCGTGCCATTCGGGCGCTGAAGCGCTGGAAGTACGACATCCTCGGCATGGACGAGGTTTGCCGGCGTGCAGTGACGCTGCCGGAGAAGCGGCGCTTCGCGGCGCTCACCTTCGACGGCGCCAGCAAAGATCTGATCACGTTCGCCTACCCGGTGCTGGCCCGCCACGCCGTGCCGTTCACGATCTATGTGCCCACCGCGTTTCCCGACGGGGTCGGAGAGGCCTGGTGGCTCGGGCTCGAGCAGGTGATCGCGCGCGAGAGCCGCATCAGCCTGATGATGGGCGAGAAGGAGCAGCGTTTCACAGTCACTGATAATGCCGAGAAGCAGGCGCTGTTCTCGCATCTCGAGATTTGGCTGCGTTCGCTGCCGCCGGCGGATGTGTCGGCTGCGATCGCCGATCTCCGCACGCGCTACCGGATCGATCTGGCTGCGCTCTCGCGCGAAGCGTCGATGGATTGGGAGGATCTGGCGAAGCTCGCGGCCGATCCGCTCGTCACGATTGGCAGCGCGACCGTGAACTATCCCGTTCTCGCCAACATGAAGGACAGTGCGGCGCTGCGTGAGATGACGATGGGCAAGGTGGTTGCGGAAGCGGCCTTCCACCGCGAGATCAGGCATCTCGCTTTTCCGTTCGGCGATCGCGCCTCGTTCCGGCGCAGCCACGTGGTGATGGCGGAGGAGGCGGGCTTTACCAGCGCGGTGTCGGCGATACCAGGCATCGTGGATGCGGAAGGGCGAACCAATCTGCGCGCGCTGCCGCGCATTTCCTGGGATGGCCGGGTGCGCTCGTTGCGCATGCTGCGCGTGCTGGCGTCGGGTGTCGCCTTTGCGCCGGTGAAACCGACCGGCCGCGCGACGTAGGAGCGTTACGTAGAAGCGTTAGGTGGGCTTGGCGCGATCAGGCCGCTGCATCCAGCTCACGATCGGCATCGCCGGCAGCACCCAGCCCATGCCGACCACCACGTAGTAGATCGCCTGCCGCCAGCCGGATTCGGCGATCCACGGCATCTGCGCCGCCGCCATGCCGAGCAGGGCCCAGACGGTAGCCAGCACCAGGAGCAGGATGGCGCCGAGGAACTTGCGGGTGCGGATCGTCATGACGGAATGTCGCGGTCTCTTGCGTAACTTGCGCTGCGGGAGCGGGGGACTATAAGGGGCACGCAGTCCGGTTCAAGCCTCCTGGTTCAAGTCTCTTAGCTACAAGGTTTGGTTTCGCCCTGAAATGACGACGATTTCCGCCCCGTCCGAGCCGTATCGCGCCGTGCGCTGGTGGCTGATTTCCGTGGCCGCGCTGATCGCGCTGATGGTGCTGGTCGGCGGCGCGACGCGGCTGACGGAATCCGGCCTCTCGATCGTCGAATGGAAGCCGGTAACGGGCAGCCTGCCGCCGCTCTCGGCGGCGCAGTGGACCGAGGCGTTCGAGGCCTACAAGAAGATCCCGCAATATCGCGAGCTCAACGCGGGCATGAGCCTGTCCGAGTTCAAGGAGATTTTCTGGTGGGAGTGGAGCCACCGGTTGCTCGGCCGCTTCATCGGCGTCGCTTATCTGTTGCCGTTCCTGTTCTTCCTGTGGCGCGGGGGCTTGTCCCGTGAGTTGAAGCGCAGGCTGTGGCTGCTGTTCGCGCTCGGCGGGCTTCAAGGCGCGGTCGGCTGGTGGATGGTGGCCTCGGGTCTCTCGGAGCGGGTCGAGGTGTCGCAATATCGGCTGGCGACGCATCTTGTGCTCGCGCTGCTGATCTTCGCCGGCATCGTCTGGACGGTGCGGCGGCTCAAGGAGCGGGCGCAGATCGCCGCGCCCGCGCGGCTGCGGTTCACAAGTGCGCTGCTGCTTCTCGTGACCTTCGTGCAGATCTATTTCGGTGCATTGGTCGCGGGCCTGCGCGCGGGCCGCGCCTACAACACCTGGCCTGAGATCGACGGCGCGCTCATTCCCTCCGCCGAGCGGCTGTGGTTCGAGACGCCGTGGTGGCGCAACATGTTCGACAATGTGCTGACGGTGCAGTTCGAGCACCGCATGACGGCCTATGCGCTGTTCGTGTTGGCGGCGCTGCATGCGTTCGACGCGGTGCGTTCGCGCGCGGGTCTGGCTGCGAGCGGCGCGCTCTGGCTGTTTGCGGCGGTGAGCCTGCAAGCGGTGCTCGGCATTCTCACGCTGCTCAACCAGGTGCCGATCGGGCTTGCGCTCGCGCATCAGGCAGTCGCGATCGCGGTCTTGACGCTCGCGGTGATGCAGACGGAACGGCTGGCCTCGCGGCAATCTGCCGAGACGCAGCCGCGCGTGGTTCCGGTCAGTCAGCCCGGCTGATCACCATCAGCCCGGCTGATCAGCAATAGCCGTAGACGCCGCACGCGTAGGGCAGGCGCCAGAAATAGTCGACCTGTTTCCCGCCGTAATACGGGCCCTGATAGTCGTAGTCCCAGGGGCGGCCATAGTAGCCCGGCAGCGTGTGAGAGCCGGGCAGCAGCGGCGTGCCCGGCAGATTGCGGACGTAGCTGCCGATGCCATAGGCCGGCGAGATCAGCGCATCCGGATCGGTCTCGACATAGACGGTTGGCGCCTCCTGCGGCGGCACGGCGGCCCGCCGCTTCGGCGTGGCCGGAAGGTCGGCGGCGAGCGCGCTTGAGAGCGTCAGCATCGCCGCAAGGGCAGGCACCATCCAGCGCAGCATCGTCGGCTCCGAATCAAAGGGCGATCCAAAGACGATGTATGCGGCCGATATGGTTAATGAGTGTTAACTGAGGGGCGGCGCCGCCACCATGCGCCGTCCGTCATTCCGGGGCGGTCCGGTAGGACCGAACCCGGAATCCAGAGATGAGCAAATGACGTCGAGATTCCGGGTTCGGTGCTTCGCACCGCCCCGGAACGACGGGCAACTAAGCCCCCAGCGCCTGTTCCAGATCGGCGATCAGGTCTTCCTTGTCCTCGATGCCGATCGAGAGCCGCACCACGTCGGGGCCGGCGCCGGACTTCACCTTGGCGGCGTCGTCGAGCTGGCTGTGCGTGGTCGAGGCCGGATGGATCACCAGCGAGCGGGTGTCGCCGACATTGGCCAGATGCGAGAACAACTGCAGTTTCGACACCAGGCTGACGCCGGCGTCATAGCCGCCCTTCAGGCTGAAGGTGAACACGGCGCCTGCGCCCTTTGGCGCGTATTTGCGCGCAAGCCGGTTGTACTTGTCGCTGGCAAGGCCCGCGTAGCTGACCGAGGCCACCGCCGGATGGCCGGCGAGGAATTCGGCGACCGCCTTGGCGTTGTCGCAGTGCTTCTGCATGCGCAGCGGCAGCGTCTCGATGCCGGTCAGGATCATGAAGGCGTTGAACGGCGACAGCGCCGGCCCGAGGTCGCGCAAGCCCAGCACGCGGCAGGCGATCGCGAAGGCGAAATTGCCAAAGGTCTCCTGGAGGCGGATGCCGTGATATTCCGGCCGCGGCTCCGACAGCATCGGATATTTGCCGCCGGTCGACCAGTCGAACGTGCCGGCATCGACGATGATGCCGCCGAGCGAATTGCCGTGGCCGCCCAGAAACTTCGTCAGCGAGTGCACGACGATGTCGGCACCGTGATCGATCGGGCGGATCAGGTAGGGCGAGGCCAGCGTGTTGTCGACGATCAGCGGCACGCCCGCCTTGCGCGCCACCGTCGAGACCGCCTCGATGTCGGTGATGCTGCCGCCGGGGTTGGCGATGGACTCGATGAAGATCGCCTTGGTGCGCGGGGTGACGGCGCGCTCGAAGCTGGCGATGTCGTCGGAATCGGCCCACACCACGTTCCAGCCGAAGCTCTTGAACGCATGCGTGAACTGGTTGATCGAGCCGCCATAGAGCTTTCGCGCGGCGATGAACTCGTCGCCGGGCTGGAGCAATTGCTGCAACACCACGACCTGCGCGGCGTGGCCGGAGGCAACGGCCAGCGCCGCCGTGCCGCCTTCGAGCGCCGCGACGCGTTCTTCCAGCACCGCGTTGGTTGGGTTGCCGATGCGGGTATAGATGTTGCCGAACGCCTGCAATCCGAACAGCGAGGCGGCGTGGTCGGCGTCGTTGAAGACGAAAGAGGTCGTTTGATAAATCGGCGTCGCGCGCGCACCGGTCGTGGGGTCGGGCTGTGCACCGGCATGCACGGCGAGGGTTGAAAATCCCGGAAGGCGATCGCTCATTGAGGGCGTCCTGTTCTTGTGGTCTGAAATCGCGCGGCATGCTGATCGGCGCCGCTGCTGCCGTCAAGGCGCGGCTTCACATCGGAACGATCGTTCTGCGTATTGTCGCGTTCGCGAAACGAATCGTTCGCAATTGCGTCAGCTTTGCTCGCTCTTGTTTTTGGCGGCACGATCGGATGCCGCGGTATCGCCACCGCCGACACTCATCCGATTGAGGGAGAGCCGCATACCTTGCGTCGGCGCCGGCGCGCGCTTGGAGCTGAGCGTGCGCGAATTGACGCCCATCCAGGAGATCTCGGACGACAGGCGGCCATATTCGATCTTGGGGCAGCGGTTCATCACGACCTTGATACCGGCCGCTTCCGCCTTCGCCGCCGCGACGTCGTCGCGCGCGCCGAGCTGCATCCAGATCACCTTCGGCAGCGGATCGAGCGTCAGCGCTTCCTCGACCACGGGCATGATGTGACTGGAGTTGCGGAAGATGTCGATCATGTCGACGGGACGGCCGATGTCGGACATCGAGGCGACGAAGGGTTTTCCGAGCAGCTCCTTGCCGACATGGCCGGGATTGACCGGAATCATGTCATAGCCGCGCTGCGCCAGATATTTGAACGCGAAATAGCTCGGCCGCACATTGACCGGCGAGGCGCCGACCATCGCGATCGACTTCACGCTGTTGAGGATGGCGCGGATGTAATTGTCGGGATAGGCGTCGTGGTTCATCTTTTTCTTTCGTTCGTCATTCCGGGGCGGCTCGCAGAGCCGAACCCGGAATCTCGAGATTCTCAGGTGCGCAATTGCGCACCATAGTTCGATGCTCCGCATCGCCCGGAATGACGGTGTGTGAAACGTCGCTATTCATCCCGCCATGTCGGGGGGCGCTTCTCGATGAAGGCGCCGATGCCTTCCTCGGCGTCGCGCGCCATCATGTTCTCGGTCATCACCTCTGCCGCATAGCGATAGGCGTCCGCAAGGCTCATCTCGGCCTGACGGTAGAAGGCCTCCTTGCCGAGTTTGACCGTATAGGCCGATTTGAGTGCGACCTGTTGCGCGAGCTCGATCGCGGCACCGAGTTCGGTGCCGGCGGGCACCACGCGATTGACGAGGCCGATCTCGCGGGCGCGGTCGGCCGTGACAGGCTCGCCCGTCAGCAGCATCTCCATCGCCTGTTTGCGCGGAACGTTGCGCGACAGCGCCACCATCGGCGTCGAGCAGAACAGGCCGATGTCGACGCCGGGCGTGGCGAACTTCGCGTCCTCCGAGGCGATCGCGAGATCGCAGCTTGCGACGAGCTGGCAGCCGGCGGCGGTCGCGATGCCCTGGACGGCGGCGATCACGGGCTTTGGCAGGTGCACGATCGCCTGCATCATCGCGCTGCAGGAATTCATCATCGCGGCGAAATATGCGCGGCCGCGATCGGGGTCGCTGCGGCGCGCGGTCAATTCCTTCATATCGTGGCCGGCGGAGAAGGCCGGACCGTTGGCGGCGATGACGGCGGCGCGGATGCGCTTGTCCTCGGCAATTGCGTTGAAGCTCGCATGCAGCTGGCCGATCATCGCCTCCGACAGGCTGTTGCGCGCGGCGGGGCGGTTCAGCGTGAGCACGGCGACGGTGCCGACGATCTCCCGCAGCAGGATCGGCGGTTCCGGGAAGGGGGGGCGGGCGGGCTGGACGGACATCGAAGCGTTTCCAGTTGGATTATTGCAATTGGATGATGCAGATAACCTAATGTAACAGCGGACCTGAAGCGAGGGTGGGGGTGGCATGGCGTTAGCGAAAATGAGCGTGGCGGAGGTCGAGCAGTTTCTCCGTGACGAGTTTCCCCAGGCCTTCAGTGGCGGCGACATCACGATCGAGAGCGCGGACGGCCAGACCTGCCTTTTGCGCCAGCGCTACAGCGAAAGGATGCTGCGGCCGGGCGGAACCGTGTCCGGCCCGACGCTGATGGCGCTCGCCGATTTTGCGATGTACGTGGTGCTTCTGTCCGCGATCGGGCCGATCGGGCTCGCGGTCACCACCAATCTCAACATCAACTTCCTGCGCAAGGGCCAGCCCGGCCAGGACGTTCTGGCCGAGGCGCGGCTGCTCAAGCTCGGCAAGCGCCTGGCGGTCGGGGAAGTGAACCTCTTGTCCGGCACCTCGCCCGATCCGATCGCCCATGTCACCTCGACCTATTCCATTCCAAATGTTTGAGCTTTTTGCGGGTAATATAGCACCATATTTTTAAGCTGTTGATTTTACGAGCGTAATTTCCGTCTTCGGGCATTGACCGTTGCGCGTCTCTTCTCTAGAAAACCGCGCAGTCCGGTGCGGTGTTCGCGCCGATATCTCCCGTCCACGGAAACTCCGATATGAAAACCTTTTCGGCAAAGCCGGCTGAGGTGACGAAGAAGTGGGTGCTGATCGACGCCAAGGGTCTGGTCGTCGGCCGTCTCGCCACCATCGTCGCCATGCGCCTGCGCGGCAAGCACCTCCCGACCTACACCCCGCACGTTGATTGCGGCGACAACGTCATCATCATCAACGCGCAGCATGCGGTCCTTACCGGTCGCAAGCGCGAGCAGAAGACTTACTACAAGCACACCGGCTATGTCGGCCACGTCAAGGAGCGCACCGCGCGCCAGATCCTCGAGGGCAAGCATCCCGAGCGCGTGCTCGAGAAGGCCGTCGAGCGCATGATTCCGCGTGGTCCGCTCGGTCGCGTGCAGATGGGTAACCTCCGCGTCTACGGCGGGGCCGATCATCCGCACGAGGCGCAGCAGCCCGAGAAGATCGACATCGCCAAGTTGAACCGCAAGAACACGAGGGCCGCATAACATGGCCGAATCCATTCAGTCGCTCGACCAGCTCTCGCAGCTCAAGACGGCGGCCGCGCCCGACGCGCCCAAGCACGAGAAGAAGGTCGACAAGTTCAACCGCGCCTATGCCACCGGCAAGCGCAAGGACGCGGTCGCCCGCGTCTGGATCAAGCCGGGTGCCGGCAAGGTCACGGTCAATTCGCGTGAGGTCGAGGTCTATTTCGCGCGTCCCGTGCTGCGCATGATGATCGAGCAGCCGTTCTCCGTGGCCCAGCGTTCCGGCCAGTACGACGTGATCTGCACCGTCGCCGGCGGCGGTCTGTCCGGCCAGGCCGGCGCCGTCCGTCACGGCATCTCCAAGGCGCTCACCTATTTCGAGCCGGAGCTGCGCACGGTGCTCAAGAAGGGCGGCTTCCTCACCCGCGACAGCCGCGTGGTCGAGCGCAAGAAGTACGGCAAGGCCAAGGCCCGCCGGTCCTTCCAGTTCTCGAAGCGTTAATCGCTTCGGTCACATTCGCCGCGAAAGCGGCTTCAATGAGATGCAAAAGGGCGCTGATTTCAGCGCCCTTTTTGTTGTTCGTTTGTATGCAAATTGACGACGTGTTTCCCGAAAAGTTGGGGCCGCGTGAAAACCTGAATGGAACCCGCGGGAACTTAGCGTCGCCTTTGGAAGGGCGCGCAAATCGGCTGGGCCGGTCGCGTAACTGCTATGTTTTCAAGGGGGCCGACATGATGTCGCTCGATAGCATCACGCTCTATTTGGTTGCCACCATGGTCGCCGCACTGCTCGGCGCCATGATGGTGTTCTTCGGCAGGCAGGAGAACAGTCCTGCGCTGAAATGGTGGGGCACCGCCTATCTCCTCGGCGCGGCCTCGGTCGCGTTGTGGACGGCGGCAGGCGACAGGCTGGGGCCGCATCTCTATCTGGCGTTAAATGCCGTCGGCTTCGTCGCCTGCGGCATGGTGTGGAACGCGGCGCGCGTCTTCCACGGTCGCAAGCCGAACTGGCCCGGCCTCGTGCTCGGCGCGTTCGCATGGGCCGCTGCCGTGACGCTGCTCGATCCCGCGGCGTCCATGCTGCGCATGATCATCGGCGCCGGCATCGTCTCGGTCTATGCCGCGCTGACCGCAAGCGAGCTCTGGGTCGAGCGGCGCAAGAGCCTGCAACGGCGCTGGCCGGCCTTCGTGGTGCCGGTGATGCACGGCTGCGTGCTGATGCTGCCGATCCTGCTCGGCAGCTTCCTGCGCCCGCACGATGCCGGCTTCTCCAGCAGCATCTGGGTCACCGTGTTCGCGGTCGAGCTCGTGCTCTATGCCGTCGGCACCGTGTTCGTGATCTTCATGCTGGTCTCGGAGCGCACCGTCACCGCGCACCGGACCGCCGCGTCCACCGATCCCCTGACCGGTATGCTCAACCGCCGCGGCTTCTCCGAAGCCTGCGGCCGCGTGATCGAGCGCGAGGCCAAGGCCGGGCGTCCCGTGACCGTGATGATCTTCGACATCGACCACTTCAAGTCGATCAACGACCGCTTCGGCCATCCCGCCGGCGACGAGATGCTGAAACTGTTCTCGACCGTGGTCGTCAGCAATCTGCGCATCACCGACATGTCGGGCCGCATCGGCGGCGAGGAATTCGCGGCGTTGCTGCCGTGTTCGCTGGAGGAGGGCGTGCTGGTTGCCGAGCGCGTGCGCGAAGCCTTCGAGACCTCCGGCGTCGTGGTCGATGACGGCCCGGTCGACACCACCGTCAGCATTGGCGTCGCCGGCGGTCCGGCCGGTACCGAGCTCGAGGTGCTGCTGGCCTCGGCCGACACTGCACTCTACCAGGCCAAGCGCGGCGGCCGTAACCGCGTCGAGGCCGCGGAGGAGCTGCCGCTGTCGCTGGAGAACTGGCGCCGCCAGAGCGCCGCGCGGATCGGCGCGCCGCAGGCGCGTCCGGCCACGGCTTGAGGCAAAGGGCCCTGCGATAATTCCTTGTTTACCATTCGATCCCTACCATTCCGGTCATGGAATCGATCCGTCGACAGACCCCGCAGGCCGCCCTGATGTCGCTCGAAGCTCAAGCCGCCTCGGCGCGAGGCGGCTTCGCCTGTCTGTTCTCGACCGCGGAGGAATATGAGACGGCGCTGATCACCGAGCGCCGTGCCCAGGGACGCTACACGCAGCAGCGCCGCAGCTATTGGCCGCTCGCGCTGTTCGTCGGTTGCGCGCTCATCGTGGCAGGCACCGTCCTGCTGTTCGCCTGAGAGACCTGCGGTTTCCGGCCAGCCAGGGCGCCGTTTCGGCGCCTTTTTCTTTTGGGCGGGGTGCGGTAGACACGCCCGTCAAACAAGGAGGGTGGAAGCCGATGATCACCGAGATCGCGCAAATCGACGTCAAGCCGGGCAGCGAGAAGGATTTCGAGGCCGCTGTCGCCAAGGCCAAGGCCGCGTTCGGCCGCTCCAAGGGCTTTCACGGCTTCGAGCTGCACAAGTCGATCGAGAAGCCGCAGCGCTATCGCTTGATGGTGAAATGGGCGACGCTGGAGAACCACACCGTCGATTTCCGCGGCTCCGAGAACTTCACCGAATGGCGCGGCCTCGTCGGCCAGTATTTTGCTGCGCCCCCGGAGGTCGAGCACACCGAGACTGTGCTGACGACCTGAGCCACCTCAAGCCGCCTCTGCCAGGGGCGGCGCCTCATAGGTCTTGAAATGGTCGATCATGACCTTGGCGATGGCGACCAGTGGCAGCGCCAGCGCCAGGCCCCAGATTCCAAAGACGACGCCGAGCAGGATCTGGAACGCGAACAGCGTGGCCGGCGGAATGTCCAGCGCCTGCCGCTGGAGCAGCGGCGTCAGCACGTAGCTCTCCATCGCATGCACGCCGAGAAACAGGATCAGTGCGGATAGCGCCGGGATCCAGCCCGAGGCGAGACTCGCCAGCACCACGACGACGCCGGCGATGATGGCGCCGACGGTTGGGATGAAGGCGAGGAGGCCGGCCTGGATTCCCAGGATGAACGACCCGGGGATACCGATGATGGCCAGCCCGATCCAGGTCACCACGCCGACTGCCAGCATGACGATGATCTGCGCGATCAGCCAGCGCTCCAGCGTCTCGCTGATGCGGTCGACGATGAGCGTAGCCCGCGTGCGGTGCCTGGCCGGCACGAGGAACAGCAGGCCGTCGTGATAGACGCTGGGCTGGGCAGCGAAGGCCAGCCCGAGAAACAGCACGATGAAGATGTTGCCGACGGCGCTGATGGTGCCAAGCAGCAGCTTGAAGGTCTGGCTCACGATCGCCCCGCCGCTGGACGCGAGGGCGCCTGCACCCGGCAAATTGCCGCGCGGGGCCGTGTTTGGGGTGGGCGTCGACCCTGCATCGGTGGAGGCGGCGGGTGCGGCGTTGCCGAAATCGAAGAAGCTGGTGTCGATACCGTGGGTGTCGAGAAAGGACTTCACGTTGGTGATCTGCGACCTGATGGTCTTGCTGAGCAGCGAGGCCTGTTCGGCGATGGTGGCGCCGCCGAGATAGGCGACGCCCGCGAGCATCAGGGCCAGCGCGATGCAGACGATCGCAAGCCGCATTGTGTGCGGCAGGTGCACGCGGCGGCCGAGTGCATTGGTCAGCGCGTTGAGGCCGACGCCGAGCAGCATGCCGGTGAAGATCAGGAGCAGGGTGGCGGCAAAATACCAGGTGAAGGCGAGCAGCGCCGTGACCAGCACGACGCTGATGCCGCCGACCGAGATGGCCCAGGCCAGGTCGCTGCGGGTCCGGGGTCGTTCATCTCGGGAAATTGTCACGTCGTCTCCTTTTGGGAAGGCCGCAGAGCGCACTCTTTCGCCAAATCTTACCTGGGATCAAGCCGAGGCTATGCACCGGTTTGACGCCTCGGCGGGCCTGCTTTGGCCGACGCCGGGGCGCGAAAGTGGGCCGACGCGGCGCCAAAGGCGCGAAAATAGCATTGCCGTCCCGCAATCCCTTCGGTTGAATTTGTTCCATCGGAAGGGCATGTTTGGAGAATCTTCTTACGGGGGAGGTCGGAAACGGAAGATGAGAAAGCCGGTCGTCGGCGTGATCGGGAACGCCCATCGCGTCGAAAATCGATTTCAGGTCCAGATGGTCGGCGAGCGCAATTTGCGTGCGGTGGCCGAGGTCTCCGGCGGCCTGCCGGTGATGTTTGCGGGCTCGCCCGACGTCACCGACATCGGTGCGCTGCTCGATACCGTCGACGGCATCGTCCTAACGGGCGCCCGCGCCAACGTCCATCCGACCCGCTTCAACGTAGACCCTTGCGAGAAGCACGAGCCCTACGACATCCACCGCGACGAGGTGGCGCTGGCGCTTTCCGTCGCCTGCGTTGCGCGCGGCATCCCGCTGTTCGGCATCTGCCGCGGCCTCCAGGAGATGAACGTCGCCTTCGGCGGCTCGCTGCACCCCGAGATCCGCGAGATCCCGGGCCGCATGAACCATCGCATGCCCCGGCTCGAGAACGGCGAGATCCACCCCGATCCGACCGTGGTGTTCGCCGACCGCCATGATGTCGACCTCACGCCGGGCGGGGCGTTCGCACGGCTGCTGGGCTGTGAGAAGATCCGGGTCAATTCTCTGCACGGCCAGGGCATCCTCGATCCCGGCAAGCGCGTGCTGATCGAAGGTGTCGCCGAGGATGGCACCATCGAGGCCATCCGCATCGCGGAAGCCCCGACCTTCGCGCTCGGCGTGCAATGGCACGCCGAATACGATCCTCAGCGCAATCCGATCAACCGGAAGCTGTTCGAGGCGTTTGGCGCAGCGCTGGTGGAGCGGCAGCGCGCGACGGCGTAGATCACGTTCGTGTCCCGGACAAGCGAAGCGCCGATCCGGGACCCCCGTTCGGAGGTCCTCCTGGGGGATAGCTCGTTTGGCGGATAGTCAGCCTATCTTCTGGTTTGTAGGAACGCTTGCATCTCTTCCGGCGTGAGTTTGCCATCCTTATTGCTGTCCATTGCCTTGAAAATTCGCTCGTGGGCTGCCTGAAACTCCGCCGACGAGATGGCTCCGTCGCCGTCGGAGTCCATAAGCGCAAACATCATGCGGAACATTATGGGAGGCCCCATCGCGTCCACGCCCATCGTGCTGCGCCCCTTCATCGCGCGACCCATCATGTCTCCACCACCCATCATGCCTTGTCGCTCTCCGGACGGGCTTGCGGGGGGCGTCGTTTGCGCGGGTGCCGCTGCTTGGTCCGATCCCGGATGATGGCCCTCGTGATCAGATGCCGTCTGAGCGAACGCGGGATGGTTCAGGGCAGCAAACAACAGCGCTGCAGCAATGGTTGGACGTCGCATGGCTGTTCCTCCGACGTTGATCCGAAATCACAACGATGCCGATCCACCACGGTTCATGCGGCGCCACAAAGGTCCAGAAATAGCACGTTGGTTCGCCGCCGCCTCGATCGTTGCATCACTCGCCGAGGATGTTGCGGTACCCGTGGTACGCCATCATTTGCCGCGAGGTAGCATGCGGTTCAGCGTATTGTCGCGAAAAACGATATGATGGATCAGAGCTGCGCCAGCATGAAAGAACGCGACGAATACAAGCGCGTGGGCCGCAATTTCGTGGATCTCCTTGACCGAATGCGCGAAGGCTCTATCTCGTATCCATGGCGATGATATTTCGTAGATGCCGAGCAGCGGCAACGCCTCGCCACGCGCAAACTGCGTAACGATCCCAGCGACCGGAACGACAACGAGCAAGGCGTAGAGCGTATAATGAAAAAGACGGGCGGATGGGTCGGCGAAGGCGCCAAGCCATCTGCGGAATTCGTTTGGCTCGGGAGGCGGCGGCGGAACGGCCGCCCTCCACACCAGCCGCATGATCAATGCGGCCAAGATCAACAGGCCGGCGGAAACATGAACAAGCAGGCCTGTCTCGCGCGCGCCACCCTTGGGCAAGTCATCGCCAAATATGCCGAGCGTCCACGCAACGATCACCAGAACTACCGTCGCCCAGTGGAGGAACTGGGGAACAGTACCGTATCGGTCAGGGGAACTCGTCAATGTCGCCTCCCTTCGGCTTCGATCCGGTGGCGCGGGTCAACTCTTCAAACATCATTACATCAGAAAAGTCGCGCCAACTCGTTGATCCACCTCATGGCGCGACCTGTTTCTAGCGCGAGGATGGCTGCATCTTTCTGAGACGAGTTCGATTACTGCGTATTACGGTATTGCTCGGCCGCGATCTGCTCGCGGCGTCGGCTGGAGCAGAGTTAAGAGCACTATCGCCGCAGTGGTGGATTTGCCGGGCGAACAAGGCGCTAAGCTGGGTCGAACACTCTTGGTCAGCGGTTACGCCGCCCGCTCCATCCGCCGCGCGCGATAGGCTTGCGGCGACATCAACGTCAGCTTGCGGAACGCCTTGCGAAAGCTGCTCTCGTCTTCATACCCTGTCGTGCGCGCGATGGTCTTGATCGGCTGCGTCGTCGTCTCCAGCAGCGTGCGCGCGTGCTCGACGCGGCGGCGCATGATGAAGGCTTGTGGCGGCTCGTGCGTGAGCTCCTGAAACTTCCGGTTCAGCGTGCGCTCGCTGAGGCCGAGCGCGCCGGCAAGGCGCTTGACCGTCATCGGGCTCTTGCCGGTGCGACGAACCAGCAGGTCGGCCCTGGTCAGCAGCGGGTCCTGCGAGAGCAGGTAGCCCACGGGCATGAAGATCGATTGGGTGCGCTGTGCGGTGTCGATGACGACGTAGTCCGCGCACAGTTTTGCGATCTGCTTGCCGTCGACCATCTCGATCAGCCTGAGCAGGAGGTCGACCCACGACATCGGGCCGGCGGCGCAGACGACGCGGTCCGCGCTGGTGATGACGGCGTCCGGGGCGAGGTCGATCGCGGGATGGCGCTGCCGAAGCTCGCTTTGCAGCCACCAGGTGATGGTGGCGCGGCGGTTGTCGAGCAGGCCCGCTCCCGCAAGCAGGAAGACGCCGCTGCAAAAGGCGCCGATCAGCCGGCCGTTGGCGTGCTGTTGCCGCAGCCAGGCGCCGGCACGGACGTATTGCGGCCGCAGGCGCTCGGCCGTGACGTGATCGACGAGGTTGCCGGGGACGAGGATCGCGTCGAAGCCGGCGCGCTTGCCGATCGCGCCGTCGACTGCGACCGTCTGGCCGCCGCCGGCGCGCACCGCCTTGCCGTCGAGCGACAGCGTCTTCCAGGTGAAGCGGGATTTTTCGCCGCTCTGCTGCATGACGTGATTGGCGAGCGACAGGACGTCGGCGACGCCTGAGATCGCCGAATGCATGCAACCTTCCAGCGCCAGAACTGCGAGCTTCATGGGATCTCCTGCCAGCCACTGGCGACCCTAACCGATCGGCGCCAGCGATGCGTGGCGGAAATTGCCCGATCTCTGGCTGATCCGCCACTGCCCTGCCCGGGGCACCGGGTCCAAATTCGCTCTGTCGTCACACGACATGATTGGAGAGAGACATGCCTTACGTCACCATATCCACCGTCCGCGGCATCCTGGATGCCGCACAGAAGAAAACGCTGCTCGAACGCGTCACCGACCTCCTGGTCGAGGTCGAAGGGCAGGGCAGTCCGGACTTCCGCCGCAACGTCTGGGTCAGGATCGAGGAGCAGGAGCCTTCGCACTGGTCGCTCGGCGGCATGCAGCCGACGAGCGAGATCATCGCGAGTACGTTCGGCGCGATCGGAGCGGACGGGGTGCGGATCGCGAGGCCGTAGCCGCCAAGTGCGCGGGCGGATCAGCCCAAGGCATGGTCCCCAAGGCATGGTCCGCCACCGCCCTGCTCAACCGATCCGCGGGGCGATTTCCATTGCATCGCACAATCAGACAAGGGCCTGCACACGGCTGCATTGAGGTTCAAGAGACGAACACCATATGCTCTGCAAGGGAGCCCTGCCGTGCAGACCATGAAGGCGGCCCTCGTTACGGCGATTGGCGTCGTGGCTTTGATCTGCTGCCTCCTTCCCAGTTCAGCAGAGGAGAACGGCCGTCTTGCACTGATTGTTTCGATCGACGGGGCCATTGGCCCCGCGTCGGCCAGTTACGTGAAGGAGGCCTTGGCCCACGCAAGCGAACGGCGCGCCGAGGTCGTGCTTCTGAGAATCAACACTCCCGGCGGACTCAATTCCAGCATGCGCGAGATCATCGCGGATGTGCTGGCCTCGCCCGTCCCTGTCGTCGGTTACGTCGCTCCCTCCGGCGCCCACGCGGCGAGCGCGGGGACCTATATCCTTTATGCGACCCACATCGCGGCGATGGCACCGGGCACCAATATTGGTGCAGCAACGCCGGTGCAGATTGGCGGACCGCTGCCGGGTCTGCCGAGCGGTACACCGGACAAGGGCGGCAAGGACAAGAAGGACGGTGACCAGCAGGGCGAGAAGGATCAGCCCAAGGATGCGATGACGGCAAAGGTGACCAATGATGCGGTTGCATTCATCCGTAGCCTTGCGGAGCTGCGCAACCGCAATGTGGACTGGGCGGAGAAAGCGGTCCGTGAGGCCGCCACTCTCTCTGCCAACGGCGCGCTAGAGGCCCATGCCATCGATCTCGTCGCGCGCGATCAGGCCGAATTGCTGAGGCAACTCGATGGCCGCGTGGTGGAGGTTGCAGGCGGCAAAACGCAACGCCTCGCGACGAAGGATGCGGTCGTTGAAGCCATCGACCCCGGATGGATATCCCGCTTCCTGGCGGTCATCACCGATCCGAATGTGGCGTTCATTCTCCTGATGGTCGGCATCTACGGCCTGATCTTCGAGTTCATGTCTCCCGGAGCCGTCGCTCCGGGAGTCGTCGGCGCGATCTGCCTGTTGATCGGCCTCTATGCGCTCAATTTGCTGCCAATCAACTATGCCGGGCTTGCCCTGATGCTGGTCGGCATAGTGCTTCTCACTGTCGAAGCCTTCAATCCGACGGTGGTGATCGGTCTCGGAGGGATCGTCGCTTTCGTGCTGGGAGCGCTGATGCTTTTCAGGGTCGAGGCGCCCGGCTACCACCTGTCGTGGTGGGTAATCGGCATCGCTGCAACTGTGTTCACCGGCTTTGCGCTCGTCGTGCTTGGTTCGCTGCGGCGTGCCGCCAACGCTCCTGAACGGGTCGGCGCGCAGGCCATGCGAGGCTTGCCCGCCGAGGTTCTCGACTGGCGTGGGAGCGAAGGTCATGTCTTCGCCCATGGCGAGCGCTGGCAGGCGCGCGGCGCCGAAACGTTCAAGCCCGGAGAGACGGTCGAAGTCGCAAACGTCGTCGACCTGACGCTGCTGATACGGCGCGCACCAGCCCGAACAGGCGAGGGAGATCCATCATGATGCTGGAATATCTGACCTATGCGGCGCTCGCGTTGCTTGTCATCATGTTCCTCTCCCAGGCTATTCGAATCCTGCGTGAATACGAGCGTGGCGTCGTCTTTACGCTCGGTCGCTTTACCGGCGTGAAGGGCCCGGGCCTCATCATCCTCATTCCGGTCGTGCAGCAATTGGTAAAGGTCGATCTACGGGTGATGGTGCAGGTCGTCCCGCCCCAGGACGTGATTTCGCGGGACAACGTCTCCGTCAAGGTCAACGCCGTTCTGTATTTCCGCATCGTCGACCCCGAGCGGGCCATCATCAAGGTCGGCGATTACATGGCCGCCACCAGCCAGCTCGCGCAGACCACGTTACGCTCGGTGCTCGGCAAGCACGAGCTCGACGAGATGCTTGCCGAACGCGACAGGTTGAACGCCGACATCCAGGAGATCCTCGACAAGCAGACCGACGTCTGGGGCATCAAGGTCACCGGGATCGAGATCAAGGACGTCGATCTCAACGAAACCATGGTGCGCGCGATCGCCAAGCAGGCCGAAGCGGAACGGTTGCGGCGCGCCAAGGTGATCAACGCGATGGGCGAGCAGCAGGCCGCCGAAAAGCTCGTCGAGGCCGGCCGGATTCTCGCGCAGGAGCCGCAGGCGATGCAGCTACGTTACTTCGCGGCCCTGCACGACATCGCGGGCGAACGGTCGTCGACCGTCGTCTTTCCGCTACCGACGGGTTTGCTCGATCATTTTATGCCGCGGCGGGACAACCCATAGGGAAAGCAGCAGGCTGACCCATCTTCGGCCTCAATGGGCGTATCGAATGTCGATCCCTACTTGAACGGGAGGACAATTCGATGACGAAGCCTACCGCCAGCCCAGCCAGCTGTCGCCAACGTCGAACATCCATGCTTGCCATTCCACTGCTGTCTTTTGCGCTCTGGTCCGGCGGCATCGGCGCAGCGGCGCACGCTGCGGAGCCGGGCAAGGACGCTTCGGCCGGAGGCCTGCCGCGCATTCTCGTGCTTGCGACGGGAGGCACCATCGCAGGCCAGGCTGACGCGCGTGCGACCGGTGCGTACAAATCGGGCCAGATCACGGGCGAGCAATTGATGCAGTCGGTGCCGGGTCTGGACAAGCTGGCAAAGCTGAACGCCGAACAGATTTCGTCGATCGGATCCCAGGACATGAACGACAAGGTCTGGTTTGCGCTGGCCCGTCGCATTCAGGAGGCCTTCGACAAGAACGAGGCCGACGGCGTCATCGTGACCCACGGCACGGATACGCTCGAGGAGACGGCGTTCTTTCTCGACAATGTGGTGCGTGGCGACAAGCCGGTGGTCATCGTCGGCTCGATGCGTCCGGCTTCAGCCGTCAGCGCGGATGGCCCCGGCAATCTGTACGAAGCGGTCCAGGTGGCCGCCGATCCCCGATCCCGCGGTCGCGGCGTCATGGCCGTGCTGAACGACAAGATCGAGGGAGCACGCTCGGTCACCAAGACCAACACCACGAGCATCGAGACGTTCAATTCTCCCAACGGCGGGCCGATCGGCTATGTCGACACCGCGGGCGGCATCCGTTTCATGGCCCAGGCTGCCGGTCTCAAGCGCGCGGCCTATCAGCTCCCGGCAGGCGAGCAATTGCCGCGGGTCGAGATCGTCTACTCGCATGCCAACATGGACGCCGTTCCGATCGAGGACGCCATTTCCCACGGCGCCAAAGGCATCGTGCTGGCCGGTGTCGGTGACGGCAATACGTCGAAGCCGGCGCTCGATGCGCTCGAAGCGGCCGCGAAGAAAGGGATCCTCGTCGTCCGTTCCACGCGGGTTCGGTCTGGCTTCGTCACCCGCAATGTCGAGGTCGACGATGACAAGAACGGCTTCGTCGTGTCCGAGGACCTCAATCCCCAGAAGGCACGGGTTCTCACCCAATTGCTAATCGCGAGCGGCGTCACGGCTCCGGCCGAGCTGCAGCGGGCTTTTACAGCGACATGGTGACTGGATCGGCGACGAGGCGCCCCAAAACGAAAAGGCGCCCCTCGCGGAGCGCCTTTTGCTTGTCGCAGACAGTTCGGGCCGCTTAGCCCGAATAGTACATGTCGAACTCGACCGGGTGCGGGGTCATTTCGAAGCGCTCGACTTCGGTCATCTTCAGCTCGATGTAGCTGTCGATGAAGTCGTCGTCGAACACGCCGCCGGCCTTGAGGAAGGCGCGGTCCTTGTCGAGGTTCTCGAGCGCCTCGCGCAAGCTGCCGCACACCGTCGGGATCTGCTTCAGCTCTTCCTTCGGCAGGTCGTAGAGGTCCTTGTCCATCGCCGGACCCGGATCGATCTTGTTCTTGATGCCGTCGAGGCCGGCCATCAGCATCGCGGCGAAGCCGAGATAGGGATTGGCGAGCGGATCCGGGAAGCGCACCTCGACACGCTTGGCCTTCGGCGAAGCGGTGTAGGGGATGCGGCAGGAGGCCGACCGGTTGCGCGCGGAATAGGCGAGCAGCACGGGAGCCTCATAGCCCGGGACCAGACGCTTGTAGGAGTTGGTCGAGGGGTTGGTGAAGGCGTTGATCGCCTTGGCGTGCTTGATGATGCCGCCGATGTAGTGGAGGCAGGTCTCCGACAGGTCGGCATATTTGTTGCCGGCGAACACCGGCTTGCCGTCCTTCCAGATCGACTGGTGCACGTGCATGCCCGAGCCGTTGTCGCCATAGACCGGCTTCGGCATGAAGGTGGCGGTCTTGCCGTAGATGTGGGCGACCTGGTGGATGCAGTATTTGTAGATCTGCAGATGGTCGGCCATCAGCGTCAGCGTGTCGAACTTCATGCCGAGCTCGTGCTGGGCGGAGGCGACCTCGTGGTGATGCTTCTCGACCTTGACGCCCATCTTGGCCATGGCGCCGAGCATTTCCGAGCGCATGTCCTGCACCGAGTCCTGCGGCGGGACGGGGAAGTAGCCGCCCTTGGTGCGGACGCGGTGGCCGAGATTGCCGCCTTCATATTCCGTATCGGTGTTGGTCGGCAGCTCCGAGGAGTCGAGCCTGAAGCCGGTGTTGTAGGGGCTGGAGGAGAAGCGCACGTCGTCGAACACGAAGAACTCGGCTTCGGGGCCGACGAAGACGGTGTCGCCCACGCCCATCGACTTCACCATGGCTTCCGCCTTCTTGGCGATGCCGCGGGGGTCGCGGTTGTAGGGCTCGCCGGTGGTCGGCTCGAGCACGTCGCAGGTGATGACCATGGTAGTCTCGGCGAAGAACGGATCGATCGTCGCGGTCACCGGATCCGGCATCAGGCACATGTCGGACTCGTTGATCGCCTTCCAGCCGGCGATCGAGGAGCCGTCGAACATCGTCCCTTCGGCAAATATGTCTTCATCGATCATGCTGACGTCGAACGTCACATGCTGCCACTTGCCGCGCGGATCGGTGAAGCGCAGGTCGACGTACTTGACGTCGTTGTCCTTGATCGATTTCAGGACGTCTTTGGCGGTCTTCATGCATACCCCTTTTGGCTCTGCGGGTCGGTTTCCAGATGAGCAGGATTATTCTCGCTTTTGGCGAGTTCGCGCGCGACCGCACAAACGAATTCGGGCCGCCGAAGCAGCCTTATTTCTTGTCAGAGTGTCGCAAAATGCGGGATAGCACCCGGCTCAGATAGCGTCCAGCCCGGATTCGCCGGTTCGGATGCGGATCGCCTCTTCGATGTTGGAGACGAAAATCTTGCCGTCACCGATGCGACCGGTCTGCGCAGCGCGGCGGATCGCGTCGATGGCGCGCTCGACCAGATCGTCGCCGATCACGATCTCGATCTTCACCTTGGGCAGGAAGTCGACGATGTATTCTGCGCCGCGGTAAAGCTCGGCGTGTCCCTTCTGCCGGCCAAAGCCCTTGGCCTCGGTGACGGTGATGCCCTGAAGGCCGACTTCCTGAAGCGCTTCCTTCACCTCGTCGAGCTTGAACGGCTTGATGATGGCTTCGATTTTCTTCACTGCGCGCCTCCCGGCATTTCGATCAAATAGCAACGTCTTCGTCAGGATGCGCTTTTCTCACGCACGATCTTGTCTTCGCTATGCCGGGATCCCTGACCAGCCCGGCACCAACGGCCGGCCACACCCTGATAGATGTCAGTGAGCACGACGAACCGAAGCGGCTTCCTCGAAAGCAGGGTCTATGCCAAGTTGCAAATGCCCTGATTATTGGAGCGTTATCAGCCTTTTAACGAGCATCTCTGATAGGTGGAGCCGACCGGCCCAAAATACCGAAGACTACGAAATAGGCAAACGGTTCAATCTGTGGGCAAATCGGCGTTCCGGCGGTCGGATCGGCACCGAAGATGCCTGTTGAAGAGGCGTTTGTACAGGGAAGTGGCATGGAAGTTCTGACCAACGCCGAAATGCAGCGCGCCGACCAGCTCTCGATCGCGGCCGGCACGCCCGGCTTCAAGCTGATGCTGAGCGCGGGCCAGGCGGTCGCGGAGGCCGCCAACGCGCTGGTGGAGGAGGGGCCGATCCTGATCGTGGCCGGCCCCGGCAACAATGGCGGCGACGGTTTTGTCGCAGCCGCCGAGCTCGCCGCCCAGGGCCGCGAGGTCTCGGTGATCCTGATGTGCGAGCGCGACCAGCTCCAGGGCGACGCGGCCTCCGCCGCACGCGGCTGGAAGCACCCGGTGCTCCCGTTCAATCCGCAGGCGATCGGAAAGCCCGCGCTGATCATCGACGCGCTGTTCGGTGCGGGTCTCAGCCGCCCCGTTGACGGCGAGGCGCGCGCGATGATCGAGGCCGTCAACGCCAATGGTGCCTTGGTGCTCGCGGTCGATCTGCCGAGCGGCATCAACGGCACCAGTGCCGCCGTGCTGGGCGCCGCGGTCAACGCCACCGAGACCGTCACGTTCTTCCGCAAGAAGCCGGCGCACCTGCTGCTGCCGGGGCGGATGCATTGCGGCCGCGTGCGCGTTGCCGATATCGGTATCGACGCACAGGTGCTTGACGAGATCAGGCCGCAGACCTTCGAGAACGACCCGGATTTCTGGGGCGCGGCCTTTCCGGTGCCGCGGATCGACGGCCACAAATACGCACGCGGGCATGTGCTGGCGGTCTCGGGCGATGCCGCCGCGACCGGCGCGGCGCGGCTCGCCGCGCGCGGCGCGTTGCGGTCCGGCGCGGGCCTGGTGACGCTCGCGAGCCCGCGCGATGCGCTCGCGATCAATGCGGCCGCGCTGACCGCGGTGATGGTTCGCCCCGTCGACACCGCGATCGAGTTCGGCGAGCTGCTCGGCGACAAGCGCTACAACACCTGCATCATCGGCCCCGGTACAGGCGTTGGCGATCGCACCTGCGATTTCGTCCACACCGCGCTTGGCGCGCAGCGGCATCTGGTGCTGGACGCTGATGCATTGACGAGCTTTGCCGCGAATCCCGAGCGCCTGTTCGAATCGATCAAGGCCTCGCACGACAATGCGGTGGTGCTGACGCCGCACGAGGGCGAGTTTCCGCGCCTGTTCTCCGATCTCAGCAACAAGCACCCCGGCCGTTCCAAGCTCGAGCGCGTCCGCGCCGCCGCCGAACGCTCCGGCGCCGTGGTGCTGCTGAAGGGGCCGGATACCACCATCGCCGCGCCGGACGGCCGCGCCACCATCGCCGCCAATGCGCCGCCCTGGCTCGCCACGGCGGGTGCGGGCGACGTGCTCTCCGGCATCATCGCGGGGCTCCTGGCGCAGGGCGTGCCGGCCTTCGAAGCCGCCAGCATCGGCGTGTGGATGCATGGCGAGGCGGCAAGCGAGGCGGGGCCGGGGCTGATCGCGGAGGACCTGACCGAGACCCTGCCGGCCGTGCACCGGCGGATTTATAACGCGCTGGGGATCGAGTACTGAGCTGCTCGCTCCGGCGGGTAGGATGGGTAGAGCGCAGCGAAACCCATCATCTCAAACCTCGGCGTGATGGCGATGGGTTTCGCTGCGCTCTACCCATCCTACGAAACCTCACTCCACCGCGTACCAGCGCACCAGCCGCGGCGCGGCCCAGTCGGTCACGACGGATTCGATCAGCCATCGTCCGGGCGAGGTCGCCGCGAACGCGATGCGCTGGGTCTGGCCGGACTCGATCGCGAGCGTGTCGAGCCAGTAGGGCTTCCAGCCGTCGTCGAGCTTGTCGAGCAGGCGGAAGGGATGGCCGTGCAGGTGGAAGACAGTCGTGATCGGGGCGGGGTTCTTGAGGGTCAGCACGACGGTGCGGCCGGTCCTGGCGCGGAAGGCGGGCGCCGAGGAGGTGGAGAAATCCGCAGGCCGCGTCCAACCGGTATCGGGTGCACCGAGCGCGACATCGAACCGCAGGGCGCCTTTGAGATCGAGCTGGTCGGGCAGGGCATTCGCAGGGAGCGGCTGCGGTGGCAACAGCGGCGCGCGCCGCTCCAGTCTGCCGGAGATCGAGAGGTTTCCGATCGGGCGGGCCTCCTTGCCGTCATGCAGCAGAAATTGGGCCGGTGTGGCTGCGTCCACAAAGGCGTCGGCCCGTCCGCCCGGGGCCAACACCAACGCGCCGTTGCGCGCCGGGAACGGCTCGGCCGGCTGTCCGTCCAGGGCCATCACGCGGACCTCGTGATTCTCCAATTTGATTGCGAGGACAGTGCGTTGGGAGCCATTGATAAAGCGCAGCCGCAGCCGCTCATTGGCGGCGGCTGAGAGCTCGCATGAAGTCTGCCCGTTGATCGTGTAGAGCGGGGCCGTGTCCTTGGGGTCGCGGCCCGGGGGCAGCGCGGTCCCATCCGGCCGCAGGCGCCATTCCTCGATCAGCAGGACTTCGTCACGATCGACGGCGATGCGGCTCGTCTCCTCCGCGATGATCGGAAGCGGGCGCGCCGGCTGCTTCAGGCCGTCCTCGAAGAGGCGAAAGTCGGTCAGCAGGGTTCCGGCGTTTGATATTGAAATAATTGAAGTTTCAGTCGCATCCGGCGCCGTCGGCGCGCGTCCTCGCAGCGGGTCCGCCGCAGCCGGGCCGTTGAGGCCGTACCAGACTGGGGCAAGCGGCACAGGCAGGTCGTTGCGGAACACCACCTCGCAGCGGTCGCCGCGCTTGAGATGGACGCCCCTGGTATGGCTTACGGCGGCCAGCTCCCAGATTGGTGTGGGCGGCTGCCCCGGCTTCAGAGCCAGCGTTGCCGGCCTCGCCTGAAGGGCGATCTGGGCGGTCACGGACGGACCTGCGCCGCCGGCCATCAGCCCCGCAGCCGAGGCTCCGAGGCCAACCAGAACCTCGCGTCGGCTCGGGTGAAAGATCCGCGGTTTCATGGCCCGATCCGGACCACGCCGCGCTGGATAAGTCCAGCCATCGTGCCTACTTGAAGCCTGCCTCCATCAGGCCATTTTTTTGCTGCGAACAGTCAGGCGCATGCTATAAGCCCGGCCGCCCGCGGCATCGCGGCCGGTCTTGATGCAAATTCACGCGGGCGTGGCGGAACTGGTAGACGCGCTGGATTTAGGTTCCAGTGACGAAAGTTGTGGGGGTTCGAGTCCCTCCGCCCGCACCAAGCGCTTTCAGCGTTTGCACGGATTACCGAAGGGCCTCGCTTCGTGCGGATGTTTTCCGTCTGGAGCAGGGCTCTGATGAACCACCGGCGTTGAGGCGTTTGCCTCGCGTTGGATCGATTAATGACAGCGTCCCGACGCATGCGTGCCGGGGCCGAACGAGAAGAAGATTGGACGCCATGCAGGTCACAGAAACCCTCTCGGAAGGTTTGAAGCACGAGTTCAAGATCAGCGTTCCCGCGTCTGATCTCGACGCCAAGGCCGGCGCCAAGCTCGTCGACCTCAAGGACAAGGTCCGCATCAACGGCTTCCGTCCCGGCAAGGTGCCGGTCGCTCATCTGAAGAAGGTCTATGGCCGCTCGGTGATGGCCGAGACCATCGACCAGACCATCCGCGACACCAACACGCAGCTGTTCTCCGAGCGCGGCTTCCGCCTCGCGACCGAGCCGAAGATCACCATGCCGTCCGAGCAGGCCGAGGTCGAGGAGCTGCTGAGCGGCAAGACCGATCTGACCTACACCGTCGCGATCGAGGTGGTGCCGTCGATCGCGCTCGCCGACTTCAAGACTTTCCAGGTCGAGAAGCCCGTGGCTGACGTTACCGACGCCGACGTCGACGAGGCGATCAAGCGCATCGCCGACACCAACCGCGGCTATGCCGCGAAGGCCGACGGCGCCAAGGCCGGGTCGGGCGACCGCGTCACCATCAACTTCAAGGGCACCATCAACGGCGAAGTCTTCGAGGGCGGCACCGGCGAGGGCATCCAGGTCGTCATCGGCTCCAACACCTTCATCCCCGGCTTCGAGGAGCAGCTCACCGGCATCGGCGCGGGCGAGACGCGCACGCTGAAAGTGTCGTTCCCCAAGAACTACATGAACGACAAGCTCGCCGGCCAGCCGGCCGAGTTCGAGACCACCGCGACCTCGATCGAAGCGCCGCAGGACATTGCGATCGATGACGAGTTCGCCAAGACGCTCGGCCTCGAATCGCTGGACAAGCTGAAGGAAGCCGCGCGCGAGCGTCTGGTTGCCGAGTTCGCCGGTGCGACGCGCCAGCGCGTCAAGCGCGCGCTGCTCGACCGTCTCGACGAGGCGCATCGCTTCGAGGCGCCGCCCTCGCTCGTCGACGAGGAGTTCAATCTGATGTGGAACTCGGTCAAGGCCGAGATGGACTCGGCCGGCAAGACCTTTGCCGACGAGGACACCACCGAAGATGCCGCCAAGGAAGAGTACCGCAAGATCGCCGACCGCCGCGTGCGCCTCGGCCTCGTGCTCTCCGAGATCGGCGAGAAGAACAAGATCACCGTGACCGACGACGAGGTCGGCCGCGCCGTGATCGAGCGGGCCCGCCAGATGCCCGGCCGCGAGAAGGAAGTCTGGGACTATTACCGCAGCAACGCCCAGGCGCTGGCCCAGCTTCGTGCGCCGATCTATGAGGACAAGGTCGTCGACTTCATCCTCGAGCTCGCCAACGTGACTGAGAAGAAGGTTTCGCGCGAGGACCTCTACAAGGACGATGAGGCGGAAAAGACCGCGGCCTGAAGGCTTTGAGACAGTCTTCTATTAAGGATGATCAGCGGAAGGGCCCGGCTAGCCATGTGGCTGGCTGGGCCTTCTTGCGAGAATCAGCTTCAAGTGCCCGGCGGATTAAGCCTTAATTCGCTCCGCACTTGTCTGGCGCGAATTGGGCTATATCTGTCGGTACACCCTGTACCCAAACTTCTACCGCTACCAACTTCCTGCATCACGGGCGTCCATCGGCCTTCCGGCAAATCCAGCCAGACTGGCAGCCAAGAGTGGCGATGTCCGCCTCCGAAAACCCTAGGTGACTCATGCGCGATCCGGTTGAAACCTACATGAACCTCGTGCCCATGGTGGTCGAGCAGACCAACCGTGGCGAGCGCGCCTACGACATTTTCTCGCGCCTGCTGAAAGAGCGCATCATTTTCCTGACCGGTCCGGTCGAGGACGGCATGTCGACGCTGGTCGTCGCGCAGCTGTTGTTCCTCGAAGCGGAAAATCCGAAGAAGGAAATCTCGATGTACATCAACTCGCCGGGCGGCGTGGTGACGTCGGGCCTTGCGATTTACGACACCATGCAGTTCATCCGCCCGCCGGTCTCGACGCTGTGCACGGGGCAGGCGGCCTCGATGGGCTCGCTTCTGCTCGCCGCCGGCGAGAAGGACATGCGCTTCTCGCTGCCGAACGCGCGCATCATGGTGCATCAGCCCTCCGGCGGCTTCCAGGGCCAGGCCACCGACATCATGCTGCACGCGCAGGAGATCCTGAACCTGAAGAAGCGGCTGAACGAGATCTACGTGAAGCATACCGGCCAGACCTACAAGACGATCGAGGACGCGCTGGAACGCGACAAGTTCCTGACCGCCAACGACGCCAAGGAGTTCGGCCTGGTCGACAGGGTCATCGACAAGCGCGCCGAAGAGCCGGCGGCGGCGAAGACCCAGTAGCACTACCGGTCGGTAGCGGCGTCCCTCGGGGGCGCCCGGGTACCTTCAGGGGAGCGTTCACGTTTAGGACTCGTGTGCGCACTGCAAAACGCTGTTTTGCGCCCTGCGACAAGCAGAAAGTTCCGCTTTCGTGCTTGTTTTTCGTGGCAATCCAGCAACGCCGGGGTGATTTCGATCACTTCGCCCGTGCCAAGACCTGAAATCACGGTATTGTCACGGGTAGCCGGCGACCCCCGATTAGCGAATTCTTGATAGTCGGGTGACAGCATGGTTGGCTACGAATGATCCGCTATGATCGCGGGAGAATCGAGTGACCGTGATTCGCACGGGATGTAGCGCGTAGGGTCTTTTTTGGTACGGAATTTGCTCTATTTGAACTTCATACCGACCGGTGTGTCGGGATGGAGCGATCGAGCGGAACGGGATCGAACCGCGGACGGAGACATGAATGAGTAAGGTCGGCACGAGCGACTCCAAGAACACGCTATATTGCTCGTTCTGCGGCAAGAGCCAGCACGAAGTCCGCAAACTGATCGCGGGTCCCACGGTCTTCATCTGCGACGAGTGCGTCGAGCTTTGCATGGACATCATCCGCGAGGAGAACAAGTCCTCGCTGGTCAAGTCGCGCGACGGCATTCCGACGCCGAAGGAAATCTGCAAGGTGCTGGACGATTACGTGATCGGCCAGAGCCACGCGAAGAAGGTCCTGTCGGTCGCGGTGCACAACCACTACAAGCGCCTCAACCACCAGACCAAGCACAACGACGTCGAGCTCGCGAAGTCGAACATCCTGCTGATCGGTCCGACCGGTTCGGGCAAGACGCTGCTCGCGCAGACGCTCGCCCGCATCCTGGACGTGCCCTTCACGATGGCGGACGCAACGACGCTGACCGAAGCCGGCTATGTCGGTGAGGACGTCGAGAACATCATCCTGAAGCTGCTCCAGGCCGCCGACTACAATGTCGAGCGCGCCCAGCGCGGCATCGTCTACATCGACGAAATCGACAAGATCAGCCGCAAGTCCGACAATCCCTCGATCACGCGCGACGTGTCGGGTGAGGGCGTGCAGCAGGCGCTCTTGAAGATCATGGAAGGCACGGTGGCTTCGGTCCCGCCGCAGGGCGGCCGCAAGCATCCGCAGCAGGAGTTCCTGCAGGTGGATACCACCAACATCCTGTTCATCTGCGGCGGCGCCTTCGCCGGCCTCGAGAAGATCATCTCGGCACGCGGACGGTCGACCTCGATCGGCTTCGGCGCCCAGGTGCTCGCGCCGGAGGACCGCCGTACCGGCGAGATCTTCCGTCACGTCGAGCCTGAGGATCTCCTGAAGTATGGTCTCATCCCCGAGTTCGTCGGCCGTCTGCCTGTCGTGGCGACGCTCGAGGATCTGGACGAGACCTCGCTGAAGAAGATCCTGACCGAGCCGAAGAACGCGCTTGTGAAGCAGTACCAGCGCCTGTTCGAGATGGAGAACATCGAGCTGACCTTTGCCGACGAGGCGCTTGGCGCGGTCGCCCGCAAGGCGATCGAGCGCAAGACCGGCGCCCGTGGCCTGCGTTCGATCCTCGAGGCGATCCTGCTCGAGACCATGTTCGACCTGCCGGGTCTGGAAGGTGTGGAAGAAGTCGTGATTTCCCGCGAAGTCGTGGAAGGCACGGCCCGTCCGCTCTACATCTACGCCGATCGATCCGATCGCGCCGTCGAGAACGCCAGCGCCTGATTTGCGGCGCTGGAACGCTCCAATCGTCCTGAGAAGTGACGGCTGCGGAATGTATCTCCGCAGCCGAGTTAGCGTCGCTTACCCGTGTGCGTAAGCGCCTGATGGCGCGCGTTTTTCAATGACTTGACACCCCCCCGGTCGATAGCCACCTAATGTCGGCGGCGAGCGTGAATTCTCTTCAAGATTCGCCTCAGTTCCGATCCGGCAAGCCCGGTCCAACCTTGGAATGGTAGACTGGTTTTGTGGATCACCTCGGCACCTTGTGGCGGTTGCGCATGAGCATGGCGGGCTGCGTGCAAGGGGGCAAAGCAAAAGGAAAAGGCCATGACTAATCCAAAACCCAGGCCAACCATCGTCCATGGCGAAACGCACGCTTATCCCGTGCTTCCCTTGCGCGACATCGTCGTCTTCCCGCACATGATCGTGCCGCTCTTCGTCGGCCGCGAGAAGTCGATCCGCGCGCTCGAAGAGGTGATGAAGAACGACGCGCTGATCATGCTCGCGACGCAGAAGAACGCGTCCGACGATGATCCGGCGCCCGATGCGATTTACGAGACCGGTACGCTTGCCAGCGTGCTCCAGCTCTTGAAGCTTCCCGACGGCACCGTGAAGGTGCTGGTCGAAGGGCTCGAGCGTGCGCGCGTGCAGAAATACACCGATCGCGCCGACTACTATGAAGCGACCGCGATTGCGCTCGCCGATACCGATGCGAAGTCGGTCGAGGCGGAAGCGCTGGCACGCTCGGTCGTGTCCGACTTCGAGAGCTATGTGAAGCTCAACAAGAAGATCTCGGCCGAGGTCGTCGGCGTGGTGCAGGCGATCACCGATTTCGCCAAGCTCGCCGACACGGTCGCCTCCCATCTCGCCGTCAAGATCGCGGATCGCCAGGGCATCCTGGAGACGCTGTCGGTCACCACGCGCCTCGAAAAGGTGCTGGGCCTGATGGAGAGCGAGATCTCGGTGCTTCAGGTCGAGAAGCGCATCCGCTCGCGCGTCAAGCGCCAGATGGAGAAGACCCAGCGCGAGTATTATCTCAACGAGCAGATGAAGGCGATCCAGAAGGAACTCGGCGACGACGACGGTCGCGACGAGCTCGCCGATCTCGAAGAGAAGATCTCCAAGACCAAGCTCTCCAAGGAAGCGCGCGAGAAGGCGCAGCACGAATTGAAGAAGCTGCGCCAGATGTCGCCGATGTCCGCGGAAGCGACCGTCGTGCGCAACTACCTGGATTGGCTGCTGTCGATCCCGTGGAACAAGAAGTCCAAGGTCAAGAAGGACCTGGAATCGGCGCAGGCTATCCTGGACTCCGATCACTACGGTCTGGAGAAGGTCAAGGAACGTATCGTCGAGTATCTCGCGGTGCAGTCGCGCGCCAACAAGCTGACGGGACCGATCCTGTGCCTCGTCGGACCTCCCGGCGTCGGCAAGACCTCGCTCGGCAAGTCGATCGCGAAGGCGACCGGACGCGAGTTCGTGCGCGTCTCGCTCGGCGGCGTGCGCGACGAGGCCGAGATCCGCGGTCACCGCCGCACCTATATCGGCTCGATGCCCGGCAAGATCATCCAGTCGATGCGGAAAGCCAAGTCGTCCAATCCGCTGTTCCTGCTGGACGAGATCGACAAGATGGGCGCCGACTTCCGCGGTGATCCGTCCTCGGCTTTGCTCGAGGTCCTCGACCCCGAGCAGAACGGGACCTTCAACGACCACTATCTCGAGGTCGACTACGATCTGTCCAACGTGATGTTCATCACGACCGCGAATACGCTCAATATTCCGGGACCGTTGATGGACCGCATGGAGATCATCCGGATCGCGGGCTACACCGAGAACGAGAAGGTCGAGATCGCGCGCAAGCACCTGATCCCGAACGCGGTGTCCAAGCACGGCCTGGACTCCAAGGAGTTCTCGATCGACGACGACGCGCTGCTGCTGCTGATCCGCCGCTACACCCGCGAAGCGGGCGTGCGTAACCTGGAGCGTGAGCTCTCCACACTCGCCCGCAAGGCGGTGAAGGAGCTGATGATCTCCAAGAAGAAGTCGGTCAAGGTCACCGAGAAGTCGCTCGAAGAGCTTCTGGGTGTGCCGAAGTACCGCTTCGGCGAGATCGAGAGCGAGCCGCAGGTCGGCATCGTCACCGGCCTTGCCTGGACCGATGTCGGCGGCGAGCTGCTGACCATCGAAGGCGTCATGATGCCGGGCAAGGGCAAGATGACGGTCACGGGCAACCTGCGCGACGTGATGAAGGAATCGATCTCGGCGGCGGCGTCCTACGTCCGCTCGCGCGCGATCGTCTACGGGATCGAGCCGCCGCTGTTCGACCGGCGCGACATCCACGTGCACGTGCCGGAAGGCGCGACGCCGAAGGACGGTCCGTCGGCGGGCGTGGCGATGGCCACCGCGATCATCTCGGTCATGACCGGCATCCCGGTCCGCCACGATGTCGCGATGACCGGCGAGATCACGCTGCGCGGCCGCGTGCTGCCGATCGGCGGTCTGAAGGAGAAGCTGCTGGCTGCTGCCCGCGGCGGCATCAAGACGGTGCTGATCCCCGAGGACAACGCCAAGGATCTCACGGAGATTTCCGATGCGATCAAGGGCGGCATGGAGATCATCCCGGTCTCCCGTCTCGACGACGTCGTCGCCAGGGCGTTGGTGAAGAAGCCGGTGCCGATCGTCTGGGAAGAGGACACCAAGGTGACGGTGAAGCCGGACGGCGACGAAGCCGCCGGTGGCCTGACCGCTCACTGAGCTCCAGCGAAAGATGATAAAACGGCGCCTTCGGGCGCCGTTTTTGCTTTGATGCAAGGGAACGAGGGCGATGCAGATCGACGGGCAATGCCATTGCGGGCAGATCACCTTTGAAGCCGAGATCGACCCCGAGGCGGTCTCGGTCTGCCATTGCCAGGACTGCCAGACGCTGACGGGATCACCGTTCCGGGTCACCGCGATCTGTTCCGCCGGCGACGTCAAGCTCACCGGCGGCACGCCAAAAATCTACGGCAAGCGCGGCGACAACGGCCGGATGCGCTTCCAGCATTTTTGCGCCGACTGTGGTTCCCCGCTGTTCACCAGCGGCGAGGGCGACCAGGCCGACGACTGGGGCATCCGCTGGGGCAGCATCCGCCAGCGCGACGCTCTGAGGCCCAGCCGACAGATCTGGTGCCAGTCGGCGGCAGTGTGGATCGACGCCGTGCCGGGGCTGCCGGGGAGGCCGCAGGATTGATGTTCCGTACTTGCTCACCGAGGGCGGGTAGGGATAAAGAGGCGGCGAGGGGCGGTTAGCTCAGCTGGTTAGAGCATCTCGTTTACACCGAGAGGGTCCGCGGTTCGAATCCGTGACCGCCCACCAACGCGTTTTTCGGTACTGCCTCGTCAATTGGAACGGGCCGAGCGGGCAGCACCGAGCCGACGGCCATCGGTTCCGGCTGCATCTTGTGCTTGCGGCCGGTCTTCGCGTCGGGCATATCGGCCCGAACTGGGACGCGTAGAGCGGCTGCCCTGCCAAGCACCACCTGGATCCGACGCCGGCCATATGCCGACCAAGCTGCCCTACCGACCGGAGATCGACGGCCTGCGAGCGATCGCGGTCCTGCCTGTCATTCTCTATCATGCCGGGGTTCCCGGATTCTCGGGCGGCTTTGTCGGAGTCGACGTCTTCTTCGTGATCAGCGGCTATCTGATCACGTCGATCATCCTCGACGAATATGAAAATGGCGGCTTCAGCTTCGTCGGCTTCTACGAGCGGCGCGCCCGGCGCATTTTGCCGCCTTTGTTCCTGGTCTGCCTTGCGTGCATTCCGTTCGCCATCTATTCGCTGAGCCCGCGCGATCTCGAGGAGTTCGCCAGGAGCCTGCTCTCGGTCTGCGGTTTCGTTTCGAACTTCTTCTTCTGGTCGCAAAGCGGATATTTCGACGGGCCGACCGAGCTCAAGCCACTCGTCCATACTTGGAGCCTTGCGGTCGAAGAGCAGTTCTATCTGGTCTTTCCGATCGCGCTGTTCTTGTTGCTCAAGCTCGGTCGACGTCACGCCATCGCGTTGTTTGTCGCGACCGCTGTACTGAGCTTCGCTCTCGCTGTTTGGGGATCGCGTCACGCGACGGCAGCGACCTTCTACCTCCTGCCGGCAAGGTATTGGGAGCTTTTGATCGGTGCGCTGCTGCCGCTGTGCCGCATCGAGACCGAAGCGCGGCGCCTGCCGCGCCGGCTCGCCGAGCCGCTTGCGTTGCTCGGTCTTGCATTGATCGCGATTCCGATCTTCACCTATCACAACATTCCCTATCCCGGCGTTTACACGTTGCCGCCGACACTCGGCACGGCGCTGGCGATCGTGTTCCTGCGACCCGATACGCTATCGGGCCGCATCGTTGCGACGCGCGGCCTCGTTGGCATCGGCCTGATCAGCTACAGCGCCTATCTCTGGCATCAGCCCGTGTTTGCGTTTGCGCGGCTCGGCGCGATCTATGAGGCCAATATCCCGGTCTTCATCGGCCTTTCGGCGATTGCGCTGCTCCTGGCCTACCTGACCTACGTGCTGGTCGAGCGCCCGGCGCGCGACCGCAAGCGGTTCACCCGGAACGAGGTGTTCGCCTATTGCGGTGCTGCCTCCGCGGGACTGGCCGGCCTCGGACTGGTCGGCATCTTCACCGGCGGGCTCGAGAACAGCTATCTCGCCCGCAACGACATGGCGACCCAGCGGGCCTATGCGCTCATCAAGCAATATGGCTTGCGCGATATCAAGGCCCGGCTGATCGACAGCGGCTGCCAGTTCTGGTCTCCCCGTCCGGACGAGGCGTTCGAGGCGCGGTTTCGATCCTGTGCCGAGAAGTTTGGCCCGGCCACCATGGTCGTCGGCGATTCCCACGGCGAGAACGTCTACAATGCGGTGGCCAAGGCGAGCCCCGGCGAGTTCGTCGTCGGTCTGGTCGACGAAGGCTGCCGTGCGTGGAACGACAGCGATGCCTGTCCGTATTCCAGGCTCAAGGGCTTCCTCGATCGCAACGGAGCTTCCGTGCGCGGGATCGTCTTCAACGTGTCGGGAGCTCACCTTCTGACCGACCTGGAAGGCAATTCGGAAAACCACCACCTGTTCGAGTGGAAGACGGGATATCTCATCAATTACGAGAAGGTCGCCTTCACGATCAACTATCTGCGGACGATCGCGCCGCTGGCGAAGATCGTGTGGCTCGGTCCCTTTGTCGAAGCACGGGTCAACTTCCGCGATCCGCCGTCAATCGCAAGGGACGCGTTCAGGATGAATCCCGTCTCGCTCCATCATTTCAAGGCGCTGGACGCCGAGATTGCCAAGGAAGTCGCCGAAGGGCCACAGACCTTCAAGTATCTGTCATTCTACGACGTGCTCAAGGTCGATCAGTATTTCCTGCTGACCGGCGATTGTCTGACGTTCAGCGATCCCGATCATCTGAGCGCCTGCGGCGAGGAGTTGCTTGGCGAGAAGCTCAAGGCCCAACTGCCCTGGCCGAATTCGTAGGCTCCAGGCACAAGCATCCAAGCGGTGCCCGTCCGACCTTCAATTTGAATGGGCCGCAACTTCGGTTCGTGATATGGGCTGAACGGCGCGTGAGTGCGCGATGAGGTCCCGATGCAGCAACCCAGCGGACACGAGCAGAATGTCGACCAGATCGCCTATTGGAACGGCCCCAGCGGGCAACGCTGGGCCGATCGACATGCGGTGCAGGAGAGGCTGCTCGGGCCGATCGCGGATGTCCTGATCGATCGCGCCGGGCCGAAGCCGGGCGAGCGCGTGATCGACGTCGGCTGCGGCTCCGGCGCAACGACGGTGGCATTTGCGAAGGCGGTGGCGCCTGATGGCTTCGCGCTCGGCCTCGATGTCTCCGACCCCATGTTGTCGCAGGCGCGTGCGCTGGCGCCAAAGGGCCTGCCGCTCGATTTCGTGCTGGCGGATGCGACGGTGCATCCGTTCGAGCCGGCGAGCTTTGACCTCCTGGCCTCGCGCTTCGGCGTGATGTTCTTCGCCGATCCCATTGCGTCCTTCACCAACCTTCGTCGCGCGCTGAAGCCGTCCGGGCGGCTCGCCTTCGCCTGCTGGCGCGAGCCGAAGGAGAACCCGTGGATGATGGCGCCGCTGATGGCGGTCTACAAGCACGTGCCCAAAATGCCGCCGGTCGGGCCGGAGGAGCCGGGCCCGTTCGCCTTCGCATCCGAAGAGCGCGTGATGCGCATCCTGAAAGGGGCGGGCTTCGTCGATGTGGCGACGGAGCCGCACAATCTCGCGATGGATATCGCCATCGGCGGCGGCCTCGATGCCGCCGTCGAGGGCTCGCTCCAGATCGGCCCCGCCAGCCGAGCGCTGCAAGGGCATCCGCCGGAGACGTATGAGGCCGCTAAGGCCTCGATCCGCAAGACGCTCGCGCCGTTCTTGAAGGGACAGTCGGTGGCGCTTCAGGGCGCGATCTGGATCGTGACGGCGAAGGCGTCGTAGCGCTCGCTGCTCGACGCGGTTGTGCGCAGTTGAAGCTGAGCAAATGCCGTTTCACACCACGTCATCCGGCGCCAGCGCACAGCCATTATCCGGATGCGTCTCCACCTGAAGCGTGGTGTGGCCGATGCGGAAGGATGTCTTCAGCATCTGCGCGGTCTCCATCAGGAACGCATCGCCGCTACCTGCGGGCATGACGAGATGGCAGGTCAGCGCCGTCTCGGTGGTCGAGATCGGCCAGACGTGCAGATCGTGGATCGCGGACACACCCGGGCGCGCCAGCAGGAGCGCCCTGATCGCGGCGAGGTCGGTGCCCTTGGGGGCGGCCGCCATTGACATGTCGATGGAGCCGCGGAGCAGGCTGGTCGTGCTCCAGAGAATGGCGGCGCAGATGACGAGGCTGGTGACGGGGTCGAGCCAGAGCCAGCCGGTCCAGATGATCAGCGCCGCCGAGACGACGACGCCAAGCGAGACGGCGGCGTCGGCGGCCATGTGCAGATAGGCGCCCTCGATGTTGATGTCGTCCTTGCGACCGCTCGCGAACAGCATGGCGGTGAAGCCGTTGACGAGGATGCCGATGCCGGCGACCACCATCACGGTCACCCCCGCGACCGGCTCCGGCTCGCGCAGGCGTAAAATCGCCTCCCAGCCGATCGCGCCGGTCGCGACCAGCAGGAACACGGCATTGGCCAGTGCCGCCAGGATGGTCGAGGCACGCAGGCCGTAGGTGAAGCGTCCGCTCGGCGCGCGCCGCGCCGCGATTGCGGCGCCCCACGCCACGACCAGGCCGAGCACGTCGGAGAGATTGTGTCCGGCGTCCGCGAGCAGGGCGGTGGAGTTGCCGATATAGCCATAGACCGCCTCGGCCACGACCAGCGCAGTGTTGAGCGAAATGCCGATCGCGAAGGCCTTGCCGAAACTGGCGGGCGCATGGACATGCGCGTGGCCGAGACCACGACCATGATCATGCCCGTGACCTGCATCGTCATGATGGTGATCGCCGTGGTGGTCGTGGCTGCCCAAACCTAGCGCTCCCCGGACGCTGCCAAATCAGCCGCCATTGTAGGCGTTTCGCTTGCCACGTCACGCCGGAACAGCATGTAGAGCGCCGGTAGCACAAGGAGCGTCAGCACGGTCGAGGAGATGATGCCGCCGATCACCACGGTTGCGAGCGGCCGCTGCACCTCGGCGCCGGCGCCGGTGGCGAGCGCCATCGGCACGAAGCCGAGCGAGGCGACCAGCGCGGTCATCAGCACCGGGCGCAGCCGGGTCAGCGCGCCCTCGCGCACCGCCTCCGCAACGGATCGTCCCTCGCTGCGCAGCCGCTCGATGAAGGCGATGATGACGAGGCCGTTGAGTACGGCGACGCCCGACAGCGCGATGAAGCCGACGCCGGCGCTGATGGACAGCGGGATGCCGCGCAGCAAGAGCGCCGCGACGCCGCCCGTCAAAGCCAGCGGCACGCCGGAGAACACCAGCGCCGCATCAGCCGCCGATCCCATGCCCATGAACAGCAGCAGGAACACCAGCAGCAGCGCCACCGGCACCACGATGGTCAGCCGCTTGGTGGCCGAGACCAGCTGCTCGAACTGGCCTCCCCAGCGGATCCAGTAGCCCGGCGGCAGCTTGACCTTCTCCGCGACGGCGGCTTGCGTCTCGGCGACGAAGGAGCGCAAATCGCGCCCGCGAACGTTGGCCATCACCACGACGCGGCGCTTGCCGTTCTCGCGGCTGATCTGGTTGGGACCCGGCGCGATCTCGATTGCCGCAACGGAAGAGAGGGGCACGTAGCGCGGCGTCGTTCCCGATGTCCCCGGCCAGGCGGTTTTCGTGACGGCCGCGACGTCTTCGCCCGGCGGCAGCGGGATCGGCAGCGACTTGATCGTGTCGGGGTCGGCACGCAGGCTTTCCGGCAGCCGGACCACGATGTCGAAGCGGCGATCGCCTTCGAACAGCTTGCCGACCGGCTTGCCGCCGATCGCGATCTCGAGGAGGTTCTGCACCTCGCTGAGGCTGAGGCCATAGCGCGACAGCGCCTGGCGATCGAGCTTGACGGTGAGGATCGGCAGGCCCGCGACCTGCTCGGTCTTGACGTCGGCGGCGCCCTCGATGCCGCGGACCACGCCGTTGACCTGCTGGGCGATGCCGGCGAGCACGTCGAGATCGTCGCCGAAGATCTTGACGCCGACGTCGCTGCGGATGCCGGCGATGAGCTCGTTGAAGCGCATCTGGATCGGCTGGGTCATGCCATAGGCGGTGCCGGGCAGGGTGTTGGCGGCGCGTTCGATCTCCTCGATCACCTCGTTCTTCGGCTTGGCGGGATCGGGCCATTCCTCGCGCGGCTTGAGCGTGACATAGGTGTCGGCGGCGTTCGGCGGCATCGGGTCGTTGGCGATCTCGGCGGTACCGACCTTGGAGAAGATGGTCGCGACCTCCGGCACTTGCTTGACCGCCTTCTCCAGCCGAATCTGCATGTCGACGCTCTGGGTCAGGCTGGTGCCGGGAATCCGGATGGTCTCGATGGTGATGTCGCCCTCGTCGAGGCTCGGGATGAATTCGCCGCCCATGCGTGTCGCGGCGAAGACGCTGCCGGCGACGATCAGGACGGCGCCAAACGCGACGCTGCCGCGGTAGCGGATGGCGCGGTCGAGCAGCGGCACATAGAACCGCTTGGCGGCCCGCATGAAGAGGTTTTCCGTCTCCGAGACCCTGCCGGTCACGAAGATCGCCACCGCGGCCGGGACGAAGGTGATCGACAACAGCGCCGCGCCCGCGAGCGCCATCAGCACCGTGAGGGCCATCGGCGTGAACATCTTGCCTTCGGTCCCCGTCAGGGTCAGGACCGGCAGATAGACCACGGCGATGATGAGCGTGCCGAACAGGCTCGGCTTGATGACCTCGCTGCTGCCGGCGCGGATCGTCTCCATCCGTTCCTCGAGCGACAGCAGCCGGCCGCGCCGGTGCTGCTCGGCAGCGAGCAGCCGCAGGCAGTTTTCGACGATGATGACCGCGCCGTCGACGATGATGCCGAAGTCGATTGCGCCGAGGCTCATCAGATTGGCGCTGACCTTGCTCTCGACCATGCCTGATATCGTGAACAGCATCGACAGCGGGATGACGCAGGCCGTGATCAGTGCGGCGCGGATGTTGCCGAGGATCAGGAACAGCACCGCGATCACTAGCGCCGCGCCTTCGACGAGGTTCTTCTCGACGGTCTGGATGGTCGCTTCCACCAGATGCGTGCGGTCGTAGACGGCGCGCGCGATCACGCCGTCGGGAAGCGATTTCGCGATCTCCGTGAGCCTCGCCTTGACGCGCTGGGCTACGGTGCGGCTGTTCTCGCCGATCAGCAGCATGGCGGTGCCGAGGACGGTTTCGCTGCCGTTGGTGGTCGCGGCGCCCGAGCGCAGGTCCTGGCCTTCCTGGACGTCGGCGACGTCGCGGATGCGCACCGGCACGCCGCCGCGCGAGCCGATCACGATGTCCCTGATGTCCTCGATATTGGCGACTTGGCCGGGTGCGCGGACGAGATATTGCTCGCCGTTGCGCTCGATATAGCCGGCGCCGACATTGGCGTTGTTGGCGGCCAGCGCCGTCATGATGTCGCGGAAGCCGAGCTTGTAGGCCATCAGCCGGCCGGGGATCGGCAGCACGTGGAATTGCCGCTCATAGCCGCCGATCGAGTTGACCTCGATCACGCCGGGGATGGTGCGCAGTTGCGGCTTGATGATCCAGTCCTGGATGGTGCGCAGTTCCGTCGGCGTGAACTCGGCGCCGGTCGGTGACTTCGCGCCGGCCTTGGCCTCGACCGAGTAGACATAGATCTCGCCGAGCCCGGTCGAGATCGGCCCCATCGCGACCTCGGTGCCTGCAGGCAGCAGGTCCTTTGCCTGCTGGATGCGCTCGTTGACGAGCTGGCGCGCGAAGTAGATGTCGGTGCCGTCCTGGAACACGACGGTGACCTGGCTCAGGCCGTAGCGCGAGATCGAGCGGGTGTAGTCGAGCCTGGGCAGGCCGCCCATCGCGGTCTCGATCGGGAAGGTGATGCGCTGCTCCGCTTCGAGCGGCGACAGGCCCGGCGCGCGCGTGTTGATCTGGACCTGGACGTTGGTGACGTCGGGCACCGCGTCGATCGGCAGGCGGGTGAAATTCCAGGCGCCGAAGCCGCCGGCGACGAGCGCGAACAGAACGACGAGCCATCGTTGACGAATGGAGAAGGCGAGGAGGGCGTCAATCATGGTCGGCGTCTCCCTTGCCCATCTCCGCCTTGACCACAAAACTGTTCTCGGCGACGTAGCGCTCGCCGGCCAAAAGGCCTGCGCGGATCTCCACGAATTTCGGATCGGAATCGCCGAGCTCGACCGGACGTGCCTCGATCTTGTCGCCGTCCTCGCGGACGAACACGATGGTTTTGTTCTCCAGCGTCTGGATCGCACTTCGCCGCACGGCAACTGCGACATTGCGTGCGGCGAGGATCAGCCGCGCCGTGACGAACAGGCCGGGGCGGAGCCGGCCGTCGGGATTTGGCAGCACCACGCGCGCCAGCGCGGTCTGGGTCTCGCTCGAGCCGATCGGCGCTATGTAGGAGATCGCGCCCTTGATCTCGCCGCGGCCATCGTCGGGGTCGATCAGCACCTCGTCGTTGAGGCGGACGCGCCGGAGGTCCTGCCGGTAGATCGACAGGTCGACCCAGATGCTGGAGAGGTCGGCGACGACGAAGGCCGGTTTCTGCTCGGAGGCGTATTCGCCGAGCGAGATCTGCCGCTCGATGATGGTGCCGGCGATCGGCGCCTTCAGCTCATAGACCGTGAGGCTCTGATTGCTCTCGATCGCGGCGAGCAGGTCGTCCCTGGCGACCTTGTCGCCGATGCGCTTCTGGATCGACTTGGCGACGCCCGGAAAGCGCGGTGTCACCTGCACCACGGCTTCCTGATTGGCGCGCAGGATACCGTTGAAGGCCAGCGTGTCGGTCAGCGTGGCGCCCGCGGCTTCCGCCAGCGTCACGCCGGCGGCCGCGAGCTTGACGTCGGAGATGCGGATGCGGTCGGCGCCATGCTCGTCCTGCTCGACGTGGTCGTTTGGTTTCTCCGGCTTCTTGTCCGCGGCATGTTCGGTCGGTGCGACCTTGGGCGCTGCAAGCATGGCGTAGCCATAGGCACCGAGCGCTGCGGTCACGATCGCGACGAGGATTGTGGAGGATGTCTTCATCGAGCGCCCTCCCGGGCCAGCGCAAAGGGATTGCCGACGAGGCCTTCGATGGTCGCCACACCGGCATGGAAATTCTGCAGCGCTTCCTGCTCGCGCAGCCGCGCCTGGGTCACGCTCGCTTGCGCGTCGAGCACTTCGAGCAGGGAGAAGCGGCCCTGGCCGTAGCCTTGCGAGATCGCTTCCGCAGCCTCAGTGGCCTTGGGGATGGCGATCTCGCGCAGCACCGCGAGCTCGCGCAGCGAGCCCTGGAGCGAGTCATAGGCACGGCCGGCAATCACGATCAGCGTGTTGCGGTTGGCCTCGCGCTCGGCCCCGGTCTTGGCGAGGCTTTCCTGCGCCGAGAGGATGTTGCCCTGGTTCTGGTCGAACACGGGTATCGGCACCGAGACGGTGAGGCGCGCCGCATCGTCATTGGTTTCGTTGAAATGGCGCCAGCCGGCCGCGATCCGCACGTCCGGATAGGGCTTGAGCCGCGCCATCAATAGTTCGGCATTGCGCTGGGCAAAGACCGCCGTCCAGCGCACCAATTGCGGATTGGCATCGATGGCGGCGACCACCGACTGGAACGTCGGCGGGCGCCCCGTGGTGTCGAGCCGGCCGGAGACCTCGCCGAATTTCGCAGAGGGATCGCCCATCAGCACCGCGAGCTCGCGCCGGGCGCTTGCCAGCGTCGCCTTGAATCGCTCGCGGTCGGCCTTCACCAGGGCGGAGGCGACCTCGGCGCGGCCGGTCTCGGCCGGAGAGGAGGCGCCGGCTTCCACGCGGCGGCGGAGCAGCGGCGTCAGCCGGTCGATCGCGGCGATCTGCTCGTCCAGGATCTGGATCCGCCGCTGCGCGCCGAGCACGCTGAGGAAGGCGATCGCCGTCTCCGACAGCACTTCCAGCCTGACGGCCTTGCGCTGGATCGCGGCGACCTCGATGCCGGCCTGTCCGGCCGCGATCCTGGCGTCCCGCTTGCCGAACAGCTCGAAGGCCTGGCTGATCTGGAGCGTGGTCTCGGCCGATTTCGTGCCGCGATAGATGCCCGACCCGAATGAATTGTCCTGTTCATAGGACAGTTCCGGATTGAGGAGCGCGCCGGCCTGGATGCGCTGACCGGTGGCGATGCCGACGTCGCGCTCCGCCGCCGTCAGGCGCGGGCTCGCGGCCAGCGCGCGCGAGAGCGCCGCGCGCATGGTCAGCGTCTGGGCGTGTGACGTCAGCACCAGGGGTGGGCTGATGAGAATAGCCAGCGCGCACGCGATGCGCGCAGCCAGTCGCCTGCAAAACATGAACAGAACCTGTGAAGGAGAACCGATGGGCGCGATGGGGCGCCCGGCTGATCCGTTCAGGTCAGGTGCTTGGGGGGCGGGGATGCCGTATCGGGCGCGATGCCGGCGAGCGCCGGCTGCCGCTGCGGGACCGGCGCGGCCATCACATCGGCCGCGGCTTCCGGCTGCACCGGTTGCACGACAGCGATGGAGAAGCAGCCGTGGCAGTGATGGCCGGCAAGCGCCTTATGATCGCCATGGCCGGCCGCGCCGTGGTCGAGCATCGCCGCGATCTCGGAGCCGCCGGACGGGCTGGTCACATCGATGTCGTGGGCGCCGTGGAGCGCGCCCGAGAGCAGATACATGACCGCGACGAACACAGCCACGAGCCTGCGCCAATGGCGCGTGGTGCTCCGTCTGAAGGGTCGGCGATTCAGGACCACGAATTCACTCTCGCTGTCGGTTCGGCTGGCCTAGCATGGCAGCGGGAACAGTGTCGACCCGCAATAGTGTTACGTGTGGGGAACTCAACGTCGCAGCCGCACCTCTTGATGCGAGCGCGACCGGGGCGCAACATTCCGGGGGATTACGAGCTCATTCGGCGGCCTCCGGAATTTGCTCCGACGCGACAGCCCCATCGCCCGTACGCAGCCCGAAGCCCTTCACCAGGCCGAAGATTGCGGGGATCACGATCAGCGTCAGCAGCGTCGACGAGATCATGCCGCCGATCATGGGCACGGCGATCCGCTGCATGATCTCCGAGCCCGTCCCGCTGCTCCACATGATCGGCAGCAGGCCGGCCATGATCGCAACCACCGTCATCATCTTCGGGCGGACGCGCTCGACCGCGCCCTCCATGATCGCCTTGTCGAGATCGTCGCGGGTCAGGACGCGTCCGGCGCGCGCGCAGCGCGCTTCGGCTTCGGCAAGGGCGTGGTTGAGATAGATCAGCATCACCACGCCGGTCTCGGCCGCCACGCCCGCGAGCGCGATGAAGCCGACCGCGACCGCGACCGAGAGGTTGAAGCCGAGCCACCACATCAGCCACAGGCCGCCGACGAGGGCGAAGGGCAGGGAGAGCATCACGATCATGGTCTCGGTGATCGAGCGGAAGTTGAGGTAGAGCAGCAGGAAGATGATCAGCAGCGTCACCGGCACCACGATCTTCAGCCGCGCGGTGGCGCGTTCCAGATATTCGTATTGCCCGCTCCAGACCACGTAATAGCCTGATGGGAACTGGACGCTCGCCTGCACCGCGGCCCTCGCATCGGCGACATAGCCGCCGAGGTCACGGTCGCGGATGTCGACATAGATGTAGGTGGCGAGCTGGCCGTTCTCGGTCCGGATCGAGGTCGGCCCGCGCGCCGGCGTGACGCTTGCGACCTCGCCGAGCGGGACGGCGCCGCCGCCCGGCATCGGCACCAGGATGTCGCTGGCGATCGCCTTCGGATTGTCGCGCAGGTCGCGCGGATAGCGCATGTTGACGGTGAAGCGCTGCCGGCCCTCGACGGTCGTCGTCACCGTTTGGCCGCCGAGCGCGGTCGCAATCGTGTCCTGCACGTCCTGCACCATGATGCCGTAACGCGACAGCGCCTCGCGGTCCGGCGTGATCTCGAGATAGTAGCCGCCGAGGCTCCGCTCGGCATAGGCCGAGGAGGTGCCGGGCACCGCCTTGAGCACCTGCTCGATCTGCCGGGCCAGCTTGTCGATTCCGGCGAGATCGCTGCCCATGACCTTGATGCCAACGGGGGTACGGATGCCGGTCGAGAGCATGTCGATGCGCGCCTTGATCGGCATGGTCCAGGCGTTGGAGACGCCCGGAAACTGCAGCGCCTTGTCCATCTCGGCGATCAGGCTGTCGATCGTCACGCCGGCGCGCCACTGCTCCTTCGGCTTGAGGTCGACGATGGTCTCGAACATCTCCGATGGCGCCGGATCTGTCGCGGTTGCCGCACGACCGGCCTTGCCGTAGACCGAGGCCACTTCCGGAAACGAGCGGATGATGCGGTCCTGGGTCTGCATCAGCTCGGCCGCCTTGGTCACGGAAATGCCGGGAAGCGTCGTCGGCATGTAGAGCAGGGCGCCTTCGTTGAGATTCGGCATGAACTCGGAGCCGAGCCGGCCTGCCGGCCAGATCGACGCGGCGAGCACGCCAAGCGCGAGCAGGATCACTGGGATCCGCGCCCGCAGCACGCCCGAAATCACCGGCCGGTAGATCCAGATCAGGAAGCGGTTGATCGGGTTCTTGTGCTCCGGGATGATCCTGCCGCGGACGAAGATCACCATCAGCGCCGGCACCAGCGTGACCGACAGCAGCGCCGCCGCCGCCATCGCGAAGGTCTTGGTGAAGGCGAGCGGGCTGAACAGCCGGCCCTCCTGCGATTCCAGGGTGAAGATCGGCATGAACGAGACGGTGATGATCAGCAGGCTGAAGAACAGCGCCGGGCCGACCTCGGCGGCGGCCTCGATCAGGATCGCCACCCGCGAATGGCCGGGCGCGGCGCGCTCGAGATGCTTGTGCGCGTTCTCGATCATGACGATCGCCGCGTCGATCATGGCGCCGATCGCGATCGCGATGCCGCCGAGGCTCATGATGTTGGAGCCGATCCCGAGCAGCTTCATCGCCCCGAACGCCATCAGCACCCCGACGGGGAGCATCAGGATGGCAACCAGCGCGCTGCGGACATGCAGCAGGAACACGATGCAGACCAGCGCCACCACGATGCTCTCCTCGAGCAGCGTATGCCGGAGCGTCTCGATCGCGGCCTTGATCAGGTTGGAGCGGTCGTAGACCGGAACGATCTCGACCGATTTCGGCAGGCTGGTTGCGATCTCCCTGAATCGCTTCTTGACGCCCTCGATTACGTCGAGTGCGTTCATGCCGAAGCGCTGCAGCACGATGCCGCTCGCCACCTCGCCCTCGCCGTTGAGCTCGGCGATGCCGCGCCGCTCGTCCGGTCCGAGCTCGACGCGGGCGACGTCGCGCAGCTTGACCGGCGTTCCGTTGTCGGTCTTCAGCACGATGTTGCCGATGTCGTCGACGCTTTTCAGATAGCCCTTGCCGCGAATGACATATTCGAACTCGGAAAGCTCGACGGTGCGGCCGCCGACGTCGGCATTGCTGGCGCGGATGGCATCGCGCATCTTCTGCATGGTGATGCCGAGGTCGCGCATGCGCTGCGGATCGAGGATGACGTTGTATTGCCGCACGAAGCCGCCGATGCTCGCGATCTCCGCCACGCCTTCCGCCTTGGCGAGCGCAAACTTCAGATTCCAGTCCTGGATCGTCCGCGTCTCGGCGAGATTCAATTCCTTGGACATCACCGCATATTGGTAGACCCAGCCGACGCCGGTGGCGTCGGGCCCGATCGTGGGCGTGACGCCGGCGGGCAGCCGCGACGCGGCGCCGTTGAGGAATTCGAGCACGCGCGAACGGGCCCAGTAGATGTCGGTACCGTCCTCGAAGATGACGTAGACGAAGGAGACGCCGAAGAAGGAGAAGCCGCGCACCACCTTCGACCTTGGCACCGTCAGCATCGCAGTGGTGAGGGGATAGGTGACCTGATCCTCGATCACCTGGGGCGCCTGGCCCTGATATTCGGTGTAGACGATGACCTGGGTGTCGGAGAGGTCTGGAATGGCGTCCAGCGGCAGATGGAGCAAGGCATAGAGGCCGGCCGCGGCGGCAAAGCCGGTGCCGAACAGGACCAGCAGCAGGTTGCGTGCCGACCAGGCGATGATGCGCGCGATCATGGCTTGCCTCCCATCGCGTGGCCGCCGTGCGCATCAGTGCCTTGCGCGTTAGTGCCTTGGACGTTGCCGCCTTCGGCGAGTCCTTTGAGGGCCGCCTTGAGGTTGCTCTCGGCATCGATCAGGAAGTTGGCGGAGGTGACGATGACGTCGCCCTCGGCAAGCCCGTCGCGGATCTCGACATACCCATCGCCCCGCCGCCCGAGCTTGACCTCGCGCGGCTCGAAGCGGCCCTGTCCCTTGTCGACCAGGACGGCCTGCCGGCTGCCGGTGTCGAGCACCGCGCTTTCGGCCACGCTGAGCACCGGCGCCGGATTGCCGGTATCTATCGCGGCATCGACATACATGTCGGGAAGCAGCGCGAGATCGTCGTTGGCGAGTTCGATCCGTATCCGCGCCGTGCGCGTTTCCTTGTTCAGCTGCGGATAGATGACGCTGATCCGGCCGTCAAAATCCCGACCGGGATAGCTGCGCGCCCGCACCGTCACGGGCTGGCCGACGGCAATGCCGCCGAGGTCGCGCTCGGCGACGTCGACATTGGCCCACACCAGCGAGATATCGGCGATGCGAAACAGGATGTCGCCGGGCTGGGCGCGCATGCCGTCGATGGCGTTGCGCTGGAGCACGATGCCGTCACGCGGCGACGACCATTGGATGGTGATCGGCACCGCATGGCTCTTCTCCATCTCGGCGATGACGGGTTCGGGGACATCGAGATTGACCAGCCGCTGCCGCGAGCCCCGGCCGTAGGGTTCGATGCCCGCGGTCGTCTTCGAGGTGATGGTCGCGAGATATTCGGCCGCTGCGGACGATACGGCCGGACTGTAGATCTCCATCAGCGACTGCCCCTTGGTCACGCGGCTTCCGGTGGTGACGTCGGCAACCTTCTGCACAAAACTCTCGGCGCGCATGGCGATGACCGAGATCCGGCGTTCGTCGAGCTGGATAGTGCCGGGCGCGCGCACCAGCGTCCGCAGCCGCCGTAGTTCGGCAGGCTCCGATTTGACGCCGCTGCGCTGGATTTTGCCGGGCGACAGCTTGACCGAACCGTCGTCGCTGTCGTCGCCGTCATAGACGGCGATGTAATCCATCCCCATCGAATCCTTCTTCGGCACTGGTGAGGTGTCGGGCAGGCCCATCGGGTTGCGGTAATATTTGATCTTGCGATCGGCCTTGTGCTCGCCTTTAGGCTCGTCGGCATCGGACGGCGCCGGTACGGCGACGTAGTCGCGGCCGTCCTCGGTCTTCTTCGGCGTCGGCGAATAGAGCGGCTTGCCGTCCGGATCCTGATAATAGAGCGGGGCGACCGTATCCGCCGCATTCGCTGCGAACAAAATCGGATCGCCATTCGCCGGCAAAAAGCTGCCGGCAAACAGCGCGGCGCCTACCGCTGCGACAAGCGCAGCGGCAGTGCCGATGAGGCGGCTCTTGCTCATTGCTCGGCCGTGACGACGAGCTTGTTTTCGACCGTGCCGCTTTCGCCCTGCACCTTGGCGCCAAGCGAGAGCTGCCAGCGCCCGGCCATGCCGAAGGTGGCCTTGAAACGGTAGGTGCCGGGCTCGGTGCCCGGCATCGGCGTGACCTTGGTGGCCATCTCCTGCATGCCGTCGGGCGCCATGTCGAGCCGGCTGGCGAAGACCACGGCATCCGGCACGGTCTTGCCGGAGGTCTTGTTGACCAGCCGTACCGTCACGATGCGATCGGCGCCGGCCTTGACGGTCGGCTGCATGAGCTGGAATTCATAGTTCTTGATTTCGGCGCGTGCGGAGGTCGCAAACGCGGTTGCGATCAGCGCGGCCATGGCGGCGCGCGCGACGTGGGACGTTGTCATGATTTCAATTTCCTCGATGGGTCTGATGGAGTCGCACGCAACGACGTGACGCGTCGCAAGACGGTATGCAGCCATGCGCGCCGATTGCGGCACGCATGTTCACCAGGCGGCGGAGCGCCTGTCAGACGATCGATCGAGGGGGATGATCCGGAGGTGGGCGGGTGAGGCCGTCGCCGATGGCATCATCGAGCGGCCGAAGCAGCGCGAGAGGACGCGCATAGCGGATGGCGGTCGCGACGACAGGTCCTGCCTGCAACGCCTTCAGCATGCAGATCGCGAGGAGCGGGCAGTCCTGGCATTGCTTGCTGTTCTGCTCGTCGGGGCAGCACGGCATGTCCGCCGACATGTCCTGTGCGCCGGTCATCTGCATGTCGCTAGCCATCAGGGGCTCCGCCGCTGCTGGTGTCACCAGCGGCGCAACCATCAGCCCCGCGGTCACGAGGACCGCGAGCACTAGCCTGAGGATGCGACAAGCCATCATTGCGCGACACTCTCACACGGTGGCAACACTGGAAAGTCCCCCGGTTCACAAGTGTGAGAGCAGGGAGCGCTGGTGGTTAACCGTTTCGAGCGATCGCGGAGTACCATGTTATTGCGCAATCCTAGTGGGATTTGGGGCCTCCCTGATAACGCCATCCGGATGCGCCGCCCGCCGGTGCGGTGGCGGGCAGCTCAGGAGCTTGTCGATCATAGGCCAACGCGGAATACGGGCCTTGAGGTAGGACAAACGTTCTGGATTGCGAGGTTTGCCTGGCCTCATTCGGCCAATAGCTCCTGTCGGAAATGGTCGAGCCCGCATGGGCGCTGACCGAGACGGCCAAGAGAAGCGTGAGTGCGAGAAGGCTCTTCGTCAACATAGTTCCGGCTCCATGATTTTCGCGGAAGCGCCTCTGTTGCGCTTCTTCTGAGGAGTTCGGAGCCATCCGCGACACGGTTACAGGCTCACGCCGACGTGAGTGCAGCCTCTCACCAGCGCAGCAGTCGGGGTCCCAACAATGCGCCTGCGAGGGTGCACAGCACGATCGTACCGCCATACCAGAGCGCGACGAAGGGCAGCGAGTCGTCGGTGCAGTGAAGCGCATAGGCCATCGCGCTCATGCCACCTGCGACGAGCCCGCTGAAGGCGCCGGTACGGACCAGATTGGTCGGAGCTGCCTGTCGCACAGCCCAGATGACGACGGCAAACGGTACAATCGCGATGATCGGAATCGAGATGAGGCATTCGAGCCATTGATCGCCCATCACCATCCTGTCCCAGTGTGAACTCGGCGCCTGCCCAAGGCTGATGCCGGCAAGCAGGAGGATCGCCACAAAGGGCAGTGCGGCGAGGCCCGGGGATACCCTTCGTTCCCCGCCAGGCCGCGCCAGCCGTGCCAGATAGACCGCCGCCGCGCCTGTGGTGCCGAACGCGAATGCGATCTTCAGGAACAGAAAAATCAGGGTGCGTGGCGTGGTCAGGTCGGTGCGGACACCGAGTGCCAAGAACGTGACTCCGATTGCAACGGCCATTCCAACCACAAGCGCAGTGCCGACGCTGCGGTTGACCTGTCGCCGGTTGACCGGTTCGACACCCGCGCTGAGCGCGCTGATCAGCTCGTCCGTCTTCATGTTTGCGTCCTCTGTGCGATCAACGCCGCCAGGGTCTTTAGCCCGCGGTGAATATTGACCTTCACGCCCGATTCCGAGATGTGGCAGCGCTGTGCCGCTTCAGCGACGCTCAGCCCGTCGAGTTTCACGGCCTCGATCGCGCATTGCATCTTTTCCGGCAGGTGTTTGAGCAACCGCCTGAGATCGAAGCTGCTCTCGGCACTGAGGTTATCGTCATTGGCAATGACGTCGCCCGCCTCGTCGATCGGCACGTCGGTAACCGAGGCCCGGTTTCGGCGGAGAAAATCGATCAGCTTGTAGCGCGCGATCGCGTGCACCCAGGGCGTTAACAGCTCCTGCGGATCGTAGGTGTGTCGCTGGAGGTGAATCGCCAGCACGGCCTCCTGAACCAGATCCTCGGCCTCCGCCACGCCTCGGCCTATTTTCGCGAACTTGCCCTTGTAATAGGCGCGCAAATGGCGGCTCAGCCGCTCAAGCAGCATGCGATGCGCCGCAGCATCGCCATCCTGGCTGGCAAGCATGAGTGCCTTGAGCTCGGTTTCCGTGGTCGTCATACCCACATGGCTATAGTTCGCTCGTATTGCCGACTTGGTTACAGTCAGTTCGCAAGATTCTCATTTTCCTCCTCCAAGGCAAACGGTGCGAGGGGTCGATCGAGTGGTCCGCAACGCGGATTGACATGACTTCGTTCGTAGGGACTAGAGGCCGAGGCAATTGTGGAACCGCGCCTGGAAGATCGCCATCGTTACAGGCGCATGGTAAAATGGGACGCCGGAGGGAGCCTGGAATGCCTGAAGAGTCCTGCTGCTCACACGACGCGTGCTGCGAGAAGGCCGCCAAACCCCGGATGGAGGAGGTCGCCACGTCGGGCTGCGCCGACTGCTGCTCGGCAGGCGTTCCGGTCTTCGACGGGCTTGATCCACGATACAAGCGCATATTGTGGACCGTCATCGCCATCAACGCGGCGATGTTCGTGAGCGAAATGGTGGCGGGCCACTTGGCCGGCTCGCAGGCTCTCAAGGCCGATGCTCTCGACTTCCTGGCCGATACAGTCACCTACGGCTTGAGCCTTTCGGTCATCGGCGCGAGCCTCAAGACACGGGCCACCGCCGCACTGTTCAAGGGGTTGTCGCTCAGTGCGATGGCAGCCTGGGTGTTCGGATCAACGGTCTATCAGACCCTGATCCTGGGGCTTCCTCGCGCGGAGCTGATGGGAGCGATGAGCCTGGCCGCGCTGGCGGCGAATCTGACCTCGGTTCTCTTGCTCGCGCGCCACAAGGACGGCGACGCCAACGTGCGGTCGGTATGGCTCTGCTCGCGCAATGACGCGGTCGGCAACGTCATCGTGATGATTGCTGCCGTTGGCGTATTCGGTACCGGAACGGCATGGCCTGATCTCGCTGTTGCCGCCGTGATGGCGGGAATCTTCCTCACCTCATCTTTGCAAATCCTGCGGCAAGCGTGGGCGGAGTATCGCGGCGGCCAAGCTGCTGCGACCGCCTGAGGGGCAGGCTGGTCCCGGGCGCAATCGAGACGCGAAAAGGCCCCAGCCCGGGGCTGACCGGCTGAGGCCTTTGTGCTCACAATCTTCGTCCTTGGGACTTGGATCGCCAACGCGCCCCGCGCCGGCTCGTTCCCTAGGGCTTGGAATTATTTCGCGCGCCGAGATTAGCCGCGCGCCTACGCTTTCTCCTCCCAGATCATGGCGAGGTGCACGATCGTCTGCACCGCCTTTTCCATGTCCTGCCGGCTGACCCATTCCAGGCGCGAATGGAACGCGTGCTCGCCCGCGAAGATGTTGGGGCAGGGCAGGCCCATGAAGGACAGGCGCGAGCCGTCGGTGCCGCCGCGGATCGCGGTGCGCATCGGGCGCAGGCCGGCGCGGCGGATCGCCTCGATGGCGTATTCGAGAATGTGCGGGTGACGGTCGATCACCTGCTTCATGTTGCGGTACTGCTCCTTGACCTCGAACTTGTAGGTCGAGCGCGGATAGTCCTTCATCACATCCTTGACGATGTTCTCGAGCAGGACCTCCTTCTCCTTCAGCCCTTCCTCGGTGAAGTCGCGCACGATGAAGGAGAGCGTCGCCTGCTCCAGCGCACCGTCGATGCCGATCGGATGCAGGAAGCCCTGCTTGCCTGACGTCGTCTCGGGCGAACAGCCTTCCTTCGGGAGTCGCTCGACGATGGCGGCTGCGATCTTGATCGCGTGCTCCATCTTGCCCTTGGCATAGCCCGGATGGGCGCTGACGCCGTTGATGGTGATGGTGGCGCCGTCGGCCGAGAAGGTCTCGTCCTCGACGGAGCCCGCGGTCTCGCCATCCATGGTGTAGCCGAAATCGGCGCCGAGCTTCTTGATGTCGACATTGTCGACGCCGCGGCCGATTTCCTCGTCCGGCGTGAACAGGATCTTGAGGGTGCCGTGCTTCGCATCGGGGTTGTTGATGAAGAAATGCGCGGCATCCATGATCTCGGCGACGCCGGCCTTGTTGTCGGCGCCCAGCAGCGTGGTGCCGTCGGTGGTGATGATGTCGTTGCCGATCTGGTTCTTCAGCGCGGGATGCTCGGCGAAGCGGATCACCTGGCTGGTATCGCCCGGCAGGGTGATGTCGCCGCCGCGATAGTTCTTCACGAGCTGCGGCTTCACGTCCTTGCCGGTGACGTCGGGCGAGGTGTCCATGTGCGAGCAGAAGCAGATCACCGGCACCTTCTTGTCGGTGTTGGCCGGGATCGTTGCGTAAACGTAGCCGTAGTCGTCGAGATGGGCGTCGGCGACGCCCATGGCCTTCAGCTCGGTGACGAGGACGCGGCCGAGGTCTTTCTGCTTCTCGGTCGAGGGCGAGCTGGGGGATTCCGGATCGGACTGGGTGTCGATGGTGACGTAGCGCAGGAAGCGCTCGGTCACGGTATGCGTGAAGATGAGTGAGGACATTTCTGGTCAAACCGCCGGGGGTCAGGGGGAGCAGGCGGTATATCAGAAAAGCGGGCCACGTTGCGGCCGGAACGAGCTTCGATCAGGCTTAACGAACAGTCACCTCAGATCGCCTCTTTCAGTTCCTTGACCCTTCTTGCTGGCCTTGATGTGGATGGGCTCGCCTGTGGCGGGATTGCGGCCGGTGCGGGCCGCGCGCTTGCGGACCTGGAGGATGCCCAGCCCCACGATCCGGACGCGGTCGCCCTTCTTCAGGTGCTTGGCGATCAGCTCGACCATGTCGGTGAGGACGGCCTCGGCTTGCTTCTTCGACAGGTCCTGGCTTTCCGCGATGTCGGCGGCGAGGTGCTTGAGGGTGATGGTGGCGGGAGCGGCTGCCTTCTTCGCCATGTCTGGCCTCCTCGATTCTTGCCGGTGGCTGGGGAGACCGCCCCCGGACCCCGCAGGTTCCCGGAGGCGTAGACGATTCGGGACCGGACTGACTACGCCGCCCGGCGCGGCCGGGTCACGTTCCTGCGCGCCACCGGCGGATATCCGCTCCTTCAGGCTGTGGATGCAACGTCCTTGACTTCACCAAGCCCGGCCTTTAAGTCCCCCCTCGTTCCGCGGACATCTGTGCGCCACGCGGGAGTAGCTCAGTTGGTTAGAGCGCCGGCCTGTCACGCCGGAGGTCGCGGGTTCGAGCCCCGTCTCTCGCGCCATTTTATGGCGGAAATCAATAACTTAATCGCTGAATAGAAACCCTCCCTGGCAAACCGCCAGCGGAGCAAAGCGCGTATGCGACGCTCGGCGAGCGGGTGGTCGTTATTTTCGATTTTTTCGTGTTTCCGATCTTGCCCGCAACAAGCGGTGTGCAACACATTGTGCAACCCGCCAGACCGCCGACGACCGGTCAAACCGCTCTCATTCGGATCAATCCAATGCAGGCAGCCGATTTCAGCGCAACGCTGCAAAATTTGTTCGCCAAGGGCGTGCGGTACGGGGCCGTGATCGACCTTGGCTGTGCCGATGGGCATTTCGTTCTTAACCACCTGTCACGGCTCGGTGGTGCGGTGCCGCTCAACATTGATGCCAACCGGATCTATGAGAACTCCCTGAAGGCCATCAAGGAGGTGCTTGGCGGGCACTATCGGATCTGCGCCGTCACCGACCATGAGGGTGAGATCGAGATCACCGAGTCGGTGCATCCCTACTGGTCGTCCGTGCGCCCGGCGGGCGATCTCTACTGGGCGCGGCTCAACGACCTGATCAAGAGCAAGGTCAAGGTGCCGGCGACGACACTCGATGCGCTGGTCAAGGAACTGTCGCTCGAGCCGCCGTTCCTGCTCAAGCTCGACGTGCAGGGCGCCGAAAAGGCCGCGCTGAAGGGCGCGCGTTACGTGCTCGAAAATTGCAGCGTCGTCGTGTGCGAGGCCGACATCGACGACTTCCAGGACATCAACGCGACGCTGCTGGAGGCAGGTTTCTTCCTCTACGACCTGACGACGCTGCAGCGCCTGCGCGACGGAACGCTCGGCTGGTTTTACCCCGTCTATGTCAGCGGCAAGCTCGCCCACCTGAAGCCGCAGGCGTTCTGGGATACCGGCGACAATGCGGCGGTCATCGAGGTGCAGGAGGCGCGCCGCAAGATGATCCTCGAACAGAACAGCAAGATATTGAACCGGCTGCGCTACGGGCAGGCCGATGCCGGCCGGAATGATCCCTGTCCCTGCGGCTCGGGGCAGAAATTCAAGCATTGCTGCGGCAGCTACCGGGCCGACTGACTTTGGCGCAGTCTGCCGGCTCGTCGAGCTATAGAATACACCCCTGACATTTCAAAGGCTTGGCAGGCCACCTTCAGTCGACGGCTGAAAATCAAAAGGCCGCCCGAGGGCGGCCGGTTGGGGGTCAAATCGAACCTTTTCGCCGTCAGCGAATCTCCGACGTGCCCGCGCTGGTGATCGCCACAGGCTTGCCGGCCTTGATCATCTGGGTGGACTGGGCGGTCTGGCCGTAATCGGCGTTGGTACGGGCAGCAATCCCGAAACCGGCCACTGCAATGCCGGCAACCAGCGCCACCACCACGATCTTCAGGTGGGTCGCACGATCAGCAGAGTGAATTGAGTGGTTCATCTGAGCCTCCCGACGGGCTTTTGCCGCCGTCTATGGGCTCATGTCTTAAGGACCATCTGTTTCCGGATGGTTTCGCGGGTTCCGCAAAATGGTTTCATTAATAAGCCGGGTTGGTTTCGCCGGGCTTGCGGCGAGGCGGCGCCCTCAGGCGGCGGCCCGGCCGATATCGTCCCGGATGGTGCAGGCCGCCCAGACGAACAGCAGGGCGCCCAACGTGGTCGTGACCGCCGCCGAGAGCAGGGAATAACGCACGGCGTCCGCACCATAGCTGCCCCTCAGGGCATCGTTGACCATGCCCACGACCAGCGGGCCGACGCCCTGGCCGAAGCAGGTGGCGGTGAGCGCGATCAGCGCGGAGGCCAGCGCCCGCATGCTCGGCTTTGCCACGGTCTGCGCGATCGCGAAGATCGGCCCGAGATGGAAGCCGACCAGGAACGAGGTCAGCGCCAGCATCGCGACCATCATCGCGAAATCCTGCGTCAGCATGCACAGCGCGAACACCGGACCGGCGAGGCCTGAGGTGATCGCGGGCGCCCAGAGCTTCCAGCGGTCGTCGCGGCGGCTCACTTGCGCCACCACGAAGCCGCCGAGCAGGGTGCCGGCCATTCCGGCGAGCCCCTTGAAGGTGCCGGCATAGGTGCCGATCTCGGCGCTCGACAGGTGGTGCACGCGCGCGAGGAACGGCGGGATCCAGGCCGCGGTCGCGTAGTTGGTGTAGGTGGTGAGGCAGAAGCCGATCAGCACGATGATGAAGCTCCGCTGCGAGGCGAGGAAGCGCAGCGTCGGGCCGAGCGGCTCGGGCACGAAGCTCTCCTGCATCGCGCCGCGCTTCGGCTCCGAGATCGTCAGCCACAGGATAGCCGCGAGCAGGATGCCCGGCAGGCCGGCGACGTAGAACGCCATCCGCCAGCCATAGTGCTGGTTGACGTAGCCGCCGACGAAATAGCCGAGGAAGACGCCGAGATAGGTGCCGATGGCGTAGATGCCGAGCGCGCGCGGGCGTTCGTTCTTGGCAAAGAGATCGGCGACGATCGACTGCGAGGCGGGCGAGCCCGCGGATTCGCCGATGCCGACGCCGATGCGCGCCAGCGCCAGCGAGGTCACGCTCGAGGCCGCGCCGCACAGCGCCGTCATCGCGCTCCAGAACGCGAAGGCCACGGCCACGATGTTGCGCCGGTTGAGCCGGTCGGCGGCGCGCGCGATGGGGATGCCGAGCAGGGAGTAGAACAGCGCGAAGCCGAAGCCTGCGAGCAGGCCCATCATGGTGTCGCTGAGGGCAAACTCCTTCTTGATCGGCTCGATCAGGACGTTGAAGATCGTGCGGTCGAGGAAGTTCAGCGCGTAGATGACGGTGAGCAGCCCCAGCACGTAATAGCGCCGCGCCGAGGGCTTTGCCGCGGCAGTCGTTTGCACCGACACTTGTGACGTCACATCGACCATCGCATCCCCCCAATTTTGTCTTTGTTGTCGTTGTCGGTCCAGCCCTTATTGGAGCTGGCCGCTTCACGCGTCGCGGATGTAATTCCCCGCTTCGAATTCGACCGGCGCCGCGCCCACATCGAACGACACGCCGATCGGGTCGCGATCTGCCTCCATCGCCTCTAGTTGCTCGCTCAGCATGCGCCGGATCATCAGGATGCCGCGGTCGCTCTGGCCGAAATGCTCCTCGGAGTGAACGGTCACTTCGCCCTGGCCGACCTGGGCTTCGTAATCACCCGGGAATTGCTGGTGCTCGGCCTCGGTCATGTCCCACCAGAATTTTCCGTTGAACTTGGAGCGCATCCGGCCGATGTCGCCTGATGCCTTGACGCGGCCGGCAACGTAGATGCGGAACGAGGTGTCGTCGATCGGCAGTGTCCAGCCGATCGACTCGACGCGGGCGAACTGCGCCACGCGCGGATTGGGCACGACGCGCAAGGTGGGGAGGGCGGCTTCGGTGACGCGATAGAACACCTTGCCGTCATCCTGCCTGCGGATCGAACGCACGGCGATCCCGCGCGGCGTCTTGTCGAACTTCACCTCCGGCATCGAGGCCATCATGTCAGTGAATTGCGGGCCCGAGAACGAGCCGTGCAGCACCGGCACGTGATAGGGATCGACCACGTTCTCGAAATGCTGCAGCCAGTTGCAGGGAATGACTGCCGGTCCGCCGCCGCCGATCGAGGAATCGTCGGCCTCGACGAACTCGCCGTCGTCCATGTTTTCGAGGCACTCATAGCGCGGCAGCACCGGGCGTTTCTCGGCCGGGCCCATATAGGCGAAGATCAGTCCGTAGCGCTCTTCGACCGGGTACCAGGGCTGGCGCACCTTGTCCTTGAACTGGCCGCCGTCGGGCTCGCAGGGCTGCTCCAGGCAGTGGCCCTCGGTGTCGAACTTCCAGCCGTGATAGCAGCAGCGGATGCCGTCCTCCTCGACCTTGCCATAATAGAGCGTGGTGCCGCGATGGCAGCATCGCGCGTGCAAGAGGCCGGCGCGGCCATGCTTGTCGCGGAATAGCACCAGATCCTCGCCCAGCGCCCGCACCTTCTTCGGGGTGTCGGTGGCATCACCGATGAGCCCGACCGGGTGCCAGTAACGGCGGAGCAGTTCGCCCATTGGCGTGCCGCGCACGACCGAGGTTAGCTCGGTGCGCGTCTGCGCCGGTTTCATCGCATAGGCCGTGCCGAGATCGCGATCCCGCTGGGTGATCGTCATGCTGGTCCTCCCGCTGTGGGCCGTGCTGGCCAGGCCTTTTTTGTGCCTTTGTCGCAGTGAAAAATAATTCGATGACAATGTCAACGATCTTCCAAGTGCCGCCTGGTCGCATTCGGATGAGGTAGGAGGCGGCCTGCCTCAAGCTTGGGACTTGAGCCCGGCACTTGCTTCGGACTTGGACTTGGCAGGTCACCGCTTTCTTGGCACAGGTGAACGATGAACCAGACACCGAGGGATGGGTGGACGACGCCCGAGGCGGGCGAGAGCGAGGCGGCGCCGATCACCGTGATGCTGTCGTCGCGGCTGATGGTGTTGGCCAATCTGCTCAAGCGCGGCGCCATCCTGCGCTACAAGCGCCTCGCTGGATTGTCCTCGGTCGAGTTCGGTCTGGTCGCCTCGCTCGGCCGGCGGCCGCCGATGAGCGTCGCGCGGCTCGCCGAAGCGGTCGGCCAGGACAAGGGACAGATCAGCCGCGCGCTTGCGGAACTCGTCTCGCGCAAGCTGATCGCGAAATCGGCCAACCCGAAGGACAGTCGCGAGGTGCTGGTCTCGCTCACCGCGGCGGGGCTCGCCGCGCATGACGTGATCGTCGAAGGCGCGCAGGACCGCAATCGGCGCCTGCTTGAATCGCTGAGCGAAGCCGAGTTCGACACGCTGCTGCGCCAGGTCGATCAGCTCACGGCGATTGCCACCGAGATGCTCGAGGCCGAAAAGAATTCGCGTTGATGTCTCAGCAATCCCTGGAAATGTTGGATCGCTTCTAAGAGTCTCTCTAAGACCTTTTCAATTAGGGAAATCGCGCACCCTCACATAAGCGTCGCTGCAAACGCATGCCGTGTCGGGACACGACGGCATGTCGCTTCAAACATGCAGCTTCGGGGTGGCGCGTTGAACAGTCTTGGAATGCTGCGGTCGGCCGTGTTGGCGACCGCGTCGGCTTGGGTCCTGGTGCCGCAAGCATCGCTCGCACAATCCTCTACACAGAGTGGCGCTCAGAACCTGCCGTCGGTGACCGTCACGGCGCCCGAGGCGCGCCGCCGCGCACCCGTGTCTACCGTGCGTAGCGCGCCGCGACGGTCGATGCAGGCAGTGAATAGAAGCAAACCGCAGCCGCAGCGCAATGTCGGCTTCGTCGAGACGCCGCGCGGCCCCGTGCGCGGCTACGTCGCCGGTCGCAGTTCGTCAGGCACCAAAACCGACACGCCGATCATGGAGACGCCGCAGTCGGTGTCCGTCATCAGTGCGGAGCAGATCCGCGACCAGAAGGCGAACAAGCTCGACGAGGTGCTGCGCTACACCGCCGGCGTGCGGGCAGGGACCTTCGGCGCGGATACGCGCAACGATTGGTGGCTGATCCGCGGCTTCAAGTCCGACGACGTCGGGCTGTTCCTCGACGGCATGCAGCTGTTCTACACGTCCTATGCGAGCTGGAAGCTCCAGACGCCGAACATGGAGCGCGTCGAGGTGCTGCGCGGCCCGTCAGCGGTGCTCTACGGCGGATCGAGCCCGAGCGGCATCGTCAACGTCATCAGCAAGCTGCCGCCGGCCGAGCCGATCCGCTATGTCGAGACCGGCGTCAACAATTTCGGCAACGCCTATGTCGGCTTCGATGTCGGCGGGCCGGTCGCGACGCAAGCGCAGAACGGCAAGCTGTTCTACCGCGTCGTCGGCCAGGTCCAGAACGGCCCGACGCAGGTCAATTTCACGCCCGACAACAACTACTTCATCGCACCGTCCGTGACCTGGAAGCCGGATGCCGACACGACGTTTACGGTGCTGGCATCCGCTTCCCGGCAGGAAACCCGCGGCATCAACTTCCTGCCCTATGTCGGGACGGTCACCAATGCCTCGTTCGGCAAGATCCCGACCAGCTTCTTTGCCGGCGATCCCAGCGTCGACAAGTTCACGCGCGAGCAGGAGATGCTCGGCTACCAGTTCGAGCGCAATCTCACCGACGATCTGACATTCCGGCAGAATGCGCGGTTTGCCCATGTCGACGTGACCTATCGTGGCTATGTCGGCAACGACTACGGCAATCAGGCAACCGCCACGCTCAACCGCTACAATTGGTATGCGAAGAACACCGCCAACCAGGGCGATCTCGACAACCAGCTCGAATATCGCTTCGACACCGGTCCGGTGAAGCACACGATGCTGTTCGGGGTCGACCTGAAGGGTTATCAGATCGATGACTATCAGGCCTTCGGGTTCGGCGTGTCCTCGATCAACATCTTCAATCCGGTCTACGGTCAGGCGGAAACCCCGTTGCCGACCACGCCGTTCCGCAACTTCCAGATCACGCAGAAGCAGGCCGGCACCTACATCCAGGACCAGATGAAGCTCGGCAATTTTACGCTGGTCTTGAGCGGCCGCAATGACTGGGTCGCGACCACGCAAGACGCCCGCGACACGGGGGCTACGGTCAGCAGCCGCGATGACAGCAGGTTCAGCGGGCGCGCCGGCCTGATCTACAATTTCGACAACGGCATCGCGCCCTACGTCTCCTATTCGACGAGCTACAATCCGATCATCGGCCTCAACGCACAGAACCAGCTGTTCCTGCCGGAGACCGGCAAGCAGGCCGAAATCGGTGTGAAGATCGCGCCGAAGGGCTTTGACGGCTATTTCACCGTATCTGCCTTCGATCTGGTCCGTCAAAATGTGGCGACGACACTGCCGGGCAGTGTTCCGGTCTTGCAGAACCAGACCGGCGAGGTGACCTCGCGTGGCATCGAGCTCGAAGCGGTAGCGAACGCCACCAAGGAGCTGAAGCTGATCGGCGCCTTCACGGCTTATCACCTGTTCAACAGCAAGGATCTCGATCCGTCGTTGGTCGGCAAGACGCCGACCAACACGCCGGAGCTGCTGGTGTCGGGCTGGGCGGACTACACCTTTAGGGACGGACCGCTCGAGGGCTTCGGCTTCGGCGGCGGCGTGCGCTACATCGGCTCCTCCTGGGCCGACACCGCCAACACGCTTGAAGTTCCCGCGGTCGTGCTCGGCGACCTCGCGCTCCACTACGAATGGCAGAACTGGCGCACGGCACTCAACGTGATCAACCTGACCGACAAGATCTATGTCGCGAGCTGTGCCTCGGCCACGTCGTGCTTCTACGGCGATCGCCGGCGCGTGACCGCCAGCGTCTCCTACAAGTGGTGAGGGCGGGCGAGCGCACGGCATGTTGACGCTGCACATATCGAGGTCCCGACCGGCCTGAGCTCGACCATGCCCTTGTTCTGCTGACCGGACGACCGCTGATCTTCCAGCGGGAGATCGATGAGCTCCCGGGCTATGCCCCCCGGCCCGGAGCTCATGCGAGCGCGGCGCGTGCGACGGTCCTGCAAGTCGCCGACGCCGCGCTCGCGGTCGATCCGAGGCGGGGTCTGCGCCGACGCATTCGCCAGACGAGCCCCGGTCCCGTCGCGATGCATGGCTCGTCCGACCATCCGCGCCTGATACGTGTCCTTGCTGCACCTGTCCTCTTGCCGCCGCGGCCGCCAGCACTATGTCGCCTGGGTGACGGTAAGGGCCTCCGCGACGGTCATTGCCTGGGTCCGGGTGCGCTGCCGCACGGAAAACCCGGGCATTTTGACCGGATGCCATGCGGCCAGCGCTGCCTTGCTCTGTGCACCGCAATCTCGGTACGGCCGCTGCACAAAACTGCGGTCGCCCTTGCTGGGCTTGGCGATCTGCTCCATACCAGCCGCGGGGTGATTCCGGGATTTTCTCCGTTCTGGGGGCGGCAAAGGGCCTAAAAAGAGCGTGTCTTGCGCCCATTGGTGCACTGCGCTAAGGCTCAGAATAATTCCAAATCGGGACGAATCCGCGGCTCCCCCGACGTCGCGGGAAAAAGGGCTCGCCAATGAGCGGCATTCTACAGAACTATCTTCCACTCGTCGTCTTCATAGGGGTAGCGGGCCTCATCGGCCTTGTGCTGCTGATCGCGCCTTTCATCGTGGCGTTCCAGCAGCCGGACCCCGAAAAGCTGTCGGCGTATGAGTGCGGTTTCAACGCCTTCGACGACGCCCGCATGAAGTTCGACGTCCGCTTCTACCTGGTCGCCATCCTCTTCATCATCTTCGATCTCGAGGTGGCGTTCCTGTTTCCCTGGGCGGTGGCGTTCGGCAAGCTTGGCGCGACCGGCTTCTGGTCCATGGTGGTGTTCCTCGCCGTGCTGACGGTCGGGTTCGCCTATGAATGGAAGAAAGGGGCACTGGAATGGGATTGAACCCAGCACCGTCCACAGGTCCGGTTCTCGCGCCGGCCCCCAAGGGCATTCTGGATCCGTCGACCGGCAAGCCGGTCGGGGCCAATGATCCGTTCTTCCTCGAGGTCAATTCGGAGCTGTCCGACAAGGGCTTCTTCGTCGCCGCGACCGACGACCTCATCACCTGGGCGCGCACCGGCTCGCTGATGTGGATGACCTTCGGTCTCGCCTGCTGCGCGGTCGAGATGATGCAGGTGTCGATGCCGCGCTACGACGTCGAGCGTTTCGGCTTCGCGCCGCGTGCCTCGCCGCGCCAGTCCGACGTGATGATCGTCGCGGGCACACTCACCAACAAGATGGCGCCGGCGCTGCGCAAGGTCTACGACCAGATGCCCGAGCCGCGCTACGTCATCTCGATGGGTTCGTGCGCCAATGGCGGCGGCTACTACCACTATTCCTACTCGGTCGTGCGCGGCTGCGACCGCATCGTGCCGATCGACATCTACGTGCCGGGCTGCCCGCCCACGGCGGAAGCGCTGCTCTACGGCGTGCTGCTGCTTCAGAAGAAGATCCGGCGCACCGGCACCATCGAACGCTAAGGTTTTACGTCATGGACGATGGCAAGCTCGACGCCCTTGGGCAAACGATCGTTAGCGCGCTTCCGGGCGCGGCTACCGGTCATTCGGTGGCCTTCAACCAGCTCACGGTGGATGTCGAGGCCGCCAGGATCGTCGAGGTGGTCAAGTACCTCCGCGACGACCCGAACTGCCGCTTCGTCAACTTCACCGACATCACGGCGGTGGACTACCCGTCGCGCGAGAAGCGCTTCGACGTCGTCTACCATCTGATGTCGCCGACCCTGAACACGCGGATCCGGCTCAAGGCCCAGGCCGACGAGACCACGCAGGTGCCGTCGCTGATCGACGTGTTCCCCGGCGCCGACTGGTTCGAGCGCGAGGCCTACGACCTCTATGGCGTGTTCTTCGTCGGCCATCCCGACATGCGCCGCATCCTCACCGACTACGGTTTCGAGGGCCATCCGCTGCGCAAGGACTTTCCGACCACCGGCTTCGTCGAGGTCCGCTACGACGACCAGGAGAAGCGGGTGGTGTACGAGCCTGTCAGGCTCAACCAGGAATTCCGCAAGTTCGATTTCCTCTCGCCGTGGGAAGGGGCGGACTATCCGCTTCCCGGTGACGAGAAGGCGGGACCGAAGGCCTGATCATGAACGAGCAACCTGAAAATCTCCGCAACTTCACCATCAACTTTGGGCCGCAGCATCCGGCGGCCCACGGTGTGTTGCGTCTCGTGCTCGAATTGGACGGCGAAATCGTCGCGCGCGTCGACCCGCATATCGGCCTGCTTCACCGCGGCACCGAGAAGCTGATCGAGCAGAAGACCTATCTTCAGGCGATCCCGTACTTCGACCGTCTCGACTATGTCGCGCCGATGAACCAGGAGCACGCCTTCTGCCTCGCCGCGGAAAAGCTGCTCGGCATCGAGGTGCCGCGCCGCGGCCAGCTGATCCGCGTGCTCTATTGCGAGATCGGCCGCATCCTGTCGCATCTGCTCAACGTCACCACGCAGGCGATGGACGTCGGCGCGCTGACCCCGCCGCTGTGGGGTTTCGAAGAGCGCGAGAAGCTGATGGTGTTCTACGAGCGCGCCTCGGGCAGCCGCATGCATGCGGCCTTCTTCCGCGTCGGCGGCGTGCATCAGGACCTGCCGCAGAAGCTGGTCGACGACATCGAGGCCTGGTGCGATCCGTTCCTGAAGGTGGTGGACGACCTCGACCGCCTGCTCACCGCCAACCGCATCTTCAAGCAGCGCAATGTCGATATCGGCGTGGTGCCGCTGAAGGAAGCCTGGGAGTGGGGTTTCTCGGGCGTGATGGTGCGCGGCTCCGGCGCGGCCTGGGACCTGCGCAAGTCGCAGCCCTATGAGTGCTACGCCGAGATGGATTTCGACATTCCGATCGGCAAGAACGGCGACTGCTACGACCGCTACCTGATCCGCATGGAAGAGATGCGCCAGTCCGTGCGCATCATGAGGCAGTGCATCCAGAAGCTGAACGCGCCTGAGGGCAAGGGCCCCGTCGTCGTCGAGGACAACAAGGTCGCGCCGCCGCGCCGTGGCGAGATGAAGCGCTCGATGGAAGCGCTGATCCATCACTTCAAGCTCTACACCGAAGGCGTTCACGTGCCGGCCGGCGAGGTCTATGCCGCGGTCGAGGCGCCCAAGGGCGAGTTCGGCGTCTATCTCGTCGCCGACGGCACCAACAAGCCCTACAAGTGCAAGATCCGCGCGCCGGGCTTCGCCCATCTCCAGGCGATGGATCACATCTGCCGCGGCCATCTGCTCGCCGACGTCTCGGCGATCCTGGGTTCGCTCGACATCGTGTTCGGAGAGGTCGATCGGTGATGGCGCAGGCGCCAATCCAGTTTGACCGCGCCTCGGGGGCCCTTGAAGGGGCCAACCTGTGGGAGCGGGCGGCTGCCTTGGCGCTGGTGACGGGCTCGAAGATCTCGTCGCACTTCTCGCATATGGGCTATATCGCCTGCGCGAACCTGCTGCGGAAAACGCTGCCCGAACGCAATATCGCGATCAAGCTCAATCCCGACGCCGTGTTCGAGTTCCCGTATGGCGACGGCTATTGGAGCAAGCTGCTCAACCGTTCCTATATCTATGAGGACGAGCTGGAGCTCCTGTTCGCCGACTCCATCGACGTCGACTACACGCTGCTCGATTGCGGTGCCAACTACGGCTACTGGTCGGTGCTGGTGTCGAGCAGGCCGTTCGGCTCGCACAAGGCGATCGCGATCGAGCCGTCGGGCCAGAACTATCCGAAGCTTGCCAACAACGCCCGCATCAACGGTGGCCGCTTCGAAACCATGAAATGCGCGATCGGCGCTGCCCGCGGTACTGCGCGGCTGTCCGGCACGAAGCACGAAGCCTTCAGCATCGCCGGCGATCCGTCGGCGGGTGGCGAGGACGTGCCCGTGATCGCGCTCGACAATCTGATCGACGACGGCAAGGTCGAGGCCAGCGGCAAGTACCTGATCAAGCTCGACGTCGAGGGTGTCGAGATCGAGGCGATCAAGGGCGGCGCCCGGCTGCTTGAGACCGACAGCGTCATCATGTGCGAGGAGCACGGCAGCGACCGCAGCCACGCGGTGTCGCGCTTTATCCTCGAACAGACCCCGCTGACGCTGATCGTGTTCGATCCGCGCAGCAACCGGATGGAGACCGTGAAGGAGCTGTCGATCCTCGACCGCATCAAGGTCTCGACCCACGTCGGCTACAACGTTTTCGGCACCGCAAGCGCATTCTGGCAGGACAGGATCGATGCCCTGAATGCCAAGTCCCTGAATGCCAAGACCCTGAGTGCCAACACCGCGCGCCGCATGCAGTGAGAGATAAGAGATGTCCGTCCGCCGATTAGCACCGAAGGAAGTCCAGCCCGCGAGCTTTGCGTTCACGGAGGAGAACCTTGCGTTCGCCAAGCAGCAGATCGCGAAATATCCGGCCGGGCGCCAGGCCTCCGCGGTCATCGCGATCCTCTGGCGCGCGCAGGAGCAGCACGACGGCTGGGTGTCGGAAGCCGCCATCCGCGTCATCGCCGACATGCTCGACATGCCCTATATCCGCGTGCTCGAGGTCGCGACCTTCTACACGATGTTCCAGCTCGCCCCCGTCGGCAAGAAGGCCCACGTCCAGGTCTGCGGCACCACGCCATGCCGCCTGCGTGGCGCCGAGGACCTGATCCACGTCTGTGAGCACCGCATCCATCACGAGCCCTTCCATCTCTCCAAGGACGGCAATTTCAGCTGGGAAGAGGTCGAGTGTCTCGGCGCCTGCGTCAATGCACCGATGGTGCTGATCGGCAAGGACACCTATGAGGACCTGACCAAGGAGAGCTTTGGCAAGGTGCTCGACGGCTTTGCCTCCGGCAATCCGCCGAAGCCCGGTCCGCAGAACGGCCGCCAGTTCTCGGCGCCGATCACCGGGCCGACCACGCTGAAGGAGATCACCTGATGCGTGATCTCTCGTCGCCGGCAGTGGAGGGGAGCGGTGCCATGAAGAAGTGGGGCTTCATCGCGATGCATGCCGCCGTCGCGGCCATTTTCATCTTCCTGCTGCAGCGTTTCAGCCTGAACGCGTCGCTAGAATCCAGCCTGCTCTGGGCGCTGACCTTCGCCGTCTGCGCCGCCGGACTTGCCTACAAGCAGTCCAATCGTTGATCGGAAAGCACTGATATGCTCGAGGACAAGGACCGCATCTTCAAGAACCTCTACGGCCTCCATGACTGGGGGCTCGAGGGTGCGCGGCGCCGCGGCGCCTGGGATGGTACGAAGAACATCATCGACAAGGGCCGCGACTGGATCATCAACGAGATGAAGGCCTCGGGCCTGCGCGGCCGCGGCGGCGCGGGCTTCCCGACCGGCCTGAAATGGTCCTTCATGCCGAAGGAATCGACCGACGGCCGGCCGAGCTATCTCGTCGTCAACGCCGACGAATCCGAGCCCGGCACCTGCAAGGATCGCGAGATCATGCGGCACGACCCGCATCTCCTGATCGAGGGCTGCCTGATCGCCAGCTGCGCAATGAACGCGCATGCCTGCTACATCTATGTCCGCGGCGAGTTCATCCGCGAACGCGAGCACCTCCAGGCCGCGATCGACCAGGCCTATGAGGCCAAGCTGGTCGGCAAGGACAATGTCAACGGCTGGCCGTTCGACATCTACGTTGCGCACGGCGCCGGCGCCTATATCTGCGGCGAGGAGACCGCGCTGCTCGAAAGCCTCGAGGGCAAGAAGGGCCAGCCGCGGCTGAAGCCGCCGTTCCCTGCGAATGTCGGCCTGTTCGGCTGCCCGACCACCGTCAACAACGTCGAGTCGATCGCGGTGGCGCCGGATATCCTGCGCCGTGGCGCGGCGTGGTTCGCCGGCATCGGCCGTCCGAACAATGTCGGCACCAAGCTGTTCTGCATCTCCGGCCACGTCGAGCGGCCCTGCAACGTCGAAGAAGCCATGGGCATTCCGTTCCGTGAGCTGATCGAGAAGCATTGCGGCGGCATCCGCGGCGGCTGGGACAACCTCAAGGCCGTGATCCCCGGCGGCTCGTCGGTGCGCATGGTGCCGGCCGAGCAGATCATCGATACGCCGATGGATTTCGACAGCCTGAGCAAGCTGCGCTCGGGTCTCGGCACCGCGGCCGTGATCGTGATGGACAAGTCCACCGATTTGATCCGCGCCATCGCCCGCATCTCGTACTTCTACAAGCATGAGAGCTGTGGCCAGTGCACGCCGTGCCGCGAGGGCACGGGGTGGATGTGGCGCGTCCTGACCCGCATGGCCGAAGGCCGCGCCCACAAGCGCGAGATCGACATGCTGCTGGAAGTCACCAAGCAGGTCGAAGGCCACACCATCTGCGCGCTCGGCGACGCAGCCGCCTGGCCGATCCAGGGCCTGATCGCGCATTTCCGTCATGAGATCGAAGCGCGCATCGACCAGTATTCGCATAAGTCCGACATCGACGATATCGGCGTCCGCGATCCCGTGAACATGGTCGCGGCGGAGTAAGAGACATGACCAAGCTCATCATCGACGGCAAAGAGATCGATGTTCCGGCCGAGTACACGCTGCTTCAGGCGTGCGAGGCGGCTGGCGCCGAGATTCCGCGCTTCTGCTATCACGAGCGGCTGTCGATCGCCGGCAATTGCCGGATGTGCCTCGTCGAAGTGAAGGGCGGCCCGAAGCCGGTCGCGAGCTGCGCCTGGGGCGTGCGCGATTGCCGTCCGGGCCCCAAGGGCGAGCCGCCGGAAATCTCCACCCGTTCGCCGATGGTGAAGAAGGCACGCGAAGGCGTGATGGAATTCCTTCTCATCAACCATCCGCTGGACTGCCCGATCTGCGACCAGGGCGGCGAGTGCGACCTGCAGGACCAGGCGATGGGCTATGGTGTCGACACCAGCCGCTTCGCCGAGAACAAGCGCGCCGTCGAGGACAAATATCTCGGCGCACTGGTCAAGACCTCGATGAACCGCTGCATCCAGTGCACGCGCTGCGTCCGCTTCTCGGCGGAAGTCGCCGGCGCGCCTGAGATGGGCGCCACCGGCCGCGGCGAAGACATGGAGATCACGACCTATCTCCAGCACGCGCTGACGTCCGAATTGCAGGGTAACCTCGTCGACATCTGCCCGGTCGGCGCGCTGACCTCGAAGCCCTATGCCTTTGCGGCCCGTCCGTGGGAGCTCGGCAAGACGCAGTCGATCGACGTCATGGACGGTGTCGGATCGGCGATCCGCGTCGACACCCGCGGCCGCGAGGTGATGCGCGTGCTGCCGCGCATCAACGAGGCCGTGAACGAGGAGTGGATCTCCGACAAGACCCGTCACATCGTCGATGGCCTGCGCACCCAGCGCCTCGACCGGCCCTACATCCGCGAGGCCGGCAAGCTGCGCGCGGCGAGCTGGACTGAGGCCTTTGCCGCGATCGCCGCGAAAGCGGCGCGCAGCGACGGCAAGCGCATCGGCGCGATCGCCGGCGACCTCGCCGGCGTCGAGGAGATGTTCGCGCTGAAGGACCTGCTCGCCAAATACGGCTCGAGCAACCTCGCGGTGCAGGGCGGCGACGCCTTCGATCCCGCGCTCGGCCGCGGCTCCTACATCTTCAATCCGACGCTTGTCGGTGTCGAGCAGGCGGATGCGCTGCTCATCATCGGCGCCAATCCGCGCAAGGAGGCGGCCGTGTTCAACGCCCGCATCCGCAAGCGCTGGCGCTCCGGCGGCTTCAAGGTCGGCGTGATCGGCGCCAAGGCCGACCTGACCTATGACTACGACCATCTCGGCGCAGGCACCGAGACGCTCGGCGAGCTCGCGGCCGGCAAGCACTCCTTCATGGATGTGCTGAAGAACGCCAAGAACCCGATCATCCTGGTCGGCGCGGGCGCAGCCTCGCGTCACGACGGTGCCGCCATTCTGGCCGCCGCCGCCAAGCTCGCGATGGATGTCGGCGCGGTCAAGGACGGCTGGAACGGTTTCGGCGTGCTGCACGAGACCGCCTCGCGCGTCGGCGCGCTCGACATCGGCTTCTCCGCCGCGGCCGGTGGCCTGAACGCCGCGCAGATGACGACCTTCGGCACGCTCGACCTGCTGTTCCTGCTCGGCGCCGACGAGATCAAGGCGCCGGACGGCACCTTCGTCGTCTATATCGGCACCCATGGCGACCGCGGCGCGCACCGCGCCGACGTGATCCTGCCGGCAGCCGCCTACACCGAGAAGTCCGCGATCTACGTCAACACCGAAGGCCGTGTGCAGATGACCGGCCGCGCCGCGTTCCCGCCGGGCGAAGCCCGCGAGGACTGGGCGATCGTCCGCGCGCTGTCGGAAGCGCTCGGCAAGAAGCTGGGCTACGACTCGCTTGCCGCGCTGCGCCAGGCGATCTTCAAGGCGGTGCCGCATCTGATCCGGCTCGACCAGATCGAGGCGGGCAGCGCCGACCAGATCAAGAAGCTGGCGGGCAAGGGCGGTTCGCCCGAGAAGGCGCCGTTCAAGCCCCTGGTCGACGACTTCTATTTGACCAACCCAATCGCGCGTGCGTCCGCCGTGATGGCGGAGTGCTCGCGGCTTGCCTCCGGGCAGATGCTGACCGCAGCGGAGTGAGCGTGATCTGATGGAATTCTTCGAAAGCGCATTCTGGACCGGTTTCCTCTGGCCGCTGATCATCATGGTCGCGGAGAGCGTCTTGGTGCTCGTCGTCCTGCTGGTCGCGATCGCCTATATCCTGCTTGCCGACCGCAAGATCTGGGCGGCGGTGCAGATCCGCCGCGGCCCGAACGTGGTCGGCCCCTGGGGCCTGCTGCAGTCCTTCGCCGACCTTCTGAAGTTCGTGCTGAAGGAGCCGATCATCCCGGCAGGCGCCAACAAGGGCGTGTTTCTCCTTGCTCCCTTGGTCTCATGCGTGCTCGCGCTTGCCGCCTGGGCGGTGATCCCGACCAATCTCGGCTGGGTGATCTCCGACATCAATGTCGGCATCCTCTTCATCTTCGCGATCTCGTCGCTGTCGATCTACGGCATCATCATGGCCGGCTGGTCGTCGAACTCGAAGTATCCGTTTCTGGCCGCGCTGCGCTCGGCCGCGCAGATGGTGTCCTACGAGGTCTCGATCGGCTTCGTCATCATCACGGTGCTGCTCTGCGCCGGCACGCTGAACCTGTCGGCCGTGGTCGAGGCCCAGCATGTCCGCGGCCTCGCCAGCCTGATCGGGCTGCCGCAGCTCACCATCCTGAACTGGTACGTCTGGCCGCTGTTCCCGATGTTCGTGGTGTTCTACGTCTCGGCGCTGGCGGAAACCAACCGTCCGCCGTTCGACCTCGTCGAAGCCGAATCCGAGCTCGTCGCCGGCTTCATGGTCGAGTATGGCTCGACGCCGTATTTGCTGTTCATGCTCGGCGAGTACGTCGCGATCGTCACGATGTGCGCGATGGCGACGATCCTGTTCCTCGGAGGCTGGCTGCCGCCGGTGGACCTGCCGCCCTTCAACTGGGTGCCGGGGATCATCTGGTTCTCGCTCAAAGTCTTCTTCATGTTCTTCCTGTTCGCGATGGCGAAGGCGATCGTGCCCCGCTACCGCTACGATCAACTGATGCGCCTCGGCTGGAAGGTGTTCCTGCCGCTGTCGCTGGCGATGGTGATCGTGGTGGCCGGTGTGCTGCACTTCGCCGGCATCGCGCCGAAGTGAGGGCCGTCATGGGTATCAACATCAACGCCACTGCACGCTCGCTTCTGCTGTCGGAATTCGTCTCGGCGTTCTTCCTCGCCATGCGTTATTTCTTCCAGCCGAAGCCGACGCTGAACTATCCCTTCGAGAAGGGCCCGATCTCGCCGCGCTTCCGCGGCGAGCACGCGCTGCGCCGCTATCCCAACGGCGAGGAACGCTGCATCGCCTGCAAGCTGTGCGAGGCTGTGTGCCCGGCCCAGGCCATCACCATTGAGGCCGGTCCGCGCCGCAACGACGGCACCCGCCGCACCGTGCGCTACGACATCGACATGGTGAAGTGCATCTATTGCGGCCTCTGCCAGGAGGCCTGTCCGGTCGACGCCATCGTCGAAGGTCCGAACTTCGAGTTCGCGACCGAGACCCGCGAGGAACTGTTCTATGACAAGGCCAAGCTGCTCGCCAACGGCGACCGCTGGGAACGCGAGATCGCGAAAGCGATCGAGCTCGACGCGCCGTACCGGTGAGATGAGAGCATGATCCTTCCCGCCACCTCCTCGTCATTCCGGGGCGCGCAAAGCGCGAACCCGGAATCTCGCGCCACAACCTCTAGATTCCGGGTTCGCGGGCTTTGCCCGCGCCCCGGAATGACGGGGAATGTCCAATGATCCTTCCCGCGCTGTTCTTCTATCTCTTCGCCGGCATCTGTGTCGCCTCGGCGGTGATGGTGATTGTCTCGCGCAATCCCGTGCACTCCGTGCTGTACCTGATCCTGGCCTTCGTCAACGCCTCCGGCCTGTTCGTGCTGATGGGCGCCGAGTTCCTCGGCATGATGCTGATCGTCGTCTATGTCGGCGCGGTCGCGGTGCTGTTCCTGTTCGTGATCATGATGCTCGACGTCGACTTCCTCGAGCTGCGCGAGGGCTTCATCGAGTACCTGCCGGTCGGCCTCGTCATCGGCGGCATCTTCCTGTTCGAGCTGCTGCTCACCGTCGGCTTCTGGGTCATCAACCCCGGCGTCTCCAAGACGATCACGGCGGCGATCCCGACCAACGTGTCCAACACCGAGGCGCTCGGCCTCGTGCTCTATACGAAGTACGTCTACTACTTCCAGCTCGCGGGGATGGTGCTGCTGGTCGCCATGATCGGTGCCATCGTGCTGACGCTCAGGCACAAGGTGAGCGTGAAGCGGCAGGACATCAACGTTCAGAACGCGCGCACGCCCGACATGGCGATGGCGATGCGCAAGGTGGCGCCGGGGCAGGGGCTCTCGGATGCCGATGCGGCGGAGTGGGTGAAATGACGATCGGGCTCGGACACTATCTGGCGGTCGGCGCGATCCTTTTCACACTCGGGATCCTCGGCATCTTCCTGAACCGCAAGAACATCATCGTCATCCTGATGTCGATCGAGCTGATCCTGCTCTCGGTCAACATCAATCTCGTGGCGTTCTCGACCTTCCTCGGCGATATCGTCGGCCAGGTCTTCGCGCTTCTGGTGCTGACGGTCGCTGCTGCCGAAGCCGCGATCGGTCTCGCCATCCTGGTGGTCTATTTCCGCAACCGCGGCTCAATCGCGGTTGAGGACGTCAATCTGATGAAGGGCTGAGCTCAGTCATGGTTCAGGCAATCGTATTCCTGCCGCTCCTGGGCGCCATCTTGGCCGGCCTGATTGCGCTGTTCGGCGCTCATGCCCGCAACCCCTCAGGCGACGAGGTCGAGCATCACGGCGACCACGGTCACGGCGATGCGCATGCGTCCGCGGCCCATGACGACCATGGCCACGACGATCACGCTCACGATGACCACGGACCGGTCGAGCCTGCAGCGGCGGGCTCGCGCGCGGCGGAGCTGATCACGACGGGACTGCTGTTCGTGTCGGCGGTGCTGTCCTGGATGACGCTGGTCGATGTCGGCTTCATGCACCACGACATGCGGATCCCGCTGTTGCCGTGGATCCTCTCCGGCGACCTCCAGGTCTACTGGACGCTGCGGGTCGACACGCTCACCGCCGTGATGCTGGTGGTGGTGACGACCGTGTCCTCGCTCGTGCACCTCTATTCCATCGGCTATATGGACGAGGATCCGTACCGGCCGCGCTTCTTCGGCTATCTCTCGCTGTTCACCTTCGCCATGCTGATGCTGGTGACGGCGGACAACCTCGTGCAGCTGTTCTTCGGCTGGGAGGGCGTGGGTCTCGCCAGCTACCTGCTGATCGGGTTCTGGTACCAGAAGCCGTCGGCGAACGCCGCCGCCATCAAGGCCTTCGTGGTCAACCGCGTCGGCGACTTCGGCTTCGCACTCGGCATCTTCGCGATCTTCATGCTGGTCGGCTCGACCGATTTCGAGACGATCTTCCACGCCGCGCCCGGCCTCACCGGCAAGACCATCAACTTCCTCGGCTGGCACGCCGATGCGCTGACCCTGACGTGCCTCCTGCTGTTCATGGGCGCGATGGGCAAGTCGGCGCAGTTCCTGCTGCACACCTGGTTGCCGGACGCGATGGAAGGCCCGACCCCGGTCTCCGCGCTGATCCACGCCGCGACTATGGTCACCGCCGGCGTGTTCATGGTGGCACGCCTGTCGCCGCTGTTCGAGCTCGCCCCGAACGCGCAGGCCGTCGTGATGTTCTTCGGCGCCACCACGGCGTTCTTCGCCGCGACCATCGGCCTCGTCCAGAACGACATCAAGCGCATCGTTGCCTACTCGACCTGTTCGCAGCTCGGCTACATGTTCGTGGCGATGGGAGCAGGGGCCTATTCGGTCGGCATGTTCCACCTGTTCACGCACGCCTTCTTCAAGGCACTGCTGTTCTTGGGCTCCGGCTCGGTGATCTACGCGATGCACCACGAGCAGGACATCCGCAATATGGGCGGCCTCTGGAAGAAGATCCCCTACACCTACGCGGTGATGGTGGTCGGCACGCTGGCCCTGACCGGCTTCCCGCTCACTGCCGGCTACTTCTCCAAGGATGCGATCATCGAGTCAGCCTACGCCTCGCACAATCCGTTCGCGATCTACGGCTTCCTGATGACGGTCGTCGCCGCCGGCCTGACCTCGTTCTACTCCTGGCGCCTGATCTTCAAGACCTTCCATGGCGAGCCGCATGACGAGCATCACTATGAAGCCGCGCATGAGGCCCCGCTCTGGATCCTGATCCCGATCGGCGTGCTCGCGGTCGGCTCGATCGTCGCGGGCTTCCCGTTCAAGGAGCTGTTCGCCGGTCACGGCGTCGAGGAGTTCTTCCGCGAGTCCGTGAAGATGAACCCGCACATCATCGAGGAGATGCACCACATCCCCGAGACCATCGCCTTGCTGCCGACGGTGATGATGGTGCTGGGCTTCCTGGTCTCGTACCTGTTCTACATCCGCCGGCCGTATCTGCCGGTCGAGCTCGCGAACACGCAGCCGATGCTGTACCAGTTCCTGCTCAACAAATGGTACTTCGACGAGCTGTACGAGGTCATCTTCGTCCGTCCGGCGAAGTGGATCGGCTACCAGCTCTGGAAGAAGGGCGACGGCTTCATCATCGACGGCCTCGGTCCCGACGGCGTCTCGGCCCGCGTGCTGGACGTCACCCGCAACGTCGTGAAGATCCAGACCGGCTATCTCTATCACTATGCATTCGCCATGCTGATCGGCGTCGCCGGCCTGATCACTTGGTTCATGTTCGGCTTTGGAGGCCAGTAAATGACGACCTGGCCCATTCTATCGGTCACCACGTTCCTGCCGCTGGTCGGCGCGCTGATCGTCTATCTCACCCGCGGCGACGACGAGGCGGCGCGGCGCAACTCGCGCTGGATCGCCCTGTGGACCACGCTGATCACCTTCGCGGTGTCGGTGATCCTGGTCATGCGCTTCGATCCTTCGAATGCGGACTTCCAGTTCGTCGAGAAGGCGAACTGGCTCGCCACCGGCATCACCTACCACATGGGCGTGGACGGCATTTCGCTGCCCTTCGTGATCCTGACCACCGCGTTGATGCCGATCTGCATCATCGCGAGCTGGAAATCGGTCACGAGCCGCGTGCGTGAATACATGATGGCGTTCCTGATCCTGGAAACGTTTTTGGTCGGCACCTTCGCCGCGCTCGATCTCGTGCTGTTCTACCTGTTCTTCGAAGGCGGCCTGATCCCGATGTTCCTGATCATCGGCATCTGGGGCGGCCCGCGCCGGGTCTACGCGTCGTTCAAGTTCTTCCTCTACACGCTGCTCGGCTCGGTCCTGATGCTGCTCGCCATCATGGCGCTGTACTGGAACGGCGCCACCACCGACATCCCGACCCTGATGCACACAGCCGTGCCGCGGTCGCTGCAGACCTGGGCGTGGCTCGCCTTCTTCGCATCCTTCGCGGTGAAGATGCCGATGTGGCCGGTGCACACGTGGTTGCCCGATGCGCATGTCGAGGCGCCGACCGCCGGCTCGGTGGTCCTGGCCGCGATCCTCTTGAAGTTGGGCGGCTACGGCTTCCTGCGATTCTCGCTGCCGATGTTCCCCCTCGCGTCGCACGACTTCGCGCCGCTGATCTTCACGCTCTCGGTCATCGCCATCATATACACCTCGCTGGTGGCGCTGATGCAGGAGGACATGAAGAAGCTGATCGCGTACTCTTCAGTGGCGCATATGGGCTTCGTCACCATGGGCATCTTCGCCGGCACCTTGCAGGGCGTCGCCGGTGGCGTGTTCCAGATGATCTCGCACGGCATCGTCTCCGGCGCGCTGTTCCTCTGCGTCGGCATCGTCTACGACCGCATGCACACCCGCGAGATCGCGGCCTATGGCGGCCTCGTCAACCGGATGCCGCTCTACGCGCTGACCTTCATGGTCTTCACCATGGCCAATGTCGGTCTGCCCGGCACGTCCGGCTTCGTCGGCGAGTTCATGACGCTGCTCGGCACCTTCAAGACCTCAATCCCGACCGCGTTCTTCGCTTCGACCGGCGTGATCCTGTCGGCGTGCTACGCGCTCTGGCTCTACCGCAAGGTCGTGTTCGGGACGCTGGTCAAGCCGTCGCTGATGACGATCAAGGATCTCACCTTCCGGGAGTGCCTGACGCTGTTCCCGCTGATCGCGCTGACGATCCTGTTCGGCGTCTATCCGAAGCCGGTGCTCGACATGTCGGAGGCCTCGGTCCAGCAACTCGTCAACAATTACAACACCGCTGTGACGGCCGTGAAGGCCGCCGCACTGCTCCATTGATCGGGCAGGTCAGGATATCGCCATGAGCTTTGAGACTGCAGGTTATCAACTGGCGCCGGTGCTGCCCGAGCTCGTGCTCGCGGTCGGCGCCATGGCGCTTCTGATGCTCGGCGCGTATCGCGGGCAGGAGACCACAAAGACGGTCACGACGCTGGCGATCCTGCTCCTGATCGTGGTCGGCGTGCTCGAATACATGCTGCCCGCGGGCAAGCAGGTGACCTTCGGCGGCAGCTTCATCGTCGACGACTTCGCCCGCTTCATGAAGATCCTGGCCCTGATCGGCTCGGCGGTGACGCTGGTGCTGTCGACCGAGTTCCTGTCCGACCCGTCGCGCCGCATCTTCGAATACGCCATCCTGGTACTGCTCTCGACCCTCGGCATGATGGTGCTGATCTCGGCCGGCGATCTGATCTCGCTCTATCTCGGCCTCGAATTGATGTCGCTGGCGCTCTACGTCGTGGCGAGCTCGAACCGCGACAACGCCAAGTCGACCGAAGCCGGCCTGAAGTACTTCGTGCTTGGCGCGCTGTCCTCGGGCATGCTGCTCTACGGCTCCTCGCTGGTCTATGGCTTCACCGGCACGGTCAGCTTCACCGGCATCGCGGCAACCGCGACGACCGCGAATGTCGGCCTCGTCTTCGGTCTCGTCTTCCTGCTCGCCGGGCTCTGCTTCAAGGTCTCGGCCGTGCCGTTCCACATGTGGACGCCCGACGTCTACGAGGGCGCCCCGACGCCGGTCACCGCCTTCTTCGCCTCGGCGCCGAAGGTGGCCGCGCTCGCCGTCTTCACCCGTGTCACGCTCACCGCTTTCCCGGGCATCGTCTCGCAGTGGCAGCAGATCCTGGTGTTCGTGGCGATCGCCTCGATGGCGCTCGGCTCCTTCGCCGCGATCGGCCAGAGCAACATCAAGCGCCTGATGGCCTATTCCTCGATCGGCCACATGGGCTTTGCCCTGGTCGGCCTTGCCTCCGGCACCGTCGAGGGTGCGCAGGGCGTCCTGATGTACATCGTGATCTATGTCGCGATGACGCTCGGCTCGTTCTCGATCATCCTCGCCATGAAGCGCAACGGCCAGGCCGTGGAGCAGATCAGCGATTTCGCCGGTCTCTCGCGTACCAATCCGCTGCTCGCCTTCATGTTCGCGATGCTGCTGTTCTCGCTCGCCGGCATTCCGCCGCTCGCCGGCTTCTTCGCCAAATGGTACGTCTTCGTCGCGGCCATCAAGGCGAACCTGTTCACGCTCGCCGTGATCGGCGTGCTCTCCAGCGTGGTGGGCGCCTACTACTATCTCGCCATCGTCAAGACGATGTATTTCGACGAGCCGGCCGGCCAGGTCGACCCGGTGCGCGTCGAGGTGAAGACGGTGCTGGCGGTCGCGGGCCTGTTCAACATCCTGTTCGCGCTGTTCGCGGGCCCGGTGGTGAGCGTCGCCTCCGCCGCCGCAAAGTCGCTGTTCTAGGATGGGGTTCGCGCTCGGTCCTCGCGCACTCTCGGCGGGCTACAAGCTCGCGGCTTTCGAGCGGACCGGCTCGACCAATACCGAAGCGATCGAGCACGCCAGGGGCGGCGAACCCGGCCCGATGTGGTTCGTCACATCGGAGCAGACCGCCGGCCGCGGCCGGCGCCAGCGCGCCTGGATCGCGCCGCGCGGCAATCTTGCCGCCAGCATCCTCGAAGTCATGACTGTTCCGCCAGCCGTCGCGGCCACGCTCGGCTTTGCGGCGGGGCTCGCGGAGGAGGCGGCCCTCGAGAAGGTGAGCCTGGAGGCCGCGCTGCGCCTCGGCGAGGGCCGTCCCCGCTACGCCCTAAAATGGCCGAACGACGTGCTTGCCGACGGCAAGAAGCTCGTCGGGATCGGGCTCGAGGCCGAAGTCATCGGAGACCGCCTCGCCGTCGTCGTCGGCATCGGCACCAACGTCGTCGCCGCGCCGGAGGGCACGCCGACGCCCGCGGTGTCGCTGGCCGCGCTTGGCGTCCAGATCAGCGCGGAGGAGCTGTTTTCCGCCCTGTCCGATGCCTGGGTCGAGTTCCGCGGCATCTGGGACAATGGCCGCGGCTTTGCCGAGATCCGCAAGCTCTGGCTGGTGCGGGCCGCCGGTCTCGGCGAGAGGGTTGCGATCAACACGGGAACGACGACGCTCGAAGGCATTTTCGACACGATCGACGACGCCGGTTGCCTGATCGTCCGCACTGCTGACGGCCGACGCCTGCCGGTGGCGGCCGGCGAGGTGTTCTTCGGCTCGGCCGCCTCAGTGGGAGCTGCGTGATGGCGAAGCCTGACGAACTGGTCTTTGCGCCGCTCGGCGGCGTCGGCGAGATCGGCATGAACCTGTCGATCTACGGCCTCGGCAACCGCCAGCAGCGCGCGTGGCTCGCGGTCGATCTCGGTGTCTCCTTCGGCGACGAGGAGCATCTGCCGGGCATCGACCTGATCATGCCCGACATCAGCTTCCTGGAGAAGGAACGCAAGAACCTGATGGGCCTGGTGCTGACCCACGCCCATGAGGACCATTTCGGCGCCATCATCGACCTCTGGCCGAAGCTGAAATGCCCGATCTATGCGACCCAGTTCAGCGCCGCGCTGTTCGAGGCCAAATGTGCCGCCGAGCGCAACGCGCCGAAGATCCCGGTGACGGTGGTGCCGTCGGGAGGGCGCGTCGATATCGGCCCGTTCAACGTCGAGTTCATCCCGGTCGCGCATTCGATACCGGAGTCGCACGCGCTGGCCATCCATACCGAAGCCGGCATCGTGCTGCACACCGGCGACTGGAAGATCGACCCGACCCCGATCATCGGCCGCCCGACCGACGAAAAGCGGCTGCGCGAACTGGGCGACGAGGGCGTGCTCGCCCTGATCGGCGATTCCACCAACGCGGTGCGCGACGGCCGCTCGCCCTCCGAAGCCGAGGTTGCCAGGACCATCGCCGGGCTGGTCAAGGCCGCCAAGGGCAGGGTTGCCGTGACGACCTTCGCCTCCAACGTCGCGCGCATCAAGGCGGTGGCGGATGCGGCGCGGGCCGCCGATCGCGAGGTCGTCGTGGTCGGACGCGCCATGGACCGCGTGTCGCAGGTCGCGCGCGAGACCGGCTATCTCGACGGGGTGCAGAACTTCCGCTCGATCGACGTCTACGGCCATCTGCCGCAGGACAAGGTGCTGGCGCTCTGCACCGGCAGCCAGGGCGAGGCCCGCGCGGCGCTGGCGCGCATCGCCAATGACGACCATCCGGAGATCACGCTCAACCGCGGCGACTGCGTGATCTTCTCCTCGCGCACCATTCCCGGCAACGAGAAGGCGGTCGGTTCGATCATCAACAACCTGGTGCTCCAGGGCGTCGAGGTCATCACCGATCGCGACGCCCTGGTCCACGTCTCCGGCCATCCCCGCCGCGACGAGCTGCGCGACATGATCGCCTGGGTGCGTCCGCAGCTCCTGATCCCCGTCCATGGCGAGGCCCTGCACCTGCACGAGCACGCCAAGCTCGCGCGCGCCGCCGGCGTGCCGCGCGTCCTGGTCTGCCGCAACGGCGACCTCGTCAAGCTCGGTCCCGGCGATCCCGGCATCGTCGGCGAGGTGCCCTCGGGCCGTCTCTACAAGGACGGCACGATCCTGGAGGATTCCAAGTCCCGCGCGGTGGTCGAACGCCGCCGCATGGCCTTTTCCGGCTGCGCTTTCGTCGCCATCGCCATGACCGCGCAAGGCGAGCTTGTCGACGAACCCGAGGTCGATCTCGTCGGCGTTCCCGAGAAGAACAGGGCGGGCGAGGCCTTTGACGACCTGGTCTTCGAGGCCGTGATGTCCACGATCGAGGGGCTGCCGAAAGCGCGCCGCCGCGATCCGGACGCGCTGGCCGAGTCGGTGCGACGCGCGGTCCGGGCCGTGATCAACGAACATTGGGGCAAAAAGCCCGCCTGTCTGGTACATGTGCTGACAGTCTGATTGAGGCATGGTCTTTTCGGAAAGGCGCTTCACGCTTTTCCGGATCGTGCTCTGAGGGAGAGAAACATGCTGGGTCGGCTCAACCATGTCGCGATCGCGACCAAGGATGCCGTCAAGGCTGCAAAAATCTACGGCGCCGCGTTCGGGGCGCAGATCTCGGAGGCGGTCGCGCTGCCCGAGCATGGCGTCACCACGGTGTTCGCGACACTGCCCAACACCAAGATCGAGTTCATCGAGCCGCTCGGCGAAGCTTCTCCGATCGCAAAGTTCCTGGAGCGCAACGCGGACGGCGGCATCCACCATGTCTGCTACGAGGTCGTGGACATCATCGCCTCGCGCGACACCTTGGTGAAGGAGGGCGCCCGGGTGCTCGGCGACGGCGTGCCGAAGATCGGCGCCCACGGCAAGCCGGTGCTGTTCCTGCACCCGAAGGACTTTTCCGGCGCGCTGGTCGAAATCGAGCAGGCGTAAGGCCGTCCCATGGCCATCCAGATATCGACCGCGATCGCGATCTACTTCGTCATCTGGTGGGTCGCGCTGTTCCTGACGCTGCCGTTCGGCGTGCGCAGCCAGCACGAGGACGGCGTGGGCGCGCCCGGCACCGATCCCGGTGCGCCGATCCTGACGCGGATGGGACGCAAGCTGATCTGGACCACGATCATCTCGGCGATCATCTACGGCGCGGGCCTTGCCGCCTATCACGCCGGCTATCTCTCGATCGAACGCCTGTCGAAATTGATGGGCATGCCGTTCTAGACGTTCTTTGCTGACGATATTGTTTTGGGGGAACGAATGACTTTTCAGAGGATCGTCGTTGCGCTTCTAGTGCTGATCGTCGCCGGTCTTGGTGCCATCGGCTATTTCGAGTGGAAGATGGCCGTCCAGGTGCGAACGCTGAAGGCGTTCGTCGAGGGCTATGTCTTCAACGAGGCCGTGATGGCCTGCGAGCAGGCCAAGAGCTCGACGCCGTTCAAGTGGAACGGCGGCAAGAGCACCTCGGTGATCGGGCTGAACTCGGTCAAGCTGGACAAATACAACGTCAGCGCCAGCTACACGCTGGTGGCGGACGGCGTCTATTGCGATTACGATCCGATCAAGAGAAAGGCCGGGATCGGCTCGAGCTTCCTGGAGCGGGAGTAACGATCCGGCCCATAGTTATGGGGTAGGATCGTCATGACCGGGGACCGGGCAGGGGACTATCGGATTCTGCATGAGGCGGCGCTGCGGGACTATCTCGCGGGCCTGCCGGACATCGCGGCGCTGCTCGGCGCCGAGCCGGTGTCCTGGTCGATCACCGAGGTCGGCGACGGCAATCTCAATCTCGTCTTCATCGTCAAGGGCGACCGCGGCGGCGTCGCCGTGAAGCAGGCGCTGCCCTATGTCCGTCTCGTCGGCGAGAGCTGGCCGCTGCCGCTGTCGCGGGCCCATTACGAATATCTCGCTTTGTCGCGGCAGGCCGAGCTCGCGCCCGGCCTCGTGCCGGCGCTGCTGCATCACAACGAGAAGCTGGCGCTGACGGTGATGGAGCTGCTCGAGCCCCACATCATCATGCGCAAGGGGCTGGTCGCGGCGACGCAATACCCGCGCTTCGCGGGCGACATCACCACCTTCATGGCGCGCACGCTGTTCTTCACCTCAGACCTCGCGCTGTCCGCGGCCGAGAAGAAAGAGGGCATCGCCGCGTTCGCCGGCAACCATGCGCTGTGCAAGATCACCGAGGACCTGATCTTCACCGATCCCTACCGCATCGCCGAGCAGAACCGCTGGACCGCGCCTTACCTCGACGGCCTGGCCGCCTCGTTGCGCGACGACATGGACCTGCATGTCGCGATCTCCCGGCTGAAGCTGAAGTTCATGGCAAGCCCGGAGGCGCTGCTCCACGGTGATCTCCACACCGGCTCGATCATGGTCACGGGCAGCCAGACGCGGGTGATCGACCCGGAATTCGCATTCTACGGCCCGATGGGGTTCGACGTCGGCGCCGTGCTCGCCAATCTGCTGATGGCCTATTTCGCCTCCGCCGGTCACGAGCGCGCGCCGGGCGAGCGGGCCGCGTTCGAGGGCTGGGTGCTGGAGACGGTCGAGCGGGTCTGGACCGAATTCGCCGGCAAATTCCTCGACTTCTGGCGCGCCGGTGCTTCGGGCGATGCCTATCCGGTCTCGCTCTTCGCCGGCGAGAAGGGCGCCGCGCGCCTGGAGGCGGAGCGGCAGGCCTATATGCAGCGCCTGTTCGCGGACACGATTGGCTTCGCCGCGGCCAAGACCATTCGCCGCATCTTCGGCCTCGCCCACAACATCGATTTCGAGCTGATCGAAGACCCGAAGAAGCGGGCGATCAGCGAGGCCCGCGCGGTGCGGCTGGCGAGGGCGATGATGGTGGAGACGGGGGCGTTTCGGACGATCGCTGACGTGACAGGCGCCGCGCGAAAGCTGCGCGACTGGATGCCGGAGTTTGCGAACGGCTAGAGGCCGATGCGCTTCAATAAAGCCGCATCGGCAGCAGGACGCCGTCTGTGCCGGCCAGCAGACCCCAGGTCTCGTTGGCCGCGACCTCGAACTCCCGGCTCGCTGCCGCACCGCCGTCGACCTTGAGCGTGACCTTGTATTTGCCGGGCGGCAGATCGATCTTCTGACTGTCCGGTATTTCGGCTGCGGCACCGTCGGAGTTCGTCAAGTTCTCGCCGGCGTGCGCCGCCAGCTTGATGGTCTGGTCGGCGACGGTGATGACCGCCCCCTCGTCCGACTCGTTGCCGAGCATCAGCTTTGCCTGCCTCGGCCTCGGCAGGAGGCCGGCATTCGCGATACCCGGCTTGCGCAGCGAAAGCTCGGCGATTGTCCTGTCGTTCTGACGGGAAAGCCGGAGCAGGACCGGTCCACGGGGCGTCGTGAAGGTGATCACCGCCCGGTCTGGTTCGACCACCGTCTCGATCCAGCCACGCTTGCCGAGCTCGGCGCGATAGAAGCCGAGCACCGCCGCGAGATCGCGCGGGGTCTCGGCGTAGACCGACGTGATGAACGGCGAATTCTTCGCCGTAGCGATGCTCCAGCTCTCCGGCAGTGGCAGACCGGTGCCCTGGAAAACCCTGGCTTCGAAACCCGCACCTGCGCCCCGTGCGACCGCTCCGACGGGGATGCTGAGCAGTCGTTCGACGAAATTATCCGGAGTGTCATGGCCCCGGACCGCCCACCCCGTTTCGTCAAGATAGTCGTTCACGCCGGTGGTGCGACTCCAGCCGAACCGGATGCTGTCCGCCTCGCTGTACCGGCCGAGGCTGGCCGCGACCGGGCTTGCCAGCACGGCCGTAGCGGCGACCAGTCCGCCGATAAGCAAAGCACCGAGCGTTCGGCTTTTCATGTGCGGATTCCCATCTCGACGAGATCACTGGGCTGAAGGCCCTTGTCCTGAGCTTGGTCGCATCGATCACGCCGGACGTTCACCGCTCGTAGATCGTTGTTTCCGCTTCCGATTCTCGACGGGTTGAGAGGGTCGCCGCAAGCTACGGCTTCACCTGAGGGCTCGCCCCCCGGGCGGGCGTCTCGAACGAAGCGTTGCAAGGAACTGCGGCATCGAAGGCGAAAAGAGGAGCTTGCACTCGACGTGCCGCGAGTGGTCAACTCTGTGACTGGAATAAGCCTGCGGTGCCGGAGGGGACATGATGTTCAGGATTGTGGCGATCGTCGCTGGGTTGGGACTGGCGCTCGCCGGATCGGTGGAGGCTCAGACTCCGCGCAAAGGCGGAACCATCCGGATGACGGCGCCCTACGGTTCCAGCTTCACCAGCCTGGACATTCACACCACGCAGCGCGCCCAGGACGAGATCTACGCCAAGGCGCTGCATCGGTCGCTCTACATCTGGAATTCCGCGGAAGGAAAACCCGTCCTGGAACTTGCCAAGGAGGACGTGGTCTCGGGCGGAGGCCTCGTTCACACCTTCAAGCTGCGCGATGACGCCTATTTCCACAATGGCCGCAAGATGACGGCCGACGACGTCATCTGGTCCTACAACCGCATCATGGACGGCGCCAAGGCCTATCCCGGCGCGCGCTTTGTCCGCGTGATCGAGGGCGCCGCCGCGGTCGAGAAGGGCCAGGCCAAGGAAATCTCCGGCCTGAAGAAGATCGACGACTTCACCCTCGAGATGAAGCTGACCGAGAAGGTCGATCCGGGCTTCTACTTCTTCACCGCGCTGACCTCGATCTATCCCGCCGACGAGGCCGCGAAGGATAGCTTCATCCAGAAGCCGATCGGTCTTGGACCGTTCAAGTTCGTCGAGCACGTGCCGGGATCGCGCATCGTCCTGGAGCGGTGGGACCGCTTCTACAAACCCGGCAAGCCCTACGCCGACAAGGTCATCGTGTCGGTCATGGGCGAGGCCGCGGCGCGCGATGTCGCCTTCCGCAACAAGGAGATCGACACCTCGGTGCTGGGACCTGCGCAGTATGTCGCCTACCAGTCCGACGCCGACCTCAAGGGCACCATCGTCGAGGTCGCCGAGGTCTTCACGCGTTACATGGGGATGAATACTGCATTCAAGCCGTTCGCCGACAAGCGCGTTCGGCAGGCGATCAACTATGCGATCGACACCGACCTGATCATCAACAAGCTGGTCAAGAACAAGGCCTATCGCGCCACCAGCTGGCTGCCGCTGACCTCGCCGCTCTACGACAAGACCATGAAGCCCTATGCCTTCGATCCGGCCAAGGCCAAGCAGCTGCTGACTGAGGCCGGCTATCCCTCTGGCTTCGAGTTCGAATGGACCACCAGCCAGAACGAGAGCTGGGGTTTGCCGATCGTCACGGCCGTCATCCCGATGCTGGACAAGGTGGGCATCAAGGCGAAGGTCAAGCAGGTCGAGACGGCGGTGCTGGCGGAGGTGGTTCGCAGCGGCGACTACCAGGCCTTCATCTATTCCCAGCAGACCGGCCCGGATCCCCAGGCCGCGCTGAAATGCTTCCACTCGTCGACGCCGCAATCGGCGTGCAACTACATGAACTTCAAGAACGCCGATTTCGACAAGCTGATCGACGAGGCCGGGCAGACCGACGACGCCGCAAAGCGCGGCCAGCTGCTGCAAAAGGCCAATGCGCTGCTCTACGAAGAGGCGCCGGTCTGGTTCTTCAACTACAACAAGGCGGTCATGGCGGTGCAGCCGTGGCTCAAGGGGGTCCAGCTGAACGCGACCGAGCTGACCCACCAGAACGTCGAAGACCTCTGGGTCGACGAAACCTCGCCCGCGAAGTGACACCCGCTCTCGCGCTCCCTCCCTCGCGACAAGCGATGGAGGGAGCGAGGAAAAGTGCCGATGCTCTCCTTCCTGATCCGTCGCCTCCTGCAAACCATTCCGACCGTGCTTGCCGTGGTGATGCTGGTCTTCGTGCTGTTCAGCGTGGTTCCCGGCAGCATCGCCTCGACCATGAGCGACGACGTCGATCCGCAGGTCGAGGCGCGCATGAAGAAGCAGCTCGGCCTCGACGAGCCCGTCTACCTGCGCTTCGGCTCCTATATCGCGAAGCTCGCGACCGGTGACTTCGGGACCTCGTTCCGGACGCGCGAGCCGGTCACGACCATGATTGCCAAGCGGATGGGGCCGACCCTGCAATTGATCTTCGCGTCCATGGCATTTGCGGTCGCGATCGGCGTGCCGCTCGGCTTCGTCGCGGCGTTGCGGCCTGGTGGTGTCGTCGACAGCGCGGCGATGGTCGTGGCGGTGTCGGGTCTTTCAATGGCCAAGTTCTGGCTCGGACTGCTGCTGATGTACCTGTTCGCGTTGAAGCTCGGCTGGCTGCCGAGTTTTGGCTATGGCGATGGCGGCCTCAAAAATCTGATCCTGCCGGCCGTGACACTCGGCGTTTCGCCGATGGCGCTGCTGGCGCGAACGACGCGCGCCGCAGTCCTCGAGATCATGCACGCCGACTTTGTCCGCACGGCGCGATCGAAGGGCATGAGCGAGACGCGCGTCGTGAAGTGGCACGTGATGCGCAACGCGCTCGTCCTGATTCTCACGACAATGGGCCTGCAATTCGGCGCGCTGATGGGGCAGGCGGTCGTCGTCGAGAAACTGTTCTCCTGGCCCGGCATCGGCTCGCTGCTCGTCGACAGCGTCCTGCAACGCGACATTCCCGCCGTCCAGGGCTCCATCCTCGTGGTGGTGCTGTTCTTTCTCGCGATCAATCTGCTGATCGACCTGCTTTACGGCGTGATCGATCCCAGGATCAGATACGCATGAAGCTCCGCGCCAATCTCGTCATCGGTGGTGCCTTGTTCGCGCTTGCGATCCTGGTCGGCCTGCTCGCACCCTGGCTGGCGCACACCGATCCCGTCCTGGACGCCAATTTGATGAATGCGGAAGAGCCCCCGAGCTGGACCTGGTGGTTCGGGACCGACGGGCAGGGCCGCGACATCTATTCCCGCGTCGTCTACGGCGCGCGCATCTCGCTGACGGTCGGCATCGTCTCGCAGCTCATCAACAGCGTCATCGGCGTGGCACTGGGCCTGAGCGCCGGCTATTGGGGCGGCTGGTGGGACGATGTCGTCAACGGACTGACCAATCTGATGCTCGCGATCCCCTCGCTGATCTTCGCGCTGGCCATCATGGCGGTGCTTGGACCGGGCCTGACCAGCCTGCTCATCGCACTTGGGCTGACCAACTGGTCCTTTACCTGCCGGATCGCGCGGGCCTCGGCGCTGTCGCTGAGGAGCCAGGGCTACGTGCAGGCGGCAACCGTGCTCGGCTACGGCGATCTGCGGATCATGATCACGCAGCTCCTGCCGAACATGCTCGGACCCATCATCGTCATCGGCACGCTTGGGATGGGCAGCGCGGTCTTGTCCGAAGCAGCCCTTTCGTTCCTCGGCCTCGGCGTCCGCCCGCCTTTTCCGAGCTGGGGCAGCATGCTGTCGGAAGCCCGCGACCAGATCACGACGGCGCCGTGGCTCTCGGTCTTTCCGGGCCTTGCCATCTTCCTGACGGTGCTCGGCCTCAACCTGCTCGGCGACGGCCTGCGCGACATTCTCGATCCGCAATCGCGGAGCCGGCGCACATGACGGGCCCGCCGCTGATCGAAGTCGAGGATTTGCGCATCGATCTCGACGACGGATCGCGGCGCGTTGCGGCGGCCGAGGGCATCTCGTTCCGCATTGATCGTGGCGAGACGTTCGGCCTGGTCGGCGAATCCGGATGCGGCAAGAGCATCACGGCGCTCGCCTTGATCGGCCTGTTGCGGCCGCCGCTGTCGATCGGCGGCGGCGCCATCCGGTTTGAGGGGCGGGAGATCCAGCACCTTTCCGCGGCCAGGCAGCGGGAGCTGCGCGGCAATCGCATCGCCATGATCTTCCAGGAGCCGATGACGGCGCTCAATCCGGTCTCGCCTGTGGGGCGGCAGATCGCCGAGATGTTCGTGCTGCACCAGGGCAAGAGCTGGCGGGAAGCAGACCGGCTGGCGGTCGAGGCGCTGGCGAGCGTCCGCGTCCCCGCGCCCGAGCGACGCGTCAAGGATTACCCGCACCAGCTGTCGGGGGGCATGCGACAGCGCGTGATGATCGCCATCGCGCTCGCATGCGGTCCGGACCTTCTGATCGCCGACGAGCCGACCACCGCGCTCGACGTGACCGTGCAGGCCGAAATCATCGAGCTGATGCGGAATCTGTGCGCCGAGCGAGGAACGGCCATCCTGATGATCAGCCACGATCTCGGCCTGGTCGCCAATGTCTGTCGCCGCGTTGCCGTCATGTATGCCGGCCGCATTGTCGAGGAGCGCGGCTCGGCCGATATCTTCCGGGCGCCCTCGCACCCCTATACGCAAGGCCTGGTCGACTCGCTGCCGCGGCTGGGCAGCCGCGCGGCGCTTGGCCGTACCAGGCTCCAGGAGATCGCGGGCGTCGTGCCGGCGATCACGGCTTTCCCTGATGGCTGCAGGTTCAATCCGCGTTGCGCGCGGGCGACCGATATTTGCCGGACCGCGGCGCCGGAGACGACACGGCTGGACGCGGGCGGTCTGGTGAGGTGTCACCACCATGCATGAACCGCAAGAAAGGCCTGGTGAGGGGAGGCCGGATGACGATGTCATTCTCAGCGTCGAGGATCTCGCGGTTCATTTTCCGCTGGGAGGCGGCTTGCTGGGCCGCGGCCGGCGGCTGCTCCGTGCCGTCGACGGTGTCGATCTCAGGCTGAAGCGCGGCGAATGTCTCGGCCTCGTCGGCGAGTCCGGCTCCGGCAAATCGACGGTCGCATTGTCGATCCTTGGTCTGTTGGGGCCGACGCGCGGCCGCATCGTGCTGGACGGACAGGTCGTGACGAACAGGCAATCCGGCGATCGCAAGGCGCTGGCCCGCATCGTGCAGATGGTCTTCCAGGATCCGTACGCCTCGCTCAACCCGCGCCAGACCGTTCGTCGCACGCTTGAAGATCCGCTGCGGGTGCATGGCGTCACCGCCGCAAGCGAGATCGAGGACCGCGTTGCGACCATGCTCAAGCATGTGGGATTGCGCCCCGAACAGGCGGGCCGCTACCCGCATGAATTCTCGGGCGGCCAGCGCCAGCGCATCGGCATTGCGCGTGCCCTGATCCTCAACCCCAAGATCGTCATCTGCGACGAACCCGTGTCGGCGCTCGATGTCTCGATCCGCGCCCAGATCATCAACCTGCTGCTGGAACTAAAGGAGACGCTCGGCCTGTCCTACATCATGATCAGCCACGACCTCGGCGTGGTCGAGCACATGAGCGACCGCGTCGCCGTGATGTATCTCGGCCGCATCGTGGAGAATGGCGACTGGCGCGAGATCTTCGAACGGCCGGCGCACCCCTATACGCAAGCCCTGATCGCAGCCATCCCCGATCCGCTGCGCCACGCACCGCTCGCGACGACAGGGGGCGATCTTCCCAATCCGCTCAATCCGCCGAATGGATGCGCGTTCAGCCCGCGCTGTCGTCACGCCGAAGCCGTGTGCCGCCAGGAGCCCGGTCCGTCGCTGGAGACGCGTCCCGACGGGCACGCGGTGCGGTGCTGGCGGGCTGACGAGATTGCGGGGCAGGCGGCATTGGCCTCGACCGAAAGCGGACATCCCTAGAATGGAGGGCGCGTCCGTTGCCGGATCCCAAGTTCGCCGGCTGCCAGCGCTAGCAGCGTCAATTTCTGTGGAACGTCGATGCCCGCTTTAGTGCGCTGACCATGGCCATGAGATTGACGGTCGCGGCTTCTTGGCCTCGGGCCGCTCCGGGGTTCGCGCCGGCCTTTGCGCTTGGACGACATTGGCCGACTGCCGCGGACGTGGCAGCGGTATGTCAGGCACCGCTTTGGGCTCTTCAGAGCTCAGCGTTGGTGGCGCTTCGGGCATCGTCTTTGGTTCTTCGGGGCTCGTCGTTGGTGACGTTTCGGGGATTGCCTTTGGCTGTGAAGCGTTGGCGATGACGCGGGCGAGTTGGTCCTGACTTGCGTTGAGCCGCTCGGTGAGCGTCTGGCTTTCGCGCGCCATTTGCATCTGATCGGCCTTGATCTGGAAGATGATGCCGTTGTTGCGCTCCGATTCCTCTCGACTCGCCCTGAGTTGGCTTGCCAGATTTTCATTGTCGCGGATCAATTGTTCCTGCCTCGCCTTAAGCTGTTCGACCGTTTGGCTCAAGGCAGCGAGATCACGCGCCATCGGTTGAAACTGCTGCGACAACTCGGAACGCAGGACAACGGCGCTCGGCACGACCGCCTCCGGCGCGGCGCGAGCCAGAGGTGCTGGGTCGGAGGGAGGCATCTTTGCTGCATCAGCGGAGAATGACCACCACCAGGCAACCACACCAAGGGATGCCGCCAACAGGAATCCGACGGAAGCCACATATCGCCAATCCGCCTGAAGCGTTGCGAGGGTGATGGAGGACCGCTCGATGCTGATCGGCGCGGCCGAAGAACTGACTCCTGCTTCGCGTGCCAGGTTCGACAGTTGCTCCTCCAAGCTTGCGATCTGCCCTTCCACGAGCCTGTCGTCTAGCATGGAGTTCATTTGATGCTCCGTATCAAAATGCAATGGCAATCGCGTGAGAGCGATCCGCGCTACGGCGAGCGAACACTCAACGCATCGGTTCTTGGGCCTGCGAGGATTGTTTCTTGCCAGCCGCTCGGTGTTGATTTTTAACGCAGCCGAGGAGGGCGGAACTATGTTCGTACTTGGAGAACTATGGAAGGAGTGCTGACCCTTCACCGCCTGCTTCGCGTTCGCGCGGTCGGACGCCGGCGCCGAAGCGCCGGCGTGCCGCCAACTTTTATTGGGCAGAAATGCCCACCGTTGTTTGCGACTTCACAACCGGCGGCGGATTCCATTTGCCGGTCAGCGCTTCCGACTTCGGCGCGTACAGGCGCATGGTCAGATTGAACGGCGCCTTCGGTGCAGGAAGCCAGTTGGCTTCGAGCTCCTTGCCGGGGCTCGCGTTCTGGAAATAGAGGTCGAGCGATCCATCCGCATTGTACTTGAACGGCATCCAGCTGGAGACCGCAAAACGGTTCAGCGTGTTGCCGACCTGGAAGCCGTCCTGATCGTAGAGCGTGATCGACCAGAACGCGTTGACAGGCGGCGTGGCGCCCTTCTCGAAGGTGACGGTGTATTTGTTCGCGCCATCGAGCGGCTTACCGGTGTCGTCGGCGAGATTGAGCGGATAGATGGCATCCTCGACCACGTTGGCGCCAAGCCCCTGCTGCGCGACAATGGCCCGCTTCAGGTAGTAGTTGCCGTAAACACCCATCGTGTCGGTGTTCATCCCCCAGCCGTTGGCAACCCGCGCCAGCGTCGGCACCTTCCAGGCCATCAGCTTCTGCGCGTCCTGCGGTGCGGTCTCCAGCGCTCTTTGCACGGCCGGGTCGAGCTTGCCGATGTCAAAGCTCTTGCCGGGCTCGATGCCGATTTTCTTCATCTGCGCGAGGATCGGTTCGTCGGTGACGTGAGGCGGATGCAGCTTCAGCAATTCCGCGGCATAGGCGAAATACACCCCCGCCGTCATGGTATCGACCTGCGTCTTTGGCGGCGTCTTCATGTCGACGCTTGGGTCCGGCTTGAATTCGACCGGCCTGGGCGTTTTGCCATACTCGGAAAGCAGGGTGACCTTGTAGCCGGCCTGGATCTTGTGGACCGCATCATAATCCGGCGGCCCGTCGGTCTTAGTCCGGCCGATCAGCCAGACGTAGGGCGTTGGCGCGTCGATGCGCTGGGTGTCTTTTGGAAGCTTGAACTCCTCGGCGAATCTGTCCCGCAGATCCGGCCGCCAGTTCGCCGGCGCCACCAGGAACGTCCCGGCCTTGGTGCCCGTCGTGCGCCAGCCCGGCGATGCGAAGACGTCCGTCCACATGTCGAGCATCGGCAGCAGATAGTAGCGCCCATCGGTATCCGGTGCTGAGATGACAACCGGCTCCTTGGTCATGTCGAGCCAGGAGGCCGAATACAGCGTATCGAAGTTGGACCGCACCACGCCTTTGAAATCCGCCGGCGGGTATTCGGGCACGTTGACGAACGTGTTCATCGGTCCCCTGAAATCGGTCGTGCCGTTGGTGAATTGCTTGCGGGATACATCCATCGACATGATGGAGTAGAAGTAAACATAGGCGTCGACCGCGATGGCGTGCGCCTCCTGTTCGGTGATCGGCGGCGCCGATTGAGCCAGCGCTGCGGGTGCCGTCGCCGCACCAAGGCAGAGAGACAATGTCAGTGGCAGGAATCCTCGAAACATCTCGAACCTCCTCTGCTGATGATTGATTTGGATTTACGCCTTCGTTCAATTCTCCTTGTCCAACGTCGGAATCGTCTCGCCTCTCGTGACGGTCGAGCCCGGCGAATTTTCGATCATTTGATCCACATCATATCGCCGGGACCTCGACCCACGCGTCGCGCGCGTTCCCCGCGTCTTCGTTCGTCTCAATGACAGGGTGGAGGCGGGGCTGCCGCGTTCTGGGCGAACGCTGTTTCGGTCCCGCGCAACGGCGCGGTTACGGTGAGCATTCCGAAAATCTGATTCAGTATTGTGTTACGCATGACATCATTCCTTGTACAAAAAACTACGGAACGACTTGAAACACTCGTGCTTGGGCGCGCCATTGCGAGGCAATGTGCAATGCATCAAACGCCTGACGGCGTATTCGGAAATCGAAACGAGGCGTGGTGGAAACGTTGCAACGAGGCGATTATAGATAGTTCTGGAAAGCTCCTTGCGAATGAAACGCTAGCACAACCGCCCAGTGAGGACCAGCCTTGGTCGTTATTTTGTGCCTCTACTTCGTCGCGCTATGGGCCGGCGTGGAGGCGAACCGGAGCACGCCGCGCTAAGGTGGGGGGCGGGCGCGGACAACGCCGGTGTTTCTGCTATAGTGCGACATTCGAACTCGCGGGGCGGCCGCTTCAAGGGTTGAAATCATGCACAGAGCATCTGGATCATTACTGTTTGCCATCGCTTTTATTCTTCTTGGTCCGCAAGCGCGCGCGCAGCAACTTCCGGCCGAAACGATTCAGGGAATGCTGGCGGCCCAGATCCGCACACAAGGCTTCACTTGCGAAAAGCCACTCGGCGCAAGGAAGGATGCGAAGTTGTCTCGACCTGATCGCGACGTTTGGGTTCTGAAATGCAGCAACGCCATGTACAGGATCTCGCGCGTTCCCGACATGGCGGCAAAGGTCGAACCGCTCCGCTGAGCTCGACGCTCTCTACGGATTGGCGCCGTGATGGAATTGCGCCGGTGTTTTGCCCGACGTGTCGAACGTCCTGGCGGCGAGGGCTCAAGCCATGCCTCACGGTCGTCTCAGCTCCCGCTGATGCCGACCAGGCGAGGGCGGCGGTTTGCGAGCGGGTTCTCGGCCGGCAGGGCGCGCAGCCATTCGCGAAAACTGACGATCTCGGGACAATCCGCGGTGCCTTCAGGCGCGATCAGCCAATCGCCGAGGCCCGACCCCTCGTTGAGCCGGTCGCAGCGATAGCCCGGATGGCGGCTGAGGCCGCGGGCAATCAGCAGGTCCACCTTGCCCTCGACCAATTCGTGCAGGCCGGCGGGCTGCAGCACCCGCAAACCGATGTCCGCATGCGCGCTGCGAAACTCCGCCAGATCGAGGCGGCGCAGGTCGAAGCTGCCATGGACTCCCAGTTGCAGCAGCACAGTACCTGACGGTTTCAATTGCGAAGTCGCCTCCGCAATGTGGCGAAAGCCTTCGGAGACCCCGGGCAGATAGGCCTGACCGGCCGCCGTGAGGATGAGCTGCTTGTGCAGCCGCTCGAACAGCTGCACGCCGAGGCGTGCCTCCAGCGCCTTCACCTGCTGCCCCACGGCGGCGGGTGTCACGTGTAGCTCGTGGGCGGCGAGCTTGAAGCTGAGATGCCGTGCGGCGGCCTCGAAGGCGCGGAGCGCGTTGAGCGGGGGAAGGGCGTAGGTCATTGCGCCGCAGTTTGACACCGATGGGCCGTGGCCTTGCAATAGATTTTCTTGCGCTGAACCGCAGGAATGATGCTTTGCGCCGAGGCGATGTCGCCGGTTACGGTCAGCCCGCAATCCGGAGAAACCCCATGCCCTCAGCTCAAATCGTCAGCCACAATCCCGCAGCGGTCCACCCTCCCGCCGGCGGTTACAGCATGGGACTTGAACTGACGCAGCATCGCCGCCTCTTGTTCATCAGCGGCCAAGTGCCCGAGAGATCCGACGGCACCGTGCCCGAAGGTTTCGAGGCGCAATGCGAGCAGGCCTGGCGCAACGTCATCGAGGTGCTCGCCGCCGCGGGCCTTGGCGTCGAGCATCTGGTCAAGGTCACCACGTTCCTGACCGAACGGGATCAAGTCGTGCCCAACCGCGCCATTCGCCGCACGGTGCTCGGCGAACACCGGCCTGCGCTCACGGTCGTGATCGTCGAGACCGTTGACAGCAAATGGCTGCTGGAGATCGAGGCGATCGCTGCGGAATGAGGCCGGCTTCGCCGACCTTGCAAACAGCCAATTATGTCAGGTGCCCAATGGCCGAGAACATCCATCCCTTCTACGAGACGCATCGGGGCGCAATGGAAGCCGCCATGCGTAATCGACTCGACCTTGCCGAGCCGATGTTGCGCGAGCGCGCGCATCTCACCGACATCGGCGGGATCAGACGGGAGGTGATGGACGAATTCGAGATCGTGCTCACCCAAATGCCCTATGTCGGGGGCGCGGCAAGCCGCATGAGCGATTTCTTCATGCGTCTCATGGGCTTCATGGCCATCAGCCGGGTGCTGCGGCGACACGGCGTGCCGCTGGCCGTGATCGGCGAGATCGAGCGCGAAACCTACAAGGCGCAATTGCTCACCGACCCCGAAACGGAACGTCTCGCCTCGGGCCGTCAGTTCATGTCGCCGGAGAACCAGGCTTTGCTGCGCGCGCAGGCTGCAGGAAGTGTTACTGAAAGCCATCAGGAAGAGTTTCCGGAGGATTTCGTTTACGATTTCGTCGAGCCGGGGCCGGATGACAATTTCGAGTTCGGCATCAACTACAAGGCTTGCGGCTTCTGCAAATTCGCGGCTCGCCATGGCGACAAGGACATCCTGCCGAACATCTGTGGACTTGATTTCGACGCCTATGCAACGCGAGGCATCCGCCTGGAGAGGACACAAACCTTGGCTGGCGGCGCGAGCCACTGCAATTTCCGATTCTCGCGGCTGCCGTCGGAGTAGAACCGTCACACTGAGGTGGCCGCTTCTTCAGCCGCCCTCGAAGGGCGACGGCCCGGCTGCATCTCGGCCGTTCATCCTTCGAGGCTCCGCGTGCGATTCCTTCGCATCGCCTGCCTCGCACCTCCAGCGACAACGGCTTCGCCGTTGCGCGGGGATGACGGATCATTGTTCCTGCGGTCTTGGAAAGCTGCACGGACGTACCAGTTGCAACGATGACATCCTGCACCTGTTTTGCCCGACGGGTCAAATGTCGGTGCGGTCGCACTCGCGCAGTCGCGAGTTTGGTAAGCGACTGAACTTCCTCACAGTGTCTACTGTGCATGGGGTTGTTTTCGCGCTTTTTGTTTTGAGGGCTGGCTACTCCGCCGCCTTCTCCCTCAACCGCTGGGCGTAGACGTTGATGATCAAGGCCGCCAGCAGGATCAGGCCACGGATCAGGATCTTCAAAAAGCTGTCGATGTTGACGTGGTCGAGGCCGTTATTCAGGACCCCCAGGACGAAGAGCCCGACGATGGTGTTGCCGATGCCGCCGCGGCCGCCGAACAGGCTGGTGCCGCCGACCACGACGGCGGCGATGGAGTCGAGCAAATAGGTGTCGAACTCGTTCTGCTGCGCGCTGCCGAAATGGGCGACGCCCAGCATGCCGCCGATGCCGGAGCACACCGCCGAGATCACCATCACCGCGCCGAGGATGAACTTGACGTTGAGGCCGGAATATTCGGCGGCCTCGCGGTTGCCGCCGACCATGTAGACGTAGCGGCCGAAGCGCGTGTAGGTCAGCACCAGATGGCCGCCGAGCAGCATGATGGCCGCGACGATGACGATCCAGGGGATGCCGCCGATCGATCCGGAGCCGAGCGTCGTGATCAGGCCGGGCACCTTGTAGGCGATCTGGCCGCGCACCAGCAGCGCCGAGATGCCGGCGGCGATCTGCATCATCGCCAATGTCATGATGAAGGAAGGGATGCCGATCACGGTCAGGCCCAGCGCGTTGACGAGGCCGAGCAGGGCGCAGAGCAGGATCGACAGGATGATCGCAACCGCGCCGGGCAGGGGGATGTTGGCGATGTTGACGTAGGATTCTTGCAGCGTGAAATAGGCAACCGCGATGCCGGTGACGTTGGCGATGCTGGCGATCGACAGGTCGATCTCGGCGCAGAGGATCACGAAGGTGAGGCCGACGGCGATGATGCCTGTCACCGACACCTGCGTCAGGATGTTGCCGAGATTGTCGAGCGTGGCGAAGGAGGGGCTGGCGAAGGCGAAGAAGGCGGACAGGAAGATCAGCGTCAGGAACGGCGCGATGTTGCGCATCTGCGAGCGCAGGAAGGGCGCCAGACCACGCGCCCGATGAGCTTCAGCAAAGGCCGTCTCACTGCTCGCCATGGTGCTTCTCCGTCACGCCGCTTCCAGCAGGCGGTCCTTGCTGACCGGCTCGTTCGAAAATTCCCGCACCAGTGCGCCGCGCTTGAGCACGAGGATGCGGTCGGCCAGCGACAGCACCGTCTCCGGCTCGGTCGACAGCACGATGATCGCGAGCCCCCTGGCGCGAAGGTCGCGGACGATGTTGATGACGTCGTTCTTGGCGCCCACGTCCATGCCGCGGGTCGGCTCGCACAGCACCAGCAGCTTCGGCGGATAGGTCAGCCATTTCGCCAGCGCGACCTTCTGCTGGTTGCCGCCGGAGAGCATGCCGAGATCGAGGCCGACCACCGGCGGCCTGATCTGCAATTGCTCGACCTGGCGCCTGGCGATGTCGCGCTCCTGTGCCGGCTTGAGCAGCAGCGACGAGATGCGATCCAGAATGCTGATCGAGATGTTCTTGTAGACCGGCTCCTGGTGAAACAGCATGTCGCGCCGGCTCTCCGGCACCAGCGCGACGCCCGCGCGGCGCGCAGCCGCCGTGCTGGCGAAGGTCTTGGGTTTGCCCTCGACGGCGAGCGTGCCGCCGTCCGGCTTCAGCTTGCCGAACAGGATGCGCGACAGCTCCTGCTGCCCGCAACCCATGAAGCCGTAGATGCCGAGCACCTCGCCGGCGCGCGCCTCGAAGGAGATGTCCTTCAGGCTGCGCGCCAGCGAGAGCTGGTCGACCTTCAGCACCACCGAGCTGCCGCTCGGCTGGGGCAGCATCAGATCGTCGGTGTAGCTATGCTCGAGCGCTTCGCCGCCGCGGCCGATCATGGCCTCGATCAGCGCGCCCTTGCTGGTCGCCGCGCTCGCTGTCTCCGCGATCTTCCGTCCGTTGCGGAACACGGTCACCGTGTCCGACACGAGCAAGATGTCCTCGATGAAATGCGAGATGAAGACGATTGCGGTGCCTTCCTCGCGCAGGCGCCGGAGCGTCGCGAACAGCCGCTCGACCTCGGGCGGGGAGAGGGCGGAGGTCGGCTCGTCCAGGATGACGATGCGGGCGCCGGAGAACAGCACGCGGGCGATCTCGATCAGCTGCTGGAGCCCGATCGGGAGGTCGCCGAGCCGGCTCATCGGATCGACGTCGATGCCGAAGCGGGCAAGCTGCTCGCCGGCCTCGCGCGCCATGCGCCGCCACTGCACCAGACCGAGGGCGTTGGTCGGTTGGTTGCCAAGGAAGACGTTCTCCGCGACCGTGAGGTCGGGCGCGACAGAGAGCTCCTGGTGCACCATGGCGATGCCGGCCGCATGCGCGTCGCGCGTCGAGCGGAAATGGGTCTCCTTCCCGTCGAGCAGGAAACGGCCGGAGAATTCGGTGTGCACGCCGGCGATGATCTTCATCAGCGTGCTTTTCCCGGCGCCGTTCTCGCCGACGAGACCGTGAATCTCGCCGGGATGAAGCGCGAAGTCGACACCACGAAGCGCCTCGACGCCGCCGAAGCTCTTCGTGATGCCTTGCAGTTCCAGGATGGGCGAACGATCCTCTCGCATTGCAGATCAGATCTTGGAGGCTCAGATCAGGAAGTGATCCTGCATCCACTGCATCCCGGCGGCGTTGGCCTTGGTCACGACCGGGCCGTCGGTGACGACGTTCTTCGGGATGCCCTGTCCGCTCTTCTCGCCGCCGACGACGGCGGAAACGCCCGCGATGATCGCACCGCCATGGATGCGGCAGGACGGATTGCGCACGGTCGCGAACATGCGGCCCTCGCTCACCGCCTGGATTGCCGGCGGCATCGCGTCGACGCCGCCGATCAGGATGTTGGTGCGGCCCCGCGCCTTCATGATGTTGGCAGCGGCCAGCGCCATGTCGTCATTGTGGAAGAACGCCGCGTCGATCTGCGGATATTTCGTCAGATAGGTTTCCCAGAGGCGCGCGGTCTTCGAGACGTCCCAATCGGCCGGCTGGGTGTCGAGCACCTCGATGCCGGGAAATTGCTTGACGACGTTGTTGAAGCCCTTGGCGCGGCCCTGCGCGCCGGTATGGCCGAGCGCGCCCTGCGTCATGATGATCTTACCCTTGCCGCCCATGGCGTTGCACAGCGCCTGCGTCACCGAGGCGCCCATGAACTCGTTGTCGGGAGCGAGGAAGGAGTGGACGTTGATCTGGTCGAGCGGAGCGATCAGCGTGTCCATGTCGATCACGGGCGTGCCGGCGTCGATCATCTTCTGCACGGGCTGGGTGAGGGTGCCGATGCCGAAGGCCTGGATCGCGACGAAATCCCATTTCTGCGAGGCCATGTTGTCGATCGCGGCGCGCTGCTTCACCGCATCGAGCTGGCCGTCGAACCAGGTGACTTCGACGTTGAACAGCTTGCCCCAGAATTCCGCGGCCTGCTTGCCCTGCGCACACCAGGTGGCCTGGAGGCCGGCGTTGGAGAACGCCGCCTTCAGCGGCTTCTCCGATCGTCCGACTTCGGCTGCCAATGCGGGCTTTATGCCCATGCTGCCGAGGATGGCAGTTGCGGCGCCGGCGGTCGCTGCCGCCTGAAGAAGATCGCGCCTCGTCGTCGAGAAATCTTTCGTCCCGGACATCGCTCGCTCCCATAGATTTTGGCGTCGGCGCGTCATTGATTGCGCGACCGAGGCGGAAAGTGTCTCACAATCGAGGAGTTCACGCCACCCAATCTGCGATTGCGCGCAACGTCGCGGCGAGCCGTGGTGGTGCAGCGCAAAGCGTCAGGCCGGAACGGCGACGTATGCCTCGATGTCGGTCAGCAACGTATCCCAGGCCTGCGCGATCTCGGCCGACCATGCATCGCCGAGCAGGTCGCGTAGCGTATCCCTGATGATGGCGAAGAAGGCGATGAACAGCTCGCGCGGCGTGCCATAGGCATCGTGCGAGACGATTTCGCAGGCGATCAGCCGGAAATGTCCGCTGCGTGTCCCGGCGAAATCGAGGATCGCCTCGATCGTCAGCGCAAGCATCGATCCCTTGACGAGATCGCTGCCTTGCGAGCGGAACATCGTCCGCGTTTCCGGGTGTTCGTCGAAAAGACGCCGGTAGACCAGCGGCGTGAGATCCGCGCAGCGCGAGGCCGCGCGTTCAAAGCTCTGTTCGATCGGATTGGGGGAGATAGTCATCGGCGTAGGCGCCATGCAGACAAAAAAAGAGCGGGGCCCTAGCCCCGCTCAAAAATTGTGTCGACCCTATTATCCCCGATTCTAAGATTTGCTCTTGATTGACGGGGCGACGCTGCGTTTTGCGCGCCAGGGGCTCCTCCCGAGACTTGGACCACCAGACTTCGACCTCTCGGCCAGCCTGAGCAAGAGGGATGCTAGATCAACTTTTCTCACTTGTCATCATTTTCGGCAACGATTGTTCAAAATAAGAGCAGTTAACGAAACGATCGGGCTTTTAGCCATGTAAGCATATGACAAATATAAGAAATCTGTGGATGGGCGGGGCGGATCGGTTGCCTCAAATGCCGGACCCGCCCCCGGATGGGGCGCCCCCGACCACGGTTTTCGGCAAATTTGCGCTGGATCAAGAAGGCGGCGGAACTGACCTCGACTCAGGTCCCGGCGCGGTGTTTAGTTAGCGCACGAACGAATGGTTCGGCGGATGCGCGCACGGCTGCAAAAATTCCTACCCCTGGTCCTGCTCGCCCTGGCGATGCAGGTGCTGGCGCCGATCGCCGCCTGCTGGGCGGCCGGCCAGGCCGTGGCCGATCCGCTGTCGGCCGCCGTCATCTGCCACAGTGCGAATGAACAGGGCGGCCTGAACGATCAGACGGGCACGCCAACCGCGCATGGTGCTGCGTGCGCGCTCTGCTGCCTGGCCCAGGCCAATGCGTCGCTCGATTCGCCGCCAGAGGTTGCGCTCGCCATTCCCTTCCGCCATGCCGAATGTGTGGCGTGGCACGTGGCGGACGCATCCGCTGTTTCCGTCCATAAGGACGGAAGTGCTCAGGCGCGCGCGCCTCCTCGATTTTCCTGACGACCCTCGGTGTCGCCGCGGTCCGTCCGCTGGCGACTGATGCTGTCGAACAGCCGGGAAGAAAGCCGGCGTCAGGAATGCCTCATGTTACGTTGCCATGCCCGCCGTGGCGTGAGCGTCGTTGCCGTTCAGGCCGCGCTGCTTGCGTCGTCGAGCGGAGCCTTCGCCCAAAGCAGCAGCGCAGTGCTGCCGCCGGTGACCGTCGACGCGCCCGCTGCAGTGAAGCCCAAGCCACGCAAGCCGGCCGCTAATACGGCTGCCGCCAGGAACCGGTCGGCAAAGCCCGCCGGCGAGCGCGCGGCTCCTGCTGTTGCCAGCGAGCAGGGAGCGGCCAGCGCCCGAGCGTCGCTGGATCCGCCGGCCGCCGTGGCGCGCTATCAATTGCCGCAGCGCTCCTTCAGCGTCACGGCGAAGGAGGTCGATGAGACGATCAACCTCAAGGACCCCGAGGACGCCGTCAAATACATGCCGAGCCTGTTCGTGCGAAAGCGGAACGACGGCGACAATCAGGCGGTGCTCGCGACGCGAAGCTGGGGGCTGAACTCCAGTGCGCGCACGCTGGTCTACTACGATGACCTCCTCATCTCGGCGCTGATCGGCAACAACAACACGAACTCCTCGCCAAGATGGAACCTGATCTCGCCGGAAGCGATCGGGCGGGTCGATTACCTCAACGGTCCGTTCGCGGCCGCCTATCCCGGCAATTCGATTGGCGGCGTGCTGCTGATCACGTCAAAAATGCCGGACAAGCCGTTTGCGGTCGCCAAGGAAACGGTCTCGGTGATGCCGTGGAATCAGTACGGCACCAAGGACACCTACGTGACCAGTCAGACCAGTGCGGCCGCGGGTAATCGCGACGGCGCGCTGTCCTGGCTTGTCAGCGCCAATTACCTCGACAGTTTTCAGCAACCGTTGAGCTACACAACCTTCGGCACCACGCTTGGGGTGGGACCTGCCGGCACGACGGGAACGATCGCCGCCCAGAACAAGGCAGGTGGTGTCGCCAATGTCGTCGGCACCGGCGCGCTGGCGCATTCGCAGCAGACCTCGGGCAATCTGCGGCTCGCCTACGACATCACGCCGCTGGTGCAGGCGACGTACTCGTTCGGCATCTGGAACAATCACCAGACCTCCGATCCGCAGACCTATCTGAGGTCGACTGTGACGGGTCTGCCGACTTTCGGGGGCGTCAGCAGCTTTGCCAACAGCAAATACACCTGGGATCAGATCCATGTGAGCAATGCCGTCTCGCTCAAAAGCGATACCAAGGGTGTCTTCGACTTCGACCTCGCGGCCTCAAGCTACAACTATCTCCAGGACATCCAGGTCAGTCCCTATACGGTCTCGCCGTCGCCGGGCCTTGGCTATTCCCTGAACGGCAAGGTGACGCGGATGGATGGCACCAACTGGCAGAACGCCGACGCCAAGGGCATCTGGCGTCCGCTGGGCTATGACGGCGCGCACGAGGTCAGCTTTGGCATCCACGGCGACCGGTACCGGCTCGAAAACCCGGTCTATGCTTCGAGCGTCTGGTATAACACGCCATCGACGGGCAACGGCCAGCTCTATTCGACCGGCGTCGGCGAGACGCGCACTGGGGCTTTGTGGGTGCAGGACGCCTGGAAGATCATCCCGACTGTCAAGTTGACACTCGGCGGACGGCTGGAGAGCTGGCAGGCAGTTGAAGGCTTCAATCTCAACACCATGGCCACCAGCGCCGGCGTCATCACGTCCGTTGTGCCGACATGGCAACCGGGGCTGTCCTCGACCAACTTCTCGCCGAAGGCGTCGCTGTCGTTCGATCCGAACAAGGACTGGAATATCTCGGCGAATTTCGGTGAGGCGTACCGCTATCCGACGGTCACCGAACTCTATCAAAACATCACCGTCAACGGCGTCACCTATCTTGCCAATCCGCTGCTGTCGCCGGAGCAGGATTTCACCGGCGAGCTCAATCTTGAGCGGCGCTGGGTGGATGGTCGGGTGCGGCTCACGGTATTCGGCGAGCGGACCAACAATGCACTGATCTCACAGTCGACCACGGTGACCGACGCAAGTGGGGCGCAGTCTGTGCAGACAGCGATCAGCAACGTCGCCGCGATCCGGATGCAGGGCGTAGAATTGTCTGCCGACAAGGATAACGTTCTCATCGCGGGCTTGCAGGTGTTTGGTAGCGTGACCTACGTCGACTCGCGGATCATCTCTGACCCGAGCTGGAAGGGCGCGACCACCGTCGTCGGCAAGCGCGTGCCTTACGTGCCCGACTGGCGCGCCAAGTTCGGTGTCACCTACAGGCCGAATGAGAATTGGGCCTATACGGTCGCGGCCCGCTACAGCGGCAAGCAGTACTCGACGCTGGACAACACCGATCGCATCTCCCACGTTTACGGCGCGTTCGATAACTTTTTCGTTGTGGACTTGAAGATGCACTATAACGCGACGAAGAATTTCGCGTTCGACTTCGGCATCGATAATCTCTTCAACGAGCAGTACTTCCTGTTCCATCCGTTCCCGGGGCGAACCTTCGTTCTCGCCGGCAAGTACACGTTCTGAAGGGTGGGGCGATGTTAACGACGACAAGAAAGGTAACGACATGAACAAGCTCTCACGCATCTTCGCACTGGCGGCGCTCTCGGCCGTCGTGTTCGCCGCACCCGCGTCGGCCGACGACGTCAAGGCCGGCGATCTCGTCATCTCGCAGGCGTGGAGCCGGGCGACGCCGGGCGGCGCCAAGGTCGCGGGCGGCTATCTCACCATCGAGAACAAGGGCACAGTGGCAGACAAGCTGGTCAGCGTTTCCGCCGATATCGCCGGCAAGGCAGAGGTCCACGAGATGGCGATGGACAATGGCGTGATGAAGATGCGCCAGCTTGACAAGGGGCTCGTGATCGAGCCGGGCAAGACCGTGAAGTTCGCGCCCGGCGGCTATCATTTGATGCTCCAGGAGCTGAAGGGTCCGTTCAAGCAGGGCGACAAGGTGCCGGTGACGCTTCAGTTCGAGAAGGCCGGCAAGGTCGCCGTTTCCCTGGACGTCCAGGGCGTCGGCGCGCAGGCGCCCGGCGACGGCGGGCACATGATGAAGAAAATGCCGGACCATTCGGGAATGAAGATGTGACGAGCATGATCAGGACCTTCGGGAGACCGAACATGTCGAAGCGAACCTGGCTGATCCTTCTCGGCGTGCTTGCGGCAGCGCCGGCAAATGCGCACGTCTTCCTCGAGGGCAAGCAGGCGAGTGTGGGGGCGTCGTACAAGGCCGTCTTCGCCGTGCCGCACGGCTGCGCGGGCTCGCCCACGGTGAAGATCCGCGTCCAGATCCCCGAAGGGGTGATCGCGGTGAAGCCGATGCCGAAGGCGGGCTGGAGCGTCGATGTCGTCGAGGGCCAATATGCCAGCGAGTACGACTATCACGGCAACAAGCTCGCCTCGGGCGTCAAGGAGGTGTCGTGGTCCGGCGGCAAGCTGCCGGACAAGAACTATGACGAGTTCGTCATGCACACGGTGCTGACCGACAAGCTGAAGCCGAACACGACCCTGTACTTTCCCGTCGTCCAGGAGTGCGAGGCCGGCGTCAGCCGCTGGATCGAAATTCCGGCGGAGGGGGCAGGGCATTCGCACGAGGGCAAGTCGCCCGCGCCTGGCGTGAAGCTGTTGCCAAAACCCTGATGCGCGTTCTCGCCGCGCTCGCGACGCTGCTCCTGATTGTCGGCTTCGCGACCGGCGCGTCGGCGCATGCCGCGCTCGTCTCGGTCGAGCCGGCGAGTGGCAGCATCCTGAAAACGGCGCCGAAGGCGGTGGAGCTGCGCTTCAACGAGGCGGTGACGCCGGGCGCGATTCTGCTGATCGACGGCGCGGGCAGGGCGCGGGACGATGCCAGCGTCAGCGCATCGGGCGAGACAATCTCGGTCGCGCTGCCGCCGGACCTGCCGCAGGGAACGGCGGTGGTCAGCTATCGCGTGATCTCGCAGGACGGCCATCCCGTCTCGGGATCGGTGGTCTTTTCGATTGGCACGCCGACGGCGACGAAGCCTCCGACCTCTACGGATAGCGGGCTGAACGCGCTGATCTGGCTGGCGCGGGTCGGTCTCTATCTCGGGCTGTTCGTCGGCGTCGGCGGCGTGTTCTTTGCGCGCTGGATCGCGTGGTCGATGATCGGGATGACCGTTCCGCGCGTAGCGCTCGCCATCGGTATTCCGAGTGCCACGGCGTCGCTTGGCGCGTTGGGCCTCGATCTCCTCGGGCTGCCGCCAGCGGCTCTCTCGACGGCTGCTCCCTGGAAGGTCGCATTCGCGACCAGCGCCGGCCCCGCGCTGCTGGTTGCCATTGGCGCGATGCTGCTCGCCTTGATGGCGTTGCGCAGCGCTTGGTATGCGCGTGCTCTTGCGAGCATCGCGCTCGTCGGCGTCGGTCTGTCGCTCGCCATGACGGGGCACGCTGCAACGGCGCCGCCGGAGGCGTTGACCCGGCCGGCGATCTTTCTCCACGGCCTCGGCGTCAGCATCTGGATCGGTGCTCTCGCGCCGCTCATCGCGCTGGTGTCGAAGCCGACGATCGCGACTCTTCCCGTCGTGAACCGCTTTTCGCGCATCGCTGCGCTGGCGGTCGGCGTGCTGGCCTTGACCGGCCTCGCACTCGCGATCGTTCAGCTCGAAAAGCCGGCAGCGCTGGTCGAGACCCGCTACGGACTGATTCTCTCGACCAAGCTTGCGTTGGTCACAGGATTGCTGGCGCTCGCCGCGCTGAATCGGTTCCGGTTGACGCCGGCCCTCGCCCGGGGCGAGAAAGGAACGCCCGCGCTCAAGCGCTCGATCCTGCTGGAAGGCGCGATTGCACTCGCGATCCTTGCCGTTGTCGCCGGCTGGCGCTTCACGCCGCCGCCGCGGACCATCGTCCCGGAGACGCCCGTGGTGGTCCACATCCATACCGACAAGGCGATGTTCCAGGTCCTGGTTTCGCCGGGCAAGGCCGGTGTAGATGACTTCGTGCTCCAGCTCATGACCGGTGAAGCAACGCCGCTGGCGGCCAAGGAGGTGACGCTGACCCTGAGCCTGCCCGAGCGCGGTATCGAGCCGATGGAGCGGGACGCCTCGCTCGGGCCGGATGGCTATTGGCATGTAGGCAAGGTGGAGCTGCCCTTTGCCGGCCGCTGGCATGTGCGGATCGATGCGTTGGTGACCGACTTCGAGAAGATCACGCTCGAGGACGAGCTTGAGGTGACGCCGTAAGGGGCGCCGCTGCGGCTCAAGCAGAACCTGAAGTCGACGGAAAATTGACAAGGAATCCCGCCGTGTTAGCGGCTTTTCCTCATTCCCGGTCTTGTGTTTTCGCTCCCAATCCGGTTTCACTGCAACCCCTCACTGATTCCCCGAGTGTTGCCATGCGGTTGTCGCGGTTCTTTCTGCCCATCCTGAAGGAAAATCCGAAAGAGGCGGAGATCGTCTCGCATCGGCTCATGCTGCGCGCCGGCATGATCCGGCAGGAGGCGGCCGGCATCTATGCCTGGCTGCCGCTCGGCTTCCGCGTGCTGAAGAAGATCGAGCAGATCGTGCGCGAGGAGCAGGACCGCTCAGGCGCACTGGAACTTCTGATGCCGACGCTCCAGCTCGCCGACCTCTGGCGCGAGAGCGGCCGCTACGACGCCTACGGTCCGGAGATGCTGCGCATCGCCGATCGCCACAAGCGCGAGCTGCTGTACGGGCCGACCAACGAGGAAATGATCACCGAGATCTTCCGCGCCTATGTGAAGTCCTACAAGAACCTGCCGCTGAATCTCTATCATATCCAATGGAAATTCCGCGACGAGCAGCGTCCGCGCTTCGGCGTGATGCGCGGCCGCGAATTCCTGATGAAGGACGCCTATTCCTTCGATCTCAACGAGGCGGCGGCGCGCGTCGCCTACAACAAGATGTTCGTCGCATATCTGCGCACCTTCGCGCGGATGGGGCTGAAGGCGATCCCGATGCGCGCCGAGACCGGGCCGATCGGCGGCGATCTCAGCCACGAATTCATTGTGCTCGCCGAAACCGGCGAATCCGGCGTGTTCATCAATCGCGACGTGCTGGACCTGCCGGTGCCGGGCGAGGACGTCGACTATGAGAGCGACCTCACGCCGATCATCAAGCAATGGACGTCGGTCTACGCTGCGACCGAGGACGTGCACGACGCCGCACGTTTCGAGCAGGAAGTGCCGGAAGCCAAGCGGCTCAACACCCGCGGCATCGAGGTCGGCCAGATCTTCTATTTCGGCACGAAGTATTCCGAGCCGATGAAGGCGATGGTGGCCGGCCCCGACGGTGTCGACGTGCCGATCCATGGCGGCTCCTACGGTGTCGGCGTCTCGCGCCTGCTCGGCGCCATCATCGAGGCCTGCCATGACGACGCCGGCATCAAATGGCCGGAAGCCGTCGCCCCGTTCCGCGCGGTGGTGCTGAACCTCAAGCAGGGCGATGCCGCGGTGGATGCGGCCTGCGAGAAGCTCTATGCGGAGCTCCAGGCCAAGGGCGTCGACGTGCTCTATGACGACACCGACCAGCGCGCCGGCGCCAAATTCGCCGCCGCCGACCTGATCGGCATTCCCTGGCAGATCATGATCGGGCCGAAGGGGCTCGCGGACGGCAAGGTCGAGCTCAAGCGCCGCAGCGACGGCTCACGCGAGACCATGTCGCCAGCGGACGCGGTCGCAAGACTTGTGGGCTGATAAGCCTGGTCGGCTGAATATTGTTCATCGCGCGATATCGCGGCCGCCAATCCGGCCACAATTGACCCCGAATCATGGGATTATCGAGCGATGGATGAAACCATGACCGAAACCGTGCAAACCGCGCCTTTTGCGCCATTCGAGTGGATGCTGTCGGCGCGCTACTTGCGGGCGCGCCGCAAGGAGGGATTCATCTCGGTCATCGCCGGGTTCTCCTTCCTCGGCATCATGCTGGGCGTGGCGACGCTGATCATCGTGATGGCGGTGATGAACGGCTTCCGCAAGGAACTGCTCGACAAGATCCTGGGGCTGAACGGCCACATCCTGGTCCAGCCGCTGGAATCGCCGCTGACCGACTGGAAGGACGTCGCCGACCGCATCAGCCAGGTCCAGGGCATCCGGCTCGCCGCGCCGGTGGTGGACGGCCAGGCGCTGGCGTCCTCGCCGTGGAACGCCTCGGGCGTGCTGGTACGCGGCATCCGCTCCGACGACCTCAACAACCTCACCTCGATCGCCAAGAACATCAAGCAGGGCTCGCTCGAAGGCTTTGACGACGGGCAGGGCGTTGCGATCGGACGGCGCCTCGCCGATCAATTGTCGCTGCACGCCGGCGACAGCATCACGCTGGTGGCGCCGAAGGGCGCGGTGACGCCGATGGGCACGACGCCGCGCATCAAGCCGTACAAGATCGTCGCCGTGTTCGAGATCGGCATGTCCGAATACGATCTCGGCTTCGTGTTCATGCCGCTGGCGGAGGCGCAGGCCTATTTCAACCGCAGCAACGACGTCACCTCGATCGAGGTGTTCACCACCAATCCCGATCGCATCGTCGCCTTTAACAAGGCGGTGACGGAAGCCGCGGCACGGCCGGTGTTCCTGGTCGACTGGCGGCAGCGCAACTCGACCTTCTTCAACGCGCTCCAGGTCGAGCGCAACGTGATGTTCCTGATCCTGACCATGATCGTGCTGGTCGCGGCGCTCAACATCGTGTCCGGCCTGATCATGCTGGTGAAGGACAAGGGCAGCGACATCGCCATCCTGCGCACCATGGGCGCCTCGCAAGGCTCGATCATGCGCATCTTCCTGATCACGGGCGCCTCGATCGGCGTGGTCGGCACGCTGGTCGGCTTCTTCGTCGGCCTCGTAATCTGCCTCAACATCGAATCCATCAGGCAATTCCTGTCCTGGCTCACCAGCACCGAGCTGTTCTCGCCGGAGCTCTATTTCCTGTCGAAACTGCCCGCCGAGATCGACGTCGGCGAGACCACGGCCGTCGTCATCATGGCGCTGACGCTGTCGTTCCTGGCGACGCTGTACCCGTCGTGGCGCGCCGCGCGCCTCGATCCCGTCGAAGCGCTCCGGTACGAGTGAGGGGCTGATGGAGCAGCAACAGGGGGCTGAGGATGTCCCGGTCATTTATCTCCACGAGATAAAGCGGCAGTACTTGCAGGGCGAGGTACCGCTGACGATCCTGGACGGCGCCAAGCTTGCGCTGTGGGCCGGACAGTCGGTCGCGCTGGTGGCGCCGTCGGGCTCGGGCAAGTCGACGCTGCTGCACATCGCGGGGCTGCTGGAGGCCCCCGATTCCGGCGAGGTCTACGTCAATGGCGCGCCGACCTCGCAACTGCCCGACATCGAGCGCACGCAGCTTCGCCGCACCGACATCGGCTTCGTCTACCAGTCGCACCGGCTGCTGCCGGAGTTCTCGGCGCTGGAGAACGTGATGCTGCCGCAGATGATCCGCGGCCTGAAGAAGTCCGAGAGTGTCAAGCGCGCCAAGGAGATCCTGGGCTATCTCGGCCTCGGCGACCGCATCACCCACCGCCCGGCGGAGCTGTCGGGCGGCGAGCAGCAGCGCGTCGCGATTGCGCGCGCGGTGGCGAATGCGCCGCGCGTGCTGTTTGCGGACGAGCCGACCGGCAACCTCGATCCGCACACGGCGGACCACGTGTTCCAGGCCCTGATGCAGCTCGTCAAGGCGACGCGGGTCTCGATGCTGATCGCGACCCACAACATGGAGCTCGCCGGCCGCATGGACCGGCGGGTCTCGCTGTCGGACGGCCAGGTGGTCGAGCTCGAATAACAAAAAACTGCGAAAACAACCCCATGCACAGTAGCCGGCCCTGGCCGGCTACGATCGGGGTGACGCCTTGCAGCCCTTTGACAGGTCAAGCAAAACGGCAGCGACGGCGCATCGCCCCGGTGTATGGCGCTCTATGGCCAGATCACCGTCAATTTGAACGGCCCGCCATTGGCCGCGGCGTGTGCCACCGCCTCATTGACGTGATCGAGGTCGAACGCCGTCGTCTTGTACTCGTCAAGCCGCAGGAGTCCTGATCGCACCAGCGCGATCAGGCGGCTGGCCGCATCCGGCGGGTACATCCAGACGCCGTGGATGGTGATGCAGTTGCGCATGATCCAGGGGTAGGGCAGCTCGAGGCCCGCGCCGCCGGCCATGCCGACGCCGCCCATCAGCACGACGCGGCCATAGGCGCGCACCGTCATGACCGCCGCGCGCACCACAGTCGGACTCACCGAGGGCGGCATGATGTCAAACACGCAGTCGATCGGCCCCGTCGCGGCGCGCTTCATCGCCTCGCGGTCGTCGTCCTCGTTACCTGTGAGCTTGACCGGCTTCACACGGCTGCCGAAACGGCGGACGAGGTCGGCCAGAATCGTCTCGTTGCGCCCGGGCGTGACCACGCAGGCTGCGCCCATTGCGAGCGCGACAGAGACGGCGGCGCTGCCGAAATTGCCGGTGGCGCCACTCACCAGCACGGTTTCGCCTGCTTGCAGGTTGGCGGCGAGGAGGCCGCCATAGGGCACCAGCAGTGTCCCCAGCGCGCACCATTGTGCGGCTTCCTCGGACGTGATCGCGCCAAGGCGTTTGACGTTCTCGGTCGGCACCCGCATCCGCTCGGCAAACGAGCCATGGCGAAAATGCTTTTGCAGAAGCATGCCGCCGGCGCCGGCGGCCGTTAATCCCTGCAGGGCGATGTCGGGCGCGATCGCGTCGTCGCGCGAACGCACCGTCGGGTCGCAGAACACCCAGTCGCCGATCTTGAGCTTCGTTGCGTCCGGGCCGATCGCGCGCACCCGGCCGATGCCGCCCGGGCCCGGGATGATCGGCAAATCGAGTGCATAGTTGCGTTCGCCGCTGAAGACTTCGTTCATGTAGGACAGCACGCGCGTGGCGACGACGTCGACGATGACCTCGCCGGTGCCGAGCACCGGTTCGGGGGCATTCTCGATCACCAGCGGCGTTCCGAAGGATTTGAGTACGGCGGCTTTCATGATGTTCACCTCAAAGTGGGGTGAAACTCATATGCGCCGCCTTGGAGGGGACAAGAAGGCCTGGTATTATCCTAGTATCCTTTAGACCCTCCATCGCGGGAGCGACACCATGGCCGACCCACGCCGCGTCGAATTCGGCGATTTCCTGAGGTCCCGCCGCGAAAAGCTGTCGCCGAAAACCGTCGGGCTCCCGGCGGGAAGGCGGCGGCGCACCGCGGGCCTGCGCCGCGAGGAGGTCGCCCAGCTCGCCGGCATCGGTGTGGACTGGTACATTCGCCTCGAACAGGGCCGCACCGTCAGCCCGTCGGTGACCACCGTCGACGCGCTGGCCCGCGCGCTACGGCTCAGCAAGACCGAGCATGCGCATCTGAAGGCGCTGGCGCGCGACGGCGACAAGCGCGCCTTCACGCGCGAAATCGTGCCGCCGCCGATCCTGCGGATGATCGAGAGCCTGAATCAGCCGGCTTACATTGTCGGACGGCGCTGGGACGTGCTGGCCTGGAACGCCGCCGCGGAGCAGGTGTTTGCGTTTGGGCGATTGCCTGAGGAGGATCGCAACACGCTGCTCCTCGTGATGACCAACAAGCAGACGCGAAAGGCTTACGGCGCGGGCTGGGCGGACGTGGCCAAGCGCATGGTGGCGATGTTCCGGGCCACCCACGACGTCTGGGCCGGCGATCCCGCGTTCGCCGAACTGCTGACGCGGCTGCGGCAGGGCAGCCCGGAATTCGTCAAATGGTGGGAAGCCCACGAGATCCGCAGCACGTCGTCGGGCCTCAAGACCATGTCGCATCCGACCCTCGGCGTGCTGCATTTCGAGCACACCAGCTTCCAGGCCAATGACGATCCCGCACTGAAGCTCGTGATCTACACGCCGGTGACGGGCAGAGGCTGATGCATCGCGAGGCCTGAGCTCACGGCGACGGCGTGGCCGGAGGCGTCGTGCCGGCGTTCGGCAGCGTGGCTGGCCAAGGGCTTATCGGGTTGAGCGTCGACAGAGCGCAGGATGATTTGAGCTGTGTCCACACCGACGCCAGGCCCGTCAAGTCGATGTCGAATTTCGTCATGTCCGTCTTGTCGTCCGGCATCGAAATGGTTTCGCGGACATGCAGGGAGCGGGACGCCAGGATCGCCTTGACCATGTCGGGGTCGATGCTGCCGCGCCAGATCTCGACCTTGCCGGAACGTAGCGGAGCCCCTCCGACCTCCCTGTCCGTGCCGGCGTCCGCCGTCACCAGGATCGTGCTCTTGCCGGTGGCTGCTTCGTCGATTTCTCCCGCGAACGTCAGCGGCACGCGTTTCCTGCTTTCGCAAGACAGGCGCCACTCCATCATCCGGAACGAAGCGCCGTTCTCCTTCTTCAAGACCGCGATCTTGCGGACAAACGGGCGCGCTTCCTTCTCCAGCTTCCACATCGACTCGGCAAGCGGTCGGGTGTCGATTCCGAAACGATAGAGCTCGGCGCGCGTCAGCACGTGCAGGTTCTCGTACTTCACGGTCCGGATGAGGGCGTCGAGCTCACGGCTGATCCCCATCGACGCGATGAACGCAGTGCGGTCGCGATCGGCGCTCGCCATGCGGCGCTGCCTCGCCTCGGCGACCACCTGCGGGGGCGGATCCCCACGAAAGCGCAGGACCAGCCTGGAGTTATGGACCGCCAGCGCCGCGTCGGGCGCCACCTCGCGGGATGTCGCCCCGAGAAACAGGTAACCGCAGGCCGAGTTGCACATCGCATTGCGCGTGGTGAGCTCGGCCTCGACCTCGCCGCCCGCGTTCTTCACCTTCAGGCAGGTGGCGTCCACCTGCGTGCCCGCTGAGCACGCGGTCGCGGTGGTGTGACCAACCCGGGCGACTGCCTTGCGGCTGCGCAGCAACCGCCCGATCACGTAGGACTGCTCCACGTTGCCGCCGGGCGAATGAAGGTAGATCGGAAGCTGCGTCTCCTTGACGCCGGCGAGGAAGCGGCGAATGCGCGGCGCGGCGTCCTGATCGATCTGGCCCTCGATGGCAATCCAGCGGTCGCAACCCGGCCCGCACGCGTCGGGCGCTCCCTTGGCGAGATAGATCGTCAGCCTGGATGCAAATCCGGCCTTCTCGGCCGGCGTTCCTTCTGCACGCAAAGCGCCCTGGATCGACAGCAAGGTTACGAGGAGCAGAATACGGGCGAGCATGAACTGACGGGACCACACGCGGCGAAAACAGACGCGAAAGCTATCCGAAGATCGGTGCGATCACAACCTTTGGTGGCGTGTCGGAGCGCCGATTATTCTGCGTCCACGAACGCAACCTCATCCGGCTCCGCATGCGAGGTCTACGAATTCGCGCGGGGCTCGCACGTTTGCAAGTCGAGTTCGCAAGCGCTATGTCCGGGCTTTCGAGAGCGCCCAAGATGACAATCTCCGATGACAACGACCTCACGCGCCTGAAAGAGATCGGGCGCATCGTCGCCAATACCCTTGAGGCGATGGGGAAGGCGCTCGAACCGGGCATGACCACCTCCGAGCTGGACCAGATCGGACGAAGATACCTGGAGACAGCCGGCGCGCGTTCGGCTCCGGAGCTGGCCTATGCCTTCCCGGGGGCGACCTGCATCAGCGTGAACGAGGAGATCGCTCATGGCATCCCCGGTGACCGACGGATCGCGCGTGGCGACCTCGTCAACATCGACGTTTCAGCGGAGAAGAACGGCCTCTTCGCGGATACGGGAGCCTCGTTCGCCGTCCCGCCCGTAACCCGCGCGATCGAACGTCTTTGCAGGGATGGCCGGCGGGCCATGTGGACGGGCCTGCGGCAGGTCGGGGCTGGCAAGCCGATCGCCGGCATCGGCCAAGCCATCGGAACCTTTGCGCGGAAGAACGGCTACAGCCTTGTCAGGAACCTTGCCAGTCACGGTGTCGGCTTGTCGCTCCATGAGGAGCCGACAGAGATCGCAACATGGCCTGACTCTTCCGAACGTCGCATCATGAGCGACGGCCTGGTGTTCACCGTCGAGCCATTCCTGTCCTTTGCCGCCGAGTGGGCGGAGAATGGTGATGATCCGTGGACGCTCTACAGCAGTCCCGAGGCGCCAACCGTGCAGTACGAGCACACCGTTGTCGCCACCCGACATGGACCTTTGATCGTTACGATGGCCGGTTAAGTCCGCCCAGGCCAGAGCCGGAGACGTCTCATGCGTCACCCGGCTAGAGATAACGTCATGCCACCGGATCCCTGTGAGAAGCCGAACGGCTGGTCATCCGGCGCCAGCGGTGGCGACGGTCTTGCGGCAGCGTTCTTCAGCGGAGCAGCGTCGGGTCCTGAGGTGACCCTGACCGGCGTAGACCTGGCGTCGCGCCAGGCGACAATCCAGATCAGGAAGCCGAGAAGCGCGAGCGCAGCGCCGACGGGCCCGGTGGAGGTCCAGCCCAGCCCCTCGCGAATGGCAAGGCCGCCGAGGAACGGGCCGAGCGCATTGGCGGTGTTGAACGCCGAATGGTTCAGCGCGGCGGCGAGCGCCTGCGCGTCGCCCGCGACGTCCATCAACCGGGTCTGGAGGATGGCGCCGAGCGAGACACCGGCGCCGATCGCGAAGATGTCGATCGCCAGCAGCCAGGGATTGCCGGCCGCAAGCGGAAACACCAGCAGCGCGACCGCCGAGAACAAGAGAATGACGCCCGCCGTCGGCATCAAGGCGTGGTCCGCGAAGCGCGGCACGAACAGATTGCCGAGCGTGGCGCCGACGCCGAACACGGCGAGAAAGAACGGAATCACCGCGGGGCTGACCTTGGTGACCTCGATCAATGTCGTTGCGAGGTAGGTGTAGACGGCGAACATGCCACCGAAGCCGATGGCGCCGATCGCCAGCGTGATCCAGACGCGGCCGCTTCTGAGGGCGCCGAGCTCTCGCAGCGGGTTCGACCTGCCGGCCTGGTCGCGCGGAGCGAACAGGGCGCAAAGCAGGACCGTGAGCACGGCCAGCAGCGACACGAGGCCGAAGCTGGCGCGCCAGCCGACCGTCTGGCCGACCAGGTTGGCCAAGGGCACGCCGATGATCGTGGCGCCAGTCAGGCCGAGCATCACCTGGCCGATCGCCCGCGAGCGGCGATGTTGAGGAACGAGCGAGGCTGCGACCAGCGCGGCGATGCCGAAATAGGCGCCATGCGGCAGCCCTGCAAGAAAACGGGCCGCGATCATCCAGCCAAACCCCGGCGCAAGCGAGGTGAGCGCATTGCCGAGCGCGAACACGGCCATCAGGACCAGGAGCTGCGTGCGCCGGGCGAAGCGCGCGCCAAGCACGGCGATCAGCGGTGCGCCCAGCACCACGCCGAGCGCGTAGGCACTGATCGCGTGTCCCGCGGTCGGCTCGTCGACCCGAAGGTCGGCGGCGAAGAACGGTAGCAGGCTCATCGATGCGAATTCGGTGGTTCCGATCGCAAAGCCGCCCATCGCGAGCGAAAACAGGACGATGGCGAGGTGAGGGGGCGCGGAGGCCGCGGTCGCGCGGGGCGAGGTCGCTTGAGGCGATATCGACATGTGTCCTGCATTGGTGGCGTCAACGGGAACCAGCCCAGCGAACGTCGCCACCCCTGCAAGATTTGTCTGTCGTACTTAAACCGAGAGCGGTCTGCGTCAACACCGGAGACGCGATGCAAGGCTGGCCGCATATCAGTGTCCCGATTTGGGTGTGCCACTGCTCGCGCACATACGGTCATCAGGCACGCAGGTCACGTCGTTGTGCGGGAACAGGAGGCTGAGAGGATTTGCGCATCCTTGCCGGAATGCCCCGATGACTGAACCCGCGACGTCAAGCTACGCCAGCCATCGCGCACTCATCGATCCCGGTCCTTACGCCGCGTTGATCAGCGACCTGCCGGCGGATGTTGCAATTGTGTGCCGCGCCTTGCACGGCCTGCTGATCCACGAAGCATGGATCGAGAGGCAAGGATCGAATCCCACGGCCTTCGCCGGTCAAAGCCGTGATACGCTGCCCGTGGCCCGGCGCCTGGAGCAACTTCTGATGATCCCGGACCGGCGCCATCGATCCTGCGCAGCTTGGCCACGGAACGACGACCGGCCTGTTCATTGCGCGGGTCAACCTCGCGCGCGATCTGCTCGCGCTCGCCAGGATCGAGACCTCGGCATGGGATAATTGGTGCGCCGCGCGCGAACCACATCGCGTGTTGGACGACGCAGCTCTGTCGCAATGTGATGGCATCGCGCAGCGCGGTGAGGCGGGCGCGATCGAGATCGCGCCCGCGCCAGGTGCGCCGCCGTGGCAATAGATCGTTCGAGACCCGCGCCGGGCTGCAACGGAACGTCCAGCTCCAGGGCAGGGCAATCGCATGTCGTGTGAACGATGCGGCGGCATCCGCACTCGGCTCCCTCTCCCGCTTGCGGGGGAGGGCTGGGGTGGGGTGTCTCCGCGGCGGGATTGTTGAGGATTACGGAGGATGTCCCTGCGTGGTGAGAGCCCTCACCCGCCGCGCTCGGGACGATGCTTCGCATCGCCCGGGGCGCGTCGGCCTCTCCCGCAAGCGGGAGAGGCGAAGTAAGCCCGGACGATCCTCGTGAAATCCGTATGCGATAGCCCTGAGCTCCAGGGCAGGGGGATGAAACGATGGATGGGGCAGGTGTTGTGAGCTCGTGCCCTAATCGGCGCGCCTCGACTTCCGAGGGCTCCTCGGCCGCTCCTGCGGGAAATACGGGTTCACGACGCATGTCGCGGAGCGGCCGACGGCGAGATATTGGCACTGCTGGAGCGAGGTGTAGCGGCAGTCGAAATAGCCGACGGGGCCGTAGATCTGCATGCAGACGGGATAGCTCGGATCATAGGTCTGCGCGCGCGCAGGTCCGCTCATGAGGAGCGTGCTGATCGCAACGAGCGTGAGGCACGCGCGGCGCATCTCAACGCGGCCAGGAATAGCCCGGCGTCAACCCGCGGGGGCGATTCTGGTAGGCGTAGAGATCATCGCTCTGGCCGGCGAAATACGGGTTCGCGATACAGGTCAGCGCGCGGCCCGATGCGCTCGCCTGACACTGCGCGTAGGTGTCGAACCTGCAATTGCTCAGCCCCGGCCATTCATCGCCGGTCAGGCAGAACGCATGACTGGTTCCGAACGCGCGCGCCGGTGTGCTCGCGATGAACGCAAGCGTGAATGTGGCGATTGCGAGCGAAAATGTGGCGAAAATGGGGAGGGTGAATAATGCACGCATCTCGAATCTCCAATCACGCGAATGTGCGCGCGACGATGTTACGCGCGTACGCAGTGTATCTCGTGTAGTCGACATTGAAATTGCTGAAAACTCTTGTTTCAAAGGGTTTCCAGCGCGCGCCGATAAATCTTCATTAATGAAGCGCGGCCCTTTGGAGCGAACTGTTGCGTCGCGGTTACAGCAATTCCGCCGATCACTGTTATGACCATGCCCACGGCCCGGGGGCCTACTGAAGAAAACTGGAACGGGATTCAAATGAAGAAGAATTTGTTGCTGGCCGCTGTGAGCCTCGTCGCACTGAGCGCGGCTGCACCGGCGGTGGCTGCTGATCTCGCGGCTCGGCCGTACACCAAGGCGCCTGCGATGGTCGCCGCGATCTACGACTGGAGCGGCTTCTACATCGGCATCAACGGCGGCGGCGGTTCGGCGCACTCGACCTGGGATCTGGTCGGCGGTGGCCGTGAAGGTTCGCACGATGCGACTGGCGGCACGGTCGGTGGCCAGATCGGCTATCGCTGGCAGTCCGGCCAGTGGGTGTTCGGCGTGGAAGGCCAGGGCAACTGGGCCGACTTCTCGGGCGACAACGTCAGCGCGCTGTTCGCGACTCGCAACCGATCGAAGATCGACTCGTTCGGTCTGATCACCGGTCAGGTCGGCTATGCCTGGAACAACGTGCTTATCTACGTCAAGGGCGGTGCGGCTGTGGCCGGCACCAAGTACGAAGTCTTCAGCACGGCCTCGGGCGCGCTGCTGTCGTCGAACGACCAGACCCGTTGGGGTGGCACGGTGGGTGCCGGCCTCGAGTACGGTTTCGCCCCGAACTGGTCGGTTGGCGTCGAGTACAACCACATCTTCCTGCAGGACAAGGACGTCACCTTCGCGGGTCTCGCGGGTACCGACCGCATCCGTCAGGACGTCGACATGGGCCTCGTCCGCCTGAACTACAAGTTCGGTGGCCCGATCATCGGCCGCTACTGATACCAATCGCTCATCTTCGAGCGGTTGTCGAAAGCCCCGGCCATCGGCCGGGGCTTTTTTGTTGTTTGAAGTCAGCGAGTTAACCATTCCTTTTTGGGACGGTTCGGACAGCTTGACTCCCGAGAACGAAATGAGAACAATGTTCTTCATACGTTCCAGCAAGGGAGCAGGCCATGTTCAGGATTTTCGTGGAAGAAGCCGCCGCACTGGCATCGATCACCCTGTTCGTCGGGATGATCGCAATCTGGGCGCAGGTGATTCCGCAGCTCTAGGTCCAGGGTTTGGACAACCGTTGCCGGGAACTCCTCGGCGCGCCTGGGGAAAAGCGGGACGACGCGGCCGATCGGCCGCTCTGGCGTGGACTCCGCGGCGGCGACGCCCCACCATTGGGCGGCGAGTCGGCAAAGGCGGCTGGGAGGTGGGTGCAGGATACGCCATGATCCCCTCAGCATTCCCTTGGGGCCGGCGACCGTTCCATCCCATCTGCAAGAGGCCGTCACGCGACCATGCCGAGCGCCGGATTTGTCCACCTTCACGTTCACTCGGCCTATTCGCTGCTCAAGGGCTCGATCAAGATCGGCAAGCTCGCCGAGCTCGCCAAGAAGGACCATCAGCCGGCCCTGGCGCTGACCGACACCGACAATCTGTTCGGTGCACTGGAGTTCTCCGACAAGATGGCGGGCTCCGGCATTCAGCCGATCGTCGGCTGCGAGCTCGCGATCGACTTCGGCGACCAGGATCCGACCGCGCGCAACGCCATTGGCCCCTCGCGCGTGGTGCTGCTGGCGGCGCAGGAGCGCGGCTATCGCAGCCTGATGCGGCTGAATTCGCGGGCGTTCCTGGAGACGCCCGACAGCCATGCCCCGTTCATCAAGTTCGACTGGTTCGACGGCGAGACCGAGGGGCTGATTGCGCTCACCGGCGGCCCTGACGGGCCGATCTCGCTGGCGCTTGCCGGCGGTATGGCCGAACTCGCGGCGACGCGCTGCGAGCGTCTCGCCACGCTGTTCGGCGACCGGCTCTACATCGAGTTGCAGCGCCACAACATCGACAAGGAGCGGCGCGTCGAAAGCGGCCTGATCGACATCGCCTATGCCAAGGGGCTGCCGCTGGTTGCGACCAACGAGCCATATTTCGCGGCGACCGACGATTACGAGGCGCACGATGCGCTTTTGTGTATCGCCGGCGGCCGACTGATCGCCGAGAGCGATCGCGTGCAGCTCACGCCGGATCACCGCTTCAAGACCCGCGCCGAGATGGCGGTGCTGTTCGCCGACATTCCGGAGGCGCTGGCCTCGACGGTCGAGATCGCCGAGCGCTGCTCGTTCCGCCCGATGACGCGCAAGCCGATCCTGCCGTTCTTCACGGTCGGCGCCGCCGCAAGCTCCGATGCCGCCGCGGTCGAGGCCGCCGAGTTGAAGCGGCAGGCGGAGGAGGGGCTCGCCAACCGCCTGCGCGTGCACGGCCTGTCGCAGGGCACCACGGAAGAGGACTACAGCAAGCGCCTGGCGTTCGAGCTCGACGTCATCATGCGCATGAAGTACGCGGGCTACTTCCTGATCGTGTCCGACTTCATCAAATGGGCGAAGTCGCAAGGCATTCCGGTCGGACCGGGCCGCGGCTCCGGCGCAGGCTCGCTGGTCGCCTGGGCGCTGACCATCACCGATCTCGACCCGATCAAGTTCGGCCTGCTGTTCGAGCGCTTCCTCAACCCGGAACGCGTCTCGATGCCGGACTTCGACATCGACTTCTGCCAGGACCGCCGCGGCGAGGTGATCCAGTACGTGCAGCAGCGCTACGGCCGCGACCAGGTCGCGCAGATCATCACCTTCGGTACGCTGCAGGCGCGCGGCGTGCTGCGCGACGTCGGCCGCGTGCTGCAAATGCCTTACGGCCAGGTCGACAAGCTGACGAAACTGGTGCCGCAGAATCCGGCCGCGCCGGTGACGCTGGCCGCCGCGATCGAGAGCGAGCCGAAGCTCCAGGCGTTCCGCGACGAGGATCCGGTGGTGGCGCGCGCCTTCGACATCGCCCAGCGTCTCGAAGGCCTGACGCGCCACGCCTCGACGCATGCCGCCGGCATCGTGATCGGCGATCGCCCCCTGAGCGAGCTCGTGCCGCTCTACCGCGATCCCAAATCCGACATGCCGGTGACCCAGTTCAACATGAAATGGGTCGAGCCGGCGGGCCTCGTCAAGTTCGACTTCCTCGGCCTGAAGACGCTGACCGTGCTCGACGTCGCGTGCAAGCTGCTCAAGCCGCGCGACATCCATGTCGATCTCGCGACGCTGCCGATCGACGATGCCGAAAGCTACCAGATGCTGGCGCGCGGCGAGGTGGTCGGCGTGTTCCAGGTTGAAAGCCAGGGCATGCGGCGCGCGCTGGTCGACATGCGGCCCGACCGTTTCGAGGACATCATCGCGCTGGTGGCGCTCTACCGCCCCGGCCCGATGGCGAACATCCCGACCTATTGCTCGCGCAAGCACGGCGACGAGGAGCCGGAATATCTGCATCCCGTGCTGGAGCCGATCCTGAAGGAGACCTTCGGCGTCATCATCTACCAGGAACAGGTGATGCAGATCGCGCAGGTGATGTCGGGCTATTCGCTCGGCGACGCCGACCTGCTGCGCCGCGCCATGGGCAAGAAGATCCGCGCCGAGATGGACAAGCAGCGCGACATCTTCGTCGCCGGCGCGGTGAAGAACGGCGTGCCGAAGGGGCAGGCCGAGACCATCTTCGAGCTGCTGGCGAAGTTCGCCGACTACGGCTTCAACAAGAGCCACGCGGCGGCTTACGCGCTGGTGTCCTACCACACCGCCTACATGAAGGCGCATTATCCGGTGGAGTTCATCGCAGCGTCCATGACGCTCGATCTCAACAACACCGACAAGCTCTCCGAATTCCGCTCCGAGGCGCAGCGCCTCGGCATCAAGGTCGAGCCGCCGAACATCAACCGGTCGGGTGCGACCTTCGAGGTCGGAGAGAAGACCATCTACTACGCGCTCGCCGCGCTCAAGGGCGTCGGCATCCAGGCGATCGACCAGATCATCGAGGAGCGCACCAAGAACGGGCTGTTCACCTCGCTCGCCGACTTCGCCGCGCGGGTCAATCCGCGTGCGATCAACAAGCGCATCATCGAGAGTCTCGCCGCCGCCGGCGCCTTCGACACGCTGGAGCCGAACCGCGCGCGCGTCTTCGCCGGCGCGGACGCGATCCTCGCCGCCTGCCAGCGCGCGCATGAGGCCGCGACCATCGGCCAGAACGACATGTTCGGCATGTCGGCGGACGCGCCGACCATCATGCTGCCGCAGATCGAGGCGTGGCTGCCGGCCGAGCGGTTGCGCCGCGAATACGACGCGATCGGCTTCTTCCTGTCCGGCCATCCGCTCGACGATTACGCCACCGTGCTGAAGCGCCTGCGGGTGCAGAGCTGGGCGGAATTCTCGCGCGCGGTGAAGACCGGCGCCACCGCCGGCAAGGTCGCGGCCACCGTGGTCTCGCGCATGGAGCGGCGCACCAAGACCGGCAACAAGATGGGCATCATGGGGCTCTCCGATCCCACGGGCCACTTCGAGGCGGTGCTGTTCTCGGAAGGCCTTGCGCAATATCGCGACGTGCTCGAGCCGGGGGCGGCCGTGCTGCTCCAGCTTGGCGCCGAGCTCCAGGGCGAAGACGTGCGCGCCCGCGTGCTGCATGCCGAGCCGCTCGACGATGCCGCGGCCAAGACGCAGAAGGGCCTGCGCATCTTCCTGCGCGACACCAAGGCGCTGGAATCGATCGCCAAGCGTCTCGCCGGCCCCGAGATGGCGTCCTCGAACGGCGCCGCGCCAAAGGTCGGCAGCCCGGGGATTGCGCCGCGCTCCAACGGCGACGGCGAGGTCTCGCTGGTGATGATGCTCGACCTTGAGACCGAGGTGGAGATGAAGCTGCCCGGCCGCTTCAAGGTCTCGCCGCAGATCGCCGGCGCGATCAAGGCGGTCGCGGGCGTGGTGGACGTCCAGCAGCTCTGACGTTGCACGCGCCGCCGCAAACCAAAGCTTAACTATCAAGTTCACACCTGGTTTCGAAGTCTGCCGCGCGCAGCTATCAGTTGTTTCCCGGCGCGAGACCAAGGAAGAAGAATCATGTGTGACAAATGCTCCGAAAATCTGCATCAATCGGTTGCTCCCTCCCGACGCTCGATGATGCTTTTCGCCGCCTCCGCGCTCGGGGTGGCAGCGTTTGGCGGGCCTGCGGTGGCCAAGGAGGCGAAAGCGCCGCCGAAACCTCAGAACGTGCTGTCGCCCGATGCGGCGCTCAAACGGCTGATGGACGGCAATTCGCGCTACGTATCGGGTGTGTCGCGCCGTCACGACTTCGCGCACGAGCGCGAGGCATTGGTCGGCGGTCAGAATCCCTACGCTGCCGTTCTGAGCTGCGCCGATTCGCGGATCGCGCCTGAATATGCCTTCGACAGCGGACGCGGAGACCTGTTCGTGTGCCGCGTCGCCGGAAATTTTGCCGGCGATGAGACCGTTGCGAGCATGGAGTACACCGTCGCCGTGCTCGGCACGCCCCTGATCCTGGTGCTCGGCCACGACAATTGCGGCGCCGTCGACGCGACGATCAAGTCGCTCAAGGACGACAAGCCGCTGCCGGGACATATCCCTTCGCTGGTCTCCGCGATCGCACCGGCGGTGAAGACCGCTGCTCAGCAGAGCGGGAATGCGCTCGACAATGCCATCCGTCAGAATGTCATCGACAACGTGGCCAAGCTGAAATCGGCTGCGCCGATCCTCAATGCGGCAGTCGAGCAGGGCAAGCTCAAGGTGGTCGGCGGCATCTATCGGCTGAGCACAGGGACCGTCGAATTGCTGGCCCAAGGCTGAGGTTGGTGGCGCGTCTTTCCGGTGGCTTGTCCGCGCGATCCACGCAGTGGTCGTCGGATGTTGTTGCAACCCTGCGCTGATTTTGGCTAGCATACACCCGGGGAATGGACTGGGGTGTGCGATGCTGCGATGGGGCGCGTTGGTGGTGACCGCTGGCGTCATGTTGGCGGGGTGCGTGAGCGATCAGGTCGGAACGGACTTCGCATCCGTGTCAAAGAAGATCGGACCTCCGCGCGCGGGGCAGTCGCGCGTGGTGTTCCTGCAGGACAAGCGCAACGGCCTCAGCATGGCGTTTTGCGCCTGCGAGGTGAAGCTCGACGGTGCGCCGATGGGTAAGGTGCTCGCCGGCAAATATGCCTACGCCGATCGTCCGGCCGGCCGTCACGACGTGCTGGTGACCGAGCTGATGTTTCCCGGCGACACCAAGCGCGAGATCGTGATGGAATCCGGCCGAACGCACTTCTACCTCATCAAGAGCAGTGCCAGGCACGATGCCGCCACGGGCGGGGCGGTGCTTGGCGGGCTGGCCGGGCTTGCGGTGGTTTCCGTCGCGACGGCTGGCGAGGCCAATCCCGGGCCCGCCGAGCTCGTTGCGCTGGATGAGGCGACCGCGCGAACGAAGCTCGCGGAATTGCAGGCCGTCGAGTAAGATGCGCGGCACGATTGCCGCTGCATCAACGACGGCGGCTCGATGGGCAGGAGCACGGCATGTGCGAGAATTGCGGCAGTGTTCGCGGCGTCCACATCCGCCCTTCGCGGAGATCGCTCATCCACTTCACCGTCTCCGCGATCGGCCTGGCCTTCGCCGGCACAGCCTTCGCCAAGGGGTCCAAGGCGCCGCCCAAGCCGCAGAATGTGCTGGCGCCCGATGCGGCGTTGAAGCGGCTGATGGAGGGCAATGCGCGTTATGTCGAAGGCGTGTCGCGGCGGCACGATTTCAAGCATGAGCGCGAGGCGCTGGCCGGCGGCCAGAACCCGTTCGCGGCCGTGCTGAGCTGCGCCGACTCGCGCATCGCGCCTGAATACGCCTTCGACACCGGCCGCGGCGACCTGTTCGTCTGCCGCGTCGCCGGAAATTTTGCCGGCACCGAGACCATCGCCAGCATGGAATATGCCGTTGCCGTGCTCGGCGCGCCGCTGATCCTCGTGCTCGGCCATGACAGCTGCGGCGCGGTCGATGCGACGCTGAAGGCGATCAAGGACAACACCTCGCCGCCCGGCCACATCCCCTCGCTGATCGATGCGATCGCGCCCGCCGCCAAGGCTGCGATGCAGCAGGGCGGGGACGTGCTCGACAAGGCGACCCGGCAGAACGTGATCGACAACGTCGCCAAGCTGAAGTCGGCCGCACCGATCCTCAATGCGGCCGTGGAGCAGGGCAAGCTGAAGGTGATGGGTGGCATCTATCGGCTCACGACGGGAACGGTCGATCTGATCGCACAAGGCTGATCGCGCTAGGCTGAGCAAGCAGGACCGATCGCGCAAGGCTGAGCAAGACGGCCGCAACGCGGTTGCCGGGCGGTCGAGAAGCTGACGTGGGCCTGACGAAAGGCGCCTGGACGACAGGCGCCTTTCGGCGGCGGCCTGCGTCATGCCGCCGCCTCAATCCGGGCCTTTCGTTCAAGCGCCATTCAGCCAGCCGCGCGTCTGATGCGTGTTGGCAGCTCAACAACAAAGCGGGCAAGCAAGCCATGCGTGGGACCCACAAGGCCTTCCTCTGTTTCCTCTTGCCGATCTTGTTCCTTGCCGCGGGCGCGCTGGAGCCGGCGCGCGCGCAGCAGCAGGAAAAGCGAATCGCGCTCGTGGTCGGCAACGGCGCCTATGCCAAGTCGCCGCTGGCGACGACCGCGAACGATGCCGGCCTGATCGCGCAGACGCTGCAGGCGGCGGGCTTCGACGTCGTCGGCGCGCGCGATCTCGACGGCGACACGCTGCGCAAGAGCTTTCGCGATTTCATCCAGAAGGCGCAGGCCTCCGGCCCCGGCACCGTCGCGATGGTCTATCTCGCCGGCTACGGCGTGCAGCTTGCCGGCGAGAACTATTTCATCCCGGTCGATTCCAACATCACCCGCGACACCGACATCCCGACCGAGGCCCTGCGCATCAGCGACTATGCGCGCCAGCTTGCGGCCATTCCGCTCAAGGCCAACATCGTGGTGCTCGACGCGGCGCGGGCGCAGCCCTTCATCGAGGGCGGCCAGCCGATCGCGAGCGGGCTGGCGCTGGTCGAGCCCGATCAGAACATGTTGATCGCCTTCAATGCCGCGCCCGGCACGGTGGCGCCGGAGGAGCCGGGGCCCTACGGCATCTATGCGCAGTCGCTGGCGGAGATGATCCGCACCGGCGGCCTGCCGCTGCCTGACGTGTTCGATCGCGTCCGCCTGCGCGTCAACGAGGCCTCCAAGGGCGCGCAGGTGCCCTGGAACGAGCAGAAGATATCGGCGCCATTCTCATTCTTCGATCGCGGGCCCGACGCGCCGCCGCCGGAGGCCTCGGCCGCCCAGGTCGCCGCGATCCGCAACAAGCCGATCCGCGATCTCGGTGTGCAAGACGCCTACGCCGCCGCGCTGGAGCGCGACACGCTGCCGGCCTATGAGGAATTTCTCGCGGCCTATCCGACCGATCCGATGTCCAAGCGCGTGATGGCGATCGTTGCGGCGCGCCGCGAGGCGATCACCTGGCGGCGGACTTATCGCACCGACACGCCGGAAGCCTATTGGTCGTATCTGCGCCGCTATCCGCGCGGGCCGCATGCAGGCGATGCGCGCCGTCGCCTCGCGATCCTCACCGCGCCGGCCGAGCCGCCGCCGAGCTTCGCGATGATCGACTATGACGTGCCGCCGCCGCCGCCGGAGGAGGTGGTCTATGTCGACCGTCCCGTGCTGTACTTCAGCGATCCCGATTTTGGCTTCGCGCCGCCACCACCGCCGCCGGTCTACTATCTGCCGCCGCCGCCGCCGGATTTCGTCGTGCTCGAGCCGCCGCTGCCTGTGGTCGGCCTGTTCGTGTTGCCGCAGCCGATGTTCGTGCCGATCCCGGTGTTCGTCAGGCCGCCGGTCTATGTCGCGCCGCCGCCGAACAACATCATCTTCAACAACATCCATAACACCACGGTCATCAACACCGTGATCAACCGGCCTCCCGCCCCGCCGCCGGCGGGTGGGGGAGGAGGAGGGACCGGGCCTGGCAATCTGACGCCGGCGATTGCCGGCCGCGCCAACCCGGTAGCACCGATGTTGCCGCAAGCCGCTACGCAGCGCGCGGCTCTGATCCAGCAGGGCAAGGCGCCGATGCCGCTGAGCGCGACGGTCCAGCCGACGGCGAGGCCCGGGATACCTCCCGGGACGCCGGCCAATGTCGCGCCAAATGCGCGACCAAGTGCGCTACCTGGTGGCCTCCCAGGTACAGCACCGAACGTCGCGCCGCAGACCAGGTTGCCTGCCGCCAACACGCTGCCGGTTCCGGGCTCCCATGGTGGGCCGCCGGCGCCGCCGGCAGGGGCAGCAGGGACTCTGCCGGGCGGAAAGCCCTTGCCGTCGACGGCAACTGCACCCGGCACGACCCTGCCGACGCATCCGGGGGCGCCGACCACGGCTGCGCCCGGCACAACGCCGCCGCCCCATCTTGGTGCGCCAACGGCCGCCGCTCCGACCACCGGTGCGCCCACCACGACAAATCCGGCCGTTGTGCCCGGCCAACCGCCCAAGCCCCCGGTCGCGCAGACCCCGCCCGGGGCCGGGCCTGCCGACCGTGCCAAGTCCGCAACCCGTGAGCCGGCCGGCCCGCCGCCTGCTGCCGCGGGAAAACCGGTCGTACCGCCTCCGTCAGCAGTGCACGAGCCGATCAGGCCGCAGGCTCACCCGCCGGCCCCGCCGCAGGCGGCCAAGCCAGCAGCACCGCCCCCGCGGCCCCAGGCCGTGGCGCGGCCCACGCCGCCACCTGCGCCGCGCGTGTCG
>NZ_LBIX01000162.1:0-133895 GCF_028128655.1 Bradyrhizobium sp. CCBAU 45394 | reverse complement strand
TTGTTGAGAGAGCGCGCTATGCCAACTCCAACGTCGTCCTGGACAAGCTCGCGCAGCGAGCGCCGATCCGGGACCCATTACCCCAAGGAGTGGTTTGGCGAAGACTCGTGGTTGCCAGCTTCGTGCCGCAACTTCTCCCTGGGGTAATGGGTCCTGGCTTTCGCCAGGACGACAGCGAGAGTGTGGCGCGGTTTTGGAGCAACGCGATGTCTATTTCTTCGCGTAGATATCCTTATAGGTATCCCGCAGCACGTTCTTCTGCACCTTGCCCATGGTGTTGCGCGGCAGCTCGTCGACCACGAAGACGCGCTTGGGCATCTTGAATTTGGCGAGCCGGCCGTCGAGCGCTTTCAGCACGGAGGCCTCGTTGACCTCGGCACCCTTGTTGCAGACCAGCACGGCCGTGACGCCCTCGCCGAAATCGGCATGCGGTACGCCGATCACGGCGGACTCGACCACGCCGGGCATCGCGTCGATCTCGCTCTCGATTTCCTTCGGGTAGACGTTGAAGCCGCCGGAGATCACGAGATCCTTGCCGCGGCCGAGGATGTGGACGTAGCCCTTGCCGTCGATCTTGCCGAGGTCGCCGGTGATGAAGAAGCCGTCGGGCCGGAATTCCGCCCTGGTCTTCTCCGGCATGCGCCAGTAGCCCTTGAACACGTTCGGGCCCTTGACCTCGATCATGCCGATCTCCTCGCGCGGCAGCTCCTTGCCGGTCTCGGGGTCGGTCACGCGCAGGGAGACGCCGGGGAGGGGAAAACCGACCGCGCCGGGCACGCGCTCGCCGTCATAGGGGTTCGACGTGTTCATGTTGGTCTCGGTCATGCCGTAGCGCTCGAGCACGGCATGTCCGGTGCGCGCCGACCATTCGCGATGGGTTTCGGCGAGCAGCGGCGCCGAGCCCGAAATGAACAGCCGCATGTGCCTGGTGGTCTCGCGCGACAGCGCGGCATTTTGCAGGAGGCGGGTATAGAAGGTCGGCACGCCCATCAGCACGGTGGCGCGCGCCATCAGCTTGATGATCAGGTCAGGGTCGAGCTTCGGCAGGAAGATCATCGACGCCCGCGAAAACAGCGTCACGTTGGTCGCCACGAACAGGCCGTGCGTATGGTAGATCGGCAGCGCGTGGATCAGCACGTCCTTGTCGGTGAAGTGCCAGTAGCCGACGAGCGAGAGCGAGTTCGACGCGAGATTGTCGTGGGTGAGCATCGCCCCCTTGGAGCGGCCGGTGGTGCCCGACGTGTAGAGGATCGCGGCCAGATCGTCGTTTTCGCGCGGCACCGTCGTAAACGCGCTGCTTGCCTTGTCGGCGGCCTCCGTCAGCGAGCCCTTGCCGTCGGGGCCGAGCGTCTCGACCCCGGCCTTCACCTTCGCGGCGATCGGGGCGAGGCCTTCCGCCTTGGAGGGATCGCAGACCACCAGCGACGGCTCGGCATCGCCGATGAAGTAATCGAGCTCGTTCAGCGTATAGGCGGTGTTGAGCGGCAGGTAGACCGCGCCGGCCCGCACCGTGGCGAGATAAAGCACGATGTTCGCGACCGACTTCTCGACCTGTACCGCGACGCGGTCGCCAGGCTTCACGCCGCGCGCGACCAGCACGTTCGCCATTTGCCCGGCTCGCGCGATCAGATCGCCATAGCTGATACGGGCGCCGTCATGCGTCTCGATCGCGAGGCGTTTGGGATCGTCCAGGCCATCGAACAGGCGGGAAAACAGGTTGGCGTTGGCAGCTCGGTTCATGCAAGATTTCCTCGACCGCAAGGCTTGTAAGACAAGGTCGGTCAAAACCGAGGGCTGGATTAGCAAAAACCGCCCCGATGAAGCAACGGAGACAGTTTGCATGACCAAAAATGGGAAACGTGTGGCCTGGGTCACGGGCGGCGGCAGCGGCATCGGGGAGGCCGGCGCCGAGGCGTTAGCTGCCGACGGCTGGACGGTGGTGGTCTCGGGCCGCCGCAAGGATGCCCTGGATACCGTAGTTGCCAAGATCATCGGGGCGGGCGGGGCGGCCGAGGCCATCGCGCTGGACGTGTCCAACGCCGCCGAGGCCCAGAAGGCGGCCGATCAGATCGTCGCCAAGCACGGTCGTATCGATCTCCTGGTCAACAATGCCGGTATCAATGTCCCGAAGCGAAGCTGGAAGGACATGGAGCTGGAGGGCTGGGACAAGCTGGTCCAGGTCAACCTCAACGGCGTGCTCTATTGCATGCGCGCGGTGCTGCCGACGATGCGCAAGCAAAAGGACGGCGCGATCATCAACGTCTCGTCCTGGGCCGGCCGGCACGTTTCGAAGATGCCGGGTCCTGCCTACACCACGACCAAGCACGCGGTGCTGGCGCTGACCCATTCCTTCAACATGGACGAATGCGTCAACGGCCTGCGCGCCTGTTGCCTGATGCCGGGTGAGGTCGCGACCCCGATCCTGAAGCTGCGCCCGGTGGTGCCGAGCGAGGAGGAGCAGGCCAGGATGCTGCAATCCGAAGACCTCGGCCGCACCATCGCCTTCATCGCATCGATGCCGGCGCGAGTCTGCATCAACGAGCTCCTGATCAGCCCGACGTATAATCGCGGGTTCATCCAGACGCCGAACAACAGGGATTGAGGATTGTAGGGTGGGCCAAGCGAAGCGTGCCCACCATGCCTATCTCAATCGAGCGCGAGATGGTGGGCGCGGCGCATGCGCGTCTTTGCCCACCCTACGGCTCCTGAGATGTGTGGTGCGCCCGCTCACACACGAACGTCCCCGCACATAGTTTCACGCATCACAAAGAATTTTTCTCCGAAACCACTTTGCAAACCCTCCCGTAGTTCGGTCCAACGACGCGCTGCTGCTTCACGCCAAACTGCCGCAGCCGCCGTTGTTGCCCCAACTCAAGCACCGGCCATTGCCGGTCTCAATTCAATCGGGAGACCCTCCATGTCGAAGCGTATTGCCTATCTCGCTGCCGCCGCCTTCAGCGCCCTCGCCATCACCGCGACCGTCGTCGCGCCCGCTCGCGCCGAGGAGAAGACCGTCATGGTCGGCGGCGCCGCAATGTTCCCGTCCAAGAACATCGTCCAGAACGCGGTCAACTCCAAGGACCACACCACGCTGGTGGCGGCGGTGAAGGCGGCCGGTCTCGTGCCGACGCTGGAAAGTAAGGGTCCGTTCACGGTGTTCGCGCCGACCAACGCGGCCTTCGGCAAGCTGCCGGCCGGCACCGTCGACAATCTGGTCAAGCCCGAGAACAAGGCGGCGCTGACCAAGATCCTCACCTACCATGTCGTGCCCGGCAAGCTCGAGGCCTCCGACCTCACCGACGGCAAGAAGCTGAAGACCGCCGAAGGCGAGGAGCTGACGGTGAAGAAGATGGACGGCAAGACCTGGATCGTCGACGCCAAGGGCGGCACCTCGATGGTGACGATTTCCAACGTCAACCAGTCGAACGGCGTGATCCATGTGGTCGACACCGTGCTGATGCCGGCGACGTAACACCGCGGCGTCCTGTTTCATCCCCGACAGGGTGCTTTGAGACGGCGAGCCGGGGGCACCCGGCTCGCATTTTTGTGACCAGCATAGCCTGCCGGCATCGACTCGATGTCGTGCGCAGGCGTAACGAAAGCGGACGCATCGGCGTATATTCGGTGTCACACGACGTTCAGGACGGAACCACCATGGCGAGCCTTACAGTCACCGACGAGCAGGTCCGGTCCAGCCCGGCCAAAGTGATCCAGCCGGCCTGGGTCCGCCTCATGCATTGGATCAACGCTCTTGCCATGATCCTGATGATCCTGTCGGGCTGGCAGATCTACAACGCCTCGCCGCTGTTCGGTTTCAGTTTCCCGCGCGAGTACACGCTTGGCGGCTGGCTCGGCGGCGGCCTGCTCTGGCATTTTGCGGCGATGTGGCTGTTGATGATCAACGGCCTTGCCTATCTCGTCACCGGCTTCGCCACCGGCCGCTTCCGCAAGAAGCTGCTGCCGATCACCCCGTCCGGCGTGCTCCACGACGTCAGGGCCGCGCTGACCTTCAAGCTCGGCCATGACGATCTCACCGTCTACAATTACGTGCAGCGACTGCTCTATGCCGGCATCATCGTCGTCGGCGTGCTGATCGTGCTCTCCGGCCTGGGGATGTGGAAGCCGGTGCAGCTCTATTATCTCGTGATGCTGTTCGGCGACTATCCGACCGCGCGCTACGTGCACTTCTTCTGCATGGCCGCGATCTGCGCCTTCCTCGTCATTCACGTCCTGCTCGCGCTGCTGGTGCCGAAGAGCCTGCGCGCGATGATCATCGGGCGATAAGGGAGAATAGCGATGGCCAAGCGTTCATTCCTGATCCCCGGCGTTGACAAGCGGTTGCTCATCAAGGACGCCATCAAGACGATGCCGGATTTTACCCGTCGCCGCTTCATCGCGGGCGGCGCCAGCCTCGGCGCGCTGACGCTGCTGACCGGCTGCGACGTCGTGGACTCGTCCTCGGCCGATACGCTGCTGGCGCAGGTCTCGAAGTTCAACGACGCGGTGCAGGCCTTCATCTTCAATCCCGACGCGCTGGCGCCGACCTTCCCCGAGAGCGCGATCACGAAGCCGTTTCCATTCAACGCCTACTACGATCTCGACGACGCGCCGGAGGTTTCGGCCGCGGACTGGAAGCTCGAAGTGCGCGGCCTCGTCGACAACAAGAAGTCCTGGACGCTGGACGAGCTCTATAAGCTGCCGCAGGTCACGCAGATCACCCGTCACATCTGCGTCGAGGGCTGGAGCGCGATCGGCAGCTGGACCGGCACGCCGCTCCGCGATTTCCTCAAGCTGATCGGCGCCGACACGCGCGCCAAATATGTCTGGTTCCAGTGCGCCGACAAGGACGGCTACAACTCGCCTCTCGACATGCGCAGCGCGCTGCATCCGCAGACCCAGATGACGTTCAAATATGCCAACGAGATTTTGCCGCGCGCCTACGGCTTCCCGATGAAGATCCGCGTGCCGACCAAGCTCGGCTTCAAGAACCCGAAATACGTGGTCTCGATGGAAGTCACCAACGACTACAAGGGCGGCTACTGGGAAGACCAGGGGTATAATTCGTTCAGCGGGAGCTGATTGAGGCAGTCATTCCGGGGCTCGCGAAGCGCGTGCTGCCGTAGGGTGGGCAAAGGCGCAACGCGCCGTGCCCACCACCTTCCCGTTATTTTAGAGATCGTGGGCACGCTTCGCTTTGCCCACCCTACGGTACCGATTGCCGGGCCGGCCCCACCTTCCGCTGGCACAGCGCCGCCACCGCGCCCAACGCCAGCAGCGCCGCCGAGACGTTCAGCGCGTAACTCAGGCTGCCCAGCGCATCCGTGATGGCGCCGACCACGATCGGCCCCAGCGTCTGGCCGACGCCGAACGAGATCGTCATCGCCGCGATCGCGGTCGGCCATACCTCGGGCGGATAGTTGAAGCGGACGAAGGCCGTGGTCGAGCCGACCACCGCGAAGAAGGCGACGCCGAACACGACCGCCGAGACCGCGAGCCACGCCGGCGAATGCCCCAGCATCGGCAAGGCTGCGCCGAGCGCGTTGGTGCCGAGGATGATGGCGGTGGCAAGCCCGCCGCGATCGAGCGCGAGGACGCCGCGCCAGACCCACGGCGTGACGAAGGCACTGAGGCCGATCAGGCTCCAGAACGCCGCCTGCGCCGCGGCTCCGCCACCGCCGTCGCGCACATAGGCGATCATGAAGGTCATGTAGGCGATGTAGCCGGCGCCGAACAGGAAGTAGCCGGCGAGATAGATCAGAACGGGGAGAATCGCGAACGAGGCGTGGCTGCCTTCAGTGAAACGCACGCGGCTCTCGATGCGGACCAGGAACAGCGGGACGGTCATCGCGGCCGAGAGCAGCGTCATCGCCCACCACACCAGCCACCACGAGCCCGGCCCGAAATACTGCAGCGTGAACGGTGCGATCAGCCCCGAGGCGAGAATGCCGATCCCGGGGCCGGCATAGAACAGGCTGAGCAGGAAATTCGCCCGCGCGGGCTGCGACTGCGCGATCGAAGCGGCCAGCGCGCCGCCGGCGACGAATCCGGCTGCGGCACCCAGGCCCAGCACCAGGCGTGCGAGGCTCAGCGCGACGAAATTCCCCGTCAGCGCGCAAGTGGCGAGGGCGGCGACGCAGGCGAGGGTTCCGCCGCGGATCGCGGCCGACCAGCCGATGCGCTGGATCAGCCTGGACGCCACCAGTGCGCCCACGAGGTAGCCGACGGCGTTGATGGTGTTCATGAAACCGGCCGCCGAGTAGGACCAGCCGAGGGTCTCCCGCATGTCGGGCAGCACCAGCGCATAGGCAAAGCGGCCGATGCCGAGCCCGACGGTCGCTGCCAGCGACAGGATCAGGATCAGCCGCGCGGGGTGCGCGTCGGGCGGGGGGCGGTCAGGCGCGTGCAAGGGGGTACTCCGGCGTCCCGCACTGTGGCAGGCCCTGCCGGTCTTGCACAGCCGCGGCGCGGCAATGGTGTCTTGCCAAGCGCGCAACGCCGCTCTAGCACTCCGGCCGGCCGTCATTCCGGGGCGCACGCGAAGCGGGCGAGCCCGGAATCCATAACCCCGGCTGGTGGTTATGGATTCCCCGCCCGCGCCAGGAGGCGCGTCCCGGAATGACGAGAGAGGATCGAGAAGGAAACGACCATGGCGACCCACAAACTGCTGCTGCTCCCCGGCGACGGTATCGGCCCCGAGGTGATGGGCGAGGTGAAGCGGCTGATCGACTGGCTCAATTCGGCCGGGATCGCCAAATTCGAGACCGACACCGGCCTCGTCGGCGGCTCCGCCTATGACGCGCACAAGGTGTCGATCTCCGAGGGCGACATGGCCAAGGCGCTGGCCGCCGACGCCATCATCTTCGGCGCGGTCGGTGGTCCCAAGTGGGATGCCGTTCCCTACGAGGTGCGTCCCGAAGCCGGCCTGCTGCGCCTGCGCAAGGATCTCGGCCTGTTCGCCAACCTCCGCCCCGCGGTGTGCTACCCCGCGCTGGCCGATGCCTCGAGCCTGAAGCGCGAGGCGGTCGAGGGCCTCGACATCATGATCGTGCGCGAGCTCACCGGCGGCGTCTATTTCGGCGAGCCCAAGACCATCACCGATCTCGGCAACGGCCAGAAGCGCGCCATCGATACCCAGGTCTACGACACCTATGAGATCGAGCGCATCGCCCGCGTCGCCTTCGACCTTGCCAAGAAGCGCAAGAACAAGGTGACGTCGATGGAGAAGCGCAACGTCATGAAATCGGGCGTGCTCTGGAACGAGGTCGTGACCCAGGTCCACAAGCGCGAATATCCCGACGTCACGCTCGAGCATCAGCTCGCCGATTCCGGCGGCATGATGCTGGTGAAGTGGCCGAAGCAGTTCGACGTCATCGTCACGGACAATCTGTTCGGCGACATGCTGTCCGACATCGCGGCGATGCTGACCGGCTCGCTCGGCATGCTGCCCTCGGCCTCGCTCGGCGAGGTCGACGTCAAGAGCAAGAAGCGCAAGGCGCTGTACGAGCCCGTGCACGGCTCGGCGCCTGACATCGCCGGCAAGGGCCTCGCCAATCCGATCGCGATGATCTCGTCCTTCGGCATGGCGCTGCGCTACTCCTTCGACATGGGCGCGCTCGCCGACAAGGTCGATGCCGCGATCGCCGCCGTGCTGGCCAGCGGCCTGCGCACCGCCGACATCAAGTCGGAAGGCACCACGGCCGCCTCGACCACGCAGATGGGCGAAGCGATCCTGAAGGAATTGCAGAAGCTGCACGCGTAAGCGGCAAGTGCCGTCATTCTGGGTCTGGTGCTTGCGCACCATCCCGGAATGACGGTGCGAGAAAACAAAATGGCCGGGCGCGAGCCCGGCCATTTGATTCGGTGCCTGCGTCCGCCTCAGTACAGCGGGAAGTTCTGCGGATAGCCGCCGACATCGGACGGCGGGGACAGCGGCTGGCGATCGATCGGGCGGTTGAGGTTCTCGCGGGCGAAGGACGGATAGCCCACCGCCGGCGGGAAGGCGTAGTCGGAGAACTTGCGATCGCCCGGATTGACCTCGGTGCCGCCGTCGAGCCAGGAGCGCTTGCTCACATAGATGCGGGTGCGTCCCTGCTGATAGACCGTGTTGGGGCCGCTCGGGCCGTAAACGGGCCGGCCGCGATCGTCATAGCGCTGCTTGGTCCTGGTGTCGGCCGAAGCCGGTGCCGCGAAGACCATGGCAATCGCGGCGCCCGCCGCAAGCAACGTCGCCAATTTGTTCGCGGCAGAAAATTTCGAGCTCATCACGTCCCCTTCAGGCGGCAAGCCGCCAGTCGATTTCGACCCATACTAGCCCGGTCGGGGTGGCCGCAACTAGGTCTATTGGGTCACACCAGGGCGGAATAATCGTGCGCGCCGGCAAAAGTTGCATGAATACCAGCCACTTGAGCTTGATGCCGGTCAAAGCGCCCCGCGCAATTGCGCGTTCGCGGCGCCCAGCAGCCAGTCGGGCGAGCCCTCGGGGTCACAACCTCTGCGCTTGAGCTCGGCACGGGCGAACAATTCCGCCAGCTTCGGCTCGTTGCCCGAGGTGAGCAGCGTCAGCCGGTTCAGCGTGCAGGCGATGGCCGCGCGCTGGGCGGGCAGCGTCTCGCCCTGGCAGGAGAAGCCGGAGATCTGGAGCGCCGGCTCCTCGCTGCGCTTGAGATAGCCAAGGCACGCCTGCGCCGTGCCGGTCGGCCGATACAGGGCGACCGGGCCGAATTTCGTGTCGATCAGGCCGGCCTGCTCGAGCGGGGCGGCCGCACCAAGTCCCATCTGGACGGCCAGGTCTGCTGTGGCCGGGCGCGCCACGTCGAATTCGCCGCCTTCCCGGTAAATATCGAGCTCGGCGACGGGCCGGTCTGCCTCGCCAGTCCAGCGCATCACGTCCCGGCGGCCACCTTCGGGATGTCGCAGGATGGTATAAGTGGCTGTTTTATCTGATGAATTTAGCCGGCTGATGGCGAAGGCCGGATGCGAGTGGTCGGCCACGCTCCAGCCCGGCTTCAGCGCCGGATCGTCGTCGCGCAGGCTCGGGAGCTGACCCAAGGCCGCAAGGCCCAGGATGGCAAACAGCACCAGCGTCCCCACATAGGCGAACAGGCGCGCCAGCGTGCCGACGACCTCGTCGGCGAAATTGGCGAGCGCCAGATGGATCTGGGTGGGAGTTGCGGCCGTGCTGGCCTCAGGCGACTGCATCCATTGCCTTCAGGCATGGTCCAACGTTGTCTTGAGGCCGGTTCTCGCATAGAAGCGCTGCTCTTCCTGTTTAAGCGTCAGCTTCGGGAACGGGCTTTTTCATCGGAGAGTGAACGATGGGTTACAAAGTCGCAGTCGTCGGCGCGACCGGCAATGTCGGACGGGAAATGCTCAACATCCTCGATGAGCGCAAATTCCCCGCGGACGAGGTCGTGGCCCTCGCGTCACGCCGCAGCGTCGGCGTCGAGGTCTCCTATGGCGACCGCACCCTGAAGGTCAAAGCGCTCGAGCATTACGACTTCTCCGACGTCGACATCTGCCTGATGTCGGCGGGCGGCTCGGTGTCGAAGGAATGGTCGCCGAAGATCGGCGCCGCCGGCACGGTCGTGATCGACAATTCTTCGGCCTGGCGCATGGACCCGGACGTGCCGCTGATCGTGCCCGAGGTGAACGCGGATGCGGCCGCGGGCTTCAAGACGAAGAACATCATCGCCAACCCGAACTGCTCGACCGCGCAGCTCGTGGTCGCGCTGAAGCCGCTGCACGACAAGGCGACCATCAAGCGCGTCGTGGTCTCCACCTATCAATCGGTGTCGGGCGCCGGCAAGGATGCGATGGACGAATTGTTCTCGCAGACCAAGGCCGTCTACACCAACAGCGAGATCGTCAATAAGAAGTTTCCCGCGCGCATCGCCTTCAACATCATTCCCCAGATCGACGTCTTCATGGAGGACGGCTACACCAAGGAAGAGTGGAAGATGATGATGGAGACCAAGAAGATTCTTGATCCCAAGATCAAGCTCTCCGCGACCTGCGTGCGCGTGCCTGTCTTCGTCGGCCACTCCGAGGCCGTCAACATCGAGTTCGAGAATCCGATCAGCGCCGACGAAGCGCGCAACATCCTGCGCACGGCGCCCGGCTGCCTCGTCATCGACAAGCATGAGCCCGGCGGCTACGCCACGCCGTATGAAGCCGCCGGCGAGGACGCGACCTATATCAGCCGCATCCGCGAGGACGCGACAGTGGAGAACGGCCTCGTACTGTGGTGCGTGTCCGACAATTTGCGCAAGGGCGCAGCCCTCAACGCGATCCAGATCGCGGAAGTGCTGATCAACCGCAAGCTGATCAGCGCGAAGAAGAAGGCGGCGTAAGCCTTCGCCCACGCCTCTCGTCGTCCCGGATCGGCGCTCCGCTCTGGACAACGCTGCGCGTTGCCAAGAGCTCCGCTTGTCCGGGACGACGATCTCGTTTGATGCGCCAGTTTACGAGATCGACTACGCCGCGTCCTTGACGCTGCGGAATTCCTTCGCGACCTTGTCCAGCACGAACAGCGATCCCTCGGCGACGCCGAAATAGGCGCCGTGGGTCTGCATCTGGCCGGCATCGACCGCCTTCTGCACGAACGGGAAGGTCATCAGGTTTTCCAGGCTGCGGAACACCGCGGCCTTTTCGATGCGCTCGACGAATTGCGCCATCGATTCGTGGTCGCGCTGCTCGACCACTTCGCCGGGCTTGATGAACATCTGCATCCATTTGCCGATGAAGTCGCCGGGGGTGAGCGGCTCGATCTTGTCGACGAAGGCGCGGATGCCGCCGCATTGCGCGTGCCCGAGCACCACGATGTGCTTCACCTTCAGCACCGTCACGGCATATTCGAGCGCGGCCGAGACGCCGTGCGCGTTGCCGTCGGGCTGATACACCGGCACCAGGTTGGCGATGTTGCGGACGACGAACAATTCACCCGGGCCGACGTCGAAGATCACCTCGGGCGAGACGCGGCTGTCGCAGCAGCCGATCACCATCACTTCCGGGAACTGCCCCTTCACCGACAGCTCGCGATAGCGGGTCTGCTCGGTCGGCAGCCGCTGGGTGGCGAAGGCTTGGTAGCCTTCCAGCAAATGCTTCGGGAATGTGACCATGGCCTATGCCTAACCATATACCGCAGGGGCGAACAAGCCTTTCGAATAGGCATGCCAGATGCTATCGGCTCAGGTCAGAAGAGATATGAGGAAACCGGAAGGACCATTCGCATGACCCGCCCGCGCCGCAGCCATCTGTTCATGCCCGGCTCGAACCCCCGCGCGCTGGAGAAGGCGCGGAATCTGGCCGCCGACGGCCTGATCCTCGATCTCGAGGATTCCGTCGCCCCTGACGCTAAGGCAGCGGCACGCGACGGAATCGCCGCCGCGATCGCGGCCAAGGGGTTCGGCAAGCGCGAGATCCTGATCCGGACCAACGGTCTCGATACGCCCTGGTGGGCCGATGACGTCGCGATGGCGGCCAAGGCATCGCCTGACGGCATCCTGGTTCCAAAAGTTTCAAGCGTCGAAGATCTCGACGCGATCGGCCGCCGCCTCGCCGAGCTCGGCGCCGCGCCGACCGTGAAGGTCTGGGCCATGATCGAGACCGCGCGCGCCGTGCTCCATGCCGAGGAGCTGGCCGCCGCCGGGCGCAATCCAACGAGCCGCCTCTCCGGTTTCGTGTTCGGCCCGAACGACATCTCGCGCGAGACGCGCATCAAGATGCTGCCCGGCCGCGCCGCGATGATCCCGATGATCACCCACTGCATCCTGGCGACGCGCGCCCACGGCCTCGAAATCCTCGACGGCCCCTACAGCGACATCAACAATTCCGACGGTTTCGCCACCGAATGCGCGCAGGGCCGCGACCTCGGCTTCGACGGCAAGACGCTGATCCACCCCTCGCAGATCGAAGCCTGCAACGCGATCTTCACGCCGCCGGAAGAAGAAGTCGCGCGCGCGCGAAAAATCATCGCGGCGTTCGAATTGCCCGAGAACGTCTCGCGCGGCGCGATCCGCCTCGACGGTGCGATGGTCGAGCGGCTCCACGCCGACATGGCCAAGCGTACCATCGAGATCGCGGACGCGATCGCCGCGATGAGCAAGGGCTGAGCGACCCGGTCGCATTCAAGTCGTCCCTAAGCGACCGCAGCTTTTCCCGTTGCGGTGGTGACGGACAATGCTACGCTCGCGCCCGATATTTGATCCGGGCAAGTATTTGATGCGCATTTTTTGGGTCGCCGTCCTCCTCGCCTCGTCACTCTCCTTCGTCTCGCCAGCGCTTGCACAGCAGGCCCGGGTTGCGCTCGTCATCGGCAACGGCGCCTATGAGAAAGTGCCTGAGTTGCCGAACCCGACGCGCGATGCGGCCGACATCGGCCGCGCCCTCGAGCGTCTCGATTTCAAGATTACTCAGGTCAAGAACGCCAACGCGCAAGAGATGAGGAAGGCCGTCGTCGAGTTCGGCCGGGCTGCCGAGGGAGCCGATCTCGCCGTGGTGTTCTACGCGGGGCACGGCATGGAGGTCAGCGGCGAGAACTGGCTGATTCCGGTTAGCGCAGAGCTGCGCAGCGACACCGACATCGAGAGCGAGGCCATCAGCCTGCGCTCCGTGAGCCTTCAGGTCTCGAAGGCCCGGAAGCTGGGCCTAGTCATTCTCGACGCGTGCCGCAACAATCCGTTCGCAGCGAAGATGAAGCGGTCGATCGCCACCCGGGCCGTAGCTCGTGGGCTCGCGCCGACTGAGCCCTCCGACAATGTTCTGATTGCCTACGCCGCCCGCGACGGCACCACGGCGAGTGACGGCGATGGCCGGAACAGCCCCTTTACCGCGTCGTTGCTTCGCCACATTGAAACACCGGGCCTCGAGATATCGTTTCTGTTTCGCCGGGTCCGCGACGACGTGATGGCGGCGACCAAACGCGAACAGCAGCCCTTCGTGTACGGCTCCCTGTCGAAGGAGGAGATCTACCTGAAGGCGCCTGCCGCGAGCGCTCAGGCGCCAGCCGCATCACCGCCGGCGGCCGCGGCTCCCGCAGAGGACGAGAAGTTTTGGCTGGCGATCCAGACGTCGACCGTGGCGGGCCTGTTTGAGGAGTTTCTGGCAAGATATCCGCGCAGCGGCCATGCTGCAGAGGCTCGCCAGCGGATCAAGGATCTCAAGGCCAGCGAAGTGGCGGCCGTGCCGTCCCTCACCGCCTCTCCGGCATCGGATGCGAGCCGGCGCCAGGGACCAGATACGAAAGCCGTCGTCCGAAACGTTTTTGCGCCCGAGGATAACCAGAAAGTTGCTGCCATCGCGGCCGCGCAGCAGCTCAAGCTGCCGAGCTTCACGATCTCGTCCGGTCACGACGTCCAGCCCAAATCCGATTCCAAATTTGTTGGCGTGTGGTCCAACAAGCGTGGGTGGACGAATGGCAAGGGACGCTATGCCATGCTGATCGTTACCGAGGTGTCCGCCACGGGATTGGCCAAGGGGTACTATCTCTGGGGGCCGCCGACAAAGGCATCGTGGGTCAAAGACGAGGCCGGGTATCAATCGTTCGCAGAGTACATTACGGACAACAAATTCTCGATCACCGGGACGCCAGTTACGGTCAGGATGGAGAAGAACGTTCTGGCCCTCTCTTCCTTCAGGAAGGAGAAGCCATCCGAGACGGCGAGCATAGAGCTTCGTCCGGTCTGGCAGCTTGTGCCGGTGCCGGAGGATGTCGAGCCTTCAACCAAGCGCGAAAAGACCTCGCAGCCGCATCCCGTCAGAAAGGAGAGCACTGCCGAGCCGCACGCTCCGGCGAGCGTCGGCGGCGCGAGCATGGAAGAGCGTTATCGCGCCTGCAGGAAGCTCGTGAAGGGATTTGCCCGGCGCGAGGCTTGCGCGCGAACCGGTGTGATCTAGCGCCGGCGACGCGTCCGTCGCCAGGGCATCGATCGGTGCGGACGACCGCTCAATGCGTCTCCACGTCTGCGCGCTCGAGCGATTCCAGCGTCGCGGCATTGCCGCAATAACCGTGGTAGTTCTCCGCGGCGGTGCCGTCGGCGAGATCGCGGTCGCACTGTCCCTTGTGACCGCAGAGCGAGCAGACCCGCTCCATGTCGCGCAGCAGCAGCGGCTGCGCGCGTCCGAGCCCTTCCGCACTGATGCCGAGCTGCTCCAGCATCTTGGGCAGCTCATCGGCGGCGTGCTTGCCATGGCGGACCAGCTCTTCGAGATCATCAGGCGCGATCCTGAGATCGCTCGCGATCCGGTCGAAATCGGCGCGGTCGAGCTGCCGCATTTCGTTCATCTCGCGGCGATGCTTCAGCCAGCTCGCAAAGGAGTCGATGAGATCCTGAACGATGGGATAAGGCCTGCTTGCGGTGCTCATGCGAGGCTCCTCTTGGGGTCGTGAAATTGGAACCAGATTAGGCACAATGATGCAGGAGCGCGTTGCGCTGGATCAAACAGGAAGAGCGGGCTGCGAGGTGGTCAACCTCTCCCGCTTGCGGGAGAGGTCGGCGCGAAGCGCCGGGTGAGGGCTTTCTCCTCTTGGGGGGCTCGCCTGCGGAGACACCCTCTCCCCAACCCTCTCCCGCAAGCGGGAGAGGGAGCGCACTTCCTGCGCGACAGCTAGCCGAACCGCTCCGTCGCCCAGGCATACAGGCTGCCCGGGATCGGTTTTTCGCTACCGCGTCCCTTGGGCGAGATGTGCAGGCCGATTATCTGGGGGTCGGTGACGAGGCCGAGATAGCTCGAGGGATCGAAGAACAATTTTGGCTCGGCATGCACGGCGTAGAACGACTGCTTCGGCAGCGCGTTCTGCAATTCTCCTGTGCGGCGCGCGAGCGCGGTCAGCGCGGCCGGCCCGAAGATCGCAACGCGAATATCGGAGAGGCGGTTCGAGCCGCCGCGCAGGCGGCGCATCATGAAGGTGATGCGATGGCGCACCGACAGCCAGTTCGGCGTCAGCTCTTCCTGCTCCATCAATTCCTCGAAGGCGGCGACGATGCCGTGCTCCGCCGGCAGATAGATCACGGAATTGCCGAGCTGGCGCGGCCGCTCCCAGGCGAAATAGGGCTTTGCCGGGTCGATCACGACGGGCTTCAAGAGCAATACGTCGGCATCGAGCCAGAGGCCGAGGCCCTTCGCCATCAGCTTCATGCGGAAGAAATCGCTGAACTGAAGCGTGGTCCAGTCGCGCCAGCTGCCGTCCGGCTGCGGCGGCCGCAAGCGCTCTGAGAATGCGTGCGGGAGGATCGCTTCGGCCTCGGCATTCTCGATGCCTGCCGGCAGGCCGGGAATGGTGTCGAAACTGTAGACCGTGACCTTGTGGCCGGCCGCAAGCTGCGAGCGCAGACAGGTCTGGCGCAGGGCGTCCATCGGGCCGTGCCAGAAGGTGACGATGTCGGGCAGCATGCGCGGAAGCTATAGGGGATAATCAGGGCAAAGAAAAAGCCCCGGCGCAATCAGCACCGGGGCTTGAACCGGATATCGAGATCACGCCCAGGCGCGTTCGCGCTTGAGCTTGTCCTCGTAGGTGTCGATCGAGGCCTTCTTCTCCATGGTGAGACCGATGTCGTCGAGGCCGTTGATCAGGCAGTGCTTGCGGAACGGGTCGATCTCGAACTTGACCTTGCCGCCGTCAGGGCCGCGGATCTCCTGGTTCGGCAGGTCGATCGTCAGCGTCGCGTTGGCGCCGCGCTCGGCGTCGTCGAACAGCTTGTCGAGGTCTTCCTGGGAGACGCGGATCGGCAGAATGCCGTTCTTGAAGCAGTTGTTGTAGAAGATGTCGCCGAACGAGGTCGAGATCACGCAGCGGATGCCGAAGTCGAGCAGCGCCCAGGGCGCGTGCTCGCGGCTCGAGCCGCAGCCGAAATTGTCGCCGGCCACCAGCACCTTCGAATTGCGATAGGCGGGCTGGTTGAGGACGAAATCAGGGTTCTCGCTGCCGTCGTCCTTGTAGCGCTGCTCGGAGAAGAGCCCCTTGCCAAGGCCGGTGCGCTTGATGGTCTTGAGGTACTGCTTCGGAATGATCATGTCGGTGTCGACATTGATGATCTTCAGCGGCGCCGCGACGCCTTCCAGCGTGGTGAACTTGTCCATCTTGGCTTCCCGGTTTGTCGTCAGGGGAGGGCTATTTAGCCCGGTTGCCGCACGAATCCTAGGCCGGATTCGGCAATCTTGGTCTGTCAGACTGGCGGAGCCATGCTGTCGGGGACAAAGCCGGTCGGCAGGCCGTCGATGCTCTTCATGTTCTTCAGGCCCCAGTATTTTCGTAAGTTGCTGACGCCCTGCGCCGTCCAGTAGCGGATCAGGCTGCCGCGTTCCTGCTTGTAGTCGAACAGGGGCACGCCCATGCCGCACGACGTCTGCACCAGGTCGACTGAGAGGCGGACGATCTGGCGCACCCCGGCGATGTCCTCGAACTCCGAAACGAGATCGGAATATTCCGGCGTGCCGCGCATGAGCGATCGACCCTCGCCATAGAGCCGCAGGATCATCGGGGGGCCGTCGAAGGCGCAAAACATGATGGTCAGCCGCTTGTCCTCGGAGGCGCTCAGGTGCGCGCGGGTCTCGCTGCCGCTGCCGGTGCAGTCGAGATAGGCAACGTCGCTCTCTCCCAGCACCCGGAACGACGACAGGCCCTTGGGAGACACGTTGATGCGCCCCTTTGGCGGGGCGCTCGCGACGAAGAATATCTTCTGCCGTTCGATGAAAGCCCTGTGCTCGGGTTCGATCCCAGTGAATTGCCTGCCCATGCCCGCTGGTCCTTTCCGCAGCAACGCCGCCACCGGAAAAGAGCTAAGCATGCTTTTTATACCCGTTTAAGAATATTATTTATGCTGGTATAAAAACCACCATGAAAGGACCAGACCCGATCGCTCCAGCTCTTTCGCTCAGCGCGCTCCTGCGCGCGCTCCGGGAGCGCCAGTCTCCGGCAGAATTCGGCCTCGCCACCGGAGCACGGCGGCGCACGCCCGGCCTCCGGCGCGAGGAGGTCGCTCAGCTCTGCGGATTGAGCGTCACCTGGTACACGTGGATTGAGCAGGGTCGCGATGTCTCCGTCTCGGCGTCGACACTTGCGCGCCTCGCGCGCGGATTGCGCCTGTCACGCGCCGAGCGCAGCTATCTGTTCGAAGTTGGGGGCAGGCGCGATCCCGAGCGTCCCGGCCACAGCGACGATCCGCCGGAGGAGGTGCTGGCCTGCGTCGATGCGATCGACGGTCCGGCCTACATTCTCGATCGCACATGGGGCGCGCGTCGTTGGAATGCGAAAGCGTCGGTTCTGTTTGCCGGATGGCTCGACGCTGACGGTGAAAAAAATCTGCTGCGCTACATCTTCCTCAGGCCCGAGGCGCGAACATTGATCCTCGACTGGACCTCGCGCGCGCAACGCGTCGTCGCGGAATTCCGCGCCGCCGTCACAGCCTATTCCGACGATCCGGACATTCGCCGGCTCGTCGAGGAATTGCGAGTTGGAAGCGCCGACTTCGAACGCTGCTGGGAGACGCAGGGGGTTTTGGCACGCGAAGGCGGCGAGCGTGCGTTCGCTCATCCGACCATGGGGCTGCTGCACTATCAGCAGGTGTCGCTGTCGCTCGCGGGCTGGTCCGACTATCGACTGACGATGCTTGTCGGTCGTATCTCAGTTTGAAGTTTCGTCAGTTGGGCGAGAGCCTGATACGAGAAAAATGTGAATCTGCTGCGCGATGATCCGCTGAGCAAAGTCTGCTTGCTCCCGAGTGACTAGCTGCCCGGCGATCAATTCCTCAACGGCATAGCCTGCCACCATATCGGACCACTCTAAGTCCGGTGCCAGCCTAAGAGGTGGTTTGGCCATGTGCCCTCCCTTTTGAGACATTGCCTGCTTGTTGCTGCGCCGGGCCTTGATAAACCCGCGTCCTACTCCGCCCGAGCCTCGATTGCCGCCATATCGTCGTCCGAAAGACCAAAATGGTGGCCGATTTCGTGGATCAGGACGTGGCGGACGATATGGCCGAGGCTTTCGTCGTGCTCGGCCCAGTAATCCAGGATCGGCCGCCGGTAGAGCCAGACCATGTTGGGCAGCCGCGCCACATCGCCAAAACTCTGCTGGGGCAGGCCGACGCCCTGGAACAGGCCGAGCAGGTCGAACTCGCTCTCGCACTCCATCTCGTCCATGACGTCCTCGGTCGGGAAGTCGTCGACGCGCAGGATCACGCCCTCGCAGAGGCCGCGGAACTCCGCTGGCAGGCGCTCGAAGATGTCGTGTGCCGTCGCTTCCATCTCGGCCAGCGAGGGCGCTTTCAATTCCGTCCACATGAGACCCTCATAGCGCGGGTTCCGCGGCGTTGCATCCCGCTTTATAGGATCGGGCCAAGAAGGAGCGTTGACGCCGCGCGCGAAAACGGGGAGCGTACGGCGCATCAAGGGGTTGGCTCAGGTCAGTGGTGGTGCGATGCGGGCGGGAACAGCAGTTCTGGTTCTACTGTGCATGGGGTTGTTTTCGACTTTTTTTGTCGGCGGCGGAGCCAATGCTCAGACGCAGACGGCCGCCCCTGAAATCCGGCTGGCCCAGGCCGTCTCGCCCGACGCGCCGCCGCCACGCAGGCGCCCTCCGGCGCGCCTGCGTGTCACGCCCTATTACAGCCCGGACGGCGTCTATCCGCGCTACAATCCCGGTCCCGATGCGGTCCGCGAGTGCAACGCGACCTATGTGCAGGAATACCGGCCCAGCGGCACGGTGATCGTGCCGCATATGAGCTGCTACTGGCGCCGAGGCTGACGCCCCCTTCAATGCCCGCGGAGCGCGCCGATCAGGCCGGCGCCGACGACAGCTGCGGACGCGCCATAGACCAGGATCGTCATCACGAGCTGAGTCAGCGGGCTTGCCGCGCCGGCCTCGACGCCCGGTCCCTGCGCGGCAATCGCCGAGCTCGCACCGAGTGCAAGGCTCGCTGCGATCACGAGGCGAGATATCCGCAATCCGCTGGAATTCGGCATGACCATCTCCTGCATTCGCTCGACCAGAAGATACGTTCGTCGCTGACGGCCGGTTTTGGCAGCGCCTGAAATGTTGCGCCGGGACTCAGGAACTTGTCGCGCCCTCTGCATTCATGTCCGGGGCGCGTTCATCCATAGCCTATTCAGTCTCAAGGCTCTAGGGTCCGGGCCTAATCCTTGTGTCGTAACGCCTGGTCAGCGCGTGCACCGCAAGAACGAAGCCCGCATGCTGGGCGCGGAGGTCCTCATGACGCGATGGATTGCATTGGCCGTTATCGTTGGGCTCGCCGCCGCCATGCCTCGCGCTTCCGCGGTGCAGAGAATGACGAAGCCGGATGCCTCGGCGGGGATCGCAGTTTTTGATGCGCGACGACACACGCGACATGACGACATTGCGCGGCACTCTGCGTCCCGTGATCCGCGCTACTACGCGCGGCCTGTCTACTACCGTCCCTATCCCTACGGTGTGCCCGCTCCCTTCGTGCTCGGTTTCGGACCGTGGTGGTGACGCGCTAGCCGGCAGGCGCAAATCCCTTCACCAGCAGCACGGTCGCCTGCGCGCCCGCCTTGCGATCGCGCGAGATGTCCTCGTAGTCGGCTGAGGTGGAGAAGGCAACAAACGCGGCTTCGTCGGGAAACGACATCATGACAAGTTTGTCATAGGGCCAGGCGCCTTCGAGCACGTGGGGCTGTTCGTCGGCCGCGAGAAGCCGCCCGCTGTACTTCCTGAACACATCGAAGAACCGCGCCTGGTAGCGGTCATAGGCCGCGCGGTCCGTCATCTTCAATTGCGCGATCGCGTAGACAGTCATTGCAAGAACTCCTCCCATCGCGGCACTGCGCCGCGGCGCGTTGCCCGCAACATCGTTCATTCATGACGCGTTCACGTCGCTGTCCCTAATTTAATCTTGGGAGCGACCGCGAATGAACAGCCAAATGAGCAGCGGTGGCGCGAGGCGCTGCGCCGCAATGCCGCTGTCCAGGTTCAGGAGAATTCGATGCTGAGGATTCTGGGTGTTGGGACAGGTCCGATACGCTTGCTCGGGCTGGCGGCCGTTGCCACGCTGATGCTGTCGGCCGGGACGGCGCGCCGCGCCGAGGCGATGACTCCAATCAATCCGACGGCGTTGCCGGCAGCGAAGGCCGCAAGCGACGACCTCGTTACGCAGGTTCGCCACGGCGGCGGGGGACATGGTGGTGGCGGACATTTTCACGGCGGCGGCGGCGGTGGCTTCCGCGGTGGCGGAGGACATTTTGGCGGCTTCCATGGCGGCGGCTTCCGCGCCGCGCCGGCCTTTCACGGCGGCGGCATTCGCTACGGCGGAGTTCACCACTATGGCGGCGGCGGATTCCATCGCTACGGAGCCTATCGCCCGCATTACGGCTATCGCCACTTCCACCGGCGCTATTATTACGGCGGCTACTATCCCTACTACCACTATCCGCGCCGCTGCCGGATCATCTGGACCTATTACGGCCCGCGCCGCATCTGCCGCTGGCACCATTGGCATCGCTGGCACTATCCGTACCGCTATTGGTGATGTGAGTTACGCCTGAAATCAGCGCAGTCATTCCGGGATGGCGGGTTAGCGCCAGACCCGGAATCTCGAGATTCCGGGTTCGCCCTATGGGCGCCCCGGAATGACTGCGGATAGTGGTGCTCTTTGATTCAGAGCCAATCCTTCAGCTTCCACGACGAAGCTTTCCACCGCATCAGGTTCTCGAGCTTCCACTGCTTGAACATCGCCGGCGGCCAGCGGCTGAGCTTTGAGGTCTCCTCGACCTCCGGCTTGGCGACGATGCGCAAGGGTGTCGCGCGCCGCCGGTGCTGGCGGGTCGCCTCGCTGATCAGATCGACATATTCAGGCTTGTTGGCCATCAGGCGTGTCCTCGCGAAGTCGTCGCGAAGACGCAGTGTCGGCGCTGGCGATTAACGGCGGTTTGCCGCTTTAGCTCAAATTGCGGGGAGCGGCTTAGCGCCACTCCCTGACGTCGACGAAGTGACCCGCGATCGCAGCTGCCGCCGCCATCGCCGGCGACACCAGATGCGTGCGGCCCTTGAAGCCCTGGCGGCCCTCGAAATTGCGGTTCGAGGTCGAGGCGCAGCGCTCTTCCGGCTTCAGCTTGTCCGGGTTCATGGCAAGGCACATCGAGCAGCCCGGCTCGCGCCATTCGAAGCCGGCCTTGATGAAGATCTTGTCCAGACCCTCGGCCTCGGCCTGCTCCTTCACGATGCCGGAGCCCGGCACCACCATGGCGTTGACGCTGGCGGAGACCTGCTTGCCTTCCGCGATCTTGGCGGCGGCGCGCAGATCCTCGATGCGGCCGTTGGTGCAGGAGCCGATGAAGACGCGATCGAGCTTGATGTCGGTGATCTTGGTCCCCGCCGTCAGGCCCATGTACTTCAAGGCGCGGTGCTTGGAGAGACGCTTGGCCTCGTCCGCGATCTTGTCGGGGTCCGGGACGATGCCGGTCACCGAGATGACGTCTTCGGGCGAGGTGCCCCAGGTCACGATCGGCGGCAGCTTGGCCGCGTCGAGCCGCAGCTCGTGATCGAAATGCGCGCCGTCGTCGGAGCGCAGTTTCTCCCAATAGCGCATCGCCGCGTCCCAGGCCGCGCCCTTCGGCGCCTTGGGGCGGTCGCGCAGGAAGTCGTAGGCTTTCTGGTCGGGCGCGACGAGGCCGGCGCGGGCGCCGCCTTCGATCGACATGTTGCAGACCGTCATGCGGCCTTCCATGCTGAGCGCGCGGATCGCCTCGCCGGCGTATTCCAGCACGTAGCCGGTGCCGCCCGCGGTGCCGATCTCGCCGATGATGGCGAGGATGATGTCCTTGCCGGTCACGCCGTCAGGCAATTTGCCGTCGACGGTGACGCGCATGTTCTTGGCCTTCTTCTGGATCAGCGTCTGCGTCGCCAGTACGTGCTCGACCTCGGAGGTGCCGATGCCGTGCGCGAGCGCGCCGAACGCGCCATGCGTCGAGGTGTGGCTGTCACCGCAGACGATGGTGGTGCCGGGCAGGGTGAAGCCCTGCTCGGGGCCGATGACGTGGACGATGCCCTGGCGCTTGTCGAACTCGTTGTAATATTCGATGCCGAATTCCCTGGCATTGTCGGCCAGCGCCTTGATCTGCTCGATGCTCTCCGGATCCGGATTCGGCTTGGTGCGGTCGGTGGTCGGCACGTTGTGGTCGACGACGGCGAGCGTCTTCTCGGGCGCGTGGACCTTGCGCCCGGTCGCGCGCAGACCTTCGAACGCCTGCGGCGAGGTCACCTCGTGCACCAGATGGCGGTCGATATAGAGCAGGCAGGTGCCATCGTCGGCTTCGTGCACCAGATGGTCGTTCCAGATCTTGTCGTACAGGGTGGTCGGCTTGGACATGAGCTTGAGCTCCGGGAATGTTGTGTCAGCGGATATGCGCGGATGGCGCGCGGGCAACAAAATCGTCGGCGCAGCTTTTAGGCTGCGCGCGTAAGCTCTGACGTTGCCGAGGTCGCGAAGCGTCCGAAGAACCGGCCAGGCAGCCGCGAGCGATCGTCTATGACGATGCGCTTGACGGGGGCGAGGCTGGTCAGATCTGGAAACATTCCAAGAATATATAGCAGGGAGATTTGGAAGCGCGAGGGCTTTGACGCGCACGGCTGACGCAACAAAAAAGCGCGGGGCGTTCGGCCCCGCGCTCTTCGAAACTTGCCTGGTGGGCGGAGCTTACTCGCCGACGGCAGCCTGGCGGTCCTGCTTCTCGACGATGCGGGCCGACTTGCCGCGAAGGTTGCGGAGGTAATAGAGCTTGGCACGACGCACCTTGCCGCGGCGCACGACCTTGATCGAGTCGATCATCGGCGACATCACCGGGAACACGCGCTCGACGCCCTCGCCGTACGAAATCTTGCGCACGGTGAAGCTCTCGTTGAGGCCACCGCCGGAACGGCCGATGCAGACGCCTTCATAGGCCTGCACGCGGGTGCGGTCGCCTTCGACGACCTTCACGTTGACGATCACGGTGTCGCCGGGACCGAATTCCGGAATGTCCTTGCCGGCGGACAGCTTGTCGAATTGCTCTTGTTCGAGCTGCTTGATCAGGTTCATGGGTAAATCTCCATCGGCGCGCCCAGCCTTTTCAAACGGGGGCTGCGCAAAATTCGTCTATCCAGCCATTGCGGATTTGGCCGCTGCTATAAGGCAAGCCGGAGCGTTTGTCACCCGTCTGTCTTGTTTTTTGGCGTTTTTTGGCGACCGGCCCGATTCGGAGCCTTGACCGGGATCTGGGCCCATAAATCGGGCCGCCGGGCCGCCGTCAGGGCCTCGGCCTCGGCCCGCCGCCAGGCCGCGACCTTGGCGTGGTCGCCGGAGGTCAGGATCTCGGGGATCGGAACCCCTTCGAACAGCTGCGGGCGGGTATATTGGGGGTATTCGAGCAGGCCGTCGGAGAAGCTTTCCTCGGTTCCCGAGGCTTCCTTGCCCATCACGCCCGGCAGCAGCCGGACGCAGGCGTCAATCAGCGCCAGGGCCGCGATTTCGCCCCCGGAGAGCACGTAATCGCCGATCGAGACCTCCTCCAGGCCCCGCCCGTCGATCACCCGCTGGTCGATCCCCTCGAACCGCCCGCAGACGATCAGGGGGCCGGGGCCCCGGGCGAGCTCCACGACGCGAGCCTGGGTCAATGGCCGACCCCGCGGGCTCATCAGCACGCGGGGGCGTTCCTTTGAAGAACCTTGGCCGATCTCCGCCGCGTCGATGGCGGCCGCCAGAACATCCGCCCGCAGCACCATGCCCGGACCGCCGCCGGCCGGGGTGTCGTCCACGCTGCGGTGGCGGTCGGTTGCCGAAGCGCGAATATCCCGCGCCTCGAGCTGCCAGAGCCCGGAGGCCAGCGCGCGGCCGGCCAGGCTCACGCCGAGCGGCCCCGGAAACATCTCCGGAAACAGCGTCAGCACCGTCGCGCGCCAGGGTGAGGAAGTCGTCATCGCCGCTGGTTAGGGCATTGCGGCCGACAGGTCGAGGCCTCGGATTCCTCAGGCTCGCCGGTCATTCGGCAGATGCGATGCCAGCACCAGCGCGAGCGGGCAGATCGCAAGCGCCGTGACGGCCGTCGCCGCGGTTGCCAGCGTCGGACCGACGGCGTCGCCGAGCAGGCCGTAGAGCACCGGCGCGATGGCGCCCGATCCGATCGTGCCGGTGTAGAACAGCGCGAAGGCGCGCTCGGTGCGATGGGGCGATGTGAGCTCGGGGACCGTGCCGTAGAGAACCGAGGACGTGCCGTTGAGCATCACGCCGAGCAGCGGCAGCACGATGATCGCCGGGATCAGCGGCAATGCGAGCACCGCGAGGATCAGCGCGGCGGTGCCGCCCTCGGTGAGAAGCACGGTGCGGATCGTGCCGACGCGTTCGCCGAGCCAGCCGCAGGTGAATTTGCCGGCGGCGCCGCCGATGAAGACCATCGCCAGCGCAAAGCCGCTCGTCGGCAGCGAGGCGCCCTTGTCGCGCAGCAGGAACGGCAGGAAGGTGAGGAAGCCCATCCGCACCGCACTGTCGAGAATCCCGATCGCGAGCAGCCAGGAGAAGCCGCCGCGGCCGGCATGCGTGCCTTGCGTCGTGACCGCTGATTTGTGCGCAAACCCCTTGCCGACAGCCGGCATCAGCAGCGCGAGGCAGAGCGCAACGACTAGGCCCATCAGTGCGACCAGAAGCAGCGCGTGCCGCCACGACATGATCACCAGCAGCACCGCGGTCAGGGCCGGGAGTGCCGCCTTGCCGAGATCGCCGCTGAAATTATAGATGCCGAGCGGTCCGCGCGCCGCCTTGCCATAGGCGCGCGACACTGCGGCCGAGGCGAGCGGATGCTGCGTGCTCGAACCCGCGCCGGATATGAGGAGCGCAAGGCCCAGTCCCATGACGCCGCCGGACAGTCCGGCCAGGACATAGCCGAGCGCGGCGAGCAGCGTGCCGAGCGCGAGCAGGATCTTGCCGTCGATCCGCTCGGCGAGGCGGCCGACCGGGATTTGCAGCCCGGCCATGGCGCCGGAATAGAGCCCGCGCATCACCGCCAGTAGCCCGTAGCTGAGCGCGAATTCGGCCTGCCAGACCGGCAGCAGCACATAGATCAGGTCGGTGTAGCCATCGTGCAGGGCGTGGTTGATGCCGGTCGCCGCCAGGGTGCGGCGCGGCTTGCTCAGCGTCTCCTCGCCGGGAGGGGCCGTTTGCGATTGCGATAGAAAACCTGAGGGGAGAATTGCCACGATCTCAAACCAAAAGCAGTCGAAAGACGAAGCTATGTAAGTGCTTTGGCCTCCACTATGCGGCCTTCAACAATCCGTCACAAACCAGTAATAATCGGATCATGCGCTAGAAATTCTATTGTATGGCCATGTTCGTTCCTCGCCGCAGCCTGCCGCCCCTGAACGCTGTCCGTGCCTTCGAGGCGGCGGCCCGGCTTGGCAGCTTCAAGGAGGCGGCCGGCGAGCTTGGCGTGACCCATGGCGCGGTCAGCCAGCAGATCCGCCTGCTCGAGACCTGGCTCGGGCCGCCGGCGCTGTTCCGGCGATCGGTGCGGCGGGTGGTGCTGACGCCGGCTGGCGCCGCGCTGCTCGCGGAGTTCGCGCCCGCGCTCGATCGGGTCTCGGCCGCCGTGCAGCAGCATCGCAAGCGTCGCGGCGAGGCGCCGGCCGCGGTGCTGCGCGTCAACGCGCTAGCGACATTCAGCCTGCGCTGGCTGTTGCCGCGCATGACAAGGTTTCGTGCCGAGCATCCCGATATCGAGGTGCGGCTGTCGACGTCGAACGATCCCGTGGATGCCTTGCCCGAGCTGTTCGACGTGGTGATCCGCGGCGGCCCCGACACCTTTCACGGCTTTGCGTCGCGCTTCCTGTTGTCGGAGCAGCGGCTGCCGGTGTGCAGTCCCGCTCTGCTCGCGAAGCTGCCGCTGACCGAGGTTGCGGATCTCAGCCGGCATACGCTGCTGCACGTCACCTCGATGCCGCGGCTGTGGCGCGACTGGCTGACCGATGCAGGCGAGTCCGCGCTGGAGGGCGCGGCGTCGCTGACCTTCGATCATTTCTATCTGACGCTTCAGGCGGCGCTCGACGGCCTCGGCGTCGCCATGGGACCGACGGCACTGATCGCCGACGATCTCGCCGCCGGGCGCCTGCTGACGCCGTTCCCGGACATCAGCCTGCCGGCCCGCAGCTATTTTGCTTACTTTCCCGAAGGGCGCGACGACGATCCGCATCGCGCGGTGTTCTGCGACTGGCTCGAGCAGCAGGGCCGCCAGACGGGCTGAGCGCGGTTAGCGCTCTTCGGCCTCCTCGCCCGCGATCTCCTGCGGCAGGGCGATCACGACGCGGCCGCCGGCTATATCGACCTCCGGCACCACCGCGTTGGAGAACGGCAGCAGCAGGGACGTGCCCTTCGGCGGCGCGATCTCGATGATGTCGCCGGCGCCGAAATTATGGATCGCGAGCACGCGGCCGAGCGGCTCGCCGTCCGTGGTGACGGCGGCGAGCCCGATCAGATCGGTGTGGTAATATTCGTCCTCGTCGGTCGCGGGCAGCTTTTCGCGCGCGACGTAGAGCTCGATGCCGTTGAGGCGCTCGGCCTCATCGCGGGTCGTGACGCCCTTGAACGTCGCGACCAGATGATCCTTCGCCTCGCGCGCTTGCGCGACCTCGAACTGGCGCTTGCCGTCCTTGGACAGAAGCGGACCGTAGCGCTTGATGGCGAAGGGATCTTCGGTGAAGGTCCACAATTTGACCGCACCGCGCACACCATGCGCGGCGCCGATCCGCGCGACGCAGACCAGCGCCGACATGGTCTGGCCTTAACCCTTCGCGGCAGCTTCGGCCTGCGCCTTGCGCTCCTTGCGCGGCACGGCCTTCTGCGGGTTGTTGCGCGCTTCGCGCTTCTTGACGCCGGCGGCGTCGAGGAAACGCGACACGCGGTCCGACGGCTGCGCGCCCTTGGCGACCCAGGCCTTCACCTTCTCCATGTCGAGCTTGAGGCGCGCCTCGTTGTCCTTCGGCAGCAGCGGGTTGAAGTAGCCGAGACGCTCGATGAAGCGGCCATCGCGCGGAAAGCGCGAGTCGGCGACGACGACGTGATAGACGGGACGCTTCTTGGTGCCTGCGCGGGCGAGGCGGATAACGACGGACATTCAGTTCTCCTTCAAAGTACAGTTTGTTCGGTTGATTGGTATTCCGCGTTGCGCGAGACCGATGCGATCCCGTGCGACGAATTCCTCATTTCTTCTTGCCCGGGAAACCGCCGAGGCCCGGCAGCGTCGGCTTGCCGCTCAGCCCGGTCAGTCCAGGAAGGTTCGGCAGGCCGGTGCGAAGACCGGGCGGCAAATCCTTCGGCAAATTCGGCAGGCCTTGTCCGCCGCCGCTTCGCATCTTCTCCTGCATCGCCTTCATCTCTTCGGGCGAAGGCATCTTCATGCCGCCGCCAAAGCCCATCGCCTGGGCGATGCCAGCGAGCGGGCCGCGCTTGCCCGAGCCCATGGCCTTCATCACGTCGGCCATGTTCCGGTGCATCTTGAGCAGCTTGTTGACGTGCTCGACGCTCTGGCCGCTGCCTGCGGCGATGCGCTTCTTGCGGCTGGCCTTGAGCAGGTCGGGATGACGGCGCTCGTCGCGCGTCATGGAATCGATGATCGCGACCTGGCGCTTCAAGATCTTGTCATCGATCCCCGCGGCAGCGATCTGGTTCTTCATCTTGGAGATGCCGGGCATCATGCCCATCAGGCCGCTGATGCCGCCCATATTGGCCATCTGCGACAGCTGCTCGCGCATGTCGTTGAGGTCGAACTGACCCTTGCGCATGCGCTCGGCGGTGCGCGCGGCCTTTTCGGCGTCGATGTTGGCGGCGGCACGTTCGACCAGCGACACCACGTCGCCCATGCCGAGGATGCGGCCGGCGATACGGTCGGGATGGAAGTCCTCCAGCGCGTCGGTCTTTTCACCGGTGCCGATCAGCTTGATCGGCTTGCCGGTGACGGCACGCATCGACAGCGCGGCGCCGCCGCGGCCGTCGCCGTCCACGCGGGTCAGCACGATGCCGGTGAGGCCGACGCGCTCGTCGAAGGCGCGGGCAAGATTGACGGCGTCCTGGCCGGTGAGCGAGTCCGCGACCAGCAGCACTTCATGCGGATTCGCGGCAGCCTTGATGGCTGCGGCTTCCGCCATCATGTCTTCGTCGAGCGTGGTGCGGCCGGCGGTGTCGAGCAGCACGACGTCGTAGCCGCCGAGCTTGCCGGCTTCCAGCGCGCGCTTTGCGATCTGCGCCGGCTGCTGTCCCGCCACGATCGGCAGGGTCGGAATGTCGAGATCGCGGCCGAGCACGGCCAGCTGCTCCATCGCCGCCGGGCGATAGACGTCGAGCGAGGCCATCAGCACCTTGCGCTTGTCGCGCTGGACCATGCGGCGGGCGAGCTTCGCGGTGGTGGTGGTCTTACCGGAGCCCTGCAGGCCGACCATCATGATCGGCACCGGCGGCACGGAATTGATGTCGATGGTCTGGCCTTCGGCGCCGAGCGTGTTGATCAGCTCGTCATGGACGATCTTGACCACCATCTGGCCGGGGGTCACCGACTTGACGACGGTGGCGCCGATCGCCTGCTCGCGGACGCGTTCGGTGAAGCTGCGCACGACTTCGAGCGCAACGTCGGCCTCCAGCAGCGCGCGGCGCACCTCGCGCATCGCGGCGTCGACGTCCTTTTCGGTCAGCGCCCCGCGCCCCGTCAGACGATCGAGGATGCCGCCAAGCCGTTCCGACAGATTGTCGAACAATGCCGTTGTCCCTTGTCCTGCTTGCGCAGGGTTGCCGCATTCACCTCTGTCATGCCCCGCCTTCGCGGGGGATGACCAGTTCTCGGTCCGTGGCCTGAAGCCAGGAAGCGATCTTCCAAACACCTTTGCGCCCGAGGGCGCATAGCGCTGTCGGGCGTTGACCTCTGGCCTCCAGGGCCAGTCGGCGGATCGAAAAGAAAGCCTTTCCGAGAAAGTGGCGGGGTTAAACGCCGCTCCCGCCCAAAAGTCAAGGAAAGTTAGGGCGCCGGAACGCCCCTGGCAGGGCAAGGCTCTGAAATTATGCCCCTTTTGGCGATGGGTTCCTTTTCTGGCGGCCCCGCCCATATAGGCGGTGATGTCTTGCCGTCCCGACCATCCCTAGAAACCCGCCCGTGCCGGTCACCCGCCGCCGCCTTTTCGGACTGCTTGCCGGAGCCGGTGCGCTGGTCGGTATCCCCTCCCTCTGGATATCTAGCATGAAGACCTATGACGGTCCCGCCTCCGACCATTTCAACGGCCTGCACTTCTTCGATCCCGACGGCGCGCCGCCGAAACCGCTTCGCGAGGTGCTGCGCTGGCAGTTCAGCGGCAAGCGGCAGCGGGCGACCTGGCCGGATTGGGCTCCGAGCCCCCATGCCGACACCCCGCCGGAGCGCGTCGACGGCGGCAAGGCACGGCTCTCCTTCGTCGGTCACGCCAGCTGGCTGATCCAGGCCGGTGGCCTCAACATCCTCGTTGATCCCGTCTGGTCCTCGCGGGTGTCGCCCGTCGGCTTTGCCGGCCCGAAGCGGCACAACGATCCCGGCATCGCCTTCGAGAAGCTGCCGAAGATCGACGTCGTGCTGGTCTCGCACGGGCACTACGATCATCTCGACATCGCGACGCTGTCGCGGCTCGCCAAGAATTTTGCTCCGCGGGTGGTCACGCCGCTCGGAAATGACGTGACGATGCGCAGCACCGACTCGTCGATCAAGGCCGAGGCGTTCGACTGGCACGACCGCGTCGAGCTCGGCGGCGGCATCGCCGTGCATCTGGTTCCGACCCGGCACTGGACAGCGCGCGGCCTGTTCGATCGCAACAAGGCGCTGTGGGCGAGTTTTGTGTTGGAGACGCCGGCCGGGAAAATCTACGTCGTCTGCGATTCCGGCTATGGCGATGGCAGACATTTTCGCCGCGTCGCGGAGAAGCACGGGCCGTTACGCCTGGCGATCCTCCCGATCGGCGCCTACGAGCCGCGCTGGTTCATGCGCGACCAGCACATGAATCCGGAAGATGCCGTGAAGGCGCTGCTCGATTGCGGCGCGCAGGACGCGCTCGGGCATCATCACGGCACTTTCCAGCTGACGGACGAGGCGATCGACGCACCTGCGAAAGCGCTGGTCGAGGCGCTGGATGCCGCGCAGATTCCGCAGCAGCGGTTCGTTGCGATGAAGCCGGGGCAGGTGGTGGAGATTTAGCTCCGCTGTCGCCACCCATACAGCTCGTCGTCCCGGGGCGCGACGAAGTCGCGAGCCCGGGACCCATACCCACAGCAAGATGTTTGACGAAGACTCGTCGTTTTCAGTCTTCCCGCGGAACGGCGACCTGCGCCTACCGAAAGATCACGCGGTATGGGTCCCGGCCTTCGCCGGGACGACAGTTGTATTTGTAGCGAGCAGTGTGCCTCTTACGGGGCTACGTCTACTGCCCCTGCTTGATCGCCCAGCTCACATTCACCGTCACCGACAGCGTCTCCTCGCCCGGTGCGACGGCGGCGGGTGCGGCCATCGGTGCCGTGGCCATTCGCGCCTTGAACAACGGCACCGGCGCGCCGCCTTCGGAGACGCTGAGCGGTGCACCCAGCGTGACGCCGGTGGCCTTGGCGTAGATCTCGGCCTTGCGGCGGGCATCCGCCACCGCCTGCTCGCGGGCGTCGTCGAGCAGTTTTGACGCCTGCGTCACCTCGAACGAGATGTTGCCGATATCGTTGGCGCCGGCGCTGACCAGCGTGTCGATGATGCCGGCGATCTTGGTCACATCGCGAATCTTGACGGTGACGCGATTGGAGGCGCGGAAGCCGACCACGGGCGAGGCGCCGGTGGATTTGTTCTGGCCGTATTGCGGCTGCAGCGACAGCCGTGAGGTCTGGTAATCCTTCTCGGCGATCCCGGCCCCCTTCAACGCCAGCAGCACCTTGCCCATCGCGGCGTTGTTGGCGTCGGAGGCTTCCTTCGCCGTCTTGGCGTCATTGGCGACGCCCGCGTCGATCTGCGCAAGATCGGGCGCCACTGAAACGGTGGCCTCGCCGCTCACCGAGATCGCGGAGGGAAAATCGTCGGCGAGCACGGGCGTTGCCAGCAGCGTGGCAGCGAAAACGGCGGCGAGTACGGCAGGCTTTTTCATCGGTCTCACTTCAGTGGCACGAAAACATTGATCACGAGCTTGTCCTCCGCCGTCTTCAGGGGATCGGTGAGGTACTCCTCGATAAAGGTGTCCTTGGCTTCCAGTCTCTTGTCGTCGAGGTGATTGGTGATCGCCTCGTAGGTGTTGTCCATGTTGTCGTAGGAGCCGCGATGGACGAATTTCAGCGCCTTGCCTTCAGGCGATTTGCCGACGCTCATGTCCTTGGGCAGGTTCTTGGGATCCTGCTCGACCGGAATCTCGGCGAGGAAGGTGAAGCCGGTGTCGTCGGTCGAGGTATAGACGATCATCGAATTGCCGGCGTGCTTGATGCCCTGCTTGTCCAAGAGCGTGTTCAGCGCCTTGAAGGCATCGACCAACGTGTCGAAGGCCGAGTCCCAATTGGCGGTGCCCTTGACCATCACGACCTTCTTGGACTCGAGCGTGGTCTCGAGGCCAAAGGGATCGGCGGTCTGGACCGGGGCGGGGGTGGCGGCGACAGCCGGGGCCGTCGGGCTGGGCGAGGTGCTGGCTGCGGGCGCGGGCGATGCTGCGGGAGCCGGCGAGGCGCTCGCAGCAGGCGAGGGCGTTGCCACGGGGGCGGGCGAGGCACTTGCAGCCGGGGCGGGCGAGGCCGACGGGGCCGGCGAGGGGCTCGCCGAGGCAGCGGGCGCCGGGCTCGGGCTCTGCGCCAGAGCGGCGGATAGCCCAAGCGACAAGGCCGCTGCCGGGATCAGCGCGGCCAGAGCGAGACGACGAAAAGTGTTCATTTTATTCTCCCCAAGGCCTTGGTCCAGCAAGGCCCTAATTCATCAAGACCTTACTCACCAAGGCCTTAACCCGGCCGCGCGTCCCGGTTCGCGCGAACCGCGCCGTTCTAACACGCGAGCGCCGAATTCGTCCCATGACAGATGCGTCATGGCGAACGTCCTGGCGCCCGGCGGCAAATCACTGGCCAAGCGGCCAAGGATCGCCATATAAGGCAGGCGAAATTCAGGAAATTTCATGGGCGCGCTGGCCAACCACGCATTTGCCAAGATGAACGGCATCGGCAACGAGATCGTCGTTGTCGACATGCGCGATTCCACGGCAAAGGTGACGCCGGACGATGCCCGCGCGGTGGCGTCCGCGCAGGGCGGCGTGCCCTACGATCAGCTCATGGTGCTTCAGAAGCCGCGGCTCGACGGCACCGAAGCCTTCATCAGCATCTACAACAATGACGGCTCCGAAGCCGGCGCCTGCGGCAACGGCATGCGCTGCGTGGTGCGGCGCATCTTCGAGAAGACCGGGCAGGCAACGGCGACGTTCGAGACGGCCGCCGGCCTGCTCAATGCCTGGCAGGGCCCGGCGCCCGATCTCTATACCGTCGACATGGGCGTGCCCAAGTTCGGCTGGCAGGACATTCCGCTGGCGGAAGAGTTTCGCGACACCCGCTACATCGAATTGCAGATCGGGCCGATCGACAATCCGATCCTGCATTCGCCCTCAGTGGTGAGCATGGGCAACCCGCACGCGATCTTCTGGGTCGACGACGTCAACGCCTATGACCTCGCGCGCTTTGGTCCGCTGCTGGAAAACCATCCGATCTTCCCCGAGCGCGCCAACATCACGCTCGCTCATATCGTCGACCGCGACCACATCACGATCCGCACCTGGGAGCGTGGCGCCGGCCTCACCAGGGCATGCGGGTCGGCGGCCTGCGCGACGGCCGTCGCCGCAGCACGCCTGAAGCGCGCCAATCGCAACGTCGAGATCACGCTGCCCGGCGGCAAGCTCGGCATCGAATGGCGCGAGCGCGACGACCACGTGCTGATGACGGGCACCGCGACCTTCGAATATGAGGGCAATTTCGATCCGGCGCTGTTCGCGCCGGTCGGATAATGTCCGTCGATATCGTCACCTTCGGCTGCCGCCTCAACGCCTTCGAGGCCGAGGTGATCCGCAGCAAAGCCGAAGGCGCAGGTCTCGTAGACACCATCGTCATCAACAGCTGCGCCGTCACCAACGAGGCGGTGGCGCAGGCGCGGCAGTCGATCCGCAAGCTGAAGCGCGAGCGGCCGGGGGCGCGCATCGTCGTCACCGGCTGCGCCGCACAGACGCAAAGCCGGATGTTCGCCGATATGGCCGAGGTCGATCGCGTCGTCGGCAATGACGACAAGATGCGCAGCGATGCCTGGCGCGAGGCGCGCGATGCCTTCGACATCGGCGCCAGGGAGAAGATTGCCGTCAGCGACATCATGGCGGTGAAGGAGATGGCGCCGCATCTCATCGACGGCTTCGCAAGCGGTCTGCCGCGCGTGTTCGTGCAGGTGCAGAACGGCTGCGACCATCGCTGCACCTTCTGCATCATCCCGTTCGGCCGCGGCAATTCGCGCTCGGTGCCGATGGGCGCCGTGGTCGAGCAGGTGCGGGCGCTGGCGGAGCGCGGCCATGCCGAGATCGTGCTGACCGGCGTCGACCTCACCAGCTATGGCGCCGACCTGCCGGGTGCGCCGAAGCTCGGCATGCTGACGAAGCAGATCCTGCGGCATGTGCCGGAGCTGAAGCGCCTGCGCATCTCCTCGATCGATTCGATCGAGGCGGACAACGATCTGCTCGACGCGATCGCCGACGATGCGCGGCTGATGCCGCATCTGCATCTGTCGCTGCAGTCGGGCGACGACATGATCTTGAAGCGCATGAAGCGGCGGCATTTGCGGGGCGATGCGATCGCCTTCTGCGACCAGGTGCGGCGCCTGCGCCCGGACGTCGCCTTCGGCGCCGACATCATCGCGGGCTTTCCGACCGAGACCGAGGCGATGTTTTCCCGCTCGCTCGATCTGGTCGAGGAATGCGGCCTGACCTTCCTGCACGTCTTCCCCTATTCCCCGCGCCCCGGCACGCCCGCCGCACGGATGCCGCAGGTTGCGGGGCCTGAGATCAAGGAACGCGCGCGGCGGCTGCGTGCGGCTGGAGAGGCAGCATTGCGTCAGAGGCTGCAAGCCGAAATTGGCGCAACGCGCGATGTGCTGATCGAAAGTGAGAGCCAGGGCCGCACGGAGCACTATCTGCCGGTGGCGATCGCGGGCGCGCGCGTGGGGAGCGTGGTGCCGCGGATGATCGTCGGCAGCGATGGTGAGCGGTTGACCACGTAATTTGCCGTCGTCGTCCTGGCGAAAGCCAGGACCCATTACCCCAGGGAGAAGTTGTTGCACGGGATTGCCAACCACCAGTCTTCGCCAAATTGAATTCGGTGGTTATGGGTCCTGGCTTTCGCCAGGACGACAGCGGAGGGCGTGGCCCGCAGCGCGCCTCAAACCCGCTCCGCTACGACGCCCGCACCTGCCAGAACCGCAGCGTGCGCCGCGCGTTCTCCGGCGTCATTCGTGCGTAATGCCCCTGCGCTCTCGCAAGATCCGCCGGCTTCATCGCGCCGGTGGCGAAGCGGCTTTCGAGCACGGCGGCGGTGGTCTCCCAGCTGAGCTGCGCCGCCTTGCACGGCACCAGCAGGCCGTCCTCGCGCAGGCTCTGCATCAGCGGGCGAATCACCTCGACGGTGGATTGCGACAACACCGCCAGCGCCGCGACGGTTTCTTCATAGCGCCGCTGCTTGGCAAAGCCGAACAGCGTCGCCTCGTTGAGCTGGCCGGATGCCTTGAGACCTGCGATGGCGCGCTTGGCGCCCTCGAAATCGCGGACACCGGACATCTCGCGCGTGACGCCCGCGGTGACGGCGGCGATCGCGCCCTGGATTTCCTCGAACAGATGCGGCGGCGCGCGCGACAGCAGGCGGGTGCGAACCGCGTCGGTCGCCGAACGCAGCAATTGGCGGCGCAGCTCCGATGGCAGATCGACGCGGACGCCGACGCTGACGGCGAGCTCCGGATCACTCTCCGCCTGTCCGACGATGACGGCAAATCCGTTTCCGGAGACGCGTGCGCCCGGATTGGCGGCAAGCCGCCGGCTGACACTGGGATAGCGGCGCGCCAGCAGCGCGTCGGTGACGATCTCCTTCAGCCACCAGCGCCCGGCGACTGCGAGCAGATGCGGTTCGCCCTTGGATGATGCGATCTTCACCAGCTCGCCGTCGTCGAGGCGCGCGGATTCCTGGAGCACGGGTCCGGCGATGCGGATCTCGTCATTGTTGGCGAGGCGGCGGATGACGGAGGGCGGCGCCTGTGCGATCGGCGCAAGCTGCGCGCTGATCTCGGCCAGCGCCACGCGTGCGCCCATGTCGGCCATGGCGCGGAGCTCGATGGTGCCGATCAGGCGCTCGAGCACCTCGTCGAACAGCGCGATCTGCTCGTCGTCAAAACTGCCGGCGGAGGACAGGAACAGGTCGGTGACGCGGCGGGCCGTCTCCAGGCCCTTTTCCGCCGAGCCAATCCGAAGTGCGGATTCGACCTCGTCGATGATCGATAGCTCGGCCTTGGACATGACGCGCGGCTCGTCCTGAGCGGATTGACGGAAGCTTGTTCTAAGCGACCGCTATCATTAGAGGCGAGCCCTGAACGTTTCGTAAACCATGGCCGAGGAGAACGAAGTGCTGCCGCGGCGGCGCTGCGCTCCCTCTCCCGCAAGCGGGAGAGGTGAACGGCACCTATTCCCCATTCCACCCGCAGGCGCGCAGTTTTTCGTGCATGTGCGGCGGGGCCGGGGCCACCACGCGGACCGGCTCCTTGTTCCGGGAGATCGGCACTACGATCTCGCGGGAGTGCAGGTGCAGCTTCGGCTCGCCGAAGCGCGGGCCGTTGCCGTAAATGTTATCGCCGAAGATCGGCCAGCCGGTCGCGGCCGAATGCACCCGCAATTGATGGGTCCGCCCCGTCACCGGTTCCATGGCGAGCCAGGTGAAACCGTCACCCCGGCCCATCACCTTCCAGTTGGTGATCGCCTTCTGGCCTTCGGGATCGGGCTTCTGCCACCAGCCGCGCTCGGCATTGAGCCGGCCGAGCGGCATATCGATGGTGCCTTCGTCCTCGGCGGGCCCGCCTTCGACCACGGTCCAGTAGGTCTTGCCGATCTTGCCGTGCTTGAACAGCAGGCCGAGCGAGGCGGTCGCCTTGCGATGGCGGCCGAGGATGAGGCAACCGGAGGTGTCCTTGTCCAGCCGGTGGGCCAGCACCGGCGGCCGCGGCAGGCCGAAACGGAGCGCGTCGAAGGATGCCTCCAGATTGGCGCCGCCCTTGGGGCCGCGATGCACCGGCAGACCGGCCGGCTTGTCGATGACCAGCATCAATCCGTCGCGATGGAGCACGCGGCCCAGGATTTCGTCGGCGGTCAGTTCGGGAACATCGAGCAATGGCAGGACTTTCGGTCAAGACTTTCGTTTGGGAGCCGGAACGGCTAACACACCAGTGCGGTGGATTTGGCATTCGCTCAGCGGCTGCCGCGAAATGTGAAGCGAATGCCAAATCCAGGGCCGCACTGGCAACAATATTTTCTCGTGCCGCTCTTCGATTTGAAGTTCCTAACCGGACTTGCGGCAAGAGAGTAGGAACTTCAAATCGTCGGCACGAGCATCATGAACGATACCACGTCAGATCCCCCCAAGCTGAGCTGGTGGCGCCGCCTGTCCAACGGGCTGAAGCGCACCTCGTCCTCGCTCGGGACCGCGGTCGCCGACCTCGTCACCAAGCGCAAGCTCGACCGCGCCATGCTCGACGACATCGAGGACGTGCTGCTGCGCGCCGATCTCGGCACATCCGTCGCGGTGCGCATCGCCGACGCCGTCGGCACCGGGCGCTACGACAAGGCGATCTCGGCGGACGAGGTCAAGGACGTCGTTGCGACCGAGGTCGAGAAGGTGCTGGCGCCGGTGGCCAAGCCGCTCGAGATTGATACGGCCAGGAAGCCGTTCGTCATCCTCGTCGTTGGCGTCAACGGCTCCGGCAAGACCACCACTATCGGCAAGCTCTCGCAAAAATTCGCCTCCGAAGGCCGCAAGGTGATGCTGGCCGCCGGCGACACGTTTCGCGCAGCGGCGATTGAGCAGCTCAAGGTCTGGGGTGAGCGTACGAAAACACCGGTCATCGCGGGCACGCAAGGCTCCGACTCGGCGAGCCTCGCCTTCAACGCGCTGACGGCGGCGAAGGAGCAGAAAACCGACGTGCTCCTGATCGACACCGCCGGGCGGCTTCAGAACAAGGCCGAGCTGATGAACGAGCTCGAAAAGGTCGTGCGCGTCATCCGCAAGGTGGACGACACTGCGCCGCATGCGGTGCTGCTTGTGCTCGACGCCACCGTCGGCCAGAACGCGCTGTCGCAGGTCGAGGCCTTCCATCGCACCGCCGGCGTCACCGGCCTCGTGATGACCAAGCTCGACGGCACGGCGCGCGGCGGCATCCTGGTGGCGCTCGCGGAGAAATTCAAACTGCCGGTGCATTTCATCGGCGTCGGCGAAGGCGTCGACGATCTCGCGCCGTTCACCGCGCGCGATTTCGCCCGTGCGATCGCCGGAATCGAGTCATAGGTTTCTTTCGTCATGCCCCGCGCAGGCGGGGCATCCAGTACGCCGCGCCGCCGGTTGTCGATCACAGGTGCCACGGAATACTGGATCCCCCGCATTCGCGGGGGATGACATCAACGAAAGTCAGGGAATGGACAAGACCCAGCCGCATCCGCTGTTCAAGCTTGCGACCGAACTCGGTCCGCTGCTCGTCTTCTTCTTCGTGAATGCGAAGTTCAATCTGTTCGCCGCGACCGGCGCCTTCATGGTCGCGATCGTCGCGGCGATGATCGCCTCCTATGTGGTGACGCGCCATATCCCGATCATGGCGATCGTGACGGGCGTGATCGTGCTGGTGTTCGGCACGCTGACGCTGGTGCTGCACGACGAGACCTTCATCAAGGTCAAGCCGACCATCATCTACGGCCTGTTCGCCGCCATCCTCGGCGGCGGGCTGCTGTTCGGCCGCTCCTTCATCGCCGTGATGTTCGACCAGATGTTCAACCTGACGCCGCAGGGCTGGCGCATCCTGACGCTGCGCTGGGCGCTGTTCTTCGCCGGCATGGCCGTGCTGAACGAGATCGTCTGGCGCACCCAGAGCACGGACTTCTGGGTGAACTTCAAGGTGTTCGGCGTGACGCCGATCACGATGATCTTCGCCATCGCCCAGATGCCGCTGACCAAGCGCTATCACCTCGAGCCGGTCTCGCTGGAAGCGAGCGAGGCGGATGCGGGGGATGTGAGGAAGGGGTGACTGTTTGATGTCATTCCGGGGCACGCGAAGCGTGAACCCGGAATCTCGAGATTCTCAGGTGCGCAAGTGCACACCATAGTTCGGCTCTGCGAGCCGCCCCGGAATGACAGTAACTACTTCAGCGCCTTCTCCATCTGCGGCAGCAGCACGCTCCGCAGATTGTCCGGCGTAATCGGACCGACCAGCTTGTAGACGATGGTGCCCTCACGTCCGACGACGAAGGTCTCCGGCACGCCATAGACGCCCCATTCGATCGAGGCGCGGCCGTTGGCATCCACGCCGACGCGGCCGAACGGGTTGCCGTAGCGGCCAAGGAAGCGGCGGGCGTTGTCGGCCGCGTCCTTGTAGTTGATGCCGACGAGCTGGAAGCGCTTGTCTTTCCCCAGCTCGGTCAGAAGCGGCGCCTCGTCATGGCAGGGTACGCACCAGGACGCCCAGACGTTGACGAGGCTGACCTTGCCCTTGAACGCGGCGGGATCGAGCCCCGGCACCTGGACGTTGTCGGCCTGCAATCCCTCGAGCGGCGGCAGCGCGGTCTGCGGAGCCGGCCGTCCGATCAGCGCGGAGGGAATCCGCGAAGGATCGCCGCTGCCGAGCCGCAACCAGAACAGCAGCGCCAGGCCGATGAAGGCGATCAGCGGCAGCACCATCAGGAAGGTGCGGCGCTGCGGGCTCGCGGAAGTCGACTGCTCGCTCATGGCCGATCCATCGCGCTGCGCCCCGAGCGGCGGGTGATGCCGCTGCGGTCGAGGTCGCGCAGGCGCCGGGTCTGGCTGCGATAGTCCAGCACGATCCAGCCGATCAGGATCGCGACCACGAGCGCGGCTGCGGCATAGGACGTCACGATGAAGGAGGCATAGGGACCGAGCGACATGATCATGCGGCCCCGACTTCGTTTGACGCGTTGTTTTGACGCAAACCGTCGCCCATCTCGCTCGAAAACGCCATGCGGCTCGCCTGCATCATCTGCAGCGAGCGGACACGGCGGCGCAGGATCTCGTTGCGCATCGCCGCCAGGTGCAACGTGACGAACAGCAGCGTGAACGCGATCGCCATCACCAGCAGCGGAATCAGGAACGATTTGTCGAGCGACGAACCGCCCATGCGCATCACCGAAGCCGGCTGGTGCAGCGTGTTCCACCAGTCGACGGAGAACTTGATGATGGGCAGGTTGATCGCGCCGACCAGCGTCAGCACCGCGGCGGCGCGCGCCGCGCGCGAGGGATCGTCGACCGCGCGCCACAGCGCCATCAGGCCGAGATACATCAGGAACAGAATCAGCACCGAGGTCAGGCGAGCGTCCCATTCCCAATAGGTGCCCCACATCGGCCGGCCCCACAGCGAACCCGTCAGCAGCGCGAGGAAGGTGAAGGCGGCGCCGATGGGAGCTGCCGCCTTCGCGGCGACGTCGGCGAGCGGATGCCGCCACACCAGCGTGCCCAATGAGGCGACGCTCATCACGCCCCACACGAACATCGACAGCCAGGCGTTGGGCACGTGGATGAACATGATCTTCACGGTCGCGCCCTGCTGGTAGTCGTCGGGCGCTAGCGCGGATTGGTAGAGGCCGATCGCGAGCAGGATGACGGTCGCGGCCGCAAGCCACGGCAACACCCGCGCCGTCAGCGCGAGGAACCGTGTCGGGTTGGCGAGGTCGATCAGCGTCATGGTATTCTGATAATCACAGGTCAGCACTCACGCAATCAGCATAAAAGCGCGCAGCGAAAGTTGATCGGGGTCAAGGTCGGTCGAGCTCATCTCAGTCGAGGCCATGCCGCAGGCTCGCCGCCGCCGCGAAGGGGCCGATCACGAGGCTGACCAGCGACAGCGCGCACAGGATCGAGAACGGCGCGCCGAACGACATGGGACCGACGATCACCGCCTGGGAGGCCGCGACCCCGAAGATCAGCACCGGGATCGACAGCGGCAGCACCAGAACCGCCATCAAAAGCCCGCCGCGATGCAGCGTCACCGCCAGCGCGGCGCCGATCATGCCGGTAAAGGTCAGGGCCGGCGTGCCCGCGAGCAGCGTCAGGGCCACCGCGCCGGTCGCGACCATGTCGAGGTTGAGCAAGAGCCCGAGCACGGGGGTTGCGACAATCAGCGGCAGGCCCGCCGCCAGCCAATGCGCCAGCGCTTTCGCCGCGCAGGCGAGTTCCAGCGGCGTCCGGCTCATCGTGATCAGGTCGAGCGAGCCGTCCTCATGGTCGGCCATGAACAGCCGGTCCAGCGTCAGCAGGCTCGCCAGCAGGGCGCCGAGCCAGAGAATGGCCGGCCCCAGCCGCGACAGCAACGCGAGGTCCGGCCCCACCGCGAACGGCATCAGCACCACCACGGTCAGGAAGAACAGCACGCCGATCAGCGCCCCGCCGCCAACGCGGAGCGCGATCCTGATATCCCGGCGGATGAGGGCGGACAGGGCGGTCATGGGGCTGCCTTTTCGGCTTCGAGACGATCGTAAGAGCCCGACTCGCGCCACAGGCAATCTGCGCTCCCTCCCCCCTTGCGGGGGAGGCGTAGGCCGCCTCCGGCGGCCGTCCTCTTAAGAGACGCCGAAGCGAAGCTTCGGCTATGGGAGAGGGGTGGCCCCGGAAAAGGTGTGCTTGGGTTCAGGGAAGGACTTCGGTAGATCGAGAGGGTCCCTGTGTGGCACCCCCCTCCCTGCCCCTCCCCCACAGGGGGGGAGGGAACGGGTAGAGCGGAGCTTTGCCGCTCGAAAAGCTGAGGGTCGGTCGGAATCATGCCACACCCCCGATCCGCAGCTCGCGTGATTCGATCCCCAGCGCCATGTGGGTCGCCGCGATGATCAGGCCGCCGCGGGCGAGATGGTCGCGCATCAGGCCGCCGAACATGTCCTGGCCGGCGACGTCCAGCGCCGTGGTCGGCTCGTCCAGGAGCCAGATCGGGCGGCGCACCGTCAGCAGCCGGGCCAGCGAGAGCCGGCGGCGCTGGCCGGCCGACAGAAAAGCTGCCGGCAGGTGGGTGGCGTGGTCGAGCCCGACCGTGGCGAGGCTCTCATGGGCATCAAGTCGCTCGCCGCCCAGAAAATCGGCCCAGAATGACAGATTTTCCGCCACGCTCAGCGCCGGCTTCAGGGCGTCGCGATGGCCGAGATAGTGGCATTGCTCAGGCAATGTCAGCTCGGCATCGCCGCCATCGAGCGCGATCGTCCCGCCAGCCGGAATGAGCAGCCCCGCGATCAGCCGCAGCAGCGAGGTCTTGCCCGACCCGTTGCGGCCGACGACCGCCACGGCCTCGCCGGAGACGGCCTCGAAATCGAGCCCGGCAAACACCTCGCGGCCGCCCCGCACACAGATCACCCCACGTCCGGAAAGCTGCATCTTGCCTCGTATCAACCCGTTCAAACCAGGCATCAGGAAAACTTGGGGTAGCGCATGGGAATTTTTGGCTCGCGGATTGCTGCGGCACGTTTGTGGCTGTGGCGGCGCGGTTAGAAAGCTTCTATAAGCCCGGAACTACTTGATGCAGCAACTCAACCTGCCCCTGCAAGCGACCCAGCCGGATTCGCTGACGGTGTTAAAATACCCCTTGCCGGGTATAACTAACAATTGGGATTTCCTACATGACCTCGCTCGACAGCTTCAAATGCAAAAAGACCCTCAAGGTCGGCGCCAAGACCTATGTCTATTACAGCCTGCCCACGGCCGAGAAGAATGGTCTGAAGGGAATTTCGAAACTCCCCTATTCGATGAAGGTCCTGCTCGAGAACCTCCTGCGCAATGAGGACGGCCGCTCGGTCAAGAAGGCGGACATCGTCGCGGTGTCCAAATGGCTGCGCAAGAAGTCGCTGGAGCACGAGATCGCGTTCCGCCCGGCGCGCGTGCTGATGCAGGACTTCACCGGCGTGCCCGCGGTGGTCGATCTCGCCGCGATGCGCAACGCGATGCAGAAGCTCGGCGGCGACGCCGAGAAGATCAACCCGCTGGTGCCGGTCGATCTCGTCATCGACCATTCCGTGATCGTGAACTTCTTCGGCGACAACAAGGCCTTCGCCAAGAACGTCACCGAGGAATACAAGCAGAACCAGGAGCGCTACGAGTTCCTGAAGTGGGGCCAGGCGGCGTTCTCGAACTTCTCCGTCGTGCCGCCCGGCACCGGCATCTGCCACCAGGTCAATCTCGAATATCTCTCCCAGACGGTCTGGACCAAGAAGGAGAAGATGACGGTCGGCAAGAAGACCGGCACCTTCGAGGTCGCCTATCCCGACTCGCTGGTCGGCACCGATTCCCACACCACGATGGTCAACGGTCTCGCCGTGCTCGGCTGGGGCGTCGGCGGCATCGAGGCGGAAGCCTGCATGCTCGGCCAGCCGCTGTCGATGCTGCTGCCTAACGTCGTCGGCTTCAAGCTGAAGGGCGCGATGAAGGAAGGCGTCACCGCGACCGACCTCGTGCTGACCGTGACACAGATGCTGCGCAAGCTCGGCGTCGTCGGCAAGTTCGTCGAGTTCTTCGGCCCCGGCCTCGACAATCTCTCCGTCGCCGACAAGGCGACCATCGCCAACATGGCGCCCGAATATGGCGCGACCTGCGGCTTCTTCCCGGTCGACGCTGCCGCGATCGACTACCTCAAGACCTCCGGCCGCGCCGCACCGCGCGTTGCGCTGGTGCAGGCCTATGCCAAGGCGCAGGGGCTGTTCCGCACCGCCAAGTCGGCCGATCCGGTGTTCACGGAAACGCTGACGCTCGACCTCGCCGACGTCGTGCCGTCGATGGCCGGTCCGAAGCGTCCCGAAGGCCGCATCGCGCTGCCGTCGGTCGCCGAAGGCTTCTCGCTCGCACTCGCCAATGAGTACAAGAAGACCGAAGAGCCGGCGAAGCGCTTTGCCGTCGAAGGCAAGAAGTACGAGATCGGCCATGGCGACGTCGTGATCGCCGCGATCACCTCCTGCACCAACACCTCGAACCCGAGCGTGCTGATCGGCGCCGGGCTCCTGGCCCGCAATGCCGCGGCGAAGGGCCTCAAGGCCAAGCCGTGGGTGAAGACCTCGCTTGCCCCGGGCAGCCAGGTGGTCGCGGCCTATCTCGCCGATTCCGGCCTTCAGGCCGATCTCGACAAGGTCGGCTTCAACCTGGTCGGCTTCGGCTGCACCACCTGCATTGGCAATTCCGGTCCGCTGCCGGAGGAGATCTCGAAGTCGATCAACGACAACGGCATCGTTGCCGCCGCCGTGCTCTCCGGTAACCGCAACTTCGAAGGCCGCGTCTCGCCGGACGTGCAGGCGAACTATCTGGCCTCGCCGCCGCTGGTCGTCGCTCACGCGCTCGCGGGTAGCGTGACCAAGAACCTCGCCGTCGAGCCGCTCGGTGAAGGCAAGGACGGCAAGCCGGTGTACCTCAAGGACATCTGGCCGACGTCGAAGGAGATCAACGCCTTCATGAAGAAGTTCGTGACCGCGTCGATCTTCAAGAAGAAGTATGCCGACGTGTTCAAGGGCGACACCAACTGGCGCAAGATCAAGACCGTCGAGAGCGAGACCTATCGCTGGAACATGAGCTCGACCTACGTGCAGAACCCGCCCTACTTCGAAGGCATGAAGAAGGAGCCGGAGCCGGTCACCGACATCGTCGAGGCGCGCATCCTCGCCATGTTCGGCGACAAGATCACCACCGACCACATCTCGCCGGCCGGTTCGATCAAGCTCACCTCGCCCGCGGGCAAGTATCTCAGCGAGCACCAGGTGCGTCCCGCCGACTTCAACCAGTACGGCACGCGGCGCGGCAACCATGAAGTGATGATGCGCGGCACCTTCGCCAACATCCGCATCAAGAACTTCATGCTCAAGGGCGCCGACGGCAACATCCCGGAAGGCGGCCTCACCAAGCACTGGCCCGACGGCGAGCAGATGTCGATCTACGACGCCGCGATGAAGTACCAGCAGGAGCAGGTGCCGCTGGTGGTGTTCGCCGGCGCCGAATACGGCAACGGCTCCTCGCGCGACTGGGCTGCGAAGGGCACGCGCCTGCTCGGCGTGCGCGCGGTGATCTGCCAGAGCTTCGAGCGCATCCATCGCTCCAATCTTGTCGGTATGGGCGTGCTGCCGCTGACCTTCGAGGAAGGCACCTCCTGGTCGTCGCTCGGCCTGAAGGGCGACGAGAAGGTCACGCTGCGTGGTCTCGTCGGCGATCTGAAGCCGCGCCAGAAGCTGACCGCGGAGATCGTCTCCGGCGACGGTTCGTTGCAGCGCGTTTCGCTGCTTTGCCGCATCGATACGCTGGACGAGCTCGACTACTACCGGAACGGCGGCATCCTGCACTACGTGCTGCGCAAGCTCGCGGCTTAAGCGCGGATTTGTGAACGGTGGCTCACTGCGAAGTGAGTAGAAGGTTAAACGAAGGCGGCCTATCACAAGGCCGCCTTCGCGCGTTTGCGGCATGCTTCGGATGGGCCCGCCCGGCGGAAACTCCGCCCTGGACGGTCGAATGTGCCGTGCCCGTAAGACTACGGTGACCATCAGGCGATAAGATTTCCCTTCCCACGAGCAACGGTGTGCGGCGTTCGACATGACAGCAATGACGGCTTCTCATCTGATTTCACGTTGGTCCGGTGCCTTCTGGTCGGGAGCACTCGGCATCTGTGCGATCGTCGCCGTCATCCGTCCCGCTGAGGCTGATCCCCGCGCCGTGGTTGAGCTCTTCACCTCGCAGGGCTGCTCCTCCTGCCCGCCCGCCGACAAGATCATCGGCGATCTCTCCAGCGATCCCTCGATCATCGCGCTGAGCATGCCGATCGATTATTGGGATTATCTCGGCTGGAAGGACACGCTGGCGGATTCGCGCTTCTCGGCGCGGCAGCGCGCTTATTCGCGCATGCGCGGCGACCGCGAGGTCTACACCCCGCAGGTCGTGGTGAACGGCTCGACGCATGTCGTCGGCAGTGATCGTGCCGGCATCGAGAGTGCGATCGGCAAGACCGACAAAGGCATGGGCGTGATGAGCGTGCCGGTGACGATGTCGCTCTCGGGCAAGCAGATCAACGTGTCGGTGGCCGCGAGCAAGGAGCCGGCGATCTCGCACGGCGAAGTCTGGATCTGCTCGATTGCGAAGTCAGTGCCGATCGCGATCGCCAAAGGCGAAAATCGCGGACAGCAGATCACCTATCACAACGTGGTGCGCAACCTGCTCAAGGTCGGCGACTGGAACGGTCGTCCGGAAAGCTGGACGGTGCCGATCGAGAACCTCACGCGCGACGGCGTCGATGGCGCGGTGGTCTATGTCCAGGACGGCAGCCGCGAGAAACCCGGCCCGATGCTGGGCGCGGCATACACGTCGCTGCACTGAAGCGCACGCTTCGCATTCTTCCTGATGCGCGGTCTGGCTCTATCTCCTCATGGTGAGGAGCGCGCCCCTTGCGCGCGCGGCGGACGATGCTGCGCATCGCCGCGAGAACCATGAAAGGCCCCGCTGATGCCGCTCGGGCCTCGATCCTTCGGGACGCCGCGCGAAGGATGAGGGGAGAGAGCGTACGCAAGATCGTGTCGGAAAAATCTTGTCCCTCGTCATTCCGGGGCGCGCCTCTTTGGCGCGAGCCCGGAATCCATTTCTCAACTGGGAACGATTGATGGATTCCGGGCCCGCGCTTCGCGCGTCCCGGAATGACAGCGGGGGAAGAAACATCCCGACACAAACAAAAAAGGACCAACTCGCGTTGGCCCTCCTTGTCGCGCGTACAGACCCGATCCCGTCGACCCCGGGGGGCTGGGGGCTGAGGAATCCGGAACCGAAAGGACCGGGTCAACGCACACAGCTCTTTTCGCAGTGCAGGGCGGCAGGCGCTGGGCGGAAAAGCGGCGATACTATGATTCCTGCTAACGATCCCGTGACGGTTCGTCGCGACAGAGTTCCACCGTTGCGTGTGTTCCGATTCGCCCCCGGTTCAATGGGTTGCACCGAGAGCTCTTCAAACAGCCCTCGAGAGCCCCTTGCGGTGGGGAACGGTTGGCGCAATCATGCGATTGTCATGATCCGCGGTTCCGGGGACGGTTTTCGCGGACGCGATCATGCCGTGCGATCAGGAGGCGCTCCATGAGTCTGACGTCGGAGGATGCCGATCCGAGCGAGCAGCGCGCGGCGGCGCGTCCCCCCGCTGCGAATGCGCAGCCGAACCAGGTGACCTTCAACCGGCTCGAGCTGCGCCGAATTCTCAATCTCTACGGCCGCATGGTCGCCGACGGCGAGTGGCGCGACTATGCCATCGACTTCCTGAAGGACCGTGCGGTGTTCTCGGTCTATCGCCGCGCCTCGGAAGTGCCGATCTATCGCATCGAGAAGGACCCGCGCCTCGCGCGCAAGCAGGGCATGTACAGCGTGATCTCGGCGACCGGCCTGATCCTGCGCCGCGGCCACGAGCTCGAGCGCGTGCTGCTGGTGATCGATCGCAAGCTGGCCGTGGTGTGACGACCTTCGGTCGTCATTCCGGGGCGCGACGAAGTCGCGAACTCCGGCGCGCGGTTGCGCGCCTGAGAATCTCGATCCGCATCGCTCGCTTGAAACTTCTGGATTCCGGGTTCGCGCTATGCGCGCCCCGGAATGACGTGAGGCGCTTACTTCCCCGGCACCGTGCTGGCGCCCTCGCCGAGCTCGCGCTGCATCATCACCGTGTCGAGCCAGCGGCCGAATTTCAGCCCGACATTGGGATGCGTGCCGATCATCCTGAAGCCGCCCTTGGTGTGCACGCCGATCGAGCCGGCATTGGCGGAATCGCCGATCACCGCGATCATCTGGCGGAAGCCGCGCGCCTCGCACTCGGCGATCAGCCGCTCCAGCAGCAACGAGCCGACGCCGCGGCGGTGGAAGGAGGGGTCGAGATAGATCGAATTCTCGACCGTGAAGCGATAGGCTGGCCGCGGCCGGTAGGCGCCGGCATAGGCGTAGCCGGCAACGCGGCCGTCGAGGATGGCGACGAAATAGGGATAGCCGCCGTCGACCAGCGCGCGGTAGCGCCGCGTCATCTCGGCAAGATCCGGCGGCTCCAGCTCGAACGTCGCCGTGCCCTCGCGGACGGCCTGCTGGTAGATGGCGGTGATGGCGGGGAGGTCGGCCTCAAGGGTGGGCCTGATTTCAGGTGCGGACATGGGTAAAGATTAGAGCCTTCCCGCGGCGGCCGGAAGAGGCAACATCGTTTCCATATACTCCGTCATTGCGAGGAGCCCTTGCGGCGAAGCAATCCAGAAATGCATCCGCGGAGGCGCTCTGGATTGCTTCGCTGCGCTCGCAATGACGGTGTTCGTGGTGGCACCCGGCCCAAACAAAAACCCCGGCCTTGCGGCCGGGGCTCATGTCGTTCTCTCTGGTCGATCGCTTAATCGCGCTGGCCGAGGAGCTGCAGGAGCAGCGTGAACAGGTTGATGAAGTTCAGGTACAGCGACAGCGCGCCGGTGATGGCCGCACGCTCTGCGATGTCACCGCCGGCCGCAGCGTAGCCGTAGATGTAGTCGTTCTTCAGCCGCTGGGTATCCCAGGCGGTGAGGCCCGCGAACACCAGCACGCCGACCACCGACACGATGAACTGCAGCATCGAGCTGGCCAGGAACAGGTTCACCAGGCTCGCGATGATGATGCCGATCAGGCCCATGAACAGGAACGAGCCCATCCCGGTCAGATCACGCTTGGTGGTGTAGCCGTAGAGGCTGAGCGCACCGAAGGTCGCCGCGGTGATGAAGAACACCCGCACAATCGAGGTGTGCGTGAACACCAGGAAGATCGACGACAGCGAGATGCCCATCAGCGCCGAGAACACCCAGAACAGGATCTGGGCGGTCGAAGGCGCCAGACGGTTGATGCCTGCCGAGATCACGAACACCATGGCGAGCGGCGCGAGCATGAACAGCCACTTCAGGGGGCTGACGAACATCGCATAGCCGAACGGCGTCAGGAACAGCTTGCCGACGCGGACGGCTTCCGGGGTCGGAACGTCGGTCACGGCGGCCATGTAGACGCCGAGTGCGGCAAGGCCCGTGATGGCGAGGCCAATGCTCATGTAGTTGTAGATGCGCAGCATGTAGGCGCGCAGGCCGGCATCGACCGTCGCGGCGTCAACACGCCCGGCGGCCCTGCCGAAAGGAGAAGCGTAGTTACGGTCTAGGTCCGACATGGTCGAATTCCCGTTGGTTGGCCGGTCCGGCATGAGGGTCGCCATGCCGCCGGTTCGTCAAACTCTATCTCGGATACCGATGTCTGCCGACTAAATTTTGGCTAACAATCGGGGGTCCGAACCCATTGGATATGTGGGAAACTAACACATTCGCTGCAACCGTCCACGCGCGGCCGAATGTCGCCCTCGCCGGCAATCCTGGCGAGCGGACGTGGTTAATCGCAAGAATCGTGCGTTTCCGCACCCGCGCGGCGGCCCGCTACCTTTTGTCACAAATTCCGCAACACCGTGGCGGGCTTTTTGTTCAACGCCAGGAGCGTGCCGGCGAGCCCGAGCCCGACAGTGACGACCAGGGCGGCCACGACCACGCCGGCCGCGCTGCCGGCCTGCCAGACGAAGCTGAGCGTCATCAGCCGCGTCACGATCATCCAGGCGGCGATGCTGCCGGCGATCACGCCGAAGACCGCGGTTGCAAGCCCGATCAGGAGGTATTCGAGCGCATAGGCGCCGAGCAGCCGCAGCCGCGTCGCGCCCAGCGTCTTCAGGATCACCGCATCGTAGACCCGGTGGCGATGGCCGGCCGCGAGCGCCCCGCCAAGCACCAGGATCGCCGAGATCAGGGTCACGGCGCTCGCGCCGCGGATCGCCAGCGCAAGATTGGTCACGACCGAGCCGACCGTCTCCATCACCTCGCGCACGCGCACGCTCGTCACCATCGGGTAGGTGTCGGCCACCTGCTTGATGATCCTGCCGTCGCCTTCGGCATTGCTGCCGGCTTCCGTCAGCGTCGCGATATGGGTATGCGGCGCGCCCTTGAAGGCGTTCGGCGAGAACACCAGGACGAAATTGATGCCGAGGCCTTGCCAGTCGATGTTGCGCAGATTGCTGATCTTCGCCGGGATGTCGCGGCCGAGCACGTTGACCACGACCTCGTCGCCGAGCTTGAGGCCGAGCCCGTCGGCGATCTTCTTCTCCATCGAGACCAGCGGCGGGCCGGAATAGTCGGCGCTCCACCACTCGCCCTCGACCACCTTGGAGCCCTTCGGCAGCTCGCCGGTATAGGTGAGGCCGCGGTCGCTTTGCAGCACCCACTCGGAATCGGTCGTCGGCTTGAGCTCTTCGGCGCGGACGCCGCGTGCGGCGACGATGCGCCCGCGCAGCATCGGCACGTCCTCGACCTTGGCGCCGGGCGCGATCTGGCGCAGATAGCCGTCGAACTGCGCGGCCTGCGTGCTCGGAATGTCGATGAAGAAGAACGACGGCGCCTGGTCCGGCAGGGCCGCGAGGAACTGCCGGCGCAGATTGCCGTCGATCTGGGTGATGGTGACGAGCACGGCGAGCCCGAGGCCGAGCGACAGCACGACCGAGGGCGTCAGCGCGCCCGGCCGGTGGATGTTGGCGATCGCGAGCCGCAGCATCGGCAGCCGCGTCCGCGGCATCCGCCGCGCGATCGTCATCAGCAGGGCGGCGATGCCGCGCAGCAGCGCGAACACGACGACCGAGGAGGCCACGAACACCGCCGCGATGCGCTTGTCGAAGGACAGGCCGATCACGACCGCGACGAGCAGGGCGATCACGACGCCCATGAACACGAGATAGCTCCAGCGCGGCCGGTGCCATTCGGAGCTGATGGTGTCGCGGAACAGTGCGGCGACCGGCACGTCGTGCACCCGTCCGAGCGGCCACAGGCCGAAGGCGAGCGCGGTCAAGAGGCCGTAGACGAAGGACAGCGCGAGCTCGTCGGCATGCACGGCCGGCACCACCGGCAGCGGCAGCAGCTTGCCGAACAGCCCGACGATGGCGAAGGGCATGGCGGCGCCGAGCGCGAGCCCGATCACGGACCCGATCGCGGCCAGCAGGATGACCTGGGCGAGATAGATGCCGAACACGTCGCGGCCCGTGGCGCCGACGGCCTTGAAGGCCGCGATCACCTCGAGCTTCCGGTCGATATGGCTCTTCACCGCGTTGGCGACGCCGACGCCGCCGACCAGCAGCGCGGCGAGGCCGACCAGCGTCAGGAACTGCGTGAAGCGGCTGATGTTGCGCTCGAGCTGCGGCGAGGCGTTGGAGCGGCTGCGGACTTCCCAGCCGGCCTGCGGCGCGGCGTTGCGCGCATCGGCGATGAAGGCGTCGGTGGCGCGCTCGTTGTTGGCGGTATCGGGCAGCTTCACCCGGTAGACCCAGCGCACCAGGCTGCCGGGCTGGATCAGGCCGGTGGCCCGCAGGCCCGCCTCGCTGATCAGGAAGCGCGGGCCGAAGCCGATGCCGCCGGCGAGCTTGTCGGGCTCGGCTTCGACCGTGCTGCGGATCTGGAAGGTGGCCGAGCCGATGGTGACGCGGTCGCCGGTCTTGAGCGAGAGCCGCGCCAGCAGCGTCGGATCGGCAGCCGCGCCGAACGCGCCGTCACGCTCCGCAAGGATGTCGGACATCGGCAGCTGTGGCGCCAGCGTCAATTGGCCGAGCATCGGATAGGTGTCGTCGACCGCCTTCATCTCGACCAGCGCGAGCTGGCCGTCGGCCGAGCGCGCCATGCCGCGCAGGGTCGCGGCGGTCGAGACGGTGCCGCGCGAACGCAGGAAGGCGACTTCCTCGGACTTGGCCTCGCGCTGGAACAGCACGAAGGAGACGTCGCCGCCGAGCAGCGTGCGGCCTTCGCGGGCGAGACCGTCGGAGAGGCTCGCCGACACCGAGCCGACGCCGGCAATCGCCATCACGCCGAGCGCGATGCAGGCGATGAAGACGTAGAAGCCGCGCAGGCCCCCGCGCAATTCGCGTAAGGCGTAGCGGAGCGACAACGCGGCGGCGTTGGGGCGCACGAACGGTTGGGCCGCGGCGCTCATGCCGGCGCAGACTGCGTGTCGATGCGCCCGGAGCGCAGGCGGATGACGCGATCGCAGCGATGCGCGAGCGAGGAATCGTGCGTGACCAGCACCAGGGTCATGCCGCGCTCGGCATGCTTGGTGAAGAGCAGGTCGACGATTTGTTTGCCGGTTGCCTCGTCAAGATTGCCGGTCGGCTCGTCGGCGACGAGGATCGCGGGATCGGGCGCCAGCGCGCGCGCGAGCGCGACGCGCTGCTGCTCGCCGCCGGAAAGCTGCGTCGGATAATGATGCAGGCGGTCGCCGAGCCCGACCGATTGCAGCTCCTGCGCCGCGCGTTTCGAGGCGTCGGGATTGCCGGCAAGCTCGAGCGGCACGGCGACGTTCTCCAGCGCCGTCATGGTCGGGATCAGATGGAAGGACTGGAAGACGATGCCGACCTGGCGGCCGCGGAAGCGGGCGAGCGCGTCCTCGTCGAGGGCATTGAAAGGCGTGCCGTTCACCACCACCTCTCCGCTATCAGGACGCTCCAGCCCCGCCATCACCATCAGCAGCGTGGATTTGCCCGAGCCTGACGGGCCGATCAGGCCAATCGTCTCGCCCGAGGCGACCCGCAAGCTGATATCCTTGAGGATGTGAACGCGTGCCGCGCCCGTACCCAATGAGAGATTGACGTTGGAGATAGCGATGGTGTCCGGCGTGGTGCCGGCGAGCGAAGAGGATTCGATGCGAGTGTCCATGGTCCGGTCATATGGCAACTCCGATAGCGCGGTCGAGAGGCGTTACGGATTGTTCATGCACATAGCCGTGTTGGTGCTCGCCGTGATGACAATTGCGACAAATGCGTCGGCACAGGCCCAGCCGGCCGCCAAACCGATCAAGCTGGTGGTCCTCGGCGATTCCCTAAGCGCGGGCCTCGGCCTCCCGGCCCAGGAGGCATTCCCCACGAAACTTCAAAAATCCTTGCAGGCCAAAGGCATAGAGGTTGACATGACCAATGCCGGGGTGTCCGGCGACACCGCCTCCGGCGGCCGCGACCGGCTCGACTGGTCGGTCCCTGAGGGAACCGAGGGGGTGATCGTCGAGCTCGGCGCCAACGACGCGCTGCGCGGCATCGATCCCGGCCTGACGCGCACCGCGCTGACCGACATCGTCCAGCGGCTGAAGGCGCGCAGGATTCCGGTGATGCTGTGCGGCATGCTGGCGCCGCCGAATTACGGCGCCGACTACGCCGCCCGATTCAATTCGATTTATCCGGATCTTGCGAAACAATTCGACGTGCCGCTCTATCCGTTCTTTCTCGACGGCGTTGCGGCCGACGCCAAGCTCAACCAGGCCGACGGCATCCATCCGACCGCGGCGGGCGTCGACATCATCGTCGGCAACATGATGCCCACGGTGGAGGCATTCCTGCGCAACATAAGCGAGCAACGCCGTTGAAAAGCAGGCAACGCTAACCCTAATTCCCAGGGTTTTCCCGGGGTGGCCCGCGCGATGCTTCGCAGAGTCACACAACTGCGATAGGAATCAGGGTACCGGTGATTCGTCGCCGGCTCTAATTTGGATAAGGTCCTGCTTCAAGGGACCGTACCCAAGCATCGGGAGTGCGAAACGATGCCGCGTTTGTTCACTGGTCTGGAAATCCCGGCCGAGATCGGCCAGACGCTTTCCAACTTGAGGGGCGGCCTTCCCGGCGCCCGCTGGATCGATCCCGAAAATTATCACGTCACCTTGCGCTTCATCGGCGATATCGACGGCGTCTCCGCCAACGAGATCGCCTCGATGCTGTTTCGCGTCAACCGCAAACCGTTCGAGGTGAAGGTGCAGGGGCTGACGAGCTTCGGCGGCCGCAAGCCGCGCGCGGTGGTCGCCACCATCGCGCCGAGCAAGCCGCTGATCGAATTGCAGGCCGAGCTCGAGCGGATGATGCAGCGGATCGGCCTTAATCCGGAGGGACGCAAGTTCATCCCGCACGTCACGCTGGCGCGACTGCACGACGCCACCGACCGTGACGTCGCCGACTATCTGTCGCTGCGCGGCTACTTCCCGAGCAAGGCGTTCATGGCCGAACGTTTTGTCTTGTTCTCGTCCCGTGCATCGACCGGCGGCGGACCGTATGTGGTCGAGGACGCCTACGAGCTGTGTGAGTAGGTCTTCACCTCTCCCCGCCTGCGGGGAGAGTGAGGAAATTCGCATACCCCTGACACCAATTCACGGCTTGCAATTTCCGTCCGTCTCTGGCGGTAAAGAGCCATGCTCTCGACCCCCAGTTCCCCATTCCGCGAGGCCTATCAGGCCCAGATCGCCGACGGCGCGATCGAGCCCGATGCCGCGCAGGCCGAAGTCGCCGAAGCCTATGCGGCGCTCGACCAGCGGCTCGGCAGCTACAAGCCGCAGCGCAAGCAGGGCCTGCTCAGCCGTCTGTTCAGCAGTGACAAGGACGAGGCGCCGCACGGGCTCTACATCCATGGCGAGGTCGGCCGCGGCAAGACCATGCTGATGGACCTGTTCTTCCAGCACTCCTCGGTCGAGCACAAGCACCGCGCGCATTTCCACGAATTCATGGCCGATGTGCACGAGCGCATCTACGACTATCGCCAGAGCATCGCGCGCGGCGAGATCGCCGACGGCGACGTCATCGCGCTGACCGCGAACGCGATCTTCGAGGAGAGCTGGCTGCTCTGCTTCGACGAATTCCACGTCACCGACATCGCGGACGCGATGATCCTCGGCCGCCTGTTCGCAAAGCTGTTCGAGCTCGGCACCGTGGTGGTCGCAACCTCCAACGTCGCGCCCGAGGATCTCTACAAGGGCGGCTTGAATCGATCGCTGTTCCTGCCCTTCATCAAGCAGATCACCGACCACATGGACGTGGCGCGGCTCGATGCGCGCACCGACTTCCGGCTGGAGAAGCTTCAGGGCGTGCCGATGTGGCTGACGCCGGCGGATGGCGATGCGGACGCAGCCCTCGACCGCGCCTGGTCGCGGATGAGCGGCAGCGCCAAATGCAAGTCGCGCGATATTTTGATCAAGGGCCGCATCCTGCACGTGCCGTGCTCGGCCCATGGCGTGGCGCGGTTCTCGTTCGCCGATCTCTGCGAGAAGCCGCTCGGCGCATCGGATTACCTCAGGCTCGCGCACGACTATCACACCATCCTGGTCGACCATATTCCAGTGATGGACTTCTCCCAGCGCAACGCCGCCAAGCGCTTCATCACGCTGATCGATACGCTCTATGACAATGCCGTGAAGCTGATGGCCTCGGCCGACGCCAACCCGATCTCGCTGTACCTCGCCGATGAGGGCAACGAGGCCAACGAGTTCAAGCGGACCGCCTCGCGGCTGATCGAAATGAGCTCGGAATCCTATCTGGCGCTGCCTCACGGCCGCAAGGATTCCACCGCCAGCGGCTCCACCAAGGGCCTGGTGGAGACTTAAGTCCTATTTCACCATTTTCTCCGCCGTCATTCCGGGGCGCGACAAAGTCGCGAGCCCGGAATCCATCGCGCCACCAACTCTGCAGCCCGATGGATTCCGGGCCTGCGCCTGTCGGCGCATCCCGGAATGACGGACGGGGGTATGCTGGCTGCGATCTCGGCAAGCCCGACAATTGGGCATCCACCGACTTGAACGGGCGAAGCGAAAGGGATAACCACCCTGTCAGTTTTCCCCTCCTTACGTGTCTAAAGGACAGGTTCACATGGCGCGCGACAAGATTGCTTTGATTGGCTCCGGTCAGATCGGCGGAACGCTGGCTCACCTCATCGGCCTGAAAGAACTGGGCGACGTCGTGATGTTCGACATCGCCGAGGGCGTGCCGCAGGGCAAGGCGCTCGACATTGCGCAGTCCTCCCCGGTCGACGGCTTCGACGCCCACTACACCGGCGCGAACTCCTACGAGGCGCTCGACAACGCCAAGGTCTGCATCGTCACCGCCGGCGTCCCGCGCAAGCCCGGCATGAGCCGCGACGATCTCCTCTCCATCAACCTCAAGGTCATGGAGCAGGTCGGCGCCGGCATCAAGAAGTATGCCCCCGACGCCTTCGTCATCTGCATCACCAACCCGCTCGACGCCATGGTGTGGGCGCTCCAGAAGGCCTCGGGCCTGCCGCACAAGAAGGTCGTTGGCATGGCCGGCGTGCTGGACTCGGCGCGCTTCCGCTACTTCCTGGCCGACGAATTCAACGTCTCCGTTGAAGACGTCACCGCCTTCGTGCTCGGCGGCCACGGCGACACCATGGTGCCGCTGGTGAAGTACTCCACCGTCGCCGGCATCCCGCTGCCTGACCTCGTCAAGATGGGCTGGACCTCGCAGGCGCGCCTCGACGAGATCGTCGACCGCACCCGCAACGGCGGCGCCGAGATCGTCAATTTGCTCAAGACCGGCTCGGCCTTCTACGCCCCGGCCGCTTCCGCGATCGCGATGGCCGAGAGCTATCTGCGTGACAAGAAGCGCGTGCTGCCCAGCGCCGCCTACCTCAACGGCGAATACGGCGTGAAGGACATGTATGTCGGCGTGCCCGTCGTGATCGGCTCCAAGGGTGTCGAGCGCGTCGTCGAGATCGAGCTCGCCGGCAAGGACCGCGAGGCCTTCGACAAGTCGGTCGGCGCGGTGCAGGGCCTGGTCGACGCCTGCAAGAAGATCGCCCCCGATCTTCTCGGCCGCTAAGGCGCAAACAAATCCCGCCGAAGATCGGAAAACCGGTCTTCGGCGGTTTCACTTCTGGGGCCCGGCAGCAACTCTTGTTGAAGGCCTGGCGGGTTCCGGCTCAGCAGTCCAAAGATCTCGATGTCAAAGAATCCGGGTTGCAGTTCCTGTGGTATATGGTATGCCAGCCACAAGACTGAGGTGGGCCTACGAGGTCACCGCCCGCGGATTCAGGGAGCGACCATATGAATATCCATGAATATCAGGCCAAAGCGCTGCTGGGCGAGTTCGGCGTTCCAATCTCCAAGGGCGTGCCGGTCCTTAAAGCCGCAGACGCGGAGGCCGCCGCCAAGGCGCTACCTGGTCCGGTCTATGTGGTGAAGAGCCAGATCCATGCCGGTGGCCGCGGCAAGGGCAAGTTCAAGGAAGCCTCCGCCGGCGACAAGGGCGGTGTCCGCATCGCCAAGTCGGCCGCCGAGGTCTCCGAATTCGCCAAGCAGATGCTCGGCGCGACGCTCGTGACGATCCAGACCGGCCCTGCCGGCAAGCAGGTCAACCGCCTCTACATCGAGGACGGCTCCGACATCGACAAGGAGTTCTATCTCTCGCTGCTGGTCGACCGCGAGACTTCGCGCGTCTCGTTCGTCGTATCGACCGAAGGCGGCGTCAACATCGAGGACGTCGCGCACAACACGCCCGAAAAGATCGTCACCTTCTCGGTCGATCCCGCGACCGGCATCATGGGCCATCACGGCCGCACCGTCGCCAACGCGCTGAAGCTCTCGGGCGATCTCGCCAAGCAGGCCGAGAAGCTCACCGCGCAGCTCTACGCGGCATTCGTCGCCAAGGACATGTCGATGCTGGAGATCAACCCGCTGGTCGTGACCAAGCAGGGTCAGCTCCGCGTGCTCGACGCCAAGGTGTCGTTCGACGACAACGCGCTGTTCCGTCATCCCGAGGTGCTCGCGCTGCGCGACGAGACCGAGGAAGACGCCAAGGAAATCGAGGCGTCCAAGTACGACCTCAACTACGTCACCCTCGACGGCAACATCGGCTGCATGGTCAACGGCGCCGGTCTCGCGATGGCGACGATGGACATCATCAAGCTCTACGGCATGGCGCCGGCGAACTTCCTCGACGTCGGCGGCAGCGCCAGCAAGGAGAAGGTCGCGGCCGCGTTCAAGATCATCACCGCCGATCCCAACGTGAAAGGCATCCTGGTCAACATCTTCGGCGGCATCATGAAGTGCGACGTGATCGCCGAGGGCGTCACGGCCGCCGTGCGCGAGGTCGGCCTCAGCGTGCCGCTGGTGGTTCGCCTCGAAGGCACCAATGTCGAGCTCGGCAAGAAGATCATCCTTGAATCCGGTCTGAACGTGGTGCCGGCCGACAATCTCGACGACGCCGCGCAGAAGATCGTGAAGGCCGTCAAGGGAGGCTAACGCCATGGCCCAGGACCATCTCGCCGCATCATCTCCGCTTGCAGAGCACGCGCGTCTCGCCGCGTTCGCCGGCGAATGGGATGGCGAAGAGGTGGTCTTCCCGTCGCGCTGGACGGCGGGCGGGCCGGCCACCTCGCACACCGTCGCGCGCATGGATCTCAACGGGTTCTACCTGATCCAGGACTCGGTCCAGATGCGCGACGGCAAGCAGATCTTCGCCACCCACGGCATCTTCACCTTCGACCGCGAGGACCGGACCTACAAATTGTTCTGGTACGACTCGCTCGGCTACACGCCGCCTTCGCCCGCCTCCGGCGGGTGGGTCGGCAAGACCCTGACGCTGGTGCGCGGCTCGCTCCGCGGCAATGCGCGCCACGTCTACGAGATCATCGACGACAATTCCTACTCGTTGAAGATCCAGTTCTCGCCGGACGCGGAAGGCTGGGCTGACGTGCTCACCGGCGTCTACCGCCGCATCCACTGACCTCTCACTCGTTAGTTTCGCGAAAGCAGACCTCATGTCCATCCTGATCGACAAGAACACCAAGGTCATCTGCCAGGGCTTCACCGGCAAGAACGGCACCTTCCATTCGGAGGCCGCGATTGCCTACGGCACCAAGATGGTCGGCGGCACTTCGCCGGGCAAAGGCGGCTCGACGCATCTGGGCCTGCCGGTGTTCGACACCGTGCGCGACGCGCGTGAGAAGACCGGCGCGGACGCGTCGGTGATCTACGTGCCGCCGCCGGGCGCGGCCGATGCGATCTGCGAAGCCATCGACGCCGAGATCCCGCTGATCGTCTGCATCACGGAAGGCATTCCGGTCATCGACATGGTCCGCGTGAAGCGCTCGCTGGCCGGTTCCAAGTCCCGCCTGATCGGGCCGAACTGCCCGGGCGTCATGACCGCCGGCGAATGCAAGATCGGCATCATGCCGGCCAACATCTTCAAGACCGGCAGCGTCGGCATCGTCTCCCGCTCCGGCACGCTGACCTATGAAGCCGTGTTCCAGACCTCGCAGGAAGGCCTCGGCCAGACCACCGCGGTCGGCATCGGCGGCGACCCGGTCAAGGGAACCGAGTTCATCGACGTGCTGGAAATGCTGCTCGCCGACCCCAAGACGGAATCGATCATCATGATCGGCGAGATCGGCGGTTCCGCCGAGGAGGACGCCGCCCAGTTCCTCAAGGACGAGGCCAAGCGCGGCCGCAAGAAGCCGATGGTCGGCTTCATCGCCGGCGTCACCGCCCCTCCCGGCCGCCGCATGGGTCATGCCGGCGCGATCATTTCGGGCGGCAAGGGCGACGCCGGTTCCAAGACCGACGCGATGAAATCGGCTGGGATTACAGTGTCGCCGTCTCCCGCTCGCCTCGGGCACACGCTTGCCGAAAAGTTGAAAGGCTAATTCACTTCTTCGTACTTTTCCGGGCGAAGTTTCGCAGCAAATAGGGTAAATGGTGCCAATCGCGCTGGGCCTCTGCCGGGGAGCCCAGCGCCAGCGCCGTTTGTTATGCGCGAACCGAAATCGCCAGGAACTCAAGTATGTCTCGCCAAGACGCGAACGCAGCCTTTGCCCTCTCATCTTTTTTGCAGGGCACCAACGCCACCTACATCGACGAAATCTACGCCCGCTACGAGAAGGACCCGTCCTCGGTCGACGCCGAGTGGCAGGAGTTCTTTAAGAGCCTGAAGGACCAGCCGGACGACGTCCGCAGGAACGCCGAGGGCCCGTCCTGGGAGCGCGCCAACTGGCCGCTGACGCCGCAGGACGACCTGACCTCCGCCCTCGACGGCAACTGGGCCGAGGTCGAGAAGGCGGTCGGCGGCAAGATCGCCGCCAAGGCGCAGGCCAAGGGCGCCGATATCTCCTCCGCCGATCTGCTCCAGGCGACGCGCGACTCGGTCCGCGCCTTGATGCTGATCCGCTCCTACCGCATGCGCGGCCACTTCCACGCCAAGCTCGATCCGCTCGGCATCGAGGCGCCGCGCAACCGCGAAGAGCTCGACCCGCGCACCTACGGCTTCAGCGAGGCCGATTTTGACCGCAAGATCTTCCTCGATCACGTGCTCGGTCTCGAATACGGCACGCTGCGCGAGATCACCGCGATCTGCGAGCGCACCTACTGCCAGACGCTCGGCGTCGAGTTCATGCATATCAGCAATGCCGCGCAGAAGGCCTGGATCCAGGAGCGCATCGAGGGACCGGATAAGGAAATCTCCTTTACCCGCGAAGGCCGCAGAGCCATCCTGACCAAGCTGGTCGAAGCCGAGGGCTTTGAAAAATTCTGCGACACCAAGTTCACCGGCACCAAGCGTTTTGGTCTCGACGGTGCTGAATCCCTGATCCCCGCGCTCGAGCAGATCATCAAGCGCGGCGGCAATCTCGGCGTGAAGGAAATCGTGCTGGGCATGCCGCATCGCGGCCGCCTCAACGTGCTGACCCAGGTGATGGGCAAGGCCCACCGCGCGCTGTTCCACGAGTTCAAGGGCGGCTCGGCCAACCCTGACGCGGTCGAAGGCTCCGGCGACGTCAAGTATCACCTCGGCGCCTCCTCGGACCGCGAGTTCGACGGCAACCGCATCCATCTGTCGCTGACCGCCAATCCCTCGCATCTCGAGATCGTCGATCCCGTCGTGCTCGGCAAGGTCCGCGCCAAGCAGGACCAGCACGGCGATCCGCCGGATATGCGCATCTCCGTCATGCCGCTGCTGATGCACGGCGACGCCGCGTTCGCCGGCCAGGGCGTGGTCGCGGAATGCTTCGGTCTGTCGGACCTGAAGGGCTACCGCACCGGCGGCTCCGTGCACTTCATCGTCAACAACCAGATCGGCTTCACCACCTATCCGCGTTACTCGCGTTCCTCGCCCTATCCGTCGGATGTGGCGAAGATGATCGACGCGCCGATCTTCCACGTGAACGGCGACGATCCGGAAGCCGTGGTGTTCGCGGCCAAGGTCGCGACCGAATTCCGGCAGAAGTTCCACAAGCCCGTCGTCATCGACATGTTCTGCTACCGCAGGCATGGCCATAACGAGGGCGACGAGCCGGCGTTCACCCAGCCGGTGATGTACAAGAAGATCGCGGCGCATCCGTCCACGCTCGAGCTCTACGCCCGCCGCCTCATCAGCGAAGGCGTGATGACCGAGGGCGAGGTCGACAAGGCCAAGGCCGACTGGCGCGCGCGGCTCGATGCCGAGTTCGAGGCCGGCACCTCCTACAAGCCGAACAAGGCCGACTGGCTCGACGGCAAGTGGGCGGGCTTCAAGATCGCCGACCAGGAAGAGGACGCCCGCCGCGGCGTCACCGGCGTCGACATCACCGCGCTGAAGGATATCGGCCGCAAGATCACCAAGGTGCCGGATGGTTTCCGCGTCCACCGCACCATCCAGCGCTTCCTGGAGAACCGCTCCAAGGCGATCGACAGCGGCGCCGGCATCGACTGGGCGACCGGCGAAGCGCTGGCGTTCTGCTCGCTGCTCAACGAGAACCATCACGTCCGGCTGTCCGGCCAGGATTCCGAGCGCGGCACGTTCTCGCAGCGCCACTCGGTCCTGATCGACCAGGAAGACGAGAGCCGCTACACGCCGTTCAACCATCTCGGCCACGAGCAGGGCCATTACGAGGTCATCAACTCGCTGCTGTCGGAAGAAGCCGTGCTCGGCTTCGAATATGGCTATTCGCTCGCCGAGCCGAACACGCTGACCCTGTGGGAAGCGCAGTTCGGCGACTTCGCCAACGGCGCGCAGGTCGTGTTCGACCAGTTCATCTCCTCGGGCGAGCGCAAATGGCTGCGCATGTCCGGCCTCGTCTGCCTCTTGCCGCACGGCTATGAAGGGCAGGGACCGGAGCACTCCTCGGCGCGCCTCGAGCGTTACTTGCAGATGTGCGCGGAAGACAACATGCAGGTGGTCTACCCGACCACGCCGGCGAACTACTTCCACGTGCTGCGCCGGCAGCTGCATCGCGAGATCCGTAAACCCCTGATCCTGATGACGCCGAAGTCGCTGCTGCGTCACAAGCGGGCGGTGTCGCGTCTCGAGGAGCTTGCGAAGGGAACGACCTTCCACCGCATCCTGTACGACGACGCCCAGATGCTGCCGACCGATGCCATCAAGCTCGTTCCGGACGAGAAGATCCGCCGCATCGTGCTCTGCTCCGGCAAGGTCTATTACGACCTCTACGAGGAGCGCGAGAAGCGCGGCATCGACGACATCTACCTGATGCGCGTCGAGCAGCTCTATCCGGTGCCGCTGAAGGCGCTGGTGGCCGAGCTGTCGCGCTTCAAGAAGGCCGAAGTGGTGTGGTGCCAGGAAGAGCCCCGCAACATGGGCGCCTGGCACTTCATCGAGCCCTATCTGGAGTGGGTGCTGAACCAGGTGAACGGTGTGAGCCGGCGTCCGCGTTATGTCGGCCGCGCCGCTTCCGCCGCGACCGCCACGGGTCTGATGTCCAAGCATCAGGCTCAGCTGAAGGCGTTCCTGGACGAAGCACTGAGCTGAACTTTTTGAACTGCGTCATGCCCCGCCAAAAGCGGGGCATCCGGCATGCCATGGCGTCCTCGTGAATGCGAACGTCCCGGCTTGCTGGATGGCCTGCTTTTCGCTGGCCGTGACAATTGGAATTCATGACCGCATTGGCGATCCCTTAAGGAAAAGACCATGACTGAAATTCGTGTGCCGACGCTCGGCGAATCCGTCACCGAGGCCACCATCGGCCGCTGGTTCAAGAAGGCCGGCGACCCCGTCGCCGTTGACGAGCCCTTGGTGGAGCTCGAGACCGACAAGGTCACCATCGAAGTCCCGGCGCCCTCCGCCGGCACGCTGAGCGAGATCATCGCCGCTGACGGCGCGACCGTTGCCGTGGGCGCGCTGCTCGGCCAGATCACCGAAGGCGCCGCCGGCGCGGCCAAGCCGGCCGCTGCTCCCGCCAAGCCCGCTGCTGCTCCGGCCGCCGCGGCGGCTGCTGCCGCACCGGCTCCGGCCGCGAAGGCGCCGCCGGCCGATGCCCCGCTCGCCCCCTCCGTGCGCAAGCTCTCGGCCGAGACCGGCATCGACGCTTCGACCGTTCCGGGCTCCGGCAAGGACGGCCGCGTCACCAAGGGCGACATGCTCGCCGCGATCGAGCGTGCGGCCTCCGCGCCGACCCCGGTCAACCAGCCCGCCGCCGCCGTTCAGGTCCGCGCGCTGTCGCCGGCCGATGACGCCGCCCGCGAAGAGCGCGTCAAGATGACCCGGCTGCGCCAGACCATCGCGCGCCGCCTCAAGGACGTGCAGAACACCGCGGCCATGCTCACGACCTTCAACGAGGTCGACATGACCAACGTCATGGCGCTGCGCGCGCACTACAAGGACGCGTTCGAGAAGAAGCACGGCAGCAAGCTCGGCTTCATGGGCTTCTTCACCAAGGCCGTCGTGCAGGCGCTGAAGGACATCCCGGCCGTCAACGCCGAGATCGACGGCACCGACCTGATCTACAAGAACTACTATCACATCGGCGTCGCCGTCGGCACCGACAAGGGCCTCGTCGTGCCCGTGGTGCGTGACTGCGACCACAAGTCGATCGCCGACATCGAGAAGGGCATCGCCGATTTCGGCCGCCGCGCCCGTGACGGCCAGCTCAAGATCGACGAGATGCAGGGCGGTACCTTCACCATCACCAATGGCGGCATCTACGGCTCGCTGATGTCGACCCCAATCCTCAACGCGCCGCAGTCCGGCATTCTCGGCATGCACAAGATCCAGGAGCGGCCGATGGTCGTCGGCGGCAAGATCGAGGTCCGCCCGATGATGTACCTGGCGCTGTCCTACGATCACCGCGTCATCGACGGCAAGGAAGCCGTCACCTTCCTCGTCCGCGTCAAGGAGAGCCTGGAAGATCCGGCGCGCCTGGTGCTCGATCTCTGATCGCTGATGCTCTGCGAGCGCCGTCGCCCTCACGCGACGGCGCGTGTCGAACCATGGAGGCGCGCATGACCGATAAAGTCGTTGTCATCACCGGCGGGAGCCGCGGCATCGGGCGGGCGACCGCGATCGCGGCGGCCGCACGCGGCTTCCGTGTCGTGGTCGGCTACGCCAGCAACAAGCAGGCTGCGGATGAAGTCGTCGCGCAGATCGCGGCCAGCAACGGCAAGGCCATCGCGGTGAAATGCGATGTCGCCGAGGAAAGCGACATCCTCGAGCTGTTCAAGCAGGCGGACAAGTTCGGCACGCTCGGCGCACTCGTCAACAACGGCGGCATCGTCGGCAAGAGCGGCGTGCGCGTCGACGAGATGTCGGCCGAGCGCATCCAGCGCGTGATGGCGGTCAACGTCACCGGCTCCATCCTCTGCGCGCGCGAGGCGGTGAAGCGGATGTCGACCAGGCACGGCGGCAAGGGCGGCGTCATCGTGAACCTGTCGTCGGTCGCAGCCCGGCTCGGCGCACCCAACACCTATGTCGATTATGCCGCGTCCAAGGGCGCGGTCGATTCCTTCACCGTCGGGCTCGGCTACGAGGTCGCGGGCGAAGGCATCCGCGTCGCGGCGATCCGGCCCGGCCTGATCGACACCGAAATCCACGCCGCCGGCGGCGAGCCCGACCGCGCCCATCGTCTGGCCCATTTGGTGCCGATGAAGCGCGTCGGCACCGCCGAGGAAATCGCCAACGCCATCGTCTGGCTGATGTCGGACGATGCCTCCTACGTCACCTCAGCCATTCTCGATGTGTCCGGCGGACGCTGACGCGCCGCGCGGACGCTGACGCATCTTTCCACGCTAAACTCACGGGACTTTCTCTCATGGCTACCTACGATCTCGTCGTCATCGGCACCGGACCGGGCGGTTATGTCTGCGCGGTGCGCGCAGCCCAGCTCGGCATGAAAGTCGCCGTGGTCGAAAAGAACGCAACGCTCGGCGGCACCTGCCTCAATGTCGGCTGCATGCCCTCGAAGGCGCTGCTGCACGCTTCCGAAATGTTCGAGGAGGCCGCGCACTCCTTCGCCAAGATGGGCGTGTCGGTCTCCGCGCCGAAGCTCGAGCTTCCGGCGATGATGAACTTCAAGCAGCAGGGCATCGACGGCAACGTCAAGGGCGTCGAGTTCCTGATGAAGAAGAACAAGATCGACGTGCTCAAGGGCACCGGCAAGATTCTTGGCACCGGCAAGGTCGAAGTCTCCGCCGACGGCAAGTCGCAGGTCGTCGAGACCAAGAGCATCGTGATCGCCACCGGCTCGGACATCGCGCGTCTCAAGGGCATCGAGATCGACGAGAAGCGCATCGTTTCGTCCACCGGCGCGCTGTCGCTGGACAAGGTCCCCGGCAAGCTGCTCGTCGTCGGCGCCGGCGTGATCGGCCTTGAGCTCGGCTCGGTGTGGAAGCGGCTCGGCGCCGAAGTCGTCGTCGTCGAATTCCTGGATCGCATCATGCCCGGCATGGACGGCGAGATCGCCAAGCAATTCCAGCGCATCCTCGAGAAGCAGGGCTTTGCATTCAAGCTCGGCGCCAAGGTCACCGCCGTTGATACCTCCGGCAAGACGCTGAAGGCGACGATCGAGCCCGCCGCCGGCGGCGCTGCGGAGACGCTGGAAGCCGACGTCGTGCTCGTCTGCATCGGCCGCGTGCCCTACACCGATGGGCTTGGCCTGAAGGAAGCCGGCGTTGCGCTCGACAATCGCGGCCGCGTGCAGATCGATCCGCATTTCGCCACCAGCCTGAAGGGCGTCTATGCCATCGGCGACGTCGTCGCGGGCCCGATGCTCGCGCACAAGGCCGAGGACGAAGGCGTTGCGGTTGCCGAGATCATCGCAGGCCAGGCCGGCCACGTGAATTACGACGTTATCCCAGGCGTCGTGTATACCACGCCGGAAGTCTCCTCCGTCGGCAAGACCGAGGAGGAACTGAAGCAGGCGGGCGTGGCTTATACCGTCGGGAAGTTTCCCTTTACCGCCAACGGCCGCTCCAAGGTCAACCAGACCACCGATGGCTTTGTGAAGATTCTCGCAGATGCGAAGACCGATCGCGTGCTCGGCGTGCACATTATCGGCCGCGAAGCCGGCGAAATGATCCATGAAGCGTGCGTTCTCATGGAGTTTGGCGGCAGTGCGGAGGATCTCGCGCGCACCTGCCACGCGCATCCGACCCGCTCGGAGGCCATCAAGGAAGCCGCGCTTGCAGTCGGCAAGCGGGCCATCCATATGTAGGCGACGCCCCGAGCCGAATCGGGCGGGACAACACATGCTGCGCCGCCTTCTCCAACCGGTCTGGGTCCTGCTTGCGATCATTTTCCTGATCGAAGCCTGGCTGTGGGACCATCTCGAACCGATCGTCGCGCGGGTTGTCGCAGCTATCCCGCTCGCGCGCTTCAAGCAATGGCTGACGGAGCGTGTCGACGCGCTGTCGCCGGCCATGACGCTGATCGTGTTCGCGGTCCCCATCATCCCGCTGTTTCCGCTCAAGCTCGTCGGCCTGTGGCTGCTCACGCATGAATACTGGACCAGCGCCGTCTTCACGATCCTGTTCGCAAAGCTCGTCGGCGTCGGCGTCACCGCCTTCGTGTTCGACGTCACGCGCGACAAGCTTTTGGAGATGCACTGGTTCGAGCGGATCTACGATCTCGTGATGAAGGTGCGTGCCAAGGCGCACCTGCTGGTCGACCCGATCAAGCAGCGCATCCGCGAGCTGATCACCGGCAACGGCGAAGGCTGGTCCGCCCGCACGCTCCGCCTGATCCAGCGCTTCCGCAAGAGCGTGCATCAGGCGCGGTGATTGCGCTTTCAGTTGTCGAGCCAGGGCTCGCGCCAATTCTCAGGTGTCGTCCCGGCGAAGGCCGGGACCCATAACCCCAGGGAGTAGTTTGGCGAAGATTCGTCGTTCGGTACTCCCACCGCGAGTAATCGATAGATCACGCGGTATGGGTCCCGGCGTTCGCCGGGACGACGGCGGAGTAAGCCGCCTCACCCCCTCAATGCAAATGCAGCAGATGCGGCCACCACAGGCCGAGCGCGGTCATGAGCAGGCCGGCGAGCGTCAGGAGGCCGCCGACATAGGCGAGCGCGAAGATGCCGGTGATGATGGTGGCCGAGGCCAGCACGATGCCGATCTGGAAGGCGGCCGACGCCAGCTCGAAGTGATGGTATTTAGCGGTCGCCTCGTCGCGCTCGTGCTCGGCATGCTTGGCCTTCTCGGCGAGCTGCTCGGTGCCTTCGCCGGTCTCGGGCTCGGAGCGATAGCGCTGCGCGGTCTTGGTCCAGTCGTCGACCTGCTTCTGCACCGCTGCCTTCATGGCGTCGTCGGTCGCGCCGACGACCGTGAGCTTGCCCTGCTCGGCCGCGGTCAGCACCACGGTGCGGCGGATGCTCTTGGCCTGGAAGAACGCCCAGAGATTGGCGGCCTCGACGTTCTTGCTGATCGATTCGGTCTGGGCGCCCTTGCCGAGCGTCTCCGAGATCGCCAGGAACAGGGCCAGCACGGCGATCAGAAGGGCGATCTTCTTGTTCGAGCCGGACGCGTGTTCGGCGTGCTCGGCATGCTCCATGCTTTCATGTGCGCTCATAAATCCCTCCTGCCTGGATGCCCCACGATTGACCGAACCGCGGGCGCCGCGCAAGAGGCATGCGCGCCAAGAGCTTGCTATGACAGCTTGATGTCAGAATTCACCGCCGCGGATGCGCGCTGGCATAGACTTCCAGCAGCCGCTCGGAATCGATGCCGGTGTAGATCTGCGTGGTCGAGAGCGAGGAATGGCCGAGCAGTTCCTGGATCGCGCGCAGGTCGCCGCCGCGCGACAGAAGATGCGTGGCGAAGGAATGGCGCAGCGCGTGCGGCGTCGCGCTGTCGGGCAGGCCGAGCGCGCCGCGCAGCCGCTCCATCGCGAGCTGGATGATGCGCGGGCTCAAGGGACCGCCGCGCGCGCCGACGAAGATCGGCCCTTCCGCCGGCAGCGGATAGGGGCACATCGAAACATATTCCTGCACCAGCGCCAGCACGTTCTGGAGCACCGGCACCATGCGGGTCTTGTTGCCTTTGCCTGTGACGACGAGCACGTCGCCTTCGCCCGGCTTCGGCACCTCGCGGCGCTTCAGGCCGAGCGCTTCGGAGATGCGCAGGCCGGAGCCATACAGCAGCGCCATCACCGCCGCATCGCGCGCCAGAATCCAGGTCTCGCGTTCCTCGCCGGCGCGCTCGTCGGCGTCCGCAAGACGTTTGGCCGACGCCATCGGCAGCGGCTTCGGCAGGCTCTTTGCGACTTTCGGCGCGCGGATCGCGGAGAGCGCGCCGACCTTGCCCTTGCCCTCGCGTTCGAGGAAGCGGCCGAACGAGCGCAGGCCCGCCAGCGCGCGCATCAGCGAGCGGCCGGCAATGTCGTCGGCCCGGCGCATCGCCATGAAGGCGCGCACGTCGGTGGCCTCCAGCGCGGCGAAGCGCTTGAGCGTGACGCGTTCGCCCCAATGATTGCAGAGGAAATCCAGGCACTGCCGCAAGTCGCGGCCATAGGCCTCCAGCGTCTTCGGCGACAGCCGCCGCTCGGCGCCGAGATGCGACAGCCAGCGCGTCATCTCCTGCGCGATCGAGGGATCGGCGCTGGCGAGCTCGATTTGTGGGGCGGCCGCTTTGCTCATGCGCTCTGGACGTGGTGATTCCGCACAGTATATCGCATCACACTCGTTTATCGTTCGCTAAGGCCGCCTCACGGCGCTAGCCTTGAGGCCCCCGGGTTCCGATTCTCAGTTCATGGACCACACCTCCCGCAGCAGCACCGCCTCCGCCAACGCGACCCGCATGGTCGACGTGCTGGTGCCGGTCGCGCTCGACCAGACCTATTCCTACAAGGTGCCGCGCGGGATGGAGCTGAAGGCGGGCGATCTCGTCGGCGTGCCGCTTGGGCCCCGCGAGGTGCTCGCCGTAGTCTGGGCCGAAAACGCCAATCCCGATCCGCGCCTGCACAACCGCCTCAAGGAGGTCAGCGAGAAGCTCGACCTCCAGCCGCTGAAGCCCGAGTTGCGTTCGGTCGTCGACTGGGTCGCCAATTACACGCTGAGCCCGCGCGGCATGGTGCTGCGCATGTGCCTGCGGATGGGCGAGAATCTCGGCCCCGAGCGGGTGCGCCCCGGCGTGCGCCTGGTCGGCGATCCCCCCAGGCGGCTGACGCCGGCGCGGCAACGCGTGATCGAGGTGCTGTCGGACCGGCTGCTGCACGGCAAGTCCGAAGCGGCCAAGGAGGCGGGCGTCTCGGCCGGCGTGATCGACGGCCTGGTGGACGAAGGCACGCTCACGGTCGAGCCGATGCCGCCGCCGCCGCCGCCGCCGGCCCCCGATCCGGATTTCGGCCGGCCGGATTTCACACCGCTCCAGCGCACCGCGGTCGATACGATGCGCGCGCTCGCGGCCAACGGCACCTTCCACGTCGCGCTGCTCGACGGCGTCACCGGCTCGGGCAAGACCGAGGTCTATTTCGAGGCGGTCGCGGAGGCGATCCGCCGCGGCAGGCAGTCGCTGATCCTGATGCCGGAGATCGCGCTCACCGGCCAGTTCCTCGACCGCTTCGCGCAGCGTTTTGGCGTGCGGCCGATCGAATGGCACTCCGAGCTCACCCCGCGCACCCGCGCGCGCAACTGGGCGGCGATCTCCGAAGGCAGCGCGCCGGTCGTGGTCGGCGCGCGCTCGGCGCTGTTTCTGCCCTACGCCAATCTCGGCCTCATCGTCGTCGACGAAGAGCACGACCAGGCCTACAAGCAGGACGAGGGCGTGCATTACCATGCCCGCGACATGGCGGTGGTGCGCGCGCATATCGCAAAAATTCCGATCGTGCTGGCCTCCGCGACGCCGTCGGTCGAATCCGAGGTCAATGCGCGCAAGAATCGCTATCAGCGCATCGCGCTGCCCTCGCGCTTCGGCGGCCAGCACATGCCGCATATCGAGGCGATCGACATGCGCCGCGAGCCGCCGGCGCGCGGCCGCTTCATCTCGCCGCGCCTGGCGGGCGAGATCAGGACCGCGATCGAGCGGCGCGAGCAGGCGCTATTGTTCCTCAATCGCCGCGGCTATGCGCCGCTGACGCTGTGCCGCGCCTGCGGCCACCGCTTCGCCTGCACCATCTGCGATGCCTGGCTGGTCGATCATCGCTTCCGCCAGCGCCTCGTCTGTCACCATTGCGGCTTCTCGATGCCGCGCCCGCATGTCTGTCCGAACTGTTCGGCGGAGGAATCGCTGGTCGCGGTCGGCCCCGGCGTCGAGCGCCTGCAGGAAGAAGCGGCCGCGCTGTTCCCGGAGGCGCGCACCATGGTGCTGTCGAGCGATCTCATCACCTCGATCGAGACCATGCGCTCCGAGCTTGCCGAGATCGCGGAGGGCCGCGTCGACATCATCATCGGCACGCAGCTCGTCGCCAAGGGCCACAATTTCCCGCGGCTCAATCTGGTCGGCGTCGTGGATGCGGATCTCGGCCTTTCCAATGGCGATCCGCGCGCGGCGGAACGCACCTGGCAGTTGCTCAACCAGGTGATCGGCCGCGCCGGACGCGAGCAGGGCCGCGGCGTCGGCTATCTCCAGACCCACCAGCCCGATCATCCCGTGATGAAGGCGCTGATCGCCTGCGACCGCGAAGCCTTCTACGACAGCGAGATCGATCTTCGCGAGCGCACGCTGTATCCGCCGTTCGGCCGGCTCGCCAGCCTGATCATCTCGGCCGGCGACCGCCCGAGCGCGGAAGGCTTTGGCCGCCGCCTCGTTGCGCTCGCGCCGCGCGACGAGCGCGTGGTGGTGCTGGGCCCGGCGGAAGCGCCGCTCGCCGTCATCAAGGGCCGCTACCGCTTCCGCATCCTGGTGAAATCGGCGCGCGGTTTCGACCTGTCGGACTATTTGCGCAACTGGCTCGCGGTCTGTCCGAAGCCGAAGGGCAATCAGAAGCTGGAGGTGGACGTCGATCCGCAGAGCTTTTTGTAAGGCTGCGGTCGCCGCCACATTCTCCGCTGTCATTCCGGGGCACGCGAAGCGTGAGCCCGGAATCCATTTCACCGCGGGCCCTGCCGCCCGATGGATTCCGGGCTCGATGCTGCGCATCGCCCCGGAATGACGACAACAAAAAGCCCGCCGTCCCCCAAGACGGCGGGCTTGTTTCATGCGCGCATCAAACTGATGGAAAGTGCGCGGGCAATGTGAGGCGCCGTGGCGCCTTAGGAGATGACTTCCGCGGTGACGCGGCCGACGCCGGCGCCGGTGAGGCCGATGGCGCGGGCAGCGCCCGTGGAGAGGTCGAGCACACGGCCGCGAATGAACGGGCCACGGTCATTGATGGTGACGATCACGCTCGAGCCGCCGTGGGTGACGCGCAGCTTGGTGCCGAACGGCAGCGAACGGTGTGCCGCGGTCATGGCGTTCTGGTTGAAGCGCTGGCCCGAGGCGGTCCTGCTGCCGGACTCGTTGCCGTAATAGGAGGCCATGCCGGAGAAGCTGTGCCCGGTGCCCGAGGACGGCGTCATCGCCGCATTGGCATTGCGCCAATCAGAGCCTGCATTGGCGTCGGTCTGGGCGTGGTGGCGATGATGGTGCCGGTGATGCCTGGATTTGGCGGAAGCTTCGGTGGCGGTTCCACCGATGAAGAGGGTTGCGGCTATGAAAGCGATCGCCGTGCGCGGCCGGGTCACAGTGCCCAGCGTCTTGAAAGACAGCATTTAATGGTCCCTAAGCTAGTATTGCCACATATGTGGCCAGTGGAGCCCTCATCAGTTTGTGAGCGGTTTGGCGTTTCGTTGCGCAATGCGGCATGAATTGGGCAGTAATTCCATTCTGTTTCGTCGTGAAATATCTTGTGACCTGCCGGTATATTCATCCGACATTCCGTAATCTTTAACTTTAACGATTCATTAACTTAACTATTACTTATGAATACTGTAGAGTGAAGTCATCGCTCTCAGCATTTAGAATTGGGTAAGTATTCGGCGGGCGGCGCGACCGGGGCCGAAGTCACGCCTCAGCGATCCGTGTTCATGGCCGCTATGCGCTGAGAGCAGGAACCAACGGCGCCGCACCGCCGCAAGGCTCGCGGCAATTCCGTGGCGTGGCAGGTCATCGTCGAGGTCGCCGACCCCTCGTCATTGAAGCGCCGTCGCGTGCGACGAACTGGCGACAGAACCTCGTGCCTTTAATTTGGCGTCATGTTGCACGTGCGCGCCTGCTATGTTAGCAAAGCCGCGATTTTAACGAGCCCGGCACTTCCCGTGCTGGTCGAAAATCGAAGTCCCGCTTGAATTCCAAGGGCTTGGATCGCTAGGCGCCTCTTCGTGGCGACGGTTTTTCCCTTGCGAATTTGACAGCAAAAAGAGCGCGTCTGTGGCTGCAGAAGATACGTCCGTTTCCGGTGTGTCCGGCCGTTATGCAACGGCCTTGTTTGAACTGGCCCGCGACCAGAAAGCGGTCGACGAGGTCAAGGCCGACCTCGACAGGTTCGAGGCCTTGCTCGGCGAGAGCGCCGATCTGAAGCGCCTCGTCCGCAGCCCGGTGTTCGCGGCCGATGCCCAGTCCAGGGCCCTCACGGCCGTGCTGGACAAGGTCGGCATCGCCGGCATCTCTGCCAATTTCCTGAAAGTGCTGACCGCCAACCGCCGCCTGTTCGTGGTGGCTGACGTCATCCGCGCCTACCGCGCCCTCGTCGCCAAGTTCAAGGGCGAGGCGACCGCTGATGTCACCGTGGCGGAGGCGCTCTCGGACAAGAATCTCGACGCCCTCAAGGTTGCCCTGAAGTCGGTGACCGGCAAGGACGTCGCGCTGAACGTGAAAGTCGATCCCTCGATCATCGGTGGCCTCGTCGTCAAGCTGGGCAGCCGCATGGTGGATGGTTCGCTTCGCACCAAACTCAATTCGATCAAGCACGCGATGAAAGAGGCAGGCTGATGGACATCCGCGCCGCGGAAATTTCCGCGATCCTCAAGGACCAGATCAAGAATTTCGGCCAGGAAGCTGAAGTCTCCGAAGTCGGACAGGTGCTGTCCGTCGGCGACGGTATCGCTCGCGTCTACGGTCTGGACAACGTCCAGGCCGGTGAGATGGTCGAGTTCGAGAACGGCACCCGCGGCATGGCGCTGAACCTCGAAACCGACAACGTCGGCGTCGTTATTTTCGGTGCCGACCGCGAGATCAAGGAAGGCCAGACCGTCAAGCGCACCCGCGCCATCGTGGACGCGCCGGTCGGCAAGGGCCTGCTCGGCCGCGTCGTCGACGCGCTCGGCAACCCGATCGACGGCAAGGGCCCGATCCAGGCCGACAAGCGTATGCGCGTCGACGTCAAGGCGCCCGGCATCATTCCGCGCAAGTCGGTGAGCGAGCCGATGGCGACCGGCCTCAAGGCGATCGACGCCCTGATCCCGATCGGCCGCGGCCAGCGCGAGCTGATCATCGGCGACCGCCAGACCGGCAAGACCGCGATCGCGCTCGACACCATCCTGAACCAGAAGCCGCTCAACGCGCAGCCCGACGAGAACATCAAGCTGTACTGCGTCTACGTCGCAGTCGGTCAGAAGCGTTCGACCGTCGCCCAGTTCGTGAAGGTGCTGGAAGAGCAGGGCGCGCTCGAATACTCGATCATCGTCGCCGCCACCGCCTCGGATCCGGCGCCGATGCAGTACATTGCCCCCTTTACTGCCTGCACCATGGGCGAATTCTTCCGCGATAACGGCATGCACGCCGTCATCATCTATGACGATCTGTCCAAGCAGGCCGTCGCTTACCGCCAGATGTCGCTGCTGCTGCGCCGTCCGCCGGGCCGCGAAGCCTATCCGGGCGACGTGTTCTATCTGCACTCCCGCCTGCTCGAGCGCGCGGCGAAGCTCAGCAAGGATCATGGCTCGGGCTCGCTGACCGCGCTGCCTATTATCGAAACCCAGGCCAACGACGTGTCGGCCTACATCCCGACCAACGTCATCTCGATCACCGACGGCCAGATCTTCCTGGAAACCGACCTGTTCTTCCAGGGCATCCGTCCCGCGGTGAACGTCGGTCTGTCGGTGTCGCGCGTCGGTTCGTCCGCGCAGACCAAGGCCACCAAGAAGGTCGCCGGCAAGATCAAGGGCGAGCTCGCGCAGTATCGCGAAATGGCGGCGTTCGCGCAGTTCGGCTCCGACCTCGACGCCTCGACCCAGCGCCTGCTCAACCGCGGTTCGCGCCTGACCGAGCTCCTGAAGCAGCCGCAGTTCTCGCCGCTGAAGATGGAAGAGCAGGTCTGCGTGATCTGGGCTGGCACCAACGGCTATCTCGATCCGCTCCCCGTTAACAAGGTGCGCGCGTTCGAGGACGGTCTGCTCTCGCTGCTGCGCGGCAAGAACGTCGAGATCCTCAATTCGATCCGCGACAGCCGCGACCTCTCCGACGACACCGCTGCCAAGCTGAAGTCGGTGGTCGAAGGTTTTGCGAAGAGCTTCGCGTAAGAACCGTCACGGCCGGGCCAAAAGCGCGAAGCGCGTCTTCGCATTTGATGTCCCGGCCATCCACGCCTTACCGCGTGGGAGACGAAGACGTGGATGCCCGGGACAGGCCCGGGCATGACGACAGAGACAGGCTAGCGGTTTGGCCGCAAGGGCTCGAACCGTCGGGGACGAAGAATGGCGTCACTTAAAGACATGCGCGTCCGCATCGCCTCCACCAAGGCGACGCAAAAGATCACCAAGGCCATGCAGATGGTCGCGGCCTCGAAGCTGCGCCGCGCGCAGACCGCGGCCGAGGCTGCGCGTCCCTATGCCGACAAGATGAGCGCGGTGATTTCCAACATCGCCGGCGCCGCGGCGGGCTCGCCCGGCGCGCCGGCGCTGCTGGCCGGCACCGGCAGGGACCAGGTCCACCTGCTGCTGGTCTGCACCGGCGAGCGCGGCCTGTCCGGCGCCTTCAACTCCTCGATCGTGCGTCTCGCCCGTGAGCGCGCGCTGGCGCTGATGGCGCAGGGCAAGGAAGTGAAATTCTTCTGCGTCGGCCGCAAGGGTTACGAGCAGCTGCGCCGCCAGTTCGACAAGCAGATCGTCGAGCATCTCGACCTGCGCAGCGTTCGCCAGCTCGGCTTCGTCAACGCCGAGGACATCGCCAAGAAGGTTCTGGCGCGCTTCGAGGCCGGTGAATTCGACGTCTGCACGCTGTTCTATTCGCGCTTCCGCTCGGTGATCGCCCAGATCCCGACCGCCCAGCAGATCATCCCGCTGGTCGTCGAGGAGGGCACTGCCGCCAGCACGACGTCTTACGAATACGAGCCGGAAGAGGACGAGATCCTCACGCGCCTGCTGCCGCGCAACCTCGCGGTCCAGATTTTCCGCGCGCTGCTCGAGAACAACGCCTCGTTCTACGGCGCGCAGATGAGCGCGATGGACAACGCGACGCGCAACGCCGGTGAGATGATCCGCAAGCAGACGCTGGTCTACAACCGCACGCGTCAGGCGCAGATCACCAAGGAACTGATCGAAATCATCTCGGGTGCCGAGGCCGTCTGATCAAGGCGCTTCATTGCCCGTTAAACCCAACATCCCGGTCAGTTGACCGTGGTCTAGAAGTTCGGATCGAAGGAGACATTCAATGGCAGCCCAGTCCGGTCGCGTCACCCAGGTCATCGGCGCCGTCGTCGACGTGCAGTTCGAAGGCCACCTCCCGGCCATTCTCAATTCGCTCGAGACCAAGAACGGCGGCAACCGCCTGGTGCTCGAAGTCGCCCAGCATCTCGGCGAATCCACCGTGCGCACGATCGCGATGGACACCACCGAGGGTCTGGTCCGCGGCCAGGAAGTGACCGACACCGGTTCGCCGATCCGCGTTCCCGTCGGCGAAGGCACGCTCGGCCGCATCATCAACGTCATCGGCGAGCCGATCGACGAAGCCGGCCCGGTCAAGTCGGAAGGCCTGCGCGCCATCCACCAGGAAGCGCCGACCTACACCGACCAGTCCACCGAAGCTGAAATTCTCGTCACCGGCATCAAGGTCGTCGATCTCCTGGCTCCCTATGCGAAGGGCGGCAAGATCGGCCTGTTCGGCGGCGCCGGCGTCGGCAAGACCGTGCTGATTCAGGAGCTGATCAACAACGTCGCGAAGGCGCACGGTGGTTACTCCGTGTTCGCCGGCGTCGGCGAGCGTACCCGCGAGGGCAACGACCTCTATCACGAGTTCATCGAGTCCAAGGTCAACGCCGATCCGCACAATCCGGATCCGAGCGTGAAGTCGAAGTGCGCGCTGGTGTTCGGCCAGATGAACGAGCCGCCGGGCGCCCGCGCCCGCGTCGCGCTCACCGGTCTGACCATCGCGGAAGACTTCCGCGACAAGGGCCAGGACGTGCTGTTCTTCGTCGACAACATCTTCCGCTTCACCCAGGCCGGCTCGGAAGTGTCGGCGCTGCTCGGCCGTATTCCTTCGGCGGTGGGTTATCAGCCGACGCTCGCGACCGACATGGGCGCGCTGCAGGAGCGCATCACCACCACGCAGAAGGGCTCGATCACCTCGGTGCAGGCCATCTACGTTCCGGCCGACGACTTGACCGACCCGGCGCCCGCGACCTCGTTCGCGCACTTGGACGCGACCACCACGCTGTCGCGCTCGATCGCCGAAAAGGGCATCTACCCGGCGGTGGACCCGCTCGACTCGACCTCGCGCATGCTCTCCCCGCTGGTCGTCGGCGAGGAGCACTACGCGGTCGCCCGTCAGGTCCAGCAGGTGCTGCAGCGCTACAAGGCGCTCCAGGACATCATCGCCATTCTCGGCATGGACGAGCTTTCGGAAGAGGACAAGCTGACGGTGGCCCGCGCCCGCAAGGTCGAGCGCTTCATGTCGCAGCCGTTCCACGTCGCCGAAATCTTCACCGGCTCGCCCGGCAAGTTCGTCGACCTCGCCGACACCATCAAGGGCTTCAAGGGCCTGGTGGAAGGCAAGTACGACCACCTGCCGGAAGCCGCCTTCTACATGGTCGGCACCATCGAAGAGGCGGTCGAGAAGGGCAAGAAGCTCGCCGCTGAAGCGGCCTAAGAAGCGAATGGCGAATGGGGAGTAGCGAATAGTCGCCGCTCCCACTCGCCGCTCGCCATTCGCCACTCGCTATTCGCAGGTTCTCCATGGCCACCTTCCACTTCGATCTCGTCTCGCCGGAAAAGCTCGCATTCTCGGGTGAGGTCGACCAGGTCGACATCCCCGGCGTCGAGGGCGACTTCGGCGTGCTGGCGGGACATGCGCCGGTCGTGGCTGCAATCCGGCCGGGCATCCTCACCGTCACCGCCGCCGGCAAGCACGAGAAGATCATCGTGCTCGGCGGCCTCGCCGAAGTCTCCGAAAAGGGCCTCACCGTGCTCGCCGACGTCGCGACCTCTCTGGACGAGCTCGATCGTGCCCAGTTCGCCGAGACCATCGCGGAGATGGAGGAGGGCCTGAAGGAGCACGAAGGCGGCGAGCTCGATCTGGCCATCGAGCGGCTGGACCACTACAAGAGCATCCAGCAGCAGCTCAGCTCGACGGCTATGCATTAAGCCCCGAGGCATCGCTTCGGGGCTCGAACGCGAAATTCCTGCAAGAAATTCCTGAATAAGTTCAGCGCTCGTCACGGAAGTGGCGGGCGCTGAAACTTTGTTGCACTGCGCAGCCGATAGCGGCATTCTTCGCCCGCGAATTTGTTCCGGGGCGGGTCACAGATGAAACGCAAGATCGCAGCGATTTTCGCAGCCGATATTGCCGGGTATTCGAGGCTGGTCGCGGAAGACGAGGAGGAGACGCTGCGGCGCCTGGCCTCCTACCGCGAAGTCATCGACGATTTCATCGCAAAGGCGAACGGTCGCATCTTCAACACCGCCGGCGATGCCGTGCTCGCGGAATTTCCGAGCGCGGTGGACGCGGTGCGCTGCGCGATCGACATCCAGGAGTCCTTGCGGACCCGCAACATGGCCTATCCGCCGAGCCGGCAGATGTCGTTCCGCATCGGCATCACCATCGGCGACGTGGTCGAGCGCAACGGCGATCTGCTCGGCGACGGCGTCAACATCGCCGCGCGGCTGGAAGGCCTCGCCGAGGTCGGCGGCATCTGCGTTTCCCGTGCCGTGCACGAGCAGGTCGCCAACAAGCTGTCGGTGCAGTTCGCCGATATCGGCGCGCAGGAGGTGAAGAACATCCCGACGCCGGTGCATGCCTACATGGTGGCGATGCGGCGCGAGGACGGCAGCTATTCGAAGCCGCAGTTGAAGAAGCCCGCCTCCAGGCTCGCCGCCGCACCCGTGTGGATGTGGCCGCTGGTGGTGGCAGTCGTCTCGGTCGTTGCCATCGTTGTCACCGGCTTCCTCTACAACACCAAGCTCAAGCAGACGGCGACCGCCGTGGCGACGCCGGCCGCGACACCCAGTGCCGCGCCGAGCGCGACGCCGACCCAGCTCGCAAAGGCGCAGGTAGCGCCGACGGCGCCGCCGAATGCCGGCGCTGCGATGGCTCCGATGCCCGCACCGTCGCTATCCGCCTCGCCGATGACGGGCAAGTTTGCTGCCGACAGCGTGCCCTTCATCAACGAGCGCATCCGCAACTACCTGGCCGGGGACTATTCCGCCGCCGGCGACTACAAGGCCTTCGCGCTCAATATCGGCGGCTTCACCGGTTCAGCGTTGAACCAGCCGAACGAGGAGGCCGCGCGCAACGCCGCGCTCGATCAGTGCCAGAAGCGCGCCGATGCCGCGCAATCGCCGCGGCGCTGCGAGCTCTATGCGGTCGGCAACAATGTCGTCTACACGCATGGCAAGCCGCCGATGCCGCCGTCTCCCTATTTTCGGCATGACGCGATGACCGAGCGAACCTTTGCGTCGAAGGACTTTCCGATGGTGCGCGATCCGCAAAAGGTCCGGCTCGAGAACATGTTCGTGCCGGCGGCGAAATCCCGGTCGGTCGCGCTCGGCCCGGGCGGACAATATTTCATGGTGCTGGGCTCATCATCGCCCGAGGAATCGGCGCGGCGTGCGCTGGAATCGTGCGGCGCGATCGCGGGCGTCGCCTGCATGATCGTCGCGGTGGACGATAATTTCGTCGTGCCGATTCCGACCCTGCTCAGGATCACCGGCTTCTTCCATGCTGCGAGCAATGCCTCGATCGTGGCCGACGCCCGCGACGAGGTCGTGCGCAAGCTCGCGGATGGCATGGGCTGGAATGCCGTCGCCGTCGGCACCGCAGGACGCCCCGGCCTTGGCCTGAAGGCCGCCGACGAGCAGACCGCGGTCAATTCCGCGCTAGCTGATTGCGCCAGGCGCGACAGCGACTGCCACGTCATCGCGATCGGCCCGTTCACGGTCGGGCCGATCAACTAGCGCTTGCTCTGATTGGCCCGACGAACGCACCAACAAAGGTGCGTTCCCTCCCTCCTTGTGGGGGAGGGAACGAGAGAATCGTGCGGCCCGCACGCGCAAATTTCCGTCGAGAATGTCCCAATGATTTCAACCACCATTCTACTGTGCATGGGGTTGTTTTCGCAGTTTAGCTTGCGAAGGGCGCGAACTGCTGCGCCACGGCCCGATAGACCTCGCGGCGGAACGGCACCACGAGATCGGCGACGCGATCGAGCTGCTCCCAGCGCCACGCGTCGAATTCCGCGGGCTGCCCGTTCTGCGGCGTCAGCGGATCGATCTCGTCGTCCTTGCCGGTGAAGCGCAGCGCGAACCATTTCTGGCGCTGGCCGCGAAACTTCGCCAGTCGATGCGTCTGCGGTCCGTCATAGGGCGGGAATTCGTAGGTGAGCCAGTCGGTCTCGCCGAGATAGCTCGCGCTGACGACGTTGGTCTCCTCCCAGAGCTCGCGCATCGCCGCATCGCGCAGGTCCTCGCCCTCGTCGACGCCGCCCTGCGGCATCTGCCAGTCGAGACCCGGCAGGATGATCTCGGGGCCGTCGCCCTTGAAGCGGTGGCCGATCAGCACGCGGCCTTCGGCATTGAACAGCGCGATCCCGACATTGGGACGGTAGGGTTTGTTGTCGTTCGACATGCGGTCACTTCTCTGATCGTCATTCCGGGATGGTCCGAAAGACCATCCCCGGAATTCCGAGATCCCGGGTTCGTGCTTCGCACGCCCCGGAGTGACGGTGCAAACTATTCCTCCGCCAGCGCGGAAAACTCCTTCACCACGCGCTCATAGACCGGGCGCTTGAAGGGGATGATCAGCCCGGGAAGATTCTTCATCGGCTCCCAGCGCCAGCTGACGAACTCGGCCTTGTGGCCGCCGCCGGGGTTTTCGACATTGATCTCGCTGTCCTTGCCGGTGAAGCGCACCGCGAACCATTTCTGGCGCTGGCCGCGGTAGCGGCCCTTCCAGGCGCGGCCTGCGACGGTGCGCGGGATGTCGTAGATCAGCCAGTCCGGAACCTCGCCGAGCCGCTCGACCGAGCGCACGCTGGTCTCCTCATAGAGCTCGCGCTTGGCGGCCGCCCAGGTGTCCTCGCCGGGATCGACGCCGCCTTGCGGCATCTGCCAGACATGGGTGTCGTCGATATGTTCGATGCCACCGGCGCGGCGGCCGATGAACACCAGTCCCTTCGCGTTAATCAGCATCACTCCGACGCAAGTCCGGTAGGGCAGATCCTCGTAACGCGCCATTCCGCCAAACCTCTCGCGTGCTTCCGGCAGGGCATCTCGGCCCCGCGGGACCCGTACCGTACCAATTCGTTGATTTAGCTGGATTTTGATTTCAGCATCGCGGTTGTCAATGGCACCAAAAGGATACCCCGGTCGCCCAATGTCTTGGTCCAGGCGCCGATGCGCTCGATCGAGACGGGGAGGGCGGAGGCGGTGCCGATGGCCGTGCCGCGCTCGCGCGCCGCCGATTCGAGTTTGTTCAGGGCACGGTCGATCTCGGCCGGGGTCGGCACCACGTCGATCGCGATGTCGCCCTTGCCGAACGGCATCGCCTGGCTCGCTGCGGCCTGGGGCGCGACGCTGCGGGGCGAGGAACCGTCGTCGAAGAAGCCGAGGCCGCGCTTGGCCGCCTCGCGGGTGATCGGCTGCATCGCCGCGTCCGTCGCCACGAAGCGGGCGCCCATGAAATTAGTGATGCCGGCATAGCCCTGCATCCGGCTCAGGTGCCAGTACAGGCGGTCCATGTTCTGGTCGGCGCTGAGCGAGGTCAGCAGCGTCTGCGGGCCCGGATCGTTGTCAGGGAAGTCGTAGGGCTCCATCGGGATCTGGAGGAAAATCTCGTGGCGCTGGGCGCGGGCCCGCTCGGCGAGTTTTCCTGGATCGGAGCCATAGGGCGTGAAGGCCAGCGTCACCGCGGCCGGCAGCTTCATGATCGCGTCGGTGGTCTTGGCGGCGCCGACGCCGAGCCCGCCGATCACGATCGCGACGACCGGCATCTTGGCGGCCTTGGCGCGGTCGGCATCGGCCGCGTAGACGTTGAACGGCTTCGATCCGTCGGCGACCACCGGGATCATGCCGTAGCGCGACTTCTCCAGCAGCTTCGGGTCGATTCCGGCCATGACCGGCGGCGGTGCGGACGCCGCCTCGCCCTTGTCGGCGGCCTCGCCGGCGCCGATCACCACGTCGTGGCGCGCGCCGGTGGAGCCGTCGATCATGGTGACGGTCTTCTGCTCGCCGGGAGCGGCCTGCTTCGGCGCCTCCCTGGTCTCGTGCTTGCTCCCTTGCTTGCTGTCCTGGCCGTGGCCGGAGGCGGCCGGCTTCTCGTCCGTGGCTTTGGGCTCGCGGATCGCGATCCGGGTCATCGGCTCGCCGCCGAGCGGATCCTTGTTGAAGATGGCGAAGCCGGCAAAGGCGACGAGGAACAGGCCGAGCAGCATGGCGAGCGCCTGCATGGCCGTGAACGGCAGCCGCAGCCGGCGTTTTCGGCGCGGCTTGTCCTGTCCGAGCGGGGCGCTCAGATCATCGGCCGTTTCAGTCATGCGCGATCCCGAATCACTGCTGCCGACGATACCACGCTAAGGTCAAGCGGCGGCAGGCCGGGATAGGCCGGGGATGCCAGGAGATCCAAGCAAAAAGGGCGGCTCCGGGAGCCGCCCTTTGCGTTGGATCGCGCGGGTCGCGCCGACTCAGTTCGCCGCTTTGGGCTTGTCGGTCGCGGCCTTGTCGGTACCCGGCGTGGGCGCCGCGGAGGCGCTGTTCTTGATGCCGTGGAGCAGGTCGTCGGCGAGCTTCAGCGCCTTGTCGTCCTTGGCGTCCGGCGGGACGTAGGACTGCGAGCCGGTCTTCTCGTCGCCGTCGTTCTTCAGATGGCCGCGCAGCGAAGCCTCGCCCTTGGTGTCGGTGCGCGACTTCAGCTCGTCCGGCACGTCCTGCAGCACTTCGATGTCGGGCACGATGCCCTTGGCCTGGATCGACTTGCCCGACGGCGTGTAGTAGCGCGCCGTGGTCAGGCGCAGCGCGCCGTTGCCCGAGCCGAGCGGGATGATGGTCTGCACCGAGCCCTTGCCGAACGAGCGCGTGCCGACGATGGTCGCGCGCTTGTGGTCCTGCAGCGCGCCGGCGACGATTTCGGACGCCGAGGCCGAGCCGCCATTGACCAGAACGATGACCGGCTTGCCCTTGGTGAGGTCGCCGGCATGCGCGGTGCGGCGCTGGGTCTCCTCGGCATTGCGGCCGCGGGTCGACACGATCTCGCCCTTCTCCAGGAACGAGTCGGAGACGGTGACCGCTTCCTCGAGCAGGCCGCCCGGATTGTTGCGCAGGTCGATGATGTAGCCCTTCAGCTTGTCGCCGATCTGATTCGAGAGGTTGGCGACCTCGCGCTTCAGGCCTTCGGTGGTCTGCTCGTTGAAGGTGGTGATGCGGATATAGGCGATGTCGTCGGCCTCGATGCGGGCGCGCACCGAGCGGACGCGGATGTTGTCGCGCACCAAGGTGACGTCGAGCGGATTGTCCTGGCCCTTGCGGATGATCTTGAGCTTGATCTTGGTGTTGACCGGACCGCGCATCTTCTCGACCGCCTGGTTCAGGGTCAGGCCCTGCACCGCTTCGTCGTCGAGATTGGTGATGATGTCGTTGGCCATGATGCCGGCGCGCGAGGCCGGTGTGTCGTCGATCGGCGAGACGACCTTGATCAGGCCGTCTTCCATCGTGACCTCGATGCCGAGGCCTCCGAACTCACCGCGGGTCTGCACCTGCATGTCGCGGAAGCTCTTGGCGTCCATGTAGCTCGAATGCGGATCGAGGCCGGTGAGCATGCCGCTGATGGCGGATTCGATCAGCTTGGTGTCGTCGGGCTTCTCGACATAGTCGGAGCGCACGCGCTCGAAGACGTCGCCGAACAGATTGAGCTGGCGATAGGTGTCCGCGGTGGCGGCCCGCGCGCTGGAGCCCATGAAGACCGCGCGCGGCTGGGTCACGAACAGCGTCAGCGCCGCACCGGTGGCCGCGCTGAGGAGGATAACTGAAGTCTTGCGCATCATCCGCGAACCTTCTCGCCTTCATTTGCGGCCCACCATGGGCCTGGATCGATTGGAGTGCCGTCTTTGCGGAACTCGACATACAGCACAGGTTGACTCGCGTTCGTGGCGAGAATGGAGGCGACTTGAGAGGTCGACCCCATGGTCGCGACCGGCTCCCCCGTGAGCACAAACTGTCCGATGTTGACCGAAATGCGCTCCATCCCGGCGATCAGGACATGATACCCGCCCCCGGCGTTGAGGATCAAGAGTTGTCCATAACTGCGGAACGGGCCGGCATAGACCACCCAGCCATCACACGGCGTCGTGACCTGGGAGCCCGGCTTGGTGGCCAGCGAAATGCCCTTCTGGACCCCGCCGACCCCATCGGAACCGCCAAAGTCCCTGATCTTGTTACCGTTAACCGGAAGCGGCAGCAGGCCCTTGGCCGAAGCGAAGGCGATCGCGGGGCTGGTCCGGGACCGGTCCTTGAAAGCGCCAGGGCCGGACTTGGCGCCGGCGGCCGCTTTTGCCTCCGCCTGCCTGGCGGCCTCGGCTGCCTTCTCCGCCGCCTTGGCGGCGCTTTGCAGGTCCTGCTCCATCTTGGCGATCAGGCCCTGGAGATCGCCGACCTGCCTTGAAAGCATGATGGCGCGCGAGTTCTCGGCATCGAGGTCCTTTTCGCGCGCGGCCTGCTGGCGCTGCCGTTCGTCGACCAATGCGGCGAGCCGGCTCTGGTCGTTGCGGACCCTGTCGCGATCGGAGGCGAGCTGGTCGCGTTCGGTGGCGATGTTCTTGCGCAGAGCCACGAGCTCGCCGAGCTCGCTCGCGATCTTTTCGGCGCGGCCGCGCAGTTCCGGCACGACGGCGCCGAGCAGCATCGCCGTGCGCAGCGATTGCAGCGCGTCCTCCGGCCGCACCAGCAGCGCGGGCGGCGTACGCCGGCCGGCGCGCTGCAAGGCCGCCAGTACCTCGACGATGTCGGCGCGGCGCGAATCAAGCGAGGTGCGCATCGCCTGCTCGCGGCCGTTGAGCGTCTTCAGCCGCGCTTCGGCTTCGTCGATCTTGGTCTCGACGGAGCGCACATTGGCGGCGGTGTCGATCAGCTGCTGGTTGAGCTGGGTGCGGTCCTGGCCGAGCGAGGTGATCTCGGCCTTGAGCTTGGCCTGCGCCTCCTCCGCGCTCTTCTGCCTGGCGCGCGCGGCCTCCAGCTCCTGCTCGCGCTGCTTGATCGCATCGGGCGAGACGGCTGCGGTCTGCGGTGCCGGCGTCTGAGCTTGCGCGAGGCTTGCGCCCAAGACACTTGCGTCCAAGACACTTGCGCCTGAGACGCTCGCGATCAGCAGCAGGTTGAGGACAGGCGCTCGCATCGCTTTAGGCAAAGGTGCTCGTTGTGGCGCGGATCACGCGCGGTGATAGGGGTGGCCGGCCAGGATGGTGGCGGCCCGATAAAGCTGTTCCAGAAGCATGACGCGGACCATTTGGTGCGGCCAGGTCGCAGAGCCGAACGCGATCGCGAGCTTGGCCTTACGGCGCAATTCGGGCGAAAGTCCGTCCGCCCCTCCGATCACGAAGATAGTATGACCGGCACCCTCGTCGCGCCAGCGCCCGAGATGCCGTGCGAATACGGTGGAATCGAGATTCTGGCCGCGTTCGTCCAGCGCCACCAGGATCGACTTGTCCGGGATATGCGCGCCGATCGCCGCAGCCTCTTCGGCCATCCGCGTCGCGGCGTCGCGCGCGCGGCTCTCGGGAATTTCGTGGATCGACAACTCGCGGAATCCGAGCTTGCGGCCGGCCTCGTCGAACCGCTCGAAATAGCGGTCGGCAAGCTCCCGTTCGGGGCCCTGCTTCAGCCGGCCCACCGCAATGACAGCAACACGCATGTGTTCAGAGTCGTGTTTTCGAGGCCGCGCGCATCTCGCGCGCACACGACGCTAGCATGCGCGTCAGCCGATTCGAAATCGGCTCTTTGAGCCTCTAGATCGCCTTCGCCGCCCCTGGGCCTTGCGTGTACAATCTCTCGAGATTGTAGAACTCGCGGACCTCGGGTCTGAACACGTGCACGATCACATCGCCGGAATCGATCAGCACCCAGTCGCAATTGGGCAAGCCCTCGACGTGGATGTTCTTGATGCCGGTTTCCTTGAGGCTCTTCGTGACGTTTTCCGCGATCGCGCCGACGTGCCGGTTGGCCCGGCCCGTGGTGACGATCATGTAGTCGGAGTACGCCGATTTGCCGCGAAGGTCGATGGTGACCGTCTCTTCCGCCTTCATGTCCTCGAGGCGGGAGAGGATCAGGCTCAGCGTCTTGTCGGCGTCGGGTTGCGCCTTCAAGGCCGCAGCTTTGGTCGATGTTTTACGCGTAGGCTTAGCAACCTTGGGTAAAACAGACTTGGACAATACAGATGTGGCCAGGGACCATTCCTTTCACTGTATCGCGAGAGCCGAATCCGACCCTCGCGGGTTACACTACATCATGTGGGGTTAAGGGTTTCAATATGCCAGAGAGCCCCGATCCGCACAGTCTGTCTCACTTCGTACCTTTCCAGCTCCCGTCCGGGTTCCGCAGGCCCGTCGAGGACAGGTTCAGCTTCAGTCCGGTGAGGAAGACCCAGGCCGGCGCCGGCCGATCCGCCAGCAACGCCGCCTCGTTCTCGGGGAGGCGGTAGCGCGATAGTGCCTTGGCGGCAGGAGAGGCGAGGGCACGAAAACTCTGCGGCGGGCGATCGATGACCGCGATCGGCACCTGGCCGGCGATGCGCCGCCAGTCCTGCCAACGGTGGAATTGAGCGAGGTTGTCGGCGCCCATGATCCAGACAAAGCGCAGGCCGCGGAGACGGCGGCGCAAGGTGTTGATCGTGTCGATAGTGTAGCGCGTGCGAATGACGGATTCGAGACAGCTCACCTCGATCCTGGGATCGTTGGCGACGTCGCGCGCGGCCTGCATGCGCGCGCCGAGTTCATGCAGCGTGCCGTTCTCCTTCAGCGGGTTGCCGGGCGTGACCAGCCACCAGACGCGATCGAGTTGCAATCGCTTGAGCGCGAACTGACTGATCGCGCGATGGGCCTGATGCGGCGGATTGAAGGAGCCGCCGAGCAGGCCGACGCGCATGCCCGGGGTCGAGGGCGGGATCGCTTGCGCCACGAAACGCGGCACGACGAAATTGTTGCTCAATTGCCCGCGCCTCGCGACGTTATCTACGGCCGCGTCTGCCCGGTGCCGTGAACGCGATATTTGAAGCTCGTCAACTGCTCGGCGCCGACAGGTCCCCGGGCGTGAAAGCGGCCGGTGGCGATGCCGATCTCGGCACCGAAGCCGAACTCGCCGCCATCGGCAAACTGCGTCGAGGCGTTGTGCAGCACGATGGCGGAATCGACCTCGCTCAGGAATTTCTTCGCAGCGGCCTCGTTCTCGCTCACGATCGCATCGGTGTGATGCGAGCCGTGGTTCTGGATATGCGCGATCGCGCCGTCGACGCCGTCCACCACCTTCGCCGCGATGATCGCGTCGAGATATTCGGTGTCCCAATCGTCGTCGTTCGCAGGCTTTACGCGCGCGTCTGTCTTCTGCACGACGTCGTCGCCGCGCACTTCGCAGCCGGCCTCGATCAGCATCTCGATCAGCGGCTTCAGGCTCGTCGCAGCAGCCGCGCGATCGACCAGCAGCGTCTCGGCTGCGCCGCAGACGCCGGTGCGCCGCATCTTGGCGTTGAGCACGATCGACTTCGCCATGGCGAGGTCGGCGCTGGCATCGACATAGACGTGGTTGACGCCTTCGAGATGCGCGAACACCGGCACGCGCGCCTCCTGCTCGACGCGCGCGACGAGGCTCTTGCCTCCGCGCGGCACGATGACGTCGATCGCGCCGTTCAACCCCGACAGCATCATGCCGACCGCCGCACGGTCGCGCGTCGGCACCAGCGTGATCGCAGCCTCGGGGAGGCCCGCTTCGCGCAGGCCCTGCACCAGGCATTCGTGGATGGCGCGGCAGGAGCGGAAACTGTCGGAGCCGCCGCGCAGGATCACGGCATTGCCGGACTTCAGGCACAGCACGCCGGCATCCGCTGCGACGTTCGGCCGGCTTTCGAAGATCACGCCGACGACGCCGAGCGGCACGCGCACGCGCTCGATGGTCATGCCGTTCGGCCGCTGCCAGCTCTCGGTGACGATTCCGACCGGATCGGCGATGCCGCGCACGATGCCGATACCCTCGGCCATGCTCTCCACACGCGCCGGTGTCAGCGTCAGGCGGTCGATGAAGGACGCGGTCATGTTGCTGGAGGCGCGAGCCTCAGCGACGTCCTCGGCATTGGCGGCGAGAATCGGAGCCGCGTTCGCGCGGATCGCCCGCTCCATGGCCTCCAGCGCCCGGTTCTTCTGCTCCGGCGGCGCCAGCGCCAGCACGCGCGCGGCAGCGCGGGCTTGGGCGGCGAGATCGGACATCAGCGCCTGGAGATCGGCATTGCCGTCAACGGCTTTGAGGGGGGCGGCCATGGGGTTTCAACCTTCTGCTAAGACGGTGTCCTAGCACGGAAATCCCGCTTTTGCGAAGGGCGGGGAGGGTATGGCAGGTCTCCCCGGCCGCGCGACGGCTGGGTCATTGGCCCAGCCCCGACGTTGTGGCGGGCTTGTCCATGTTTTCCTTGGGCGTCATTCCGGGGCGATGCGGAGCATTGAACTATGGTGCGCGGTTGCGCACCTGAGAATCTCGAGATTCCGGGTCTGGTCCTTCGGACCATCCCGGAATGACGGAGCAACGGGTTTACCCGCCCACCACCAGATCGTCACGGTGGATCATCTCCGCGCGGCCGCTGATGCCGAGGATGGTCATCACATCAGGGGAGGAGCGGCCCTTGATGCGTTCGGCGTCGTCGGCGTCATAGGCGATCAGGCCGCGGCCGATCTCGCTCGTATCGGGGCCGCGCACGATCACGGCATCGCCGCGGGCGAACTGGCCCTCGACCTTGATCACGCCGGCCGGCAGCAGGCTGGCGCCGGCACGCAGCGCCGTCACCGCGCCGGCGTCGATCGTCAGCGTGCCCTTCGGCTCCAGCGTGCCCGCGATCCAGCGCTTGCGCGAGGTAATGGGATTGGCCGGCGTCAGGAACCAGGTGCAGCGGCCGCCATCGGCGATCGCCCGGAGCGGATGCTCGATCTTGCCGGAGGCGATCAGCATATGCGTGCCGCCGGTGGTCGCGATCTTGGCCGCCTCGACCTTGGTGCGCATGCCGCCGCGCGAGAGCTCGGACTCGGCGTCGCCCGCCACCGCCTCGATCTCCGAGGAGATGCTGTCGACGACGGGAATGAGCTTTGCGTTCGGGTTGTTCTTCGGCGGCGCGTCGTAGAGCCCGTCGATATCGGAGAGCAGCACCAGGAGATCGGCGCTCGCCATGGTCGCGACGCGCGCGGCGAGGCGGTCGTTGTCGCCGTAGCGGATCTCGGTGGTGGCGACCGTGTCGTTCTCGTTGATCACGGGGATGGCGCGCCACTCCAGGAGCTTGCCGATGGTGGAGCGGGCATTGAGATAGCGGCGGCGCTCCTCGGTATCCTGGAGCGTCACGAGAATCTGCCCGGCGTCGATGCCGTGGGCCCCTAGCACCTCCGACCAGATCCGCGCCAGCGCGATCTGTCCGACGGCCGCGGCGGCCTGGCTCTCCTCCAGCTTCAGCGGGCCGCGCGGCAGCTTGAGCCGGCTGCGGCCGAGCGCGATCGAGCCCGAGGAGACGACGAGGACGTCGCGTCCCTCCTTGTGCAGCTTGGCCATGTCGTCGGCGAGCGCGGCGAGCCAGGACGTCCGCACCTCGCCCTTGTCGGAATCGACCAGCAGCGCGGAGCCGACCTTGACGACGATGCGGCGGAATTGACTGAGTTCGGGGCTGGCCATGTGTGTATGTGTTGGCGCGTGTGACGAATTGCTCGGGTCCGGGAACGGCGGAGCAAACAAGCGGCTCCGATAAGGCCTGCTTTTGCAGCAGGACGATGGCCGGCGCAAGGCGGCTGGCCCGGTAAACGGCGCAACGTGGCTTGGTCTTCGGCCTTGTCTTGAGCGCGGGGGCGGTTCTAATGCCGGCAACCAATGACGGGCTGGAAGGGGAAACGTATGGATCGCCGCAAATTCATGGCCGGATGTCTTGGAGGAGGTCTTGGGCTGCCGCTGCTGGCACAGGCGGGCGGGGCGCAAGCGCAGGCGGGGCTTTCAAAAATCATCTTTCCGTTCGCGGCGGGCGCCGGCGGCGACACGCTGTGCCGGCTGATCGCGCAGGAGATGGCGCCGGTGCTGCAAAGGACCATCGTGGTCGAGAACCGCACTGGCGGCGACGGCCTGATCGGCATCAAGGCGGTGAAGGGTGCGAACTCCGATGGCAGCATGGTGCTGGTGACGACGGGCCCCACCATGTATCTGCTGCCGATGGTGGAGACGACGCCGAGCTTCGACACGGCCAAGGATTTCATGCCGGTGTCGCTGCTGGCGCGGTTCGAATTCGCCGTCGTGATCGGCCCGGCGATCGATGCTGCCGATTTCAAGTCATTCGTGGCCTGGCTGAAGGCGCATCCGGACAAGACGTCGTTCGGGGTGCCGAGCAACGGCACCATTCCGCATTTCATGGGCTCCAAGCTCGAGAAGGATCTCGGCATTCCCCTGACCCGCGTGCCCTATCGCGGCAGCGCGCCGATCCTCAACGATCTCATCGGCGGCCATCTGTCGTTCGGCATCGTGACATTGGCCGATGCGCTGCCGCAGCACCGCGCCAAGGGCGTGAAGGTCATCGCGGTCTCGAGCGCGGAACGGTCGCCCTTCGCGCCGGAGGTGCCGACGCTGAAGGAGAGCGGCATCGCTCTCGTTGCGGATGCCTGGTACGGCATGTGGCTTCCCGCCGGCAGCCCGCCGGAATTCGCCAGCAAGCTCGGCGCCGCCGCGAGCGCCGCCCTCGCCAAGCCCGAGGTGAAGGAGAAGCTCACTGCGATCGGCCTGATCCCGGTCGGCAGCAGCCCGGATGAGCTGACCAAGGAGCTCGCCGCCAACACGGCGTTCTGGCAGCCGATCGTGAAGGCGACGGGATACAAGATCGAGAATTGAATTCTTCTCCCTCTCCCCGCTTGCGGGGAGAGGGTCGGGGTGAGGGGGAGTCTCCGCGGGGACGGTGGCAGTTGGACTCGCGGAGAGTCCCCCTCACCCGGATCGCATCTGACGATGCGATCCGGCCTCTCCCCGCAAGCGGGGAGAGGCGAAGACAGACTCAAAGCTTCGCGCGCTGCGCGATGCCGTCCTTGATCGCTGCAAGCTCGGCCTCGTCCCAGATGCCGATCAAAACACCGCCCTTCACCTGGAGCTGGTTGTCGGCATAAGCCGCGATCTTCTCGCGCGGCGTGGTGATGTGGTCGTTGGGATGCAGCGCCCAGTCGAACAGCTCGGCCTGCAACCGCGCGATGATGCCGGCGCAATCAGGATCATCGCCGCGATCCAAAAACTCTTCCGGATCGGTCTCGAGATCGTACAGCATCGGACGGAAGCCCGAGGCGTGGATGTATTTCCAGCGGCCGTCGAACACCATGAACAGGCGGCAGCGTTCGATCGGCTGGTTCAGCTTCAGCCGCACGTCCTGCATGGCGTAGTCGTATTCGGAGAACGCGACCTTGCGCCATTCCGGCTTTTCGCCGCGCAGCAGCGGCAGCAACGAGCGTCCTTCGAGAATGTGGCCCGGCACCTTGCCGCCGAAATAATCGACGAAGGTCGGCGCAAGATCGATGCCCTCCACCAGCGCGTCGCTGCGCGTGCCGCGCGTGGCGTCGGCTTCCCGGGAGGGATCGATGATGATCAGCGGAATCTTTGCCGACTGCTCGTGGAACAGATCCTTCTCGCCCATCCAGTGATCGCCGAGATAGTCGCCATGATCGGAGGTGAACACGATCATGGTGGTGTCCAGCAGGCCGCGCTCTTCCAGGAATTTCATCAGCGCGCCCATCTGGTCGTCGATCTGCGTGATCAGGCCCATATAGGTCGGGATCACCTTCTCGCGAGCGTCGTCGCGCGCCATGTTGTGGGAGTAGCGCATGTCCATATAGGCGCCGAACACCGGATGCGGGTTCTGCCGCTCGCGCTCGGAGCGGATCACCGGGATCATGTCGTCCGTCGAATACATGCTGGCGTAAGGCTCGGGCGCGATGTAGGGCCAGTGCGGCTTGATGTAGGACAGATGCAGGCACCACGGCTTGCCGTCGGTCTCGGCCTCGCTGATGAAATCCATCGCGCGCCGCGTCATGTAGGGCGTCTCGGAATGCTCCTCCGGCACGCGCGCAGCCTTGTCGGCATGCACCAGCAGCCAGCCGTTCTGCAACGAGCCGTCCTCCGCCGCGCCTGAATTGGCCCAATGCTCCCAGGGATTTGTAGCCTCGAATCCCTGCTGGCGCAGATACTCGTCGTATTTCGGGCGCGGCCTTCCGGTCGGATGCAGGCCGTCGTCGCGTTCATAGGGCTCGAACCCGCATTCGGCGACGTGCACGCCGATCATCGATTCCGGCGGGATGCCGAGCGCCTTCATGCCTTCGAGGTCGGGCGCCATGTGGGTCTTGCCGACCAGCACATTGCGCACGCCGATTTTCTTGAGGTGATCGCCGAGCGTGGGCTCGCCGACGCGCAGCGGCCAGCCGTTCCAGTGCGAGCCGTGCGAGCGCATGTAGCGGCCGGTGTAGAACGACATCCGCGAGGGCCCGCAGATCGGCGACTGCACGTAGGCCTTGCTGAAGAGCACGCCGCGCTTCGCCATGGCGTCGATGTTGGGCGTCTTCAGCGTGGGATGGCCGGTGCAGCCGAGATAGTCATAGCGAAGCTGGTCGCACATGATCCAGAGAACGTTCTTCGCGCGCGCCATGCGTCATCCCTGCCGTTTCTTGCTTGTTTAATGCTGCGATATTAGAGCGCCGGTGACAACCTGCCAGTGATGCGGGTGCCCGCAGCCTACACTCCAATGTCGTCCCGGCGAAGGCCGGGACCCATACTCCTCAGAAGATGTTATGGCGCGAGATGGCAATGACCAATCTTCGCCAAATCGCATTCGGTGGTTATGGGTCCCGGCTTTCGCCGGGACAACCCAGGGGAGATAGTTTAAGCCGACCAGGGCTCGGCTTCGGCGGCGCTCTTCGCCTTGGCGGACACCGGGGCCTCGCCGATCACTGCGACAAGCGCGCGCAACGCTTCCTTGACGCCCTCTCCGGTCGCGGCGGAGAGCAGCAGCGGCGTCTTCTTGGCGGCGCGCTTCAGCCGGTCCTTCTGCTTCTTGAGCTCGTCCGGCTCGACCGCGTCGATCTTGTTCAGCGCGACGATCTCGATCTTGTCGGTGAGCAGGCCGCCATATGCATCGAGCTCTGTGCGCACGGTCTTGTAGGCCTTGCCGGCGTGCTCGCAGGTCGCATCAACGAGATGCAGCAGCACGCGGCAGCGCTCGACATGGCCGAGGAAGCGGTCGCCGAGGCCCGCGCCTTCATGCGCGCCCTCGATCAGACCGGGAATGTCGGCCAGCACGAATTCGCGGCCGTCGGCATTCACGACGCCGAGCTGCGGATGCAGCGTGGTGAAGGGATAGTCGGCGATCTTCGGCTTGGCCGCGCTGACCTTGGAGAGGAAGGTCGACTTGCCAGCATTGGGGAGGCCGACGAGGCCCGCATCCGCGATCAGTTTCAGCCGCAGCCAGATCCAGCGCTCCTCGCCGGGCTGGCCGGGATTGGCGTTGCGCGGCGCGCGGTTGGTCGAGGATTTGAAATGCGCGTTGCCGAAGCCGCCATTGCCGCCCTCGGCGAGCACGAATTTCTCGCCGACATTGGTGAAGTCGTGGATTAGCGTCTCGCGGTCTTCATCGAAGATCTGCGTGCCCATCGGCACCTTCAGCACGATGTTCTTGCCGTTGGCGCCGTGACGGTCCGAGCCTGCGCCATTCTCGCCCTTCTGGGCCTTGAAATGCTGCTGGTAGCGGTAGTCGATCAGCGTGTTGAGCCCGTCCGCGACCTCGATGATGACGTTGCCGCCGCGGCCGCCATTGCCGCCGGAGGGGCCGCCGAATTCGATGAACTTCTCGCGGCGGAACGCCACGCAGCCGTTCCCACCGTCACCGGAGCGGATATAGACCTTTGCTTCGTCGAGGAATTTCATGGGCCATAGGTAGGCCAGCCGGTCCCCCGCGGCAACCCGGACTTACCCGCAAACCGGCCGAAATTCCGCGAATTTCGCCCCTTGCTTAACCCAAGACGACTTCAGTGGGGCCGTCGCCGGATCAGGAATTTCTGAATGCCCTCCAGCACCAGCTCCGTGCGCTGGTTGAACACGGTGCTTTTGAGCGTCACCACGCCGGTCGAGCGTCCCGGCGCGAGTTCGGTGACCTCGAGCGCGGGATAGATGGTGTCGTCGGCGAACACGGGTTTGAGGAACCGGCTCGATTGCTCGAGGAAGCCGACGAGGGAGTCCTCGACCATGAACGGAAACAGGCCCGCGCCGGGCGCGGTGTGGATCAAGGTCTGGAAGCCGTGGGCGAGCAGATGCGGCATGCCGCGGCTGCGGCAATATTCCACGTCGTAATGCACGGGGTGGGTGTCGCCGCTCGCGGTCTGGAACGCCGCGAACACCGCCGAGGTCTGGGTCCGGCTCGGCAGCACGAAGCGTTCGCCGACGACGAAATCCTCAAACCAGCGTTGCGTGGGGATCATGCGGTGCCGGGCCGGATCGAAGTCGGTCATGTCAAAGCTCTCTTTGTCGATGAGGCGCCTATCGCTACCGCGACGCGAAGAGTGCGACAATCCGTTCAATTCGGCGGTGGCGGGCTTGTCCCAGTCGCTCACGTCATTAAAACGACCGCAAGCGACGCTAATCGCGGGTTTTCCGTGCTCTCTCCGCCCGTCATTGCGAGGAGCGAAGCGACGAAGCAATCCAGACTGCCGCGGTGGAGACAGTCTGGATTGCTTCGCTTCGCTCGCAATGACGACCTCTCACACTCCGACTCGTTTCAATGCCCTTCTTCAAGAACCTCTCCGCCTATGACGACCGCTCCGCGCGCCTCGCCGGCATTGCGCTGATGGCGCTGTCGATCTTCATGTTTTCGTTCGGCGACGCCATGGGCAAGTTCCTGGTGGGGACCTATTCGGTGGGGCAGCTGCTGTTCCTGCGCGCCTGCGCGGCGCTGTTGCTGCTGTCGCCGCTGATCTGGCGGCAGCGTCGCCAGTTCCTGCATCTGGAGCGGCCGCGCTTGCAGCTGTTCCGCGTCGTGCTCTCGACGCTGGAAGTGGCGGCCTTCTTCCTTGCGACGGTCTATCTGCCGCTCGCCGACGTCATCACGTACTACCTCGCCGGCCCCATCTTCGTCACCGCGATGTCGGCGATCTTCCTGGGCGAGAAGGTGGGTTGGCGGCGCTGGACGGCGATTTTGATCGGTTTCTGCGGCGTCGTGATCGCGCTGCGGCCGTCGGCGCAGACCGTCAGCCTGCCGGCGCTGATCGCGCTCGGCGGCAGCCTGTCCTTTGCAACCCTGATGCTGATCACCCGCAGCCTGCGCAAGACCCCCGACATCGTGATGGCGTCCTCGCAATTCGTCGGCACGTTTTCGCTGGGTGCGGTGCTGTCGGCATTCCATTGGGTGCCGCCGACATCAGGCAGCCTCGTCATCTTCGCCCTGGCCGGATGCATCTCGGTGACGGCGCTGTTCTGCGTCAACCGGTCCCTCAAGCTCGCGCCGGCCAGCGTCGTCGTGCCCTATCAATATTCGATGATCGTCTGGGCCGTGATCTTCGGCTTCGTCGTGTTCGGCGACGTGCCGTCGATAGCAACGATCGTCGGCGCCGCCATCATCATCGGCGCCGGGTTCTATATCTACTTGCGTGAGCGCGATCTGGGGCGCCCGAGCAACGAGGTAAATCCGCCGGCGTAGCCACAACGCCGTCCCGGGGCGCGCGCAGCGCGAGCCCGGGACCCATACCCACAGGGAGTGGTTTGACGAAGACTCGGAGTGGGCGCTTCGCCTCGCACTTCTTCCTGGGATTATGGGTCCCGGGCTCGCGACTTCGTCGGCGCCCCGGGACGACAGCGGTGATTGAGGACGCGCCCTACCTCACCCGTCTTGCGCTGCTCCAGCTCTTCAGCGACGCCCACACCCCGCGCGACAGGCGGAAGCAATCGACGGGCGTGGACGAGCCCAGCGCCAGGAAGCGGTGCAGCTGGACGCCGCTCCACTGGAAGCCGCACTTCTCCAGCACCTTGCGCGAGGCGGGGTTGGTGACACGCGCGCCGGCATGGAGGTGGTCGTCCTCGAACTCCTCGAAGAAGAAGTCGATCGCGCCGCGCGCGGCCTCGGTGGCGAAGCCCTGGCCCCAATGCTCGACGCCGAGCCAGTAGCCGAGCTCGGCATTGTCGGGCTTCGAGCAGTCGATCCCGACCATGCCGACCGGCCCGCTGTCGTGCTCGATCAGGAACACGGTCTCGCTGCCGATCTCGGCGGTGGCGCGGACGAATTCGATGGCGTCGTCCTGCGAATAGGGATGCGGCAGGCGGCGCGTGTTCTCGGCGACGCGGCGATCATTGGCGAGCCGGGCGATGGTCCTGACGTCGGCGAGGGTCGGCCGCCGCAAGGTCAGCCGTTCGGTGGCGACGACGCTCGGTCTCGCCTCCCGCAAGGTGGTGCTCGAAAAATCCTGCAACATGTCCGGCTCCGTCGAAGTCACTAAGACAAAACGAAAGGGGAGGCCGGTTTCCCGCCTCCCCTGGAGCCTATTTGTGGACTCCGCCGGTTTGGTCAGGACCCGGCGGACTCCAAATTTGATCCACCGTCTATTCAGCCGCCTCTGCGATCGGGAGTACCGATACGAATGTGCGGCCGTTGGCTTTGGCTTGGAACGTGACGCGACCCTCGATCTTGGCGAACAAAGTGTGGTCCGTGCCCATGCCGACATTAAGGCCGGGATGCCAGGTGGTGCCGCGCTGACGCGCAATGATGTTGCCGGGAATCACAACTTCCCCGCCGAACGCCTTGATGCCGAGGCGCTTGCCCTTTGAATCGCGACCGTTGCGCGATGAACCGCCTGCTTTTTTGTGAGCCATGGCTCGTCTCCGAAATCCTGAGTAGTTCTAGATCAATTCCTTGACGGAATCATTTCATAATTTCTCACGCATCAATTCGTGAATTGGCGTGATCAATTTATGCGGCGGCGTCTTCCTTGGCCGCTTCCTTGGCGACCTTCTCCTTCTTCGGACGCGGCCCCTTGGTGGGCTTGGCGTTGTCCGTCAGGATCTCGCTGACGCGCAGCACCGTGATCTCGTCGCGGTAGCCGCGCTTGCGGCGCGAATTCTTGCGGCGGCGCTTCTTGAACGCGATGACCTTGGGGCCGCGCTTGTGGTCGAGCACCTCGACCGCAACGGACGCGCCGGCCACCGTGGGCAGACCCAGGATCGGCGTGTCGCCGCCGACCACCAGAACTTCATTCAGCTGCACGATCGAGCCGACTTCGCCTTCGATCTTGCCTACTTCCAGGACATCATCCGGAGCGACGCGGTACTGCCGGCCGCCGGTTTTGATGACTGCGAACATCGTTGTTTTCCTTCGTGTTCAATCCCGGCCTCGCGACAGTCTGTCGGGGCCGGCTTTTTGTCAGTCGCTATGGGTTTATGCGAGTTTTGTGCGGGTGGGAGCTATCCCTTTGAAAACCCACGCAAAAACAAGCGGCGCGAGAAACGCCCCGCGCCGGGTGTGGGACTTATAGCCGCCGGACGCCGCAAGTCAAGGAAAACCGCTGAAAAAGGCCCGGATTTGAAGGATTTGGCCGCCCGCCCGTCCGCCGATTCTGCCCCGGCGTTGCAACCAACGGGTTCCCGCGCCGTTGTCCCCCAGATTTCGCAAGCGGGCAAGGGTCCCATGGCAACGGACGAACTGGTCGCGACGACGGGCATTGCGCAGCACGGCGCGAGCCGCCTGCCGTCGGTGGACGTCGACAGTTTCAACATCGAGATCAAGGACGAGGACGGTTTTCTCGGCGACCGCGCCAGCAAGGGCGCGTTCCGCGAGATCCTCGACCGCTGGCGCAAGCCGCTGCGCAAGACCGGCGAGGACCCGTTCGGCAAGGAACCCTCGGACCAGATCAGCAAGAAGACGCTGGATGCGATCCTGATCGGCGACGACACCGAGGCCTCGGCGCTGGTCCACAGCGCGATCGAGGATTTCGCCCAGCAGCTCGCCTATGTCACGCGCCGCTTCCTCAAGACCAAGGCCTGGGCCAAGACCGAGCGCATCATGGTCGGCGGCGGATTTCGTGATTCCAGGCTCGGCGAGCTCGCGATCGCGCGCACCGAGATCATCCTGAAATCCGAGGACTTCAAGATCGACATGCAGCCGATCCGCCATCATCCCGATGAAGCCGGCCTGATCGGTGCGCTGCATCTGGCGCCGTCATGGATCTTCGAGGCTCATGACAGCATCCTCGCCGTCGATATCGGCGGTACGAATATCCGCTGTGGCCTGGTGGAAACGAGCTGGAAAAAGGCAAAAGACCTGTCGAAGGCCAAGGTCGTGAAATCCGAGCTATGGCGTCATGCCGACGACGAGCCGACGCGCGAAGGCGCGGTGAAGCGGCTCACCAAGATGCTGAAGGGGCTGATCGCCGAGGCCGAGACCGAAGGCTTCAAGCTCGCGCCCTTCATCGGCATCGCCTGTCCCGGTGTGATCGACGCCGACGGCTCGATCGAGAAGGGCGCGCAGAACCTGCCGGGCAATTGGGAGAGCAGCAAGTTCAACCTGCCGGCGAGCCTGATCGAGGGCATTCCCGAGATCGGCGAGCACGACACCGCGATCCTGATGCACAATGACGGCGTGGTTCAGGGCCTCTCCGAGGTGCCGTTCATGCAGGATGTCGAGCGCTGGGGCGTGCTCACCATCGGCACGGGCCTCGGCAATGCGCGCTTCACCAACCGCCGCAAGGACAATGGGAAAGACCGTGATTCTACCGAGAATGGGAAGAAAAAGGCCAAGTCTGACAAGGAGTAACCTTGACTGGTTAGGTTAAGGGACGGATTGCGTTGCGGTGCATGGGGCACCCGCTACGGTCGAATCTGTCGCCTCACCTGGCCGGCGAAGCCGCCCTTCCCGGTCAGTATTGCAATGAGCGGCACGGGACCGCCAGTGTTTACCGCGTCTGGCGGTCCCACCCCTTATCCGGACTCAACTCCAGCCGACGCGCTGAAAGAACGCCGCGATCTCCGCGGCCGCGTGGTCGGGATTTTCCCGATGCGGGAAGTGGCCGGCGCCGGGAAACATCGCGAGATCGAGCGCGCTGAACGTCTCGCCGAGCCGGTCGGTCCACGCATAGGGAAACAGCGGATCGTGCTCGGCCCAGCGGACGCAGGTCGGCACGTCGATCGGCGGAAGCTGTGGAGCTTCGCCCTTCATCATCGCGACGCGCCCGGCATGCGAGGCGCGATAATGCGCAAAGCCGCCGGCAAGGTTGCCCACCCTAGAGAAATTGTCGACGAAGGCGTCGAGGACGTCGTCGAAGGCGTCTTTTCGATGCGCCCAGCCCTTCAGGAAGTGACTGATATAGAGCCGGCAGCTCTCGCGGCTCGCGCCGACGAGCCGCACGGCCATCTCCATCTGGTGGAAGGACTGGTACCAGATGTGGTTGAGCCGGTCGGGCGCCGCCATGCGCGGTCCGATGCCGGGATAGACGAAATCGAAGAAGAAGAGACCGGCGAGCCGGCCCGGTGCCTGCCGCGCCAGGGGCTGCATCACGGCGCCGCCGACATCGTGGCCGACCACGGCGAATCGCTCGATGCCGAGCCCCTCCATCAGCGCAAGCATGTCGGCGGCATGGCCGTCCGGCCCGTAAGGCCCGTCAGGCTTGTCGCTGTCGCCAAAGCCGCGCAGGTCGGGCGCGATCAGCATGAAGCGATCGGCCAGCCGGGCCATCACCGGCTCCCAGGTCAGCCAGAATTCCGGCCAACCATGCAGCAAAAGCAGCGGTTTGCCCTTTCCAGCGCGAACCAGGTGGAAATTGGCGCCATTGGCCTTGATCGTCAGATGCTCCATCGCGGTTCCTCCCGGGCGAAGGATGGGGGTTGAAAGAGGCAGCGGATTTTCCCCTTTCGCGCCTTGTCTGGCCCGCCATCCTCGCCTATTAACGCCCCCAACCACAGGGGCCCTGCTCCTTACTTGGCGCCTTCAGGAGAGGTGGCAGAGTGGTTGAATGCACCGCACTCGAAATGCGGCATAGGTGCAAGCCTATCGGGGGTTCGAATCCCTCCCTCTCCGCCAGGTCACTCGCATCCGACCGCCACTTTCCAACGCCGAAAACCTCGAAAAGCAACGCTTCCGGCCTGCCCAGGTGTGCCAGTGTCGAAGCGTGTATCCCGCAATGTAGTCCACGAAGTAGTCCAACAGAAAAGGGCGTCCACGGGCCCGGCGCGCTGGCCGAGAGGGCCCGGCCGGGCGCCAACCTATCTGGTGCGCCGGCTTTCCACGTATTTCTTCCAGATTAGGCCCCCCGCAAACCTTGCAGCCAGACTGCCGTCATGCGCTCCTATTCGGGTGCGACTTGGGGTGCTTCCGCATCGTGAGGCGCAGCGGCGGGCGTCTTGGCTGGGCGCGCTGGCGCAGACCGGTTTCAGCCAGTGGAGAGGCGGGGTGAGTACTGACATCGGGGGAGAGATCCCGTGCAGCGACGTCGGGTTTCCGAAGGGCAACAGCCCTGAGGAATTCCTAGCGAACATGCTCGCCTTCTTGGAGGCGGCGGCGGCTAAAATCGCCAATCCCCCGCCGTGGCCGGATTTCTCGCCGGACGCGCTTCGCGATATCGCCTCGATCCAGGAGGCGGTGCTAATCCAAAGAGAGGTCAGCAAGGGAGGAGCAGGAAATCCAACGGTCGTGGCCCGAGCCGACCTGCTGCGCCAAGACGTCTGGAATCGTTGGCGGGCTGGCGCAGGAATCGCCCCTGGCGGCGAGCCGCTCTCAAACGTGCTCGGCAAGCTCACCGAAGTCGCCGACCGGCAACTTGCCATTCTGGAGCAGACCTCGGCGACGTCGACCAGCCGCAGGCCGCGTGACTTCAGGCCGGTGAAGCCCGAGCCGGCGCCGACGGTCGCTGCGCCTAACGTCGAAACCTCGACCGCGCCCAAGTTCAGTGAGCTAGAAGACGAATATTTCGAGCTGCGAAAGGCCGGAGGAGCGTCTGACAGTGCCATCAGCACTGGCCGGATGCGTGCAGCAACTTTCAAAGCCCTTGTCGGAGATCGACCGATCGATTGCTATTTGCCGATCGACCTGCAGAATTTTGTCAACGAGCTTCAGTATGTTCCGGTTGAGCTTTCGCGTGAAGGCGCAAATACCGAAGAGCTGCGGCAGATGGGCATCCATGCAGCAATCGAAAAGAACAAGGTTGAAAGCTGCTACGAGCCTCTGGCCCTGAAAACCATCCAAGACGGATACGTTCAGACGGTGCGAGCTATCATTAACGGCGCCGTTGGCTTGCACCGACTTCGCAATCCATTCGAGGGCTATCGGGTGCGTTGGCCGGACAACGCCAAACCTTCAGTGAAGCGCGAAGCGCTTGACTATGAAAAAGTTGACAAGGTCTTCCGACTGGGTGTGGAGAGCGGCTATCTGGATGACGCGATGCTGGGGCCCCTGTGCCTCCTCTCGTCGCGCCGAATCGGAATCCTTCCGTTCATCCGGGGCAGCGATATTGACCGGAAGCATGGTGTCGACATCGTGCGCGTCAACGGCATCGTTTATGACAAAGAAAAAGGAATGTACAAGCGCGTCGGCTTTAAAACAGAGGCCAGTTTGCGCTTCTTCGTGCTGCATGATTTTTTCCGCCGTATCGGCTTCGTCGAGTGGGCGGCCGCGCAGGGCGACAATTTCATCTTCCGCTTGCTCGCAACCACGACCGATCCCGGTGACGTTGCTTCGAAGCGCGTAAATCGTCTCCTCAAGAAGGCCGGCGCTATCGGTATGAATATCGAAGTGGCCCACTCCTTGAGGCATGGCGCCAAAGAGATGTTCATCGAGGAGGATCTCGATGACGAGGCCACCAGGTTGCAGATGGGCCACGAGGCAAACGACGTTCACGGCAACTACGGCCAGCAGTCCGCGCTGCGCCGCAAGCAGTGCCAGGAGCTGGCCAATTTCGAACTGCCGAGGGAAATCGACTGGTCGATGTTCGAGGGTCTGGATTTCGAAGCCATGGCATCCGAGCAGCGCAAGATCGGACGTCCGAGGTCTCGAATTTGACTATAGTCGGAGCTGCCGCGACCGCGTTCTCTTTATATCGTTGGTCGACATAGGCAATAGTAACCAGAGCCCCCTTTCGCCTAGGACCTTTGCTGATGAAGCTAAGACCAAGCTGAAGTTCGGAGGCTTCGATCTGCAAGGTTGGCGACCTTAGGCAAAATATCCATGTGAATTTCTCAACGAGGATGTGGCGTCAGCGGGATGCGCTGCTATTCATGATCTACGAGGTCTCCCCTCGCATACGCGCTGTCGTAACTGCGGCGTAAGAGCGAAAGTCTAATCAAGGATCGTGCGCGCCACGTTGCTTGCTGAATGCCTGGCGTGATTGGAAGGGAGACCTCGTGCCCAGCCTCGCATCTCTCTTCGGCGCTCCGATCCGGATCACCGTTCCAAACGAGCTTACGAGCGAAGCCGAACTGCTGAAGCATCTTGCTTTATCGGCAGCCGAACTCAAGAGGATCTGGTGGTTTCGCGGCCGCATGTATCAGAAGTTCGAGATTTCGAAAGGCGAAGGAAAGAAGCGCGTCATAAGCGCGCCGGACCGTCGACTGAAGATGCTGCAGACAAAAGTCGCGTCCTCGCTGGCATCGATATACAGGCCAAGAAATCCCGTTCATGGTTTCGTGGGCGGCCGTTCGGTCAAGACGAACGCTACGGCTCATCTCCGGAGCAAGTTCGTGATGAACTTGGACATAGAAGGCTTCTTTTCGGCCATTACGGAAGGACGCGTATCCGGTCTTATGAGTGCGCTCGGCATCGATGGTCGGGTCGCCGAGATCCTGGCGCGGATCTGCTGCAACGAGGGTGTCCTGCCGCAAGGCGCGCCTAGTAGTCCGGTGATTTCTAACATGATCTGCTTCCGGATGGATAAGGAATTGCAGATAATCGCAAAGGAAAGCCGCTGCATCTACACTAGATATGCTGATGACATCACTTTCTCCAGCTACCAGCCGTTGACCTTGCTGTTCGAAGGATCTCCGCCGCCGGCCGGGAATTTTTCGCCCGATCTGCTCAAAGATCGGCTTCGCGGAGCCTTCCGATCCAACGGCTTCGCGATCAATGCGCAGAAGGTCCACTATGCCGACAAGCATTCGCGCCGAACGGTGACCGGCCTGAAGATCAACGAGCTCGTCAACGTCGATCGAAAATTTGTGCGAAACATCCGCGCGGCGTTGTTCGTGACGGAAACACAGGGCGCTGCGGTTGCTCAGAAGATTCTCAAGGACAAGTATGGTCGTGAAGCGATCTTCGCGTCGCATCTTCGCGGACGAATATCCTGGGTGGGGCACATCAAAGGACCTTCGGACCCGGTTTTCCGCAGTCTGGCCTCGCGCTACAACAAACTCTTCCCCTCCGAGAAACTGGAGATTCTGCCCACAATTTTCGAGATCAGGGAGCGTGCTGTGTGGGTGGTCGAGCATTGGGGAGATGATGCAGCGGAAGGCAGCGCGCAGGGCACGGCTTTCTTCTTGAAATCGGTGGGTCTCGTTACGGCCTATCATTGCGTGGAGGGGGCGACCGAGATCGCGGTCTATCACCCCAGCAAGCCTTCAAATAAATTCAAGGTGGCCGTTGCCAAGAAAGACGCCCATCGCGACTTGGCCCTTCTCGCTCACGAAATACAAGCCACGGAGTACTACGAATTCGATATGTCGAAACGCCGGCTCAAGGTTGGCGACAACACGACGGCGATTGGATTTCCGAGCTTCGGCCCAGGCGACAAGATCAACGTCCGATCCGGATCTATAACGTCGTTGCCCACAAAGAGTGCCGTTCCGATGATTGAGGTAACGCAAAAGCTCTCGCAAGGCATGTCCGGTGGTCCGTTGCTCGATGAGGACGGCGCCGTCGCCGGTATCAATCATAAGGGCGGACCAGGGGAGCCCAGAGATTTCGCCGTGCACGTCAACGCGCTGACCGATTGGCTGAGCGAGTCCTAGGTCGATCCGGCGAGATCTCCGGACCGTGCCTTCAACGGTGCACGCTTCTTGAGCTCACTCACACATCCGGCGATGCCAGACGACTGACATCGGCGATTTCGCTACATGAAGAAGCGAAACTGATAAGGTGTCGAACCTAGGCCATCCATGCGCTTGACGACGCGCGCGAGCACTTTAGCGTAAGCCATCGTTACGGGCAGCATGTCGTACAGCGCGTCGTTGTTCCAATCCATCTTCGCGAGAGCGAGAGCCGAACGGGCAGTCTCGTCCCAACTACCATGACCCGCGTGGCGGATCAGACGGATCGGTCGCGGCGTGCTACGACCTCCTTGGTAGTATGAGCGTTCGGCAACGCCCTTCACGTCGCCGTGCATCCAAAGCAGGCACTCTCGATCTCCGAGCGGGATCAACGTGCCGCGTTCAACCGGATAGCCGAAAGGCTTTCCTTTGGCGCCGCTCTGCCGGTCGCGTTCGATCCTGACGCCCCGCCAGCCGACGTCCTCCACGACCTGCACGAGATCGACCGCTTCGCACAGATGCAGCGCTTCCATGCAGCCGTCGATCTCGTCCTTCTTGAACTCCGTCGTCTTGTGCACCGTGACGCGCCGAGGCGTGCGGCCCGAATGTCTTCGCCGATAGAGGTCCAACGATCTGCTCATCACACGGAACATCTCGGTTCGGGACATGAACGGATTCTCCCGCTGAACGTCGATTTCGTGGGCATCGTATGCGACGAACTCTAGGCCGGCGCCTTCCGCGTCGAAGACCTGACTGCAGCACGTGACGAAGCGCGGCCGGTCGGATTCGGTCGGACGCACAGCGTAAGAGAGACCGATATAGGCGGCCTCAGGATCCGTGTCAGCGAGCTTCCAGGGGACGCCTCCCGCCTTCGCGTAAATAGCAAGTCCGATGCGCCACATGACGCTTGCGCGGTCCGGATAAGCGAGCGCCCGGTCTTCGCGCACCAATTGGATCGGAATCCGTCGCGCGGCGGTCGCAGCCTTGAGGTGGTCGTGGAGGTCGAAATCGTCGCCGGCGGACCCCACGAAGCCCGCGGCCCAGCTTTGCGGGATGTAGATGAAGACAATGTCGAACGCGTCCCGACGCGCCTCGAGAGATTGGATGGCGCGAATCAGCCGATCCGCCAGCACAACGTGGGGCCTGGCCGAGTCCTTCATCTCGAACTCCAGCCGATCGTCCAACTCGAGGTGGCAATCCTTAACGGCGCCTCGCATATCGAGATTGAACGCCTTGCGGAAGCCGGGCCAGGCCGGAAGGTAGTCCTTGCGTTCGGTCGCCTTGAACTCGGCGGCGAGTTCTTTCATGAAGCCGTAGAGTCGCGCCCCCTGCCGCGCCGGCGCGATCGTCGCGATCCGAATGGGATCGGGGACTAGGCCTGACGAATAGGGACCAAATCGCAACAGCCCGCGCAGGGGATGCAGGTCGACGTCGGATGTTCGCTCGGGATGGAATGCGAGCTCGGCTTCCGGGATGAAAAGGTGAGGCGATATCTCGCTCGTCATGGGCAAGCTCTTCCTGAATAAGCCGTCGTATCGCCGAGCCTGAAGGCCGCATCCACGCCCGCGCTGATGCCGAGGGCCAGGATATCGCGCGCCGGGCACGCGAACAGCGTCGACCAGAACGAGACAAGGGCATTGAGCGCGGGGTTGTAGCGCCTCACTGTGCGCTCGCGGGCAAAATCGGTCGCCGCGGTTCTGTTCCCCTGCGTTATGCCTTCGAACACGGTGCGCGGCTCAAGCAGAAGCCAGAGCCGCTCGTCCGCCCAATCCAGCCGGATGCCCAGGCCCTCCCGCCACCTCAATTCGGGATGCTTCGGTACGGTTCCGCCGAGGCTTCCCGTCAGCCTCTTCAGCGGCGCCCACTTCGCGTCGTCGATCGATGACGGTGTCAGAAAATCGCCGCTCCGGCGACGATCGGCGGTCATCTCGTGCGCTCGGGTCAGCGCGTGGGTCAGAGCTTCGCGCAGAAGGCCGCGCTCCTGGCTTTCGTAGCGCAGTCGGCGGACTTCGATCGCGTGCAGGTCGAAGCTTTCAATGTCGTAGGCCGAAAGCACGGCTCGCACGTCGGCGTCGGAGCCGAAAGCGAGTACTCCGGCTCGTGACCGGGTCGCGAGCACCGGCAGGTCTGCGGCTTCGATCGCCGACCTGACTTCCGCCACGCCGCCGATGCCGCATACGACGCGGCGACAAACGGTCGGCGTTTCGATCAATTCGAGTGCATTGAGCCGGACCACTGGAAAACCGCGCTTGCCGGTCGGACGCGGTGCGGGCGACCAGATTCGTCGCTCCAAAGCGAGTTCGTCCAAGGCCTTGGTGTCCAGATCCTCCGCTAGGCGAACGAGGTCGCGCAAGACTTCGTCGAAATTCTCGATCGGCACCAGCCCGCCGTCGACGCCTTTGCGGGCGGCGGCCGCCAAGAGCCGTTGGACGCGCGGCAACGGCGGATCCTCGCCGCGATGGAGCCAGAAAAGACCTGCCGGAAAAGGGGGGTCCCGTTCGAGAGCCGTCTCCAGCGTGTCCATGATGGAGTCGTCTCGGCCGCTGTAGCCCGCGACGATAAGGCCCCACCGGCCGCAACTTTCGATCAACAACGCCCTGAGCTTCGCATCCTGTTCGCGCAGTTCGTCTCCGGTGTTCTTCAGCCTGCGCGATCGAAAGTCGCCGTGCAGTTTGACTTCGACGGGCCAACGCCCTTCGTCGATGACTTGGCGTCCAATACTTCCGGTCTCGATCGCCACCGTCGTCAACTGACCCGTTCCGCCGTAGACCTTCGCGCAGCCGTCGGCGATCAACGGGTCGAAATTGGTCGTCCACATGAGGCGAGCGCGTCCGCCCCTCATCATTGTCGCAAGAGCGATGTGTCCGTAGGACGGCTTCGCGCCGCTGACCTTCGACGCAATGTAGGTTCGACGGTCCGCCTCGCTCGGATAGACGGCTTCGAAGAGAGCCGCATACTCGTCGGGAGCGCCGGGCGGCGGCAGATTCCCGATGCCATCGATGAATGACTGCAGTTCACGCCGGACGGCCGGGTTGGCGAGGTCGGCGACCATTTTCGGGGAGACGCGTCGCTGACTTATGTAGAGCTGCTGCTTGAACTCCCAGATCATGTCCCACGCCGTGGGAATGCCGGCGGCCGCCGATCCACCTGCTCCGAGCAACCACATCAGATTTCCGCGCCGTTGCGAGAAGCGGCGCGCAAAATCATCCGCAGCTACGACGGGAAAGACCGAATCGGCTGACATCCCAACATTGTAGTCTTGGAAATTGCGCTGTGCGACTTAAGGGGACGCTTCTTGACCTCCTGCCCACCGGAATATTCAGCCGATCTCGCCGCCGGCACCGGGCAGTCTCTGAGAAATTAGGTGAGGTGCCAGCTTCAGGCACTGCGAACACCTAACAACGTTAGCTCAGAGCAATGAGGTCCACACGAGATCTGGAGAGGTCCTTTGGCGCTCATATCAGGTGCCGCAAGCGAGCGGCCACCTCTTAAGGCACGGTACAAGAGCTCGCGTAAGTCTAGTGATACCCGGGGCGCCCAGCTTCTGACCACTCCGCGATAAGCGATCCAATGCGCCCACGCGCGTCTCGGAATTGCCGGAGTAGCTCGGCGCATTGCTCTTGAGTCTTTTTGAGAGTCGGATTGCCGCGAGCCTCTACTTTCCAGAAGTGTACGAGGATGGTCTCAGCGAACTTTGAGCGTCGGCTATCGTCGCTGTCAACGGGCAAACTCCTGAAGTCGCGAGGAGTGGCCGCTTTCAAGTCTGTAAGCAATAACTCTCTGGCTTCCTCCAGCGTATTCGCCATAGCCAATTGTCTTTCGAACTCTTCTGGGGTGATAACCGGCATGCTTAAGGCCTCCACGTTGTCGAGCAACCTAGAGCACAATCGTACTAATACCGCTTGCTTCAGTTACCTAAAAAGCAAGCCAATTCTTCGCGCGATCGTAAGAGTTCGCCTGGTTTATAGTGACAGCAACAAGAAGCACGTTCTCTCAATGACTCCGACATATCCCAGAATTTTGCTCACGCTCATCATTGTTTGTTTTGCCCTCGCGATCGGCTATCCAGCCGCTTTTGTTGCGCAGCATGGTTGGCTGGCAGTGAGCTGGCCGCCAGAACTCGCTGGCGTTTCGCCCGCCGCCTGGGCACTTCATTTTTTCGATCGCTTTTTCAACTTTCCGATGATCTTCGGCACTTATCTGGACATGGCGCGGGGCCAGTTACCCGCGTTCAGTGGTGGCGGGGTTGTGCAGTTCTATGCCATCTGGGGCGTGACGGCCTTCATCGCCACGCTTCTTCTGCTCAGCGGCAAGCCTGCCTCGCTCCGCGACTATTCAGGAGTCTATGGCGATGCCAGGTGGGCGTCGGACAGAGCTGTTGGTAAAATGAGTAAGGGGTTAGAGGTCGGAATCGACCCCGTCACCGGCAAAGCCGTACGGATCCAGGTGGAGGGAAACCTTCTCACAATCGCGCCACCTCGAACGGGGAAGACGGGCGGCTTCATTATTCCAAACCTAACATGTCCAGAACCTGATGCTTGGGCAGGGCCAGCGGTCGTGATTGATCCAAAAGGCGATGCTTACAGAGCCGTGAAGCGCCGCCGCGAATCAATGGGGCGGATTGTGCGCTGCATTGATCCTCTCAATATGGCCGGTGGCGCGGACCGATGGAACCCACTTCTACTCGTCGATCCATCAAACATCCTCTATCTTCAAAGTATGGCTCTGTCTCTATTGCCTCCATCTAAGGAGCCTAGTGACAACAGTTATTTCCAAAGCCGAGCAAGCGACCTGATCGTTGCTGCGATCCTGGCAACGCTGCGGAATGGAAAAGCTGATCCGGTCGGAGCTGCCCTGCTTCTAATGAACCCTGACGACATGCTGAAGGCGGTCCGCCACGCAACGGATCACTCATCTCGGGCTGCGGCCTCGATACTTGAGATGGATCCAAAATCCCGCGACAGCCTTATTTCGACCGCTCAGCAAGCCACACAGTGGTTACGCGACGGCCGTATGCAAGATGTGGTTCAAGCTCATACTTTTCAATTAGCGGACCTTGCTGCCGGTAATGTCGATCTTTTCATCGTACTACCAGCCGGGGAGGAGAAAGCAATTCTGGCGCCTTATGTTCGCTGGCTGCTCGCCGATCTGTTTGCGTCTGTGCGCAACAATCGACCGACTGAACGCATAATCGCGTTCATCGACGAGGCGTTTGTGCTCGGCCGATTTGACGCCATCTTAAACGGTGTAGGAGAATTGCCGGGTTACGGATTATCAATTTGGACCTTTTGGCAGTCTCGATCCCAACTCGTTGATACATACAATGACAACGGTGCGGATACCATGATTGCTACCGCAGAAATGCTCAACATCTTCAACCTTCCAGCGTCTCTGCCAAAAGAAAATGAGTACTGGTCGAACGCAATTGGCACCTACACCGGGATCAAGATCACAACGACGCCCGACTCCGCGACAGGAAAGCCGGTTCAGACGAAAACGACCGAAGCATTGCGACTTGTGCCCGCCTCTGAACTTCCCAAATTGCTTCAAAAGAACCAGATCGTGTTCTTGAATAGCCTGTCGCACACTCCGGATCGGGTAAAGCTAAAGCGTACAGTTGCTCATAGGGACCGGCGTTTTGCATCGATCGTCGATTTTCAGCCGCCCGTCGGCAAGAGCGGCTGATCGCCTCTATCGATCATTTGCAACATTGACTTTGGCGGTCGCGTACCCTTCTTGCGCATACCACTTCCGGACGACAAAGGATCCATCGTAGCGCTTCAATAGCACCAGACTTTCGCCGGCCGGGACCGTGCGCCTGAGGATTTCACCGTTTGGCATCTGCCAGTCCACAGTCATCGGACTCGAGATGACGATAAGCTGGCCTGTGTTGCTCCAGGCCGCGAATAAAACGTATCCTACTGGTACGACAATGGTGGCGACGTAGAATCCTCTCAGGAGGTCTGAGACAGATTGCGTCCCCCGACGAAGCAGAGCCGCAGGCCGCCAGGCGAAGACCTGCCACTTCGGTCCGTAACCGTTGCTCAAAATCGACTTCCGAAGTTCGTTCTTTTCGTTTGGAAGCAAATCAGCATCATCAAACGCGTTGAGCCTGTGCGCCTTCGACTGCTTCAAGAGTTCTGCCAATCGGCGTTTACTTACTACTTCGAGCTGCCGCTCAATATCTCCTACCCGTTTCGCGGCAGACCTGTATTTCTTATTCAGTGCTTGATTGTTGGCACTCATCCAATCAACCATTCTGCGGCGGGCCTCACGGCCTCCATGGCCTCTTTCCGAAATCGTTCAAGATCCTTCTGAATGCGTAAGGCAGGGCCAATTCCATGTCTTGCACGCAGCTTGCCGGCATCGAGCTTGCCGATCATGAGGAGACCGCCGGCCTGGAGGTACTCGTCGGCCCCGTCTTCCAGAGATTGGTGCTCAAACGACGTCGCCGTGGCGCCGTTGCTGAATTTGTTGAGCCAGGTTGCATCGACACCGCCGTGCAGGCGGTTCTCGATCATGAAGCGTGCTTTCGTCCAGGGCTTTGCAACTGACAGCAGTTTCGGGGCCTCCGCAAGCGCGCCTGGCTCGTTGGTTACGACAACGCAGATGCCAAAATCGAGACCTTCATCGCTGAGGCTAGGAGCGATGTCGGACAACATCGTAAGGAAGGTCATTGAGGTATTCGCGCCGACATCAACGACGGTCGACGTCTTGGTCTGCGCAATTGCGTCAATGACGGCGTCGAACTCTGCCCGCGATGCCTTGCCGCCGGATCGTTCGATATCCTCTCGCGTGGCCCTCATCTTGAAGAAGCTGACACGGTCGCCAAGCTCAAGCATGCGACGGCTCGCGTCAATTTCGAACACCGGTGCGCCGTCGACCGCCTCCGCGAGAGCACGGGCAAAGACCGTCTTACCAACACCGCCCTTTTCCTGGATGATCAGCAAAATTCGGGGCATTTATTCATTCCTTCTTCAATACGGTTTGGAGTTTTTCCAGAGCCGCGCGCCTCAGGTCTTCTTCTGTCGCGAGCTGGGCGACGTTGCGCGTGTCTGCGGGGCTAACGAAGTCCGGGGAGAGGGTCAGGCGTTTCACGGCAGGGTGCTCGACCGTGTCGCTTCTGTCGCGGGGGCCGGCCTTCAGGGTTTTCTTGCGCTGCTGTGCCTCAATCTGGGTGACAAGCGCCGTCAGACGGTGAGTGGTTAGAGGGATGCGATCCTTTCCCTGAACCACGCCCTGCTCGGCGAGAGCCTGGGCGATCACAGCCCAGGGCACGCCGTCTTTACGAAGTTGATGGATGGTCGGAAGGGCTTCGCGGACCGCTCTTGATGTGCCGGTGGTTTCCCGGGCGACAGACGACGTGCCGCGCGCCTTCTGTAGGCGCAGCGCGTCGTGGCGGAGCTTTTTGGAATTCAGGGGCATTGACGCCCCTACGATAGGTCGTAAGGGGCCGTACTAGCCAGTGCTAGTCATGCTAGTAGTTACTAGTCACTTTGCTAGTTCATTACCATTGAAGTTGGTTTGCACACCACACGCACTAAAGTTGCCATCCACTAACCACGATGGAATAGGGGAGCGAATCGAGGGTTGATGCGCAGCCCATCTCATGCGACGGCGCAGGGCAGCGGTCAAGTTGCCATCATTGCGAATTGCTGGGAGAGCGCATGCAGACCTACAGGGTGCAGATCGAGCCGAAGCTTTCCGAGCGGCTTGAACAGGCCGCTCGGGCAGCGAAAATTGGGCCGGCCGAACTGATTGCGCAATGTGTTGAGCAGCACCTCGATATCGCTCTTCGCTATGTCGCGCTCCTCGATCGCCTCGACACGGTCGACCAGGGGCTCTTGGACCTGGCAGGCCTTGTCGGCGAGGCCTCCGCTGGCAGGAGCGTCGAGGTGTCCAGTATCTGCCGGTATTCGCCTCCGAAAGTATGACCGCCTCGCTACATACATTGGGAGCGGGCCGCGACGCCGGTTTGTACTACGTCAACGATCCCAATCGCGAGGCCCGCCCGAGGAATCGAGACGAATACTATATTCGGGATGGCGGCGGCGTTTGGTGGACAACAGGCGAAACGATCGTTCGGCACGGTGCGGCGATCGACAAGGAAACCTTTCGAGATCTTTGCGCGGGAATTGATCCGCGCACCGGCGAGCGACTCGTCCGCGGTGCTGGACCGAAGCATCGTGCCGGATGGGACATCACGTTTTCTGCCCCGAAATCTCTCTCCATTTTGTGGATGGCTGGGGACGAACAGCAGCGTGCTACCTTGCACGCCTTGCACCGTGCTGCGGTTGAGGATGCTCTCAGATTCTTAGTGGATGAACGACTTGTGGAGGTCCGCTTAGGTGCGGGCGGATATCTCCGCGAACCTGCCGCCGGCGTTATCGTCGGTCGTTTCGATCATTTCACCTCGCGTGAGGGTGACGGAGCCATTCATACGCATGCCGTTTTGCTAAACACAGCTCGATCCGACGCAAAATATCGTACCCTTGAGCCTGAAAAATTGTTCGAGCACCAGCTCGTCCTTGGCGCGGCGTTCAGGGCCTCGTTGGCCCACCGTTTAGCCGCTATTGGGTTTCCGCTGCGTGAAGCTGGACGCAATCAATTCGAGATTGCCGGCATCCCACAAAGTGTAATCGAGACCTTCTCGAAGCGATCGCGGCAGATAGAGGAGCTTGTTGGACGGGACGCGACCGGCGCACAAAAGGAATTGGCCGCGTTGGCGACGCGCGGGTCAAAAGATGAAGTCCCGGTAGGTGAGATCCTGGAGGCTCGCTGGAAAGAAGAGCTCGCGCAAACTGGCACCGATCCATGGGAGGCGGTGCGCAACTTCGTGCCTAGCCAAGAGGTCGAACCGGCACTAGAGCGCGATTTCGATCCTCCAGAAATCGAGGGATCGGGTCCGGTTGCGGTTGCCGCCTCGAAGCTCTTCCGGCACCAGAGTGTAATCACCCGCAAGGAGTTGGTGCATGGAGCGCTCATCGAGGCGGCCATTCGCGCGATCAGCATAGATCAGGTTTGGGCAGAGCTGCGGTCGCACGAGGAACGTGGAATTTTTCGTAAGCTTTCGGGCGAAGGACGAGCTGAGTACTGGACCACGCCAGCTATCGCTGCCGCAGAAGCAAGCCTGTTGCGATCCGCGGATCGCCTCAATGAGCAGGACTGGTTTCAACGGGATGCGCTTGAGGCGGCGCTCGCAAACGCGCCCTACCTGTCCCAAGAACAAGCCGATGCTATTAGGTTTGCCGCCAATCGCGATGGAGTGACTATATGCGAGGCACCGGCTGGCACCGGGAAAACGGTGATGACGAAAGCGTTTGTCGATGCTGCCCGGCGCTCCGGCCTCAAGATTTTGGGATTGACGCCCACTTGGGTGGCGGCCGACGAGCTTTCAAAATCTTGCGGTATCGAAGCATGCGCTATCGCTAAGTGGCGATACGACCACGAGCGCAAAGTCGGATCTGAGATCGGTGCCAATACACTGATTGTCATCGATGAGACCGGCTTGGCCGGCGTGCGGGATCTAGAGACGGTCTTAAGGGTGGCTCATGATGCACACGCGAAGATTGTGTGTCTCGGAGATCGGCGTCAGCTTCAGGCCGTGCCAGGAGGCAGCGCGCTGAAAGCGATTTCCGATGTGATTGCGCGTGGTGCAGTTTTATCGCAAGTGCGTCGACAAACGGTGGACTGGCAGCGCGCGGCATCGATGGTGATGGCCAGAGGTGATTCGGACGCGGGTCTGCGTGCCTACGCGCAGCATCGGAAGCTCGAAGTTGTGTCTGGCGAAGCCAAGGCGCAAGCTCGGGTGATCGAAATGTGGAGCAGCTATCGCCATGCGCATGGTGATGATGTTTTGATCGTAACACGCCGGAATTCTGATGCAGCAGCTCTCAATAGAGCGGCGCGCGCTGTCCTCCGTTCTGAAGGCCGTCTAGTTGGTGAGGATTTACCTCTCCCTGCCGTTGGCCGTGACAAGAAGGTTGGCACGATTGATCTTGCCCAAGGTGACCTCATACGGTTCAGTGAAAATCTTCCCCGATTCCGCATTCGCAACGGAACCCGTGGTACAATCGAGCGCGTGGCGCGAGACAATTCTGATGTGAAGGTCGCCGTTCGGCTCGACGACGGGCGCACGATCGAAACGGAATGGGGATCTCTGGCTCGCGAGCGCGCCGAAGGCCCACCTAGGCCGCCGCGTATTTCGCTGGCCTATGCAGGCACGGCGTATTCAGTGCAAGGCCGAACGTCCGCTGCCGCCGTGCTGTACGTGGCGAAGCCGACGGACGCAAGGGAGGTTTATGTCGGACTTACGCGACATAGGATCGATGCTTACGTTGTCGCCGAGCGCGATCGGCTTGAGGCTGCTGTAGCGAAGCACTATCTCGACCCGCGCATGGTCCCAGGGGAGGCTGCAATTCGTGAGCGGCTTTTCCACGAAGCCACATGTTACGCCGAAAAAGTGAACGTTGTAGATTTCGTCGACGATCGCGTTGAATTCGCACGGACCGGACAACTTCGACTGCGACCGGAGGTGGGGACACTCAATGTCGGTCGAGTTGCACGGGCAGCACGCCGGATGTTGGAGGCCTCGCGCGAATTGTCAGCTGGCAGCGCTCTCAGCATTCCCGTTTGGCGGTTGATCGACGGGGCGCGTCACATCAGGCAAGATATTGCGCAACGCGTACGCCAGATTATTCAGGCGATCAAGGACGGCATAGATCTCAGAGCCCAAGACCGCGCGGCAACTCGCGAACTGGACCGCGGGCGCTGACGTGATCCTACTTGACTGGGCTAGTCCTAAGCCGGGCGCGGTCTTGCCAGGTGATCTTGCCGATGTGGGCGCCGTTCCACCCGGCTTGTTTCGCCGTATCATTAACGAGGAAGGGGTTGGTTGCCTCGACCAAGTGCTTAGCCGTTAGGGGGCCGGCCTCTATTCAATTTCATATGTCCTCTTGTGGCACGCAGTTGCCTTCCGCGTGATGGTTGCCGCATCTTGCTATATGGATAGACCGAACCAGCGGAACGATAGGCCGGACACCCGTTTTTGAACCGTCGGGACATTGGATCAGCACCCGAAGCCATACGCACAACAATGGGTCTTAATCGGCGCGCTTGAACAATTCGGTCTTATTACCAGTGACAACCGTCAGTTCGGATGGTCTTCCGCTCTCATCGCCGGAAAATCGTAGCCGCAAGTTAAGCGCTCTCGCGACAAATTCCCCGGTGACTGCAGGATACGCCGCAAGCGCCCGTTGATCGGCAAACTCGATGAGATGGTGGTGTCGCTGCTGCCTCACGCCTATCGTGCGGTTCACGCTCTCATAGGTTCCGGCATACGGGAGGTCAGGTACAACCTCGCTGATCTGCGGAACATCTTGGAGCACTGGCCAGCCATACTCACGTCCTACTGCAGCCACGATCTCGCTCCGCAACACAGAGCCTTGATTGGAATTCAGCATCACAACCACGCCTTTGCCAATGGCCGGCAGCATCAGCATTGTGGCTACGTAACCATGATCCCAGCCGTGATGGAAGAACCGAAAGTGCTGCTCTTTACCTGCGCAAAACCAACCAAGTCCCACAAATTCCTGCCCGATCTCCTGGTCCGGCAACTGAGGACGAAGCATGCTTTCTCACCGTTTCGGGCGCGAGGCCGAGTTTGGAAACATCGCCGAGTAAAGACCGCATCATCTCAACGCCCAGCGCCGTAAGATCGGCGGCCGTGGTCCAGGGCCCCGCGGCTGCCATTTCGGGATAAACGTGGTAGCCACCTTCTATTTCGGTGCCGTTCAAGGGGTGGCCTCTCGCCGCTCGTTTGGCAAAAGGAGGCGGCAGAGGCTGTTCGAAGCTGCTATCCGTCAATCCAACCGGCTCCAAGACGAGCTTCCGCATCAGCTCGGGAAACGGCGTTCCCGTCACGTCGACGACAAGTTGCTGCGCAATCGTCGTCCCGCCGCCTGTCATTCGGCCCTTTAATTGCGGTGTGATGTCAAGTGGTGTCTCCTTTCTTGAAGGCGGTAGCGCTCGGCCTGTGGGAGCTCGCCATTGCGTAGACAGGGCGAGCGCGGGTGATGACGATGCCAGTCCGAGGTTTGGCGTCGTTGGGCCTGATGCCATCGCTGGGTCATGGTCCTTTCCGAGGTCGCGTAGCGCCTCATGATGATGTCCGGGGCGGACGCCTCAACGTCTGCAGCGGGGTACGGTCAAGCCGCCACCAGCCGAATGAACGAGGTCGTCACAACCCACCGTCCCAGCGGGACATCGCCAGTCCGGCGGACCGGACCAGGAGCTAATAAATAGGATCAGGCTTCCTTCGCCTGACCCCAATTGAACGGTGTGCCATCGACCCAGACGCAGTGGAGGATCACGGCGATCTTGCGCGCGATGGCGACCTTTTGCCTTTCTCATGCCAATTCGGTTGGCAAGCTTTATTCCCCAAGCCTTGAGAGAAGACCATTTTTTGGTGCGATAAAGCAGCACCGTCGCCGCCTCGAACAGGTAAGTCCGGAGCAGACGGTCGTCCCATCGGGATATCTTGCCGTTGATGTCCGTTTCGCCAGATTGGCTGCGCCGCGGTGTAAGACCCAGATAGGCGCCGACGCTTGATGCCGATCGGAAGCGCGATGGATCATCGATCGTATGCCGGAACGTCAAGGCAGTCACCACGCCAACACCAGGAACGGTCATTAGGCGACGCGTCGTCTCATCCGACTCGCACGGGGGAACAGCAAGCCGTATTCTTTGATGAGACTGCGGACCTGGTTCTCGATATCTCGACGAATGGCCACGAGCCGGGATCTCGCCACGAGTATCGCACGGATCTTCTGACTTTCCTCACTCTTGACCTTGACTTCTCGATACCAGCCAACCTGTACCAGTTCGGCCAGACCTCGAGCATCGTTCTGATCGCTTTTGTTCATGCGCACTGACAAAGCCGCGTGCGCATGTCGAGCGTCGATACAGACCACTGGAAGATCAACCCTACGAAGCTCGTGCCACAGCCAACTCGCCATCGCCCCGGTCTCAAATCCGATGCGCTCGGCGTGTGGAGCTCGCCTGCGAAGCAGTGTCGTGAGCGCCCCGGGGTCGGACTTGGCCTTTCCCTCGAACAAGACCTGACCCACCTCGTCGACCACGCATACTGACGTTTCTTTCTGCGAGACATCCAGCCCAACATATTGCTTCATAGCCCCTCCGATTCGTAAGATTGCGGAAGGCTTGAAGATAGCGGACCTTTCGAGCCGCGGGCGCCGACCGCAATTACGTCATCGTCTGCAATATTGACCCCCTAAGCCGGGGGATCGGCGTCCAAAATTGGCTCTGACTCACTTTTGATGCAGTTTGGGGTCTGCCTAGCGCTTTGATTGAAGGAGAACCAGCGCCATGCAGCAGGCACTCCAGCGCTCCAGTCTGGTGCCGAGTGGGTTTGTTGTAGAGAGTGCGTTTTACGATGGTGATAAGGCCGTCATTGCGGTCCGGGCGTCCAGAAGCGTTGGCCTGTGTCCATCCTGCGGAACGGTTTCCCGACGTATCCATAGCCGCTATCGGCGACGCGTAAGCGATCTGCCGCTCTCAGGGCGGATCGTACAGCTCCTGGTGATCGCCCGACGCTTCCGCTGCGACGCCGTCCTGTGCGGGCGCCAAGTCTTCACTGAGCGCTTCGCCGAAGGGGGCCTGGCTCCTTCGGCGCGACGCACAGCGAGGCTGGATTCTATCGTCCATCACCTCGGTCTGGCGTTGGGCGGACGACCGGCAGCAGGCTTCGCAAAACGGCTGATGCTGCCGGTGAGCAAGGATACGCTCCTGCGCGTGGCCCGACGCCGTACCCGCCCGCCGGCTGATCCGCTCAGGGTTATTGGCATTGATGATTGGGCTTGGCGGCGCAACCACCGATACGCCAGCATCGTCTGCAATCTGGAAAGGCGCCGGGTAGTCACGCTGCTGCCGGACCGTGAGCCGGCAACTGCCCAAGCCTGGCTCGCTGCTCATCCCACGATCGCGATCGTAGCGCGTGATCGCGGTGGAGGATATGGTGAAGCTGCGGCAAAGGCCCTGCCGCACGCGGTACAGGTCGCAGATCGCTGGCATCTGATGGAGAACGCCAGTCGGGCTTTCCTCGACGCCGTTCGCAAATCGATGCGCCAGATCCGCAGCGCAATCGGGGCGACGACAATCAATCCCAAACTGCTCACCGCGGCCGAGCGCCTACAATACGAGGGCTATCTCCGCCGCGAAGAGACCAACGCAAGCATCTTGGTCCTGTCGAAAGGCGGAACGCCGATCAAGCAGATCGTGCGCCAGACCGGCCATAGCAGGAAGCTGGTGCGACAGGTGATCCGGGGCGAACGCCACGATGTCTTCCGGACCCGGCAGAGTTCACTCGATCAGCATCTGCCATGGCTCGACGACCAATGGGAGGCCGGTTGCCGAAACGGCGCTGAACTTTGGCGCCGTTTAAAAGCACGCGGCTTCCGAGGCTCCCTTCGCGTTGTGGGTGAATGGACGACACGGAGACGGCGGTCCGAAAAGGTTGATGTCGAAAGTCTTCATCGGATCCCATCGGCCAGAACAATCGCTCGCCTCATGACGGTCGGACGGGATACGCTTTCGAAAGCAGAGACGATCACTGTCGCCGCCGTCGAGGCTGGCGTTCCCACCCTTGTCGAAGCTCGAGAGATCGTAGCCCAATTCCACCTGATGATCCGGCGCGGAGCGGCCGCCGAGCTGTCGCCATGGATCGAACGCGCTCGCGGCCAGTCTCGTTGCCTCATTCGCCCGCGGCGTTACGATTGATGAAGCGGCGGTTCGTGCGGCAATTACATCGCCCTGGTCCAACGGACAGACTGAAGGTCAGATCACCCGCCTCAAACTCGTCAGACGGCAAATGTACGGCCGCGGCAAACTCGATCTGCTTCAGGCCAGACTAATCGGCGCAGAATAGAGTGGGGCTGCATCAAAATTGCGTCAGAGCCAAATGTGAACGCCGATTGACACTCGACGTTCTCGATCGCGACGAGGTCGTCGCCGCGGTGGAGGAGCTCGAACGGCGCGGCGACGCCGTCGACGAACTCAGGCGCCTTCTCGATCGAGGTCGGCCTTCCTGGAGTTCTTCGCCCCGGAATGCGGCCGATCCCGACCTGCCGCCGATGCCGCCAAGAAACGGCTGCAGGATGGGGCCATGGACGGCAGCGACATGCGCTTCGAGGGCTACCGCGTTGAGACCAGAGAGCACGCCGGCGAGTACCCCGACACGATGCCGCAGTTCATCGAAGTCACCGACGCTGAGGTCCGCAGGGCGGCGTAAGTCCCGCTCAGCCGCGACGGCAAGGTCGTGGAGAGTTCAGCGGTCGTGGACAAGCAGTGCGAAGACAGCGACTGACTTAGGCGCGGCCTGATCTTCCCGCGGGCGACAACGCGCACCGTCCGGCGGAGTGGTTGACCACTGCAGTTTCAGAGCCTGCTCGGCCCGTGCGCTCATCCAAGTCTAAACCTCGCCGTTACCATTCAGGATCACCGGGATCGCCTTCGAACGGATGGCGCCGGCCTCGGCGTTCGGCTGCCGTGGTCGCGCGACGCGACACATCGCGGAGAGGAGTCGATGGCGATCTTTGTCGATTGCGGCCGGATCTAACTCGCGTTGAGTATTCCAACGCGTTCGCATTCTGGGATGTGCGCCAAGTGAACCGTTCGCCGCCAATGCTACCCGTTTCGAGACATCGGGCACGAGATGTTGGGCCTCTAATGATGGACGGTATCGCCGGGAGTTAGAGGGCCTGCGGCCCCGATCGCTTCCCGCAACGGCTGGTCGGGCTATTTTCCCCGCCGCCATGCGGCTCCTCGCGGAAGTCAAAATAGCCATCCCGTCGCCGTCCTGCGCTGCGCTCCAGCCTCCGGTGCAGATCGATCGCCTCCCGGCGCAATCACCGCCATCGAGGCCGCAATCACGCAGGCCCGACGGTAAACGAAGAGACGATCATGGCGACCAATCGGCCACACCAAGCCCAATCATCCAGGCATGCCAGAGCTACTTCAACCAGCGCAAACTCCAGTAAGAAGCGGCGCGTAGACATCTATCAGCGCGTCACCGACAAAATCATCCGCGACCTTGAGCAGGGCACGCGCAGTTGGACTAAGCCTTGGACCCCGTCGTCAAGGCAGGCCGCATCAGCCCGCCCTCTGCGCCACGACGGCACACCATATCGAGGCGTCAATGTTCTCATCCTGTGGTCCGAAGCAATCACCCACGGCTACTCGTCGGCAACTTGGATGACGTATCGCCAGGCCCAGGCGCTGGGTGCTCAAGTCCGTAAAGGTGAGCAGGGCGCGACCGTCGTCTATGCCAAAGCCATTGAACGCGCCGAGGACGATCCTGTAACAGGCGAAGAGGCCATCCACCGTATTCCGCTGCTCCGTGCGTACACGGTCTTCAACATCGAGCAGATAGAAGGCCTTCCCGCGCAGCCCGCGGCGGTCCCGGCCCGCGAACCCATGTCAACGAGGATCGACAGTGTCGATGCCTTTATCACCGCCACCACAGCCAAGATCGTCCACAAAGGCAACCGTGCCTGCTATCTTCCGTCAGCCGACCGTATCGAAATGCCGCCTTATCGTCAGTTCATCGATACGCCTACGTCGAGCGCGGCCGAAGGCTACTATGCGACGTTGCTTCACGAACTCATCCATTGGACGTCGCCAAAGCATCGCTGCGACCGTGATTTGGGCAAACGCTTCGGAGACAACGCTTACGCGCGCGAAGAACTCGTCGCTGAGATCGGGACTGCGTTCCTTTGCGCTGATCTTGGCATTGCGCTGGAACCGAGGCCAGACCATGCCTGCTATCTCGCCAGCTGGTTGGCTGTGCTCAAATCCGACAAGCGGGCAATCTTTACCGCCGCTGCCTCGGCGCAGAAAGCAGTCGATTGGCTTGCCGGCAAGAGCCACCCCGACTAGGGCGCATAAATTCGCGGATGTCCGGTTTTGAGAGCGAAGCAGAACTATTTCGCTCGTTCAGAGCACTACCAGTGTGACCCATACCGGAAGTCGGTGTCTGGGCCGCGACGCGGCTCGCGTCGGCCTGTTTCCGAGGGACTGTCCATCGCTGCCGTCGGTCGACATCATTCGGCCGATGGTATACCTCGCGGGTTCGTAGTTCGGTTTGAGGTCACGTAATCGATCTCGGAATACGTAATGCCCATATCCATCAGCTCCCGATCACTCAGGTTGCAAAGATCGCGCCGCAGCCGCTCCCATTTTCGCCATTCCTTAAAGGCGGTCCAACAATTCATGAACGCACCCACGTTGCCTCGCTGCGCTACGGTCGTCTGGACCAAGCCCGTTGCCTGGTAAATCGTGCTCATTTGCAGCATCCTCGGGTGCCTTGTTTCCACCCAGATAAGCTGCCAAGATTTGGCCCAACACGCTTGACGTGCTGCTTACATTTTCCTTATGGGCAGCTTATTCTTTACCTCCGAATTGTTGCCGCCTTTAACCGGCGACCGCCTAGAGGGATTTCGCATCTTGCGCTATCTCTTCGAAGATCTTGAACTAGATTCCGGCCGCCGCGAGCTATACCGCGACACAAACGTCGTTGCCCTGGCGCCACAGACCTTTGACCTGCTCGACTATCTCATTCGCAACCGCGAGCGCGTAGTTGGCAAGGACGAGCTCATCACCGCCATTTGCAAGGGACGGTTCGTGTCCGATGCCGCGCTGACGACCCGGCTAAATGCAGCTCGATCCGCGATTGGCGATTCCGGAGAGCGCCAGCGTCTGATCAAGACGCTGCCGAGGAAGGGCTATCGCTTTATCGGTACGGTGCAGGAAGCCGACAGAGCCCCCACGGTGGCAGTAAACGAATTCCAAAGGGAGACCGCCAAACCTGCCCTCACACTTCCCGACAAGCCGTCGCTCGCCGTTCTCCCATTCACCAACCTGAGCTCGGATCCAGAGCAGGAGTATTTCGCCGATGGCATGGTCGAGGACATCATCACCGGCCTTTCACGGTCCAAAATCGCTGTTCGTCATCGCGCGACAATCTACTTTTAGCTATAAGAGCAAGCCTATCGACATTAGGCAGGTCGGGCGCGAGCTAGGCGTTCGGTACGTGCTCGAAGGCAGCGTGCGCAGATCCGGCGACCGGGTTCGCATTTCCGGAAAGTTGATCGAGGCCACGACGGGTGCCCACCTCTGGGCGGACCGCTTCGACAGCCAACTCAGTGATATCTTCGATCTGCAGGACCAAGTGACGGGTAGCGTGATTGGCGCACTCGTTCCTCAATTGGAGCGGGCCGAGATAGAGCGCGCAAAACGCAAGCCAACCGAAAATCTTCAGGCCTACGATTACTATCTTCGTGCACTCTCAAGCTTCTATCAATTCACTCGCGAACAAAACATTGAAGCCCTCAGACTGACTCGGCTTGCCGTCGAGATCGATCCCGGGTTGGCCGCAGCATACGCGCTGGGCGCTTATTGCTGCCTGCAACGAAAGGTCTTCGGCTGGACGGTCGATGCGGATCAGGAACGCGATGAGACCCGACGGCTGGCGAGGCGCGCAATTGAGCTCGATAAGGAAGATCCAACTGTCCTTGTGAGGGTCGGGCAGGCTATTGCCGGCGTACTGTATGAGCTCGACGAGGGCACGACCCTTGTTTTCCAGGCGCATGAGCTCAATTCAAATTTGGCTGTTGCACGATATAGTATCGGCTGGGAACACATACGGCGCGGCAATGTTGAGGAGGGGCTCAAACAGTTCCATGCCGGCGTGCGTTTAAGCCCTATGGATCCGTTTCTTTTTCTGATGCAGACCGGAATAGCGTTTGCTCATTTTTTGACAGATCGATACGAAGACGGTTCATCATGGGCCAAGTTGGCTGTGCTGCACCGGCCCAACTATCTCAACGCACAGTTTATTCTAGCGGCTTGCCACGCAATGTCTGGCAGGGTCGAGGAAGCCGGAGTGATCGGTGCACGCCTAATAGAAGCGAGGCCGGCTGTGCGCCTCTCTACGCTCGTTCCCAAGCTCGCTAGATTTTACCAGCCGAAACCTCTCGAAAAAATAACGATAGCTTGCCGCATCATGGGTCTCCCCCCTAATTGCATGCGGCTGTTCGGGAAGTGCTGATCTCATTGCAATTCCTCTGAATTGCAAAGCCACGAGTTCACTGGCTCAAGCACGGTCATTCAGAACGCCGCGACCCGGACTCCCTGCATGGAATTCCGGCGTACGTTCTCAGATCATGCTGCCGGGCAGAAAGCAGCGAACGCGCGGATGGCCATCGATGTAGTGCTTCCATACCATAGTCGGACCGGCGCGGTTCGGTTGCTTTAGGACGGCGCCCTCAGGAACCACGACCCACTCACCTTCGATGCGGACGCGGTAATGGCCACGGTCGGATTCCCAATCGGCGTCGAAGACGATGTATCCATCGGCATCCGTACAGCACTGCCCAAACTCGCTGTGCAAGCTCTCGAACCATGGCTTCAGCGGCGACTTGGCGTAGCGCCCGTCATCACGGGCGAGCACCGGTGTCGCCAACGCAATCAGGCCAAGCATCAGCGCTGCATGTATTCTCGCGGACATTCGTTCCTCTCTACGAGGCTGCAAGCGCACTATGCGCCGATCTGCTTCCTCACCCTGCGATATGCGGAAAATGGAAGTCCGACAAAATCGCTTTTACTTCTGGCTATGGAGCAAATGCCGCTGCCTGTGGAGGGCCGGGTGTACCAGGGCGAACGAATACAAAACGCGACCTCACCGGCAGGTCCAAACCGTCTTGGCCGTCCTGCCCGATCAGAATGAGGCCCGCTCCACCATTCGCCACTGTTAGGATGACCGGTTCACCAGCCCATGTCCTGATCGGCTCCATCGCCAGGATAAGGAATTCGCCGATCGGCTGGTCCAGATACTGAAGTCTTAGCTGCGCTGCGATTTCGGCGGGCGCAAGCAGAAGGCCCAGCAATTGTGCGCGCGCATAGACGTCCCGCAGCGCTGCCGTTTTGCCCTCAAAGCCAAGTTCGGCTGGCGACACGGCAACAAGCTCGACCTCGGCTTTCTTCCCGCTGAGGGTAAAGGCCGGTCTTCCGATAATCTCGTCAGCCGAGCTCCCAACACCGCAGCCCAGTGCACTCATCGCGCCCCGAAGAGCGGCCAAATCCCTAAAGGTCCCGACAGTAATCCTCTTCCAGAAAGGAACCTCGGCGGCGGAGCTGAATGACGTCCGGGTGTCGCGGGCTGGCGGAGCCCCCTTGAGCGCCAAGTGATTGCGCAGGACATCCTGCGCAGAGCATTGGGCTTCAGCAGCGTTGGCGCAGGCGATGACAAGCGCACCGCAGACAAGTAGAGTGGCACTCCGTTGTGCAAATGCAGCGGCCCGTCGCATTCTCCTGGACTCGTAGGTCGCACTCATCGTCGCCTCCGCTACGTTTCTCGCCGCCTAGACTGCCAAAGCGCGGTTCGGTAGGCTTTACGAGCGGCTTACATTTTCCTTATCGGCGGCTTATTCTCTTCATTCCGACTGGCGCAGGGGCGCAGCGTCGCTCCGAGACTGGCAACGGGGAAGGAAGTTGCGCTATCTGTTTGAGGAGTACGTCTTCCACACCGATCGGCGCGAGCTGCATCGCGAGGGGGAGCTCGTCCCTGTCGCACCACAGGTGTTCGATCTGCTTGATTACCTGATCCGCAACAGGGAGCGAGTTGTCAGCAAGGACGACATCATCAAAGTCATTTGGAATGGGCGCAGCGTATCCGACGCAGCGCTGACAACTCGCCTGAATGCCGCCCGGACTGCAATCGGCGATTCCGGCGAGGAACAGCGCTTCATAAAAACACTACCGCGCAAGGGCTTCCGTTTCGTCGGAGCAGTCCGGGAAGTGAAGGAACCGGCAGGCGCAGCAGTCGCCGACGATCAAGTAGAACTTCAAAAACCCGATCTTGCACTCCCCGACAAGCCTTCCATCGCCGTGCTGCCGTTTGAGAACATGAGCGGCGATCCCGAGCAGGAATATTTTGCGGAGGGCATGGTGGAAGAAATCATCACCGCGCTGTCGCGGTTTAAGTCTCTGTTCGTTATCGCACGTCACTCGAGTTTCACCTTCAAAGGCAAAGCCGTCGATATCAAGGAAGTCGGGCGTCGGCTCGGTGTGCGCTATGTCCTCGAGGGGTCTGTGCGGAAGGCGTCGGGAAAAGTTCGCATCGCAGGGCAGCTGATCGATGCAGCTACAGGCGCGCATCTATGGGCGGACAGGTTTGAGCGTGACCTTACCGACGTCTTTGCTCTCCAGGACGAAGTAACCGTCGCTGTTGTCTCGGCTGTTCAACCAAAGATGCTTCAAACAGAGATTGAAATGGCGACACGGAGGCGACCAGAGAACCTCACCGCCTATGACTTGTTTCTCCGATCCATGCAACAGTATTACCTGACGAGCCGCGAAAGTTTGGCCGAGGCGATCAGGCTGGCTCACCGCGCTCTGGAGCTAGAACCAAGGTTCGGGTCTGCAGCGGCTCTGGCAGGCGACTGCCATGCGAGCAACGTCGCGTTAGGCTATGCCAACGATCCTCAGTTCGACTGCAAGGAAGCAGTTCGGCTCGCTCATTTGGCATTGAGGATCGATGATGGTGATCCAGACACCTTGTCAAGGGTTGCCGTAATCTCGGCGGGCATGGTCGGCGACAGTGAATCCGAGATCGAAATGGCTGACAGGGCCGTGCTGCTCAACCCAAATTCATGGCGCACTTGGAACAACAGAGGCTGGGTCTATACAATGGTCGGCCTGCCGGAGGAAGCGATACAAAGCTTTGAACGTGCCATTCGCATGAGCCCGGTAGATCCGCTGCTGCACATGACGTTTCTTGGCATTGCGCATGCCCTCATGGGACTTCGGCGTTTTGAGGAGGCAATCGTCGCATTGAAGAAAGTCGTGCGTCTAAATCCCTCCTTTATGCCAGCTCACCGCGGCCTCGCTTCCGCCTTCGCCCATCTCGGACGCGACGCTGAGGCGCACGTCGCGGCGGCGCGTGTGCTTGAGATCGATCCCGCCTTTACAATATCGGCGCATATCGCCCGGGTCCCCAAAAGCTCAAAGCTGATTATTGAGGGTCTGCGAAAAGCGGGGTTACCAGAATGAACCGTGAGCACGCGCTGGCGAGACGGGCCTCGCTGCGATGCGCGAGTCAGCTAATGGCCGATTTTGTTGCAAAAGTCGGTTGAGACAAGTCACGAAGCGTGATTCCGTTGTGTTGACGCGAATCTCGGCGAGGTCGATCCATGATGGGCCGTCTGAATAGTGACCAAGGTCAACTGTTCTACGAGTTTCGTCTTGGCGACGCTATTCCTGAAGATCATCTGGTGCGGAAGATCGATGCTGCTCTCGATCTATCCTGGCTTCGCGGTGAACTAGCATCTCACTATTCGTCGCTGGGGCGCCCGTCGATTGATCCGGAACTGATGATCCGGATGCTGGTCGTGGGGTATGTCTTTGCGATCCGCTCGGAACGGCTGATCTGCCGTGAAGTGCAGGTGAACCTCGCCTATCGCTGGTTCTGCAAGCTCGGTATCGAGGACGCCGTCCCGGATCATTCGGCGTTCTCGCGGGCCCGCAACGAGCGCTTCCGCGGTGGAGATGTTCTCCGCCGCGTGTTCGAACGGGTTGTCGAGACATGCATTGCCGCCGGTCTGGTTGGTGGCGAAGGATTTGCAGTCGATGCGAGCCTGATTGCGGCCGACGCGAACAAGCAGCGCTCGATCGCAGGTCAGGACTGGCGCAGGGATCGCGATCCGGCCAGGTCTAGCCGCGCGGTGAAGGAGTATTTGGCAACCCTCGACGATCCGGCGTGGGGCGCCGCCAGCGATGTCGTCCCGAAGTTTGTCTCGCCATCCGATCCGGCAGCGCAGTGGACCGGCGCTCACAAGGGGCCGGCATTCTTCGCGTACTCCGACAACTATCTCATCGACGTGAAGTTCGGCGTCATCGTTGATGTCGAGGCCTCCCGCGCCATTCGCCAGGCCGAGGTCGGTGCAGCAAAGACCATGATCGAACGGACCGAGGAACGCTTCGGTCTCAAGCCAGAGCGACTTGTCGGGGATACCGCTTACGGAGCGGCTCCGATGCTGAACTGGCTGGTCGAGGAGAAGGGCATCGCGCCGCATATCCCTGTGTTCGATAAGTCGAAGCGCGATGATGGCACCTTCTCGCGGAGCGACTTTCGATATGATCCGACCGGCGACGTTTACCACTGCCCGGGTGGTAAGCGGCTTGGGACGAGCGGTACCGTGCACGAGGGCAAGACCCTTCTGTATCGTGCAAGCAAGCTCGACTGCGATGTATGCCCCCTCAAACCGCAGTGCTGCCCAAAGGAACCATCACGCAAGATCCCGCGCGATATCCATGAGCATGCCCGAGACGTTGCCCGGTCGATCGCTGGCACCGAGGGCTTCGAGTTCTCCCGGCATCAGCGCAAGAAGATCGAGATGAACTTCGCACGCTTGAAGCGCATCCTGAAGCTTGGTCGGCTCCGATTGCGGGGCCCGCAAGGTGCCCAGGATGAGTTTGTTCTAGCCGCCATCGCCCAGAATCTGAGGCGGTTTGCATCGCTGGTCGCACGACCCCCACCGGCTCAGGCTCTGCGCAGCGCGTAGCGTAGCGTCGAAGTTGCGTAAAATGCGTCAGGGCCAGCGCTTCAGAGCGCGGCTCAACGAAGGGCCCAGCCAAATCCATTGCAGCCGACTTTTGCAACAAAATCGGCCCTAACCCGACATGGGCGCGAGGGCGATGGAAAGGAATGCAGCCCGTGCGCTAGGCTCGGCAATATGCCACTTGAGGTAATCGACCTCCCGCGATTACCGCTCACAGGTGGTCAGCAAAACTGCTAGGCTCCCGCCCTAGTGGCTTATTTAGTCTGGCCGTTTGGAGGGCGCTGTGACCGAGCAGCGGGTTCAAAGGCGACTGGCGGCGATCTTGGCCGCTGACGTGGTCGGCTACTCTGCGTTGATGCAGCGCGCTGAGGAAGCTACGTATGCCGAGTTCGAGCGGCTGAAGTGCGAGGTAATCGAGCCTGGCCTCGCTCGCCACGGCGGGCGGCTGATTAAGACCACGGGTGACGGCGCGTTGGCCGAATTCGCAAGTCCGTCGGCTGCAGTGCAGTGCGCAGTGGAGATACAGGAAGGCATCGCGTCAGGCCGGAGCTCTCTTAACCTACGCATCGGGATCAATCTCGGGGAGGTTATCGTCGGGGCTGACGGCGATCTTTTTGGCGACGGCATCAACATTGCTGTCAGGCTGGAGGGGGGCGCCGATCCTGGCGGCATCCTGATTTCCGAGAAGGTGTACAGCGAGATCGAGGGCAAGCTGGACGTTGGCTTCGAGGACCGGGGCGAACAGCAGTTCAAGAACATCAGCAAGCCGGTTCGCGCCTACGCTGTCCGCGCGGACAGAGTAGGCGCACTGAGGGAGGAGCTAAGTGCCGTTCCTCGGCTGCCCGACAAGCCTTCCATAGCGGTACTTCCGTTTCAGAACATGAGCGGCGATCCTGACCAGGAGTACTTTGCCGATGGGATGGTGGAAGAGATCATCACGGAGCTTTCACGGTTCAAAAACCTGTTTGTCATCTCCAGAAACTCGTCATTCACGTACAAGGGCACGGCCGTGGACATCAAGAAGGTCGGAAGCGAGCTTGGTGTGCGTTACGTGCTCGAAGGCAGTGTTCGGAAGTCCGGTCAACGGCTCCGAATAACGGGGCAATTGATCGACGCAAAGACAGGCACTCATTTGTGGGCTGACAAGTTCGAGGGGCAGCTTCTAGACGCATTTGACTTGCAGGATAAAATCGCGGTCAGCGTAGTCGGTGCAATTGCCCCTCGGCTGCTCGACGCGGAAATTGAACGCGCCAAGCGCAAGCCGCCTGAAAGCTGGGATGCCTATGACTACTATTTGCGCGGTCTAGCACTGTATGCGCAGCATACAGCCGAAGCGAGTGAAGAAGCTTTACCGCTGTTCCGCAGAGCAATCCAACTCAATCCAGAATTTGGGCTGGCGCATATGAGGGTCGCTTCGTGCTTGTTTTGGCGGCCGCAACATGGAGGTTTGCCGCTTACAAATGATGAGCGGGCCGAAGTCTTGCAGCTCAATGATCGTGCTCTTGCTCTGGAGCCAAAGAACGCGTTCGTTTTGTCATGGGCCGCTCTGTTCATCACCTACCTGGCTGGAGATATCAAGCGCGGCTCCGAGTATGCGGATCGTGCATTGGCGATCAATCCCAACCTGTCGAGTGCCTGGAATGTCCGCGGATGGATCAGTCTGAGCATCGCAGAAGTCGCCGAAGTAGAACGTGGTCTAGAGGCTTTCAATCGCGCCATCAGGCTTAACCCCTTTGACGATTGGACCGTCTTCATCTCGATGAGAGGCAGGGTTTGCGCGCTGTGGGGGCTTGGACGCGACGAGGAAGCTGTAGAAGAGACTAAGAAGCTGTTAGCCCGCGCTCCAAACGATTTGTACGCTTGGCTCTTCCGGTGGATCATCGAGGGAGATCCTACTATTCGAGTTCAATTTCCAAAGTTGCGCAGCTCCGATCTGAAGAGGATATTCGTCGAGCCTACTCGCAATTTCATGCACAGAGCGAGATTGGAAGAAGCGATAGACCGTCTTGGATTGCCGGAATAGGACCTTCCCGGTGTGAAATCGAGCAAGAAGAACTCTTTTCCGCGGCAACGGCCGCGCATGTTCCGCCGGGCCGGCGCGTGCAGCTGTGTCTTTTCGCTTCCATCGTTTTATTTTTACATCCGCTCCGCCTATACCCGGTGCAGCGGGTCGCTCTATGCGGCCTTTTAAGGGGCGAAGGGACCTCGACCAAGCGCGCGACTGCTAACAACTGCTTTTGGCCCCGTGGCTGACTTGCACGGTTCGGGGATGTCAGCTTCATTAGGAAGTGGCCCGACCAAGGTCATTTGGATACGAAGGGCCGCCTCTGACCCGAACCCGACATGAAGCTGTTGATCGAGGCGCTTCGGAAAGCCGGATTGCCAGAGTAAGCCCGCCTTCGCTTGTTGCCTGCAGGTGACCTATCCCTGCAAGCAGCAACGCGGGATATATCTCAATTCATACGAAGTGGAAGGTGTTCGCATGGTTGGCAATCAGCTCCGCGGAGGTGACGCCGGCAAGTGTGATCGTGTCGTGTTCACCGACTGTGATGATCGTCCCTTGCGGTCCGTCCCGAATAACGCCCTGAAGAGCTGCCCAGTCGGCAAATGCCGACTTGCTGAACTCGATCACATCGTGGTCGGCGCCCGCAGCCACGAAACCGACGATGACGTCGGATCCAGGGTTCTTGGAGAAGACAAAGGTATCGTTGCCGGATCCGCCTAAAAGAAGGTCGTTACCCGTACCGCCGTCGATCCTATCGCTGCCGTTCTGGCCATAAAGGATGTCGTTACCCCCGCGGCCGAAAATGCGGTCGTCTCCCTCACCGCCGTAGATGATGTCGTTGCCTTTTCCACCATCCAGATAATCGTTGCCGCCATTGCCCTCGATCACGTCGTTGCCACCGGCACCGATGATGACGTCGGCCCCTTTAGTTCCGCGCAGTGCGTCGCTCTTGTCCGTGCCGATAATCGAGCTTGAAGTCGGCGTCACCTCGAATTGGCTGACGATGGTCGGATCCTGCGCCAGGACCTGATCCGGGTTGGCGGCGAGGTCCTGGGCACTGAAGTACGGCATACCCCAGGTTGTCACGAGCAAGTGTCCTGCAAGATCTATGTTGAAGTCGGTCCAGCCGAAGTCGTGTCCGACGAAATAATCACCCTTCAAAAGCGTAGCATGGATCGCGCCGCCGCTCTCGAGGCCGATCGGATCGTAGCCCAGCTTGATCATATATCCATTGATGATCGATTTAACGAAGTCGTCCTTGTCATTGGGGATGCTGTCAGTATCCGGCGCGTTCGGCAAGCTATTGTAAAGTGCGAGCTGCTGCGGGGTAATCAAGCCGAGCTGAAGAGCGATCTGAGGCAGCAACGGTGCAAACGACGTGGCTCCCAAAGCAGTGGTGGCGACCTCAAACGCGCTGCTCGCAACCTGCGGACCACCGAGCGTCTCCTGATAGGTCAGATTGTTGACCGAGGTCCAGTGCATGTCAGAGGATACGAACACCACGTTCTCGATGTGATTGTCATCGATAAACTTCAAGAGCCTGCCGCGCTCGGCCGCATACCCTTCGTAACGATCGCCAGCACCGAGGGTCGGACCGAAGTTCTGGATCGGCTCCCCCAACATAACAAATTTCCAGGTGATGCCGTTGTCGCGCGCGTCAAGAAGGTCTTGCTCAAGGCGCTCTAACTGGACATCACCGAGAAGGGTGCGGCTTGGATCGAGCGAGGCTGTGAGGAATTGCGCAACCTGGGTTGGGTCAATTGGATTTGTCGGCGCCGGCAGCTCAGCATCGCGGAAACTGCGCTCATCGGTCAGAATGACCGCCGCATCGGAACCATAGGTGTTGTAGCGATAGAGATCGGGCGCGCCGTCAAAGCGGTCCTCGCCAGTACCACTATATATTCGGGTCTTGATCGCGTTGTACTCGTTGAATGCCTGCAGACCGTTCGAATACAGCGGCGTTTCATTGATGAAATCACCCGGCTGACCGATGAACTGCGGATCCGTGCTAGGTGGCGCGCCGCCGGCAAAATCATTGACGACCTCATGATCATCGATCGTGGCCAGGATCGGCACATGGGCTTGCAAGTCGGCCAGATAGTCGTGGCCGAAATGGCTACTGTAGACCTGGTCATGCTTGAGCCGAAATTCATTCAGCGCGCTGGCCGCCGGCGGTAGGTCGGCGTAGACCGTGTCTCCGAGCTTCACCACCAGATCTAGGTTCGCCGCTGCAGCATTCTTGATCGGGGCGAATGGTGCGAGTTCACCTTGTTGGTCGGCGACGATCGCGAAGTGGAATCCATTGTGGGTGCCAAGTGCGCTGGCGGTCGTAAAGCTGCCTTCGATTATATCGCCGGACGAATCGATCACACGATAGAAGTAGTGTTGACCTGATTTGAGATGGTCGAATTCAACCTTCACCGGCACCAGTGGGTCGGCCACGGTGACCCGCGCGCCTTGCGCATGATGAAAGGAAGGATCCGTCGAGATCTGGAAGATCAGACGCCCAATCTCGACCGCTCGGGTCCAAAGGACTGCTGAGCTCTGAGTGACGTCGCCCGACGAGACGCCATCTGGAAACGCTGTTGTGCTCGGCGCTCCTGGTGGCTCAGCCTGTATTGCGCACTGGTGGCTGCCGAAACTGAACGCATCAAGTGCTGCGCTCCAGCTTGAGAAATCAGGAGTAACGAAATCAATGTCATCGGGACGCTTGCAAAGAGTCTTCATCGTAAGACCTCATAAGCTGTCAGCAGATCCACATCGTTGATTGTCGCGCGTCTCCGTCAGTTCTGATCTCGGCTGGCACGCCTGGATGAGCGCTACACACTGCCCGCGACCCATCGTAGATGCATTGCATTCTCCTCTGATCAGGAGTGCTACGGTGGTAATTTACGACCTTTGATGCCGATCGGGCAACTCAATTGTGATCGTAGACAAAAGCGTGGTGGCAACTTCAAGTTCGGACGGCGGTATCGCTGCGGCGAATAGTCCCCAGACGTACCGGGTGGGTCCGACGATGTCCGTTATTCGACCAGAAGTCGCGCTATCGGGCCGCCACGGCAGATTTTGGCCGATCGCGTCAATTTGCGCATTGCAGCGCGATGTCCGGTGTCGGGGGTAGTCGGGAAGTGCTGTTGAGAGGACTGCGGGTCTGAGTGTGACCCATACCGGAAGTCGGCATCTGCGCCACAACCCGGCTGGCCGTTCCCAATTCCGACCGTCCACCGCTGCCAGACATCGACATCATACGGCGGATCGGAAGCCTCGCGGGTCGGCATCTCGGTTCGTGGCGACGTAGTCGACCTCACCACGCGAAATCCCGATATCCATTAGCTCCCGATCACTTAGGTTGCAAAGGTCGCTCCGCAGCCGCTCCCATTTCCGCCAGTCTTGATACGCGTCCCAAAAACTCTTGAAGGTCTGGAATCTCGTCGCTGTGATGTGGTCGTCTGGGCAAGCCCGCTGTACGGTAAATCACGCTCATTGCAGCATCCCTGGGTGCATTGTTTCCACCCAGACAAGGTGCCAAGAGCCCGGCGAGTTCGCTTGACGTGCTGCTTACATTTTCCTTACCGGGAGCTTATTCTTTGTGTTCCAAGTGTTGCTAGGGCCCGATGATCGGAACAGCCTAAGGGATTGGCAGCTTGCGCTATCTTTTCGAGGAGTACGCATTCGACACCGACCGGCGCGAACTTCATCGCGGGGCACAGGTCGTTGCTATCGCCCCACAGGTGTTCGACCTCCTCGAATACCTGATCCGAAACAGGGAGCGCGTCGTCAGCAAGGACGAGCTCATAAACGCGGTTTGGAACGGTCGCATTGTGTCCGATGCTGCGCTTACGACCCGCCTGAACGCTGTCCGCGTTGCGATCGGCGATACCGGTGAGGAGCAGCGCATCATCAAGACGCTTCAGCGCAAGGGCTTCCGTTTCGTCGCACAGGTGCAAGAAGCGCGAAAAGTTGCGGCCCCAAATCCGCGCGATGCGCCCGAGACCCGTCTTGCGCTTCCCCACAAGCCCTCCATCGCCGTGCTGCCATTTGAGAACATGAGTGGCGACCCAGAACAGGATTACTTTGCTGACGGCATGGTGGAAGACATCATCACCGCACTATCTCGTTTCAAGGCATTGTTCGTCATCGCCCGCAACTCGAGTTTTACATATAAGGGGCGCTCCATCGACGTAAAGCAAATCGGGCGTGAGCTGGGGGTGCGCTACGTGTTGGAAGGTAGCATCCGCAAATCAGCGAAGCGGGTGCGCATCACCGGCCAGCTGGTCGATACAAGCACCGGTGCACATATTTGGGCGGATCGCTTCGACGCGGCATTAGAGGACATCTTCGATCTTCAGGACAAATTGTCCACTTTGATCGTGGGCGCCATCTCGCCAAAGCTGGAAGAGGCTGAGATCGAGCGGGCAAAGCGCAAGCCGACCGAAAGTCTTCACGCGTACGACTACTACTTGCGCGGAATGGCAAGCCTCCATCACGGGAGCAAGAAATCCCTTGCCGAAGCCTTGGCGCTCTTCAAAAAGGCGAGCCAAATTGACCCTGCCTTTGCAGCAGCCTATGCGATGGCCGCATGGTGCTACGATATCCTTTCGCCTTGGACGGCCCACGAGGATGAGGCGCGCGAAGCAGTGCGCTTGGCGCGGCTTGCGGCAAGATTGGGCACGGATGATGCGACAGCACTCAGTGCCTCGGGTTTCGTGCTGGCTTCGATTGCCGGCGACTTCGACGCGGGTGTGGCCTTGACCAGTCGGGCTCTTGTGCTCAATCCAAACCTTGTGACCGCTTGGTTTCTCGGTGGTTGGGTGCGAATGATTAATGGCGAACCCGACGTGGCGATCGAACACTTCGCACACGCCGAGCGCCTCAGTCCATTTGATCCACTCATCTGGGCCGTGCATGGCGGCATCGCCGGCGCCCATTTCTTTGCGGGCCGCTACGATCTGGCACTGTCGGCTGCTGAACGTTGTTTGCGCGATATGCCTAATCATCTTTGGGCACTCGCCATTGTCGCAGCAAGTAGCGCCCTAACTGGAGCCATGGATCGGGCGAGAGAGGCTATAGCGCGCGGTCTTGAAATCAGCCCGGGACTGTCCATTTCCGAAGTGGAGAAAAGGATGCGGCGACGTCGCTCGGAAGATATTGCGAGAATGAGAGAGGGCTTTAGAAAGGCTGGCTTGCCGGAGTGACCGCGCCAACCTCCGCAACTCGGGCAAAAGTAAAACTAAGTCGAGTAAGCATTTCCGCTTATGGCCGATACTGTTGAAAAAGTCGAAAGTAGAGAGACAGCAAAAATCTCGCTCGGATCAGCTCTAGTCGAGTCTTGGCAATAAAGGCCGTTGCCACGAGACTAGCACTACTTTGGCAGAATGTGTTTTCGCCGCTGTTTTTCAAGGATTTGCTTTCGGCA